>JAFLUA010000001.1 GCA_022508985.1 Muribaculaceae bacterium
TATAATTGAAAGTCTTGCCGGCGAACTTATCGTCAGTAAGGGTATTGCCAACAGCAATCTGTCCATCTTGGTTGGCTGTTGCATCGCCCATCAACAGGATATCGCTCTTGCAGATGGCGTAAGTCTTCTCGTTTTTTTCCTGACCATAGAGGTATACTTTCATATCGGTGCGGTCGGTAGCATTTTTAAGGAAGTCTTTTGCCACCGTAAGCATTCCACCTGTTCCACAACATGGATCGTAGATTGAGAAGTGCTGCCCGAGAGTGTTAATTTCCTCCTCTTTACCGCACATTACCAGAGCGACAAGAAGACGCACTATATCTTTGGGAGTGTAGAATTGTCCGGCCATTGTGTTGGAGGATTCTTTTGACCAACGTATGACAGTTTCGAATGCTGTTCCCATCATTGCATTATCCACAACCTCCGGTCTTAAGTCGGCTTTAGATACAAAGGCCTGAGTTACGGCAAAAAGCAAACCGGCACGGTCAAGTCGTGAATATATACGAGTTAAGTCGCCTGCCTCGCTGTCTTCGTGGGTGAAGTTGTTAAGGATATCCTTTACATTGTCGGTAAATCCTTCAAGATAGGTTTTAAAGTTATCGGCAATTTCATTGGGAGCAGCCAACAACTGCGACAGGGTGAACTTGGAAGTATTGTAAAAAGAAAGATTATGCTCATCCATCAAGAGTTTCAATTTGAGTGGACGCATTTGTTCGGGAACCTTTTCGAGTTCCGCGTCAATAATCTTCTTTTTATCCTGAAGAATGCAATCCATTCTCCGCAAAAGCGTGAACGGAAGAATAACATTTTCCACTTCGGGATCTTCATAAACATCCCGGATAATATCTTTTATGTCCCAAATTAATGAGGCTAATTGTTGTGCTGTCATTATCGATAATTTTTAATTCTGCACAAAAGTAATGAAAATAGCCTCAATTTTACTGAGGCTATTGATATTTTTTTGTCATCTCAAATATTCTATATTTTATCTTTTCGCGTAATTCGTTAGGTTTCAATATAATTACATTCTCTCCAAGAGATAAAATTTTTTGTTCGAGTTCAAAATTAAAAATCACTTTTATTGAAATAACGGCACCTTCCGGAGTTTTATCAATTATCTTTTGACTGATATGAAGTGGTTTGGATAATATATAAGGTAATTGGGCTTGAGATATAAATAAATGAATTTCTTGCGGTACATCTCCCTCATTTCTTGAAACCCCGATCATATCATCAAAGAAATGATTAAAGTCTGTTGTAGTATTTTCAATGAAATTCTTTGGAATAGAGGTTAGCTCTAATATGCGGTCGAATGCGAAATTAGAAATTTTATCGGCTTCTTCGTTGTAAGCAAATAAAAACCACCGGTTATTATACTCTTTGATAAAATAAGGATGAATTATCGCTTTTATTTCTTGTGGATTATTATAACCGCTGTACCTGATTAAAAGGACCTCTTTAGTAGCTATTGCATTAAGCAGTCGAGAGAAATGCTCTCTTCCTTTTAACTGTATGTTTTCATCAAAGCTCACAAGGTTCTTCACATTACTATCAATATTGATGTAAGGCTTGAATCTTTCAACAATATTATCGAGCCATTCATACCCGGGCATTCCGTCAAAGCGGGATAACACAGACAGAGCTTGAGTCAGTCCTAAAATTTCTTCGTTTGTTAATGGCAACTTATATATAGAAAAACCCTTGTCTTTATATCTATAAAATACATTACGACCTTTCTTATAGCTAATAATTTCTGCCTGTGGATATTGGGCTTCCATTTCAAACATATCAGTGTGAATTGTGTTTTCAGAAGTCACTAATTTAAATCCTTTGTCTCTTAGTACATCGTTACACTTTTCCATTAACTGTCGCAAGGTATATTCTTGACGACTGCTTAAGCACCCATCAAGAACCTGTCTCCTTACCAATGCTCCCTTATTCGTAGGCATAATGTTTTATTTTTTCAAAAATAAGAAATTAATCTGATATAGTAAAGAGGTTTCCGAGGCTTCATCAATCGGCATGACTACTCTCTATAAATTTGAATCGGGAAAAACGACCGACATATCAATAAGCACTCTCCTAAGATTGTTGAAGGTTATTGGGTTAGGCGAAAACTGGGATACAACCATTCCGGAATGGACTGAATAAGTCGGAAGATACTTGTCATGTCGGCAGCCAATGTTTTTCTTAAAACGCCGGTGTGAGTCTTCATTGCTATCTGGGGACAAATTGTCCCCAAGAAGTAGTGTAATTCCGGATCCCTTTTTCTTAGTTTTTTTAAATAATCCGTGGGATTCTTACTGTCGGTGAGTATTTCCACTACATCTACAACGGAGAAATACCATTCCTCTTTCTCACTGTCCCAAACTGTACGGACTTTCTTCTCGTTGAAAAGTTGTATCTGATTTGTCTTAGTCATATTGCAAATTTACGAAATTTTACTATGATTTTTCGGGGTACAAACGGAGAAATTTTACTAACTTTGCAAAAGAGCGAACGAGGTCGCACAAATCGTGTGTAAATACTTGATTTTGATAAAGTTGTCGTTAGACAATGTAGGTATTGGGACATTGAAATTTTTGAGGTACAAACGGATATACGCACTCGCTGATTATCAAGCAGTTGAATTTGTCATAATTTGTTTTTTCGCTTCCAGAACCCTCTTTGTACCTTATTAAGTATAAAAGACTGAACGTCAATTTGTTGAATTTACTGCATCGAAAATGCTCCGGCTGAAATCTCGCACTTCCTCATCGAGGGTGAGACAGCCCCGCTGCCGGAGTATGGCGAGGCAGTGCCGGTAACGGAGGAGGATATTGCAGTATTCGACGCTGCCTGCGGCGATTACCAGTTCCCGCTCGGCACACCCGTAATGGTTGCCAAACATAGCTATGACGGCACAGAGGATTACCGTTTCGACGTAAAATCGCAGACGCCCGACGGCCGCGAGTCTTCCTCGACTATCTATGTCGTTGTCCCGCAGGGCTATACGCCTGAGTTTACGCAGGTGGTGAGATAGGCCGGTTGTCGGTGTTACTTAACCATGATTTCTATCGACTGTTGAGAGCCTGTGTGGTCGAAAATACTGAGTCGGTGAGTCCCGGTGCTTGGACTGATATTGATTTGATGAATATCGGTCGTGCTTCCAATATAATCGTTGTCGAGGTGCCAGAAGAGCTCGGCTAAGGGATTGTTGTGTGTGGCCTTGCAGATTATTTCGGAGGATGAGCCGTCGTGCGTCTTGGGTAACGATAGTGTGGTACCATTAGCAGGATATATAAATTTCATGACGGAGTCGTCGTTATCCGGGTTTTCGGGAGGCTCAATATAATCGATGTGAATCTGTTTGTAATAATATTTGTGGATAGGCGGTAATAGGAAAAATGATTTCATCGTAGATGTTTCCGAGGCATCTGAAACCCGTCGTAGCCCATCGATTGAAACGGGTATTTGCGAGCAGTAAGGGCAGCGTCGACTATGGATGGCCTTATCCGATACCGTTTGCATCACTGTTGATTCGCAGTATTTACCGGCCAGGTGTCCGGAATGAGAACATACAGCTTGCTTATTTCCGTCGGGCTTTTTGAACCAGCCAGAGGAGGGTAGTATATTGAAGATATCAAACATTACCGAGCCGGCGCATCGTGCTCCTGTCAAATCGGCTACACCGCTACCGTCGGCATTCCCCACCCATACGCCAACAACATACTTCGGTGTTATTCCAATCGCCCAACCATCTCTTGCCCCGTAGCTTGTGCCTGTTTTCCACGCGATATTTTGGACGGAACTTACGCGAGTCCAATCGAGTTGGTCGGGGCGGTTGACATCTCTCATGGCATCGAGCGTTGAGTATATTGCTATGCTGTCGTTCAGTGGAAATCCGGCCTCGTTTCGAGCCAGCGCGGCGTAACAAGAGACAATGTCGAGCAACGAAACTTCCGCGCCACCCAAAATTAGAGAAAGACCATATTTGTCGGCCGGTCTTGAGAGTGTCGATAGGCCACATCGCTTGAGGAACTCGGCAAATCGTGAGACGCCAAACTCTTTGAGCAGCCATACGTTGGGCACGTTTAGTGATAGAGCCAAAGCACTTTTTGCATCGATAAATCCGGAGTACGTGCCATCGAAATTTTTAGGTGCAAAGCCCCCAAAATTCGTAGGGATGTCGGGCAAAATAGTCTTATCAAGGATTACCCCTTCTTGTAGAGCGGCGCAATAAAGTAAAGGTTTCAGAATGCTACCCGACGACCGTGGCGCACGTGCGATATCTACCCACTTACCCTCTCTATCGGCATTTATATCGGCATTGCCACAATATGCTATTATGTCGCCGGTAAAAACGTCGGCAATAACGGCAGCGAGGTCGTTAATACCCGATAGCGCCAGGTCGCTACGCCAATGTGAAGCAAGCGATTCCAATCGATATTGCAAAGATGCATCGATAGCCGTTACCGATTTCAAACCATGGCGTGTTTTGTTATAGTATTCGACAATATGTGGAGCCGTCTGTGGCATAGGATAAGGCTTGTCGATTAAAGGTTCTTCAATGGCGAGTTCGTATTCATCGTCGCTTAATAAACCCTTGTCGCGCAGGCGCTTGAGTAGTCTGTTGCGTTTAGTCAATAGTTTGTCGCGATTCTTCGAAAGGTGAATAAGCGATGGCGCATTCTGAAGCACGGCGAGAGTAGCAGCCTCGGCCCACGACATATCGTTGCCGTCATTGCATAAATAACGCCATACGGCAGCATTGATACCGACCACATTCCCACCGAATGGAGCGTGCGAGACATACATTTTTAAGATTTCGTCTTTAGTGTATCTACATTCAAGACGAATTGCCATAAACATTTCAATCGTTTTCTCGATTAAGTTTCGCTTGCCGCGCCGATGAAGGCGTATGGTCTGCATCGTTATAGTACTTCCCCCGCTGACAATGCGGTGGTTAGATATATTTTGCCATATAGCACGTGCAATGCCACGAGCACTAATGCCGCAATGCGAATAAAAGCTACGGTCTTCATATTCAATTAAAGATAGCCTAAATTTCTCCGGGATGGTGTCGCAAGGAGGGAAGCGCCATTGCCCGTCGTCGGCTACTCTTGCGCCAAGCAATTCGCCACCGTTAGCAGTGACGACAGTAGAATACGGCACGTTGCCAAACATGTTTTTGGGCAGGCAAAAAAGCCATAGCAACAGGATTGCTCCGGTTGCTACGGCAATAGTTAGTTTAATGCTTTTTCGTTTCATTTAGATACTGTTACCCGGCGATTGGCCGTTAAAGCCCTACATACGGGGTTATACATATCCTCACACACAGACGGAGGCAGCAGATATGAGCCTTGATAGGCAGCCCTCAACCGAACTTCGTATTTCTTAGATTCACCTCGTTTTATAGCGAAATAGTAATTGATAGAAATGTCTCTAATATCACGATACTCCGACTCGTCGTGTGCATGCCCGTAAATGCGGTCATTCCATATCTCCCACCCGGCGGGTATATTGTAGCACAGGGCCGCATTGGCGATGTCGTCGCTATAGTTGGTCACAGAAATACGTGCAGTGAATTCGCTATCTTCTTTTATGTCGTTTATTGAAATGCGGTTACCTTTCATGTTGAAATACGATATTGACATTTTCAGACCGTTTTCCTCCGGTTTTACGGTTTTTTGAGGTGATGGTTGATATGAATTCATAAGCGATAATTCAACAGTGCTGCTACCGATGTTTTCTACCGACATCTTGCCGTTGTTGCAGTCTATATCAATGTTTTCAAGTGAATTGATACTATTAATAGAGATCGGCGCCCGCCCTTGTTGAGTGAGTTTTACAAAGGGAGTGCTGTTGTCGGTGTTGTTGCTCAGAGTGCTCATGGCGATAGTAGCGAATGATATGTCTTGAGTAACATACGAGCTGCCGTTGCACTTCTTAGATATATCGTGAGCTACAGGTATGGCTTTGGCAAATAATCCGCATTGTGCGTAGGCTTCCAATTCAATAGCCTTATCAAGAAGCGGAGAATCAATGATTTCTTTTCGCTTGGAGATCTCTGATTTTTCAGCACGCTCTATCATATTTGTGGCCACGTCGATTCTTCCTGTCTCTGCGTAAGCCGAAGCCAGGCAGAAGGCAGCGCTGCGAGATATAGCTCCTGACTCCCTAAGGCGGTTCATGGCCGCTGTCTGTGGCGAGTTTGCCACCGCGAGCGAGTAGAGGCGAAGAGACTGCAATAAATCGGTATATATTGAGTGCCGATACTCTCTTGAGACCGATACTTGATAGTTTTTCCATCGCTCAATACATTCGTTGTTAGTTCTGAAACCTTGGCGTGATGCTTCAACGAGAGCTAAGCCCGCTAACGATGTTACCCATTCATTTTCAATCTTATCCCCCATCCAATATGTAAAGGCACCCGATGGGAGTTGCCGCGATTGAATAGCCTTTATTATCAGTGGCAATTGTTTTTCGCATTTTTCTCTGTTTTTTTCGTCGAGGAACTTGCGGCCATAGAGCATAAAGAGAGCTTTCGACGATAGCTGCTCGGTACACAGGTGTGGATAGTACTCCATAAACAGGGTAATGGCGTTGAAGTTGATAGACGGCAACGATGCCACTTGGAGCGAAACTTTACCGGCGGGCGAAGAATTCCACGTCAATTCTGTCCTTTCGTTAGGCGCAAGCGCTTTTTCAACAGTTTCCAATATATTAGGCATCGGGTTAGAAACGCTGATATAAGTCGTGTCGCGGATAATGTTTTCATTGCCTCGAGTCGTGAGGATAATACGCGCTTTTTGAGCTCTGGCGTTCTCGCAGGCCAATTTGAAGAAAATCAATTTTTCGCCTTGTTGGTCGAAGACTACATTCTTGCTTTTAGCCCCTTGAACTTTAATCGGGCCGTTGGTTTCAATGCTCACGTTGACATTTTTAATGCCTTCATCCATCGCAAAAACATTTACAGGCATGCTAATGGTGTCGCTGTAGGCCAAAGCACGCGGCAGAGTAGATAGAAGCATCACCGGCGATGTCACTTTCACTGTCTTGTCGGCATTCCCGTAGCAGCCGTCATGTGCAGCCACAATCATGACGCGAACCGACCCCACGTAGTTGGGAAGGGTAATTTTGTGCGTCTTAGGCCCGCCGTTTATGGTGAACGGACCTATGAATTTAACGGCAGGATTAAAACGTTTTTCCTTGCCGGCAGCCTTGCGTAGTGCTTCGTCGCCGCCCACGCTGAGGACAGAACGGAAAGAAGAACCGAACGCACCGATCACGTCGTCGTACATATCCCACGTTTTAACGCCCAAGGCCTCTTTCTTATTCATGCTGTACCATGGTTGAGGTGTTTTGAAGTTGGTAATGTCGAGAAGGCCTTCATCAACAATAGCAAGAGTGTAGGTCATAGCTTTGTTGTCTTTCTCTCTAACGTTAATAGAAAACTCCTTTTGAGGATGTACTTCGTCGGGCATTTCAATAATAGGATGTAGTATCGATAGGCGGTCGATAACCTTTGCCGACTTGATACCGAAAAGACGGATAGGTGTGTCGAAATTGGTGCCTTTATGTGGCCTTAACAAGGTAGCCGATACATAGAAGTTAGGTGCCATATCACGGTCGATGCGCAGTTGATATTTAGTGTCGTTATTTCCCGATAGAGGCACCCACATACGTTTCAATACTTTAGAGCCTGTTTCGATAGAAAGTAAAACACGGCCACCATCGCATTTGGGGAGATATACATTGGCTGTTTCGCCTACTTCATATTGCTCCTTGTCGAGGGTAAAAGAAAGTTCGGTGCTGGCAGTGGCATGATCTCTGTCGCTGCGTCCTCTCCAATCAGGCCAGTCAACAGAGAAGGTTCCACCGGTAGCGTGTCCTCCTTTTGTATCTCGTACAACGACAAGGTATTCTCCATAATCCGGATGTTCAACTTTGAACGGAATCTCGGCAACTCCGTTGATAGCCGTAATACTTCCTGTCGATACAATGTTGGCGTAATCACTGTAAACATACTTGCTGAAGTCGCTGTTAGATCCCTGCCACCACCAATTCCAATCGATCTGATATATTTTGTATTCTAATTCACGTTCTTTCATTCTCATCCCGACTTGATTGAGCACTACGACGGGCAATTTTATGTCGCTATCTGTTTCAAAAGTATCTTTGCTTAAATCTATGCCGACATATACCCCGAATGGCGAGAATGATACCGACTTTGTCGCTATGCTGATATCACCACCGGGCTCCGTTACTTTAGCCGTAAAATTAGCTCTGAGCATGCCCGGCGAGTTGATTGCGGCCCCAATAGTGCAGTGGCGTACTATATTTCCCAAGCTGTCGAGTACGCCTGAGTATAACTCTTTATGATTTGAAGAGTATGAGACAATTGGATTATTGAACGTGTAGTTTCGATATTTTTTGAAAGGAGTGGGGTCGGAGTATAAATCCATTTCAATTGCGGCCCTCATACCTTTTGCCGCAGGCCCTGTGAGCCAATGGGCATTTAACCCGATACGCTCTTTTTTGTTGGCTTGAATTATGTCGGGTAGCGTTATGTTTATTTTTAGGCGGTTTGGCTTTATAGTTTCAATTCTAACCGGATGATGGAATGTTTCGTTTCCCACCTTGAATTTAGCTGTCCATAATCCGGTAGCTACATTCTCGTCAGTTTCAATATTAAACACATAGAAGCCATCTACGCCCTCGGTCAATGTCTGACGCGTATATAATTGCTCATCAGGGTTATATAGCTCCATTACAACCGGGTGTTTTTTAGGAAGCCGCTTGTTTTTATCTTCAATAATTAGGGAAAGGTGAATATCGTCGCCTGGCCTCCAGACGCCTCTGTCGCCGTAGGTGAAGCCTTTAATGCCATCGGTAAGAGTTGTGCCGGAAACATCAAAGCTGCTTGTAGATATCTCGTAGCCGTTAGCGACCTTTAGGTACGTAGTGCTTCGACCGTCGGTAGCTGTTACCATAAACGGTCGACTCACCGTTCGGAAATCGGCAAAACCATTGCTGTCGGTTATCCCTGAGCCGATTTTCTGTAATTGATAATTATATGCGGTAACAGGAATTCCGGCGAGAGGAGTCGTGGTAACAATGTCGCTTACGGTCGCTTTTACCTCATTGTCGCCGACACGTTTTACTATAATACCCAGATTTGAGGCTACGATGTTTATTTCGGGTGTATTATAACCTCTGACAATATAGTAAGAGTATTTTTTCGGGTCGTCTCGTTCGGTGTAATTATAATCACTCCAATCATTTATTGGATAATCACGGGATAAGTAGGACCAAGCCGTATTCCATGTTTCAGTGTCTTCATCTGTGAGCTTGTTACGCTCTTTGAAGTTCTCTGGCTCATTTTTATCGTATAAAGAATACTCTTTTAAGAATGAGAGGTTGATATTGTAAATAGCCCCATGTTCTTGCGCAAAAAGGCCCTTTAGGTCGATGGCGAAATCGTGCCACTGGTGCAGGTCGATATTCTTATCATTATCCAATCTAACGGTGTGGCGGTATATCAACCGACCATATCGGCGTAGATTATAACAGTCATTTAATTCTTGTTCTTGGAGATACGACATTATATTCGCCGGGAATATTTTTATCACCTCCACATCAACAGCCGCGAGATTGACGGCTTGAAATGGCAATTTTAAGTTTTGATTATCGGGTAAAATAGAGCCGTGGAATGGTATCTTTACAGCCGGTGGGATAGGTTCTTGATTGAAATTTCGCACAATCGTTTCATCAAGGCTCTTACCGATGCTGCTTTTTACATTCTCATCTACTCTTAGTGTGAGTTTCTCATATCCGTTTTTCGGGTAAAAGACTTTGACATTAGCGCCGTTTCGTTCTATACGCACATCGGGTGTTTGGTCGATAGTAATAAGACCATCAAGTTCTTGTTGCGGCGATAGTTGCATGCTGAATTCGAGGTTTATATAAGGCTCGGCCGCTTCGATGCGTTCTGCATAGAGCAATAGGAAATCGTATAGCGATGGTATTTCAACAGTCTGTTCTATCGGAGATAAGTCACTTGTGCCACTAACCGAGATTTTTATTTTTTTCGCAGTATTTGAGCGTCGTATTCCCGTTATTTTAAATCCTCGCCCCATATCATAGCATTCATTGTCCATCGTAATTTTTGCGCCCTTATAATCGCACTTGATAATATACTTATCAGAGCTGACAATTTTTTCGGCCGATGAGTTATACTCTAATCGTCCGCTAATGAAAGCATTATGCGTGTTATAGTGGTCGACGCCGGCTTTAATGTTGGCAAATTTCACTTCGGCGCCATTGACAAAGAAAATGAATGCGAAATCGGCCAATGATTTCATGTCGCATATCTTTTTCATTTTTAGGCGACAATGATATAGCTGATTAGGTTTTAACTCTTCATCGGGCTCAAAAATGATGCGACCGAGATTTTTATTGAAAGACGTTTTGCCTTTTATGTTCGGCGAAAATGAGAATACATTATCTAAAGAATTAGATAAGTCGAGGTGTCTCATCATCGAGTCGGTAAATTCTACCGCTATAGAATTCGTCGGGTCGATGTAATTGGGGGTGAACCCCGCAATCCATATCGCGGCTTCTTCGTTTGACATTGACTTGTTGTCTTTCGGGCTTACATAAATGGCAAGCGCAACGGCTATTATAGACACTAAAATGAAGTATGCCACAAGGCAATTGCGTGTTGTAAACACTTTCGATAATGGCTTCGACTTGAAGGAAGAAAAATTTATTTTCATGTGCGCTAATTTGTTTTGATTTATTGGCAAAGTTGCAACAAAAAATATACCCGACAATTACACATTGTCGGGCATTGTATGAAATGTTGCTTGTGCTGTATGAACTGGAGCGAAGCGCTATTCCCAAATGATATAATTGGTGTTTCTCGACGGGCGTTGTTGTTGTCGTCCAAACTCAACTCTGTTGCCGTCTTTGTCTATTGCAAAGCCAAAGGCAGTCGAGCCGACGAGGTATATAGCATTACTGACGCCAAGGTCGACCAAGGTTTGAGAAAACTCGTTGAGAGTCATTTTTTTATGACTCATGATAACAACAGTCTTGCCATCGAGCTCGGCAAGAGCTTTTCGTAGTGACGAAAAACGTAATTGATTTTCAACAACTTGGCCGCCAACCACAAGAGGGTATTGACGGAAAAAATAGCCGTCGCTCTCAATAGCTTGCTCCAGATAGGGCGTAGCGTTTGCAACGCCGATAATAAGTTGCTTGTTTATAATAGCGCAAAAGCCTGATTTTGATTGTCCTCGGCTTAAAAGATTTCCTTTCGAGACGTATGCACCGACGATTTCACCATTGTCACGGCGGATATCGGCGGCTTGAACAACCAATACGGCGGAAGAATCGCGCAGTGCATCGACACCGATATGAAGACGTGGAACTGAATTGGTGGGAATGAATAAGGATAGGCGTTCTTTATTTACTATAGTGTCAACAATTTCTACATACGGAGGTTGTTGAACAATGATTGAATCTCTCTCGTAAATAGCTTCGGGAGTAGGATTTTCCGAAAGCGGCTTTTCGTTTACAATCTCTAAATTATCGGGGCCTTCACTGTCGACGCGTAGCGAAAAATAGATAGCCATTGCAGCAATAGCTATAATAGCTAAGCAAAATAAGCATGCCAATATAGTAAGAAACAAATTCTTTCGCTTCTCATTACGATTATCTTCGAGGAAACAAGAATCTACCGATGAAATTATCCTTATTTCATTGTCGTTGATGTCGTTCTGTAAATCACTCATTTAGTAGCCTCCTTTTCAAAAAGATCTTTAAGATTTTTCAACGCCTCTTTAGCCGCCGAAAGTTCGTGTCGGAAAGTGCGGCCGTCGGCCAAAATTAGTTTTTGGCGGTAAGGGTTTATCGTTGTTATGAATTGTCGGTTTACAATCAAGCTTTTACCAATCCTGACGAAGCGATTGTCGTTATTTTTGACAGTCTCCGATATGCGTTTTTCAATTTGTCCCAGTTGAAGAGTGAGAACATAAATGCTATTGTCAACCATTCTGATTGAGGAATAGTTGCCATCGGCGGCGATGTAAACAACGGCGTCGATAGGTATGCGGACAAGCTCGGTAGATGTGGTAAATTGAAAGTACATATTTATAATTCTATCGCAAAGGTACAATTTTTTCACGCAATTACTCCATTAGTTGAGCTGTTTATTGGTGCAATATGTATGAAATTACGCTTTTGATGTATGAATTATTGTTGGTGAAGAGGCCGAAATGAAATAAAAGTCGGCATTTAGGAGTTTTCATAATTCTTTTTACTACTTTTGTAAAATGAACAGCAATAACAGATTACACATTATAAAATGAACCTTCTCGGACTATTCAAGAATATCGGTCCCTTTGTGCGGCCATATCGCTTGCTTGTAGCTATAACCTTGATTCTCACACTTGTCGGCTCTTTGATGCAGCAGGTTAATGCAATAGTGTTAGACAAGACAGTCGACGCTATAAATGCGCTTATCGGTACCGACTTTTCATGGTCGCAAGCGGCAAGAATATTAACTATCATTTCAGTAGTGCTTCTTGGTAAGGAGGTGTTGTCGGCCATTATCACTTTTGCCCAAAGTTTCTATGGCGAAAAAATGCGAATTTTTGTTTCGCGCGACCTATCGCAGGCCGTTATAGAGAAAGTGCTTACTTTCAAAATGGCATATTTTTCGTCAGATGATAATGCCACCGGCAAGGTGCAGGCACGTATCGACCAAGGCGTGAGCAGTATTTCGCGAACGGTGCAAAATTTCTTCATTGATTTATTGCCCTTGTTTACGAGCGCCGTTCTGGCCCTTATTCTCATGTTTGCTGCCAATGTTTACGTTGGCTTGGTTGCGATGAGCATTGTGCCTGTTTACTTCTGGATTACGTGGCGACAGGCACGTCGGCTTAAAGGGTGGCGGCGCGAGATGCGTCACTATCGCGAGTCGAAGAGTCAGGGAATTAAGAATATAGTCGATTCGATAAATGTAATTAAGTCGTTCAACCGGGAATCGATAGAGGCCGAAAAGCAACTCGACCTCCAGAATAGGGTTACCGACAATCAAATGAAGACTCGGCAAGTGAGTTTCTATTATGGTGGCGTTAAGAGTTTTGTAAAGCAAGTAGGTACGGTGCTTGTCATAATCTTAACGGCTTATCTGGTGCTTATAGAGTATCCCGGCATGAGTATCGGTAAGATTATGTACCACGTCATGCTGTTCAGTAATGTGATAGCACCCATAACTCAGCTGCAGCGTATCTTCGATGATGTAAACGACGCACTCATATATGCCGAAGGCTTCTTTGATATCCTTCAATCTGACGATCAGATTGAGGCTTCCGGTTCTTATCGCCCCGATAAAATCTACGGCAAATTTGAGATGAAAAACGTCGATTTCTCATATCCTAATGGAAATCAGGCTCTTTTCGATGTGACCCTGACAATCGTTCCGGGTAAAATCACAGCCTTGGTAGGCCTGTCGGGAGCAGGTAAGAGTACGGTGGTGAACCTGTTAGATAAGTTCTATGAACCGCAAAAAGGCTCAATCTTACTTGATGGTGTCGACCTAAAAGAATATGACACGCATTATTTGCGCGATAACATAGGACTGGTGTTGCAGAAAAATCATATTTTTGATGGAACGATAGAGGAGAATATACGCTATGGCAAGCCAGAGGCAACCTTTGAAGAGGTGGTTGAGGCTGCGAAGAAATCATATATCTACGATCAGATAATGGCGCTTCCCAAACAGTTCCAAAACAAGGCGTCGGATCTCTCGGGAGGACAGCAACAACGCATTGCAATTGCGCGTATGTTCCTCAAAAATCCGCCTATAATATTCCTCGATGAACCCACTGCGAGCCTCGATGCTATAGCAACAGAGCAGATTAAAAACAGTATAGAAGCGATTAAAAAAGACCGTACGGTGATAATAATATCGCACAACATCTCACAAATAATTGATAGCGAGATGGTATATGCCTTGCAGCAAGGTAGAGTGGAAGAGTATGGCGACCCCGACGAGGTGTACAAAAAAGGCGGAGTGTATAAAGATATTATCGACGCATCGGCTCGTAGTCTCAATATTGAGAAGATTGCTAAGACAATAGAATCGGCTTAGGCTTTCCAGCGGTTGTGCGACCAGAGCCAGAACTCTGGAGCCTTGCGTATCGTTTCTTCGAGCATTTTGAGGAATTGTAGCGTGTAGGGGTATTCTTCGTAGTCGTCGGTGCTTACTTCTATTTTTCTAAATGTGAGGGAATAGTGCCCGCGCTTTAGTCGTTCGATGTCGGCGTAAACATATTCGGCGTTAATTTTACGGCCTATGGTTTCGCCCCCCACGAGATATGATGTTACTTGGTTTAGGAACATTGTCCTATGATTTTGGTCGACACCCGTAGGCCGTTGGTCAGCAATAAATCCCATCATAAAAGTTTTGTCGTCGCGGTTTAATTCAACGAGTCGGCGATAAGCGCGTCTCATTGGGATACACTCGCTGTTAAAACGCGAACGAATGCGAAGCATAACCCGGTCGAAGGCCTTGTCTTTTACGGGCCGATAAAGAGCACCCATCACCTGAGGCTTGTCTATGGCCATCGTTATAGCGGGCACCCACTCCCAGTTGCCGTAATGCCCCATAAATAAGATGATTTGTCGCTTGTCGGAGGCTATTTTTTCTACGAGTTCGGTATTATGTATCTCGACGCGTTGCCTAATCTCTTTGTCGCTGATATGCAGCAATTTGATGGTTTCAACGATGCAATCGCACATGTGGCGATAGTATTTATTTTCGTATCGCTTTAACTCTTCGGGCGTTTTTTCAGGGAATGAGTTGCGAAGATTTCGGCGAACGACTTCCACGCGGTAGCCAACGATGCGGTGAAGCACGAAGCATATAATATCGCTGATGATATATAGAACGCTCAGCGGCAAAAATGCAACAGCTTTCAGGAAGAAAATTATAATATGATATCTAAAATTCGTCATCGGCAATCGTCGTATTATCGTTTGGCAACTTAATATTTAGGCGGTTGCATAGATGCTGTCGTAGCAATTCTTGCTCGTCGGGACATGCTTTGTCTAAAGAGTTTACGCAGAAAAATACTACGCTCGGGCTGTCGAGCTTTTTGAGTTTGCGCTTGAAATATCGTTTGTCGCCGGCTTTAGGCTTCAAACACACCGACAATCCATGCCAAGATACTACATTACACTCTTCGCGCATTTGCAGTATTGAGTAAAACATAGATTGCGGGTTATATTGGTTTTCATTGCGAAAACGATGTGAGATATTGCGTATTATTAAGTCGGGATGCTCGCCATAATATTTCTCAAAGACAGAACGTCGCATAGCCAATGGGGTGTGGCCTGTGTTCAGGAAGAAATGCTTCAAACCGGCTGCGCGAGCACCATTAAGCAGAGATTTCTTATATCCGTAGTGTTTATGACCACCTCTGCGCGGTGTGAGAGCCTGAAGGAGGTCTACTTTCCATGCTGCCATCTTATGGGCATAGCACGTAGGGCGCCCAAACTCATCGAAAAAAACATTTTGCGCAACAGGTGCTACGAACATATTGTCATCATTTAGATAGATGAAATGCTCGGCAAGCCCCGGTATACGCCACAACATTGTTTCGATGGCAAGCGAATTAAAAATAGGCAGATAATCTTCGTAGCCTCTGAAAATAGCTTTATGGTCGACGATTTCGACTTGTGTAGTGCTGTCGGGGAAATTGAGAGCTATAAACTCATCTAACCTAGGATTTTGATTGTCGGTAACAATGTGAATCTTACGGACGAAAGGAGCAAAGCGCAATATCGACGCCACGCAGAAAAAAATCTCGCCAACCTGTCGGTATCTTGTTTCGCCGCCGATGTCGTCATATTTCAGTTCGGTGCCATGCATATAACTGTAGCGCTTGGCACGGTGTATAGGGTCGTCGCCGTCGACCCACGTTATGACTGCATCGATAGGTGAAATGTGACCGTTCATAATCGTAAACTACAATACATTGCGGAAGCGCTCCGGCAATTTTACAACAATTCTCATTCCGAGCATAGCCGGTTTGTTCCACGCATAAAACGGGCGGACATATGTTTGGCATACTCTTGCCCTAAGCACCCACCTATCGAAATTACGCGCTTTTTTATTGGTGACGTAGCGTATCGTTCTCGACCTTTTGTGCATGTGCTTTTTCCAGCCTTGCGATAATCGGTCGGCATCGTTAAATCGACTTTCGATTAGGCGTTTATCGCTATATCCGAAGTGTAGAAGATATAGGTCGGACCCGATATTGAAATTATGACACTTGACGCGGTGAAATCCAGAGCCCCACACACAAGGCTTAGCGACGATTGAGGCTTTGGTATAACGCGAGCCCAATTGTGCATAGCTACGTTGGCTCAAGAAAGGCCTATCGAGCGATAGGTCGCCTTCATCGCCGAGACGTTGACCGAAGTCGAGCCCGAGAGCCGATAAGGCAACGCCGATAGCGTGCGTGTTTAAGTATTGCGATAGCGTTTGTCCCGTTTTAGGGTCGGGGGTAATGTATTCGTCGGCGTCAGTGCCGATTACGATATCGTAGCCTTCAGCAAAGAGAGCCGACGCCTTGGCCGAAAGAAAACGAATGCGTCCTTTATCGGAAGAAACGACGTTGGTGCCTATCTTTTCAACAAGCTCGGTGTGAGCGCCATTGCAGAAGTCGGGTATTACTTGGTCGGTGCCGTCGAAAAAAATATACAGGTTATCGCGGCCGATTTCTCGACCATAATATTCAACCCATTTCTGCAGGAAGAAATCGTCGTTGCGTACCATCGTTATGGCGCAAATTCGTTTCATAACCGTCGGATATCAGTATCTAATTATGTTGCAAAGATAACAAATGTATGTAATATGGCAATAATATAATTTAAGCGGCGTCGAGCGAGAGCACTTCGTTGAGTATGGCGAGCGCTTCTTCAACTGTTGGCACTTTGGCTATAACGAAGCTTCGCCGGCCGTTGCGCTCTCTAATCTGCATGCGCTTATAGTTTATCTGCAAGTATCGCACAAGTTTGCCGAACATAGGCGATTGGTAGTATGCCTTATTGCTTTCGTCGACAAAGAAAAGGAACATCGAGCCTTGCTTAAGGACGACTTTCTCTATGCCCAGCCGCCGTGCGAGACGTCGCAACCGAGGCACCCTGAGAAGTTCGCGGGCGGCATCGGGAATGCGTCCGAATCGGTCTTCGAGCCTTTCTTCGAAGGCTTGAAGCATATCGTCGCGCTCTATGCTGTCGAGCTCTTGATACAGAGCGATACGTTCGCTTTCTTGTCGCACGTAACTGAATGGCAATAGGAGTTCGAGGTCGCTTTCAATAACACAATCGGCAACGAACTCGTCGTCGCTGTCAGCTTTGTTTTTATCGGCAGCAAGCTCCGGGAATTCTTCGGTGCGCAATTCGACAACGGCCTCGCGCAGAATGCGTTGATACGTTTCATATCCGAGGTCAGCAATAAAGCCGCTTTGCTCGGCTCCAAGAAGGTTGCCGGCCCCGCGAATATCGAGGTCTTGCATTGCTATGTGTATTCCCGAGCCCAGGTCGGAAAAACTTTCGATAGCCTGAAGGCGTCGGCGTGCATCGATGGTTAGGGGCTTGCCAGGAGGCACCATCAAATAGCAGAACGCTTTACGAGAAGACCTGCCTACACGGCCACGCAACTGGTGCAGCTCGCTAAGACCGAAATGCTGGGCGTTATTTATGATAATAGTGTTTACGTTGGGCATATCGATGCCGCTTTCGATAATTGTCGTAGATAGAAGTATGTCGTAGTCGTGAGCCGAAAAGTCGTTGATGGCTTTTTCGAGCTTGTCGGGCGGCATCTGTCCGTGAGCGACAATAGTGCGGGCATCAGGTACCAAGCGTTTTACGATAGCCTCAAGGTCGTAAAGACCTTCGATACGATGATTTACGAAGAAAACTTGACCTCCTCGCGCCAATTCAAAATTAATAGCTTCGGCAACAGTGTCGTCGCAAAAGGCATCGACGGTTGTGATTATCGGATATCTGTTTGGTGGTGGGGTTGTTATTGCCGACAAATCGCGAGCTCCCATAAGTGAAAACTGCAGTGTGCGCGGGATAGGGGTCGCGCTCATCGTTATGGTATCGATGTTGATTTTGAGCTGTCGTAGTTGCTCTTTGACGGCAACACCGAATTTCTGTTCTTCGTCGATAATTAGCAGCCCTAAATCTTTGAACTTAACACCCTTGCCAATCAGTTTGTGCGTGCCTATGATAATGTCGATTTTTCCGCTCTCGAGGTCGCTGAGGATTGCTTTAATATCTTTAGCCGAGCGTGCTCGCGAGATATAATCCACTCTTACGGGAAAATCTTTGAGGCGGTCGGAGAAGGTGTGGAAATGTTGATATGCCAATACTGTCGTAGGCACTAACACAGCCACCTGTTTGCTATCGGACGCAGCTTTGAAAGCGGCGCGTATCGCAATCTCTGTCTTGCCAAATCCTACATCGCCGCAGATGAGGCGGTCCATCGGCCGCTCGCTTTCCATGTCGGATTTAACGGCTTGAGTGGCTGTTAGTTGGTCGGGCGTGTCCTCGTAGATAAACGAAGCCTCGAGCTCGTTTTGTAAATAAGAGTCGGGCGAGAAGGCAAAACCTTTTTCGTCGCGCCGGGCGGCATATAACTTGATGAGGTCGCGCGCAATGTCTTTAAGTTTGGCCTTGGTGCGATCTTTCATTTTCTGCCAGGCGCCCGATCCTATGCGGTTGATTTTAGGCGGCACGCCTTCTTTACCGCGATATTTAGCCAACTTGTGCAGAGCGTGAATCGATACAAAAAGAATGTCGTTGTTTTGATAAACCAACTTGATTACCTCTTGCATCTTGCCATTGATGTTAGTGCGCAGCAAGCCGGCAAATTTGCCAACGCCATGGTCGACGTGCACGATATAGTCGCCCGGTTCTATTTGTCCGAGTTCTTTTAGCGAAAGGGCAAGCTTGCCTGAGCGCGCACGCTCGCTCTTAAGCGTATACTTATGGAAGCGGTCGAAAATTTGATGGTCGGTGAAAACGCAAACTTTTGCGGTGTGGTCGACAAATCCTTCGTGCACGGTTCCTATTACGGCTTCAAAGCTAATGTCGTCGCCCCGGTCGGCGAAAATATCGCGCAGACGTGCAAATTGTTTGTCATTGTCCGACAAAATGTAAATGGTATAACCATCGCCGAGCAAGCGGGTGAAAGATTCGGCAATAAGGTCGAAATTTTTGTGGTAAACAGCTTGAGCCGAGCAGTTGAAATCGACCGATACGGCACCGCGTTTTTTTGCAGGCGCCATATTGTCGTCGGCCTTTGCCGCCCTAAAAATGAAACGGCGCATGCTCTGCAACTTGTTGGCAAAGGCCTCCGGGTCGATTACGAGGTCGAGGGCATCGGCATCGCCATCTTCGGTAAGTAAAGTGAACGCCGACATCCCGTTTTCTGCTATCGCTTTAATGCGTTCGATGGTATATTTTTCGTCGCGTAACGCTATGATGCTTTCCGGCGCGATAAAATCTAATAGCGATTGCAACTGCCCGCGGTGGCTCACGTTGGCTGTAACGTCGATGCTATCGAGGTTTTTCTCCGATAGCTGCGTTTCGACATTGAACAATCGTATAGAGTCGATTTCATCGCCAAAAAAATCGAGGCGTACCGGCAGTTCGGCCGAGTATCCGAAAATGTCGAATATAGAGCCGCGAATGGCATATTGCCCCGGCTCGTATACGTAGTCAACCTCCTTGAAATTGTTTTCTTTAAGCCAATCTTCTGTTTCCGACATGCCCGTAGGCTTGCCTTTGATAAGGGTAAGAGTATATTTAAGGAGGTCGTCGCGCGACGATACACATTCTGCTAGAGCCTCGGGATAGCTTATTACAAATTTCACATTGCCGGCCGATATCCTGTTTAGTGCTTCGGTGCGTAAAATTTGGTTGGGCGAGTCTACTTGGCCATATTTAATATCGCGTTTGAACCCCGATGGCAGGATGGCGACGTGTTCTTCGCCAACGAGTCGACTGATGTCGAAATAGAGATAACCGGCATCGTCGAGCGAGTCGCCCACAACGATAACCGGAACTTTAGATTTAATTTCAGAAATAACCATTGCGGCCGCCGAGCCGGCAACACCGCTCAACACGCCGCCTTTGGCGCACAAGCTTTTAATTTCGAGGCGCCGTTGAGGAGTGATGATGCGCTTGCGAATATCTTCAATGGTCATGATGTTAAATTATACGCGCTTTGAAGCCTTTCGACGATAAAAATTTTAGCACGTCATGTCGTCGGTCGCCTTGTATGAGAATTTCGCCACCACGAGCCGAGCCGCCAACTCCGATCTTGCGTTTCAACTCCGAAGCTATAGCATCAATGCTGTCGTCGTCGATAGTAAAGCCGCATATAATAGTTGCGCATTTACCGGCTCTGCCTTTGCGCTCTAAGATGATGTCGAGACGCGCCGTTTCGCTTGCCGTCGTGTCGGCGTTTTCGCAAATATCATTGTCAGGAGTAGATTCGTCGGCATCGGGCATGCTCTGCCGCAATGTGTTGAGACGGTCAAGCCAAGAGTCTGACATATTATATGGTGTTATGTTGTTGCTAAAACGCTATTTCTTCATAGTCGAGCGAATCGGTAGGGAAGGGTAGAGTATGGCCTTCGCTGATGGCTGTTATAAATCTCATGAGGTTTCTGTCGTCATTCGACATATTGTCGAGAAAGGTCGTGGCAGAGTCAATGTCGAGCTCAAAAGCTTTAAGCAGACAAGTGGCAGCCATCGCGGTGTTTACTTCGTTGCTGTCGCCAGTTTCAGCTAATCTGACGTATAGAAGCGATAATCGGCATAGCTCCTCTGGCGAAAGTTTTTCGATATCGGTGCTCTGTGTTATTTCGTCGCATAATTCTTGAGCGGCAGCAGTGTCGCCCTCGGATAATGCTTTTTCAGCTTTCTCGATAGGGCTCATCTGTGCTTCGTTGTTGCGGCACGAAAACATGACAGCCAATAGTATTATTGAGCACGACAGTATGATTAAATTCTTTTTCAAAGCTTATATTTTTTATGTTGGTACTGGATATAATTTCTTGGCACTCGAAGTGTTAAAGGTTGTCGACCGTCTCGTTGAAGTCATACATCAGAAGGGCGGCTTGTGCAGCTTCGGCACCCTTGTTTCCGAGGCATCCACCGGCACGGTCGAGCGCGTCTTGTTCGTTATCGACTGTTAAGACGCCAAAGATAACCGGGATATCGCATTCGCTGTTGAGGTGAGTAATGCCCTGTGTTACGCTTTGACATACGTAGTCGAAGTGTGGTGTGCCACCCCTAATAACGCAGCCAAGGACGACAATGGCGTTATAAAGCCCCGTCTCTATGAGTTTAGAAGCAGCGAAGGTGAGCTCGACGGCGCCCGGCACGGTGAAGGTGTCGATATCGTTATCCTCTAACCCGGCTTTTTTGAATTCGGATAAGGCTCCGTCGTTTAGCGCTTCTGTTATATGATTATTCCAAAGAGTGCGGACAACGGCAACGTGCATATCGCGTTGCTTGCTTATAGCACTTAATGGAGAAGAAGTTGTTGTTGACATGGTTATTTTACGTTTTTATTGAATATATTGCCAGTTTTCGTTCATATTGTTAGATGCTTCTACGGCAAATTCTGCCGCTGACTGTAATATCGATTCTCTAACAGCTTCGGAGGGCGTGTCGAGTGCCGAGGCCTGAATGCCGTTGCTGATAATGGCGGCGACGACGCCTGCTATCGCTCCTGAGTTCCATATCATGGTGCGGCAGCTTGTGGGCTCGATTGTGGCAGTGCTCACTTCACGCCCCGCGTAATAACAGATGCGCTCTTTGTCGGCATCGATACTGATAAGCGATCGGCAATAGAAGTCGATGCGCGAGTGATAGGCCGTTTCAGAGTCGTCAACGCCAAAAATCATTTTGAGGTCGATGCTACGGGTAATCACCACATCGGCTATCTCAAGATTTTCGAGTATCGCCGGCATAACGCGTGTTACACGAGGCTCTTGTTGCGGTAGGAAGCCGGGCAAGTAAATGAGAATTGCCTTCATCTCTTTGCAGTGGTCTAAGAAACGCGACAAGCGTTGGCGCATACGGTGGTCGATGGAATAATAACCGCCATAAAGCACCACGTCGCCTTCCTCCACTTTGGGCCATATAATGTCGAAGCACTCGTCGGGGTATTGTTCATATCGTGTTATGGTTGCCGGCTTGCCATCGCTGTCGATTGTGAAAACATTGATGGGCGTGTGCCCCTCCGTAAAACGGTCGAGCGATCGTGTGTCGACACCATATTTCGACAGCTCTGACACAACAATGTCGCCGACAGGGTCGGCTGAAGCCTCTGAGGCCATCGTCACTTCAAAACCTTTCCGTGCTAAGATAGCGGCACAGTTGGCAACACGACCGCCTGGCATGCTGCCCATAGGCTTGCCGTCGTTGCCTATGACAATATTGAGTGAACATTCGCCTATGCTGATTACTTTTTTCATGTCGATAGCTACCTTCAAAAGCAAAGACAAAATTAATCAAAAATATCGTCGTGTGCAATAGCGCCCGGATTCCGCTCCCGCAACACTCCAAAAGCTTTTGATTACACCCATAGGCAGATTTAAGTTTATTTAACTTCGGCGGGTCTTATTCTTGCTCATGGCGGGCCGTATATTTGCGTAAATTTGCAAAAGATATCAAAGCAATATGGGCAATCGCCGAAGACCTCCGCAACTCTGTCGAAAACAGAACGTAATACGACGGTTCAAAGAGTTTTTTGAACGCTTCTTCGACATATCAGGCGGCAATTTCTTCCCACCCGAAGAATCAGAGTAATTTTTGCAGGCGGCGATTTTTTGTTAGTTGTGCCATGAAAATATTGAATAAAAATTACTAATTTTGCAATCTGTATAGTATTTTACATTTTAAGACAAATAAACAATTCTGTATATAAATAACTATTCGTTATGATGAGTAAAGAAAAAAAATTCTTGACCTGCGACGGTAATCAGGCTGCGGCGCATGTGAGCTACATGTTCTCGGAGGTTGCCGCCATCTATCCCATCACGCCATCATCAACCATGGCAGAGTATGTCGACGAATGGGCCGCAGCAGGTCGTAAGAACATCTTCGGTGAAACCGTGCTTGTACAAGAAATGCAATCGGAAGGCGGCGCAGCAGGTGCCGTTCATGGGTCGTTGCAGGCCGGAGCACTAACCACAACATACACAGCATCGCAAGGCTTGCTCCTTATGATACCGAATATGTATAAGATAGCCGGCGAGCTGTTGCCGTCGGTCTTCCATGTGTCGGCTCGTACATTAGCTTCGCATGCTCTTTCAATTTTTGGTGATCATCAAGATGTGATGTCGGTGCGTCAGACCGGTTTCGCAATGCTTGCCGAAGGGTCGGTGCAAGAAGTAATGGACCTTGCGGGTGTTGCGCACTTGTCGACGATCAAATCGAGCATACCTTTTGTCAATTTCTTCGACGGCTTCCGCACGTCGCACGAAATACAGAAAATCGAAGTTATCGAGCAAGACGACTTGGCGGCATTACTCGACCGCAAAGCCTTGTCCGACTTCCGTGCTCGCGCTCTCACGCCCGAAGCACCTGTGGCTCGCGGTATGGCTGAAAACAGCGATGTCTTTTTCCAGCATCGCGAGGCATGCAACCGTCACTATGAGGCTGTGCCCGACATCGTGGAGAATTACATGGCTGAGATAACGAAGATAACAGGCCGCGAATACCATCTCTTCAACTACTACGGAGCACCCGATGCCGATCGCGTGATAATAGCTATGGGCTCTGCCACACAAGCTATACGCGAAGCCATCGACTATCTCGTGGCTAAAGGTGAGAAAGTGGGGCTCGTTGCCGTTCACCTCTATCGTCCGTTCTCGGCAAAACATTTCCTTGCCGCCATACCTGCTACAGCAAAGCGCATAGCAGTGCTCGATCGTACCAAAGAGCCGGGCGCTAATGGCGAACCTCTCTATCTCGATGTTAAAGAATGCTTCTATGGCAAAGAAAATGCGCCTTTGATAGTAGGCGGTCGCTACGGCTTGGCCTCGAAAGACACCACACCGTCGCAAATTCTCGCCATTTATGAAAACCTGGCATTGCCACAGCCCAAAGACCATTTCACTCTCGGCATCGTCGACGATGTTACCTTCACATCGCTTCCTCTTATGCCCGAGATGGCATTTGGCGACGAAAGCACCTTCGAAGCTAAATTCTACGGCCTTGGTGCCGATGGCACAGTAGGTGCAAATAAGAATTCGGTAAAGATTATCGGCGACAATACCAATAAATATTGCCAAGCATATTTCGCTTACGATTCAAAGAAATCGGGCGGTTTCACCTGCTCGCACCTACGCTTTGGCGACAAGCCCATTCGCTCGACATATCTTGTGAATACGCCTAATTTTGTGGCATGTCACGTTCAGGCATACCTCAACATGTACGACGTTACACGTGGCTTGCGCGACGGTGGCACATTCCTCCTCAATACTATATGGGAAGGCGCCGACCTTGCCAAGAACTTGCCGGTACATGTTAAGCGCTATTTCGCCGAGCATAATATTACGGTTTACTATATCAATGCTACCAAAATAGCGCAGGAAATAGGTTTGGGCAACCGCACCAACACTATTTTGCAAAGCGCATTCTTCCGTATTACCGAGGTGATACCCGTAGATCTTGCTATCGAGCAGATGAAGAAATTCATCGTTAAGAGCTATGGCAAGAAAGGCCAAGACGTTGTCGACAAAAACAACATGGCAGTAGATCGTGGCGGCGAATATCACAAATTAGATGTCGATCCGGCATGGGCAAGCCTTAAAGAAGAAACCAAGGCTGCAAATAACGACCCGGCATTTATCAATGAAATAGTGCGTCCTATCAATGCACAGAATGGCGACCTGCTTAAGGTGTCCGACTTCAAAGATATAGCCGACGGCACATGGCAACAAGGAACAGCGGCATACGAGAAACGTGGCGTGGCTGCTTTCGTTCCTGAGTGGCTTGCCGAAAACTGTATACAGTGTAACAAGTGCGCCTACGTTTGTCCTCACGCAGCAATACGGCCCTTTGTCCTTACCGATGAAGAACTTGCTGCGGCGCCCTTTGGCAGCGAAGCAACCCTGCCGATGCTTGCTCCGGCAGCGTTCAAAGGCATGCATTTCGTGCAGGGCGTAGATGTGCTCGACTGTCTCGGTTGCGGCAACTGCGTTGATGTATGTCCGGGTAAGAAAGGCGTTAAGGCTCTCGAAATGAAGCCCCTCGAGACACAGCTCGATGTTCAGCCTCAGTGGGACTACTGTGTCGCTAAAGTGGCAACGAAACAAGACCTTGTTGATACCGGCCTGAATGTTAAGAATAGCCAGTTTGCAACACCATATTTTGAGTTCTCGGGTGCTTGCTCAGGTTGTGGCGAAACGCCTTATGTGAAACTTATCAGTCAATTGTTTGGCGACCATGAATTGATAGCTAATGCTACCGGATGCTCGTCGATCTACTCAGGGTCGGTGCCGTCGACACCTTATACCAAAAATGCGGCAGGTCATGGCCCGGCATGGGCAAACTCACTCTTCGAAGATTTCGCCGAGTTTGGTTTGGGCATGAAGATTGCAACAGAGAAAATCCGCGAACGCCTCGCGCAGTTGTTCAGAGATATGCATGCATGCGATAAGTGCTCGGCCGAGATGAAGCAATTGGCACAGCAGTGGCTCGATAACAGCGAAAGCGCTGGAGTAACGCGCGAAGTTGCCGATAAGCTCTTACCCTTATGCGAAAAATGTACGTGCGATATCTGCAAGGCTATTGTAGAATATAAAGGCTATATCGTGGCCCGTTCACAATGGATTATAGCCGGCGACGGTGCCGCCTACGATATTGGCTTCGGCGGTCTCGACCATGTGCTCGCTTCGGGCAAGAATGTGAATGTGCTCGTTGTCGACACAGAAGTTTATTCAAATACGGGTGGCCAATCGTCGAAGGCAACGCCTCTGGGCGCTATCGCTAAATTTGCATCGGCCGGTAAGCGCATACGCAAAAAAGACCTTGGTCTTATCGCTTCGACATACGGCTATGTATATGTAGCGCAAATAGCTATGGGCGCCGACCAAGCACAGACCCTCAAAGCTATCCGCGAGGCTGAAGCCTACGATGGACCGTCGCTCATTATAGCGTATGCACCCTGTATCAACCACGGCATTAAGAGCGGCATGGGACATTCGCAAGCCGAAGAAGAACGTGCCGTTAAGTGTGGATATTGGCACTTGTGGCGCTACAACCCCGATGCCGAAACACGCGGCGAAAATCCGTTTACACTCGACAGCAAAGAGCCCGAATGGGATCTCTTCGAAGACTTCCTCAAAGGCGAGGTGCGTTATGCCTCTGTCTTGAAGCAGTATCCCGACGAGGCCGAAGAGTTGTTTGCCGCTGCGAAAGAAAACGCACGCTGGCGTTACAACAACTATCGTCGTCTCGCTCGCCAACAATGGGGTGTCGATCCCGAGACAGCGGAATAAGCATCGCATTATACAATAAAACGAGAGGGTGTCTCAAACGCGAGGCACCCTTTCTTATCGGCTTAGGAGTTACGGCGACAGAGCCGCCAATGGTATTTGTTTTGGCTGGCACAAACAAACCCAAAAGGGCTGACCTGCAATAGGCGCCAGTCCCTAATATTGTCTTGTCTAAATTTTTTAGCGGTCAGTAATTAAAAATCTATCCCCAGCGCTACCCCGTGAGCGGTCTGGTCGGTGCTGACCGGAACGACGCTGATATAGTTTTTGCCGAGCCAAAATTCATCGGTGTCGGTTGCTTCGGGCTCATCGTTGATAAAGCGACCGCTGAGCCAATAGAATGGATTGCCTGACGGGTCGACATATCGGTCGTATTCATCTGTCCAATGTCCAATGGCGGCACGGCACAGTTTGATGCCCGAAGGCACCACTTTTGCAGGTATATTTACGTTCAGGCATACATTGGTAGGCAGTCCATGCGAAATTACTTTCTCTGCTATTTCTTTAACGAAAGATGCCGAGAGACTGAAATCGGCATTCATGGAATGATGTAGTAGGGAAAAACCGACCGAAGGTATGCCTCGCATACAGCCTTCCAGGACGGCGCCCATAGTGCCTGAATAGGTTACGTTTACTCCTGAATTTGAGCCATGGTTGATGCCGGAGAAAAGGACGTCGGGCTCGCGTGGAACGATTGCATTTAGGGCTAATTTTACACAGTCGACAGGCGTGCCGCTGACGGTGAAAATGCGTATGTTTTCGTTTGTCGAAGGCTTCTCGACAATTCGTAGCGGTGAATTTACGGTAAGCGCCGCCGATTGACCCGATTGGGGAGTGGCGGGAGCTACGACGTAGACATCGCCTAAGCGGCTTGCAATGTCAGCTAAGAAGTGTATGCCGGGGGCATTGATACTGTCGTCGTTAGAGATAAGGATTAAAGGTCTGCAATTATCCATGCTGCTTGTTGATTAATTTTAATGCAAAGATACACAAACCCTCTTTTTTTTCATTAACTTTGCCAATAGAAATTATACAAGATGACCAACACCCATTACGCTCAAGTTATATTACCGCTCCCACTGAACGACACTTTTACCTATGTAGTGCCTGAAAATCTTGTTGATAAGGTCGGTGTGGGTTATCGTGTCATCGTGCCTTTCGGCAAGCGTCATTTTTATACCGGTGTTGTCGATAGTGTGAGCACGGTGGCGCCACGTGCGGTGGTGAACTTGAAAGAAATAGTTACGGTATTAGATACCGAGCCCATGGTGCGGCCTTCTCAGATTCGTTTTTGGCGTTGGATAGCCGACTATTACTTGTGCTCTTTGGGTGAGGTCTATAAAGCAGCGGTGCCCTCAGGGCTAAAACTCGAAAGTGAGACAAGAGTCGAAATAGATACCGAGCTTGAACCCGAGTCGTTTTCATCTTGTAATGAAGAAGAGCTCGCCATTCTTGACTTTGTGAAAAAGCAGGGTAGTGTGCCTGTTGATATTATCGCGTCAAAGACAGAAATAAAAGGCGCCGGTGCTATCGTTACACGACTCGTAGATGCCGGGTTGCTATGCATCTCAGAGAAGTTGGTAGAGCGTTATCGGGCTGTAAAACGCGAGTATGTGCGCCTACTAATCGAGCGAGGCAATCCCGAAGCAATCCGGAATGCATTCAATCAAGTGAAACGCTCGCCAAAGCAAGAAGAAGCTTTAATGGCTATAATTGCGTTGACGGAATATTACAAGGCCGATTCGCAAGTGACTGAAGTGCCTATCGAAGTAGTCTTGCAGCGAGCCGAAGTTACGCGCAACATAGTTAAATCACTTGCCGATAAAGGCGTGTGCGAGCTATACAAAAAAGAGATATCGCGTTTCACCTTTTCCGGTATAGGAGCGGGCGTCTTGCCTAAATTGTCGACGGCTCAAGATAAGGCGCTCGACAGTATTCATGTGGCATCACGCGAAAAAGATATTGTGTTGCTACATGGAGTAACCGGTTCGGGTAAAACCGAAATTTATATACATCTTATCGATTATGTGATGAATCAGGGCCGACAAGCTCTCTTTCTTGTACCTGAAATAGCACTAACGACACAACTCACACGACGGTTGCAAAACGTATTCGGTGACAAAGTGGTGATTTACCATTCTAAATTCTCTGATAATGAGCGTGTCGACCAGTGGAAACAGCTTTTGTCGAATGAAGGGCCGTGTGTTGTTATAGGTGCGCGTTCGGCAGTCTTTTTACCGTTTTCGCGCTTAGGCATTGTTATAGTCGATGAAGAACACGAAGCAAGCTATAAGCAGTACGATCCGGCACCACGATATAATGGGCGCGATGCCGCGGCAGTCCTTGCAATGATGCACGGGGCAAAGACACTCTACGGTAGTGCTACTCCTACGGTTGAAACATATTATAAAGCGCGAGAAGGCAAATTTGGCTTGGTGACGCTATCGGAGCGATTTGGAGAGGCCTCCTTGCCCGATATCGAGATTGTCGACATGAAGGCGCAGCGCCAACGCAAGGCTGTGTCGGGCTATTTCTCGCATCATCTGCTCGATGCTACAATCAATGCGCTTACCCGAAAAAAACAGGCGATATTGTTTCATAATCGTCGCGGTTATGCGCCTGTGGCAAGGTGTAAGATGTGTGCCTTTACGCCTAAGTGTAATTACTGCGATGTGTCGCTTACTTTTCACCGGCGCACCAATAGGCTTGTGTGCCACTATTGCGGCACGGAGTATCCTGTGCCTACCTTATGCCCAGAGTGTAAAGAGCCCGCGATTGAAATCATGGGATATGGCACGGAGCGACTCGAAGAAGAAATAGAAAGAAATTTCCGTGATAATAAAGTGTTAAGGATGGACCTTGACACCACTCGCAACAAAGAGGGGTATAGCCGTATAATAGACGAATTCTCAGCGCATAAGGCCGATATACTCGTGGGTACACAGATGGTGACTAAAGGACTCGATTTCGGCTATGTGGAGTTGGTAGGTATTTTGAATGCCGACACTCTCATTAATTTCCCCGATTTCCGATCGGCCGAGCGTGCTTTCAATATGATAGAGCAAGTGGCGGGCCGTGCAGGTCGCCGCGATGGCAATGGCAAGGTTGTGATACAGACATATATGCCCGATCACCCCATCCTTGAGTACGCGATGATGCACGACTATATCGGCTTTTACGAGCATGAGTTGGCCGAACGTCGAGCCTTTGGTTTTCCGCCCTTTACGAGGATAATAAATATCTATCTCAAGCATCGCGATAAAGCCACTGTGGCCGAGTGCGCCTCAAAATTTGCGGCAGCACTTAAGACAGTGTTCCAGAATCGAGTGTCATCGCCACAAGAGCCTCCTGTGGCACGTGTTCAGGCGATGTATATACGTAAAATAATGCTCAAGATGGAGCGCGAAGCTTCGATGAAGAAAGTAAAAGAGATACTACGCCAGAAATTTATCGAGCTTAGTGCGTCGCCTCTGATGAGAGGTCTCGTAATCTACTACGATGTCGACCCGGTATAAGCTGTTGATAGGCTTCTGGCTATATCTAAATAATACAATTCTTTTTTTCGCTATTTTCTATCCTATAAATGCAGTTTTATTGAGGCGTTTATGCTACGAGGAGTCGACGGCCCATAGATATACCCGCTGTCACGAAGGTAGCCGGTGTCGAAATCACACTGATAGCTGTTGAATAGATTTGTAATTCCAATCGAGGCTTCCAGGCACGCGTGTTTGAATATAGTAAATTCATAGCTCAGCTTAAAGCCCGCATCAAAAAAATTAGGAGTCGTAACGGCTACGTCAATGGGTGTTCCAGATCCTTGTAGATGTTGCACAAGCATGTCGCCGGTATAAGTTCCCGTAAAAGCTGCACGAAGTTTCTTTGTAATATCATAAGTGAGTGTTACATATCCATATAAATCCGGCGTGCGAAACATCCTTTTAACTGGAGCTACCTCAGTATTGTCGCTCCAATATTCGGGATTTTTATATCTGCTTTTTTGCCAAGTGATGCCGCCTTGAAGTTGCCAACGTGAGTAACCGACTTTTATTTCGGTATTAACTCCTACCACAGTTGCCCCGGAGCCATTATAGCGCTCGAGCACGGCATTGCCTTCGTTGTCAAGGTCGGGTAGTTGACGCAAGGCAAAGACATCGCGCAGGTCGGTATAAAACCCTTCTAACATAAAATTAGCTTGAATTGCACCTATCCGCTGATAAATATCGGCCGAAATGCTCACACTGCTGCTACTTTCCTCTTTAAGATTTGTAGCAAGAACGGTTACAAGGCGTTCTCCGCCAACAATTGCAACATGGAAATCTTCTTCATACGCTTGCGGCGAGCGAAAACCGCTGGAATAGGACAGGCGGAGATTAACCTTGTCGGTAGGGTTGTAGCGAATATTCGCGCGCGGAGAGAAAATGGCGTGGCTAATCATAGAGTGTTTGTCGATACGCGTTCCAATTAAGAAACCCCACTTGCCGTTACGCCATTCGTTTTGTGCGTATGCCGAATAAATATTCACCTTTTGCTTTGTGTCGTGGTTATAACCTAAAGTCACGTCATTTAGATAGTTAAAGTTGTATTCAACTCCTGCCATTAGTTCTGCAGGCATAAACCATAAGCGGTGAAAGGTATGAGTCCATTGAACTCCGGTATTTATAACAAAATCGTGAGTTCGGCCATAAGCATTAGGGTCTTGTTCACTACCATAATAACTTTTGCGCTTGATGTTCTGCATCGCTGAAAAAATATTGATGTGGTTATCGCGCTCGGTCGACCAAATGTCAAACGACAATTCTCCTGCGTTAATATTATGCTCGACTTGCTCTGCTATCATGGCATCATGAGCCGGACGTTCGAGTTGGTCTCCACCGCGACGATATTCATGTGTGCCATGATATTCTAAGGTTAGCCGCGTGTCGTCGTTAGGTTTCATTACACCACGTAAGCCCAAGGTCTGAGACTTCAACTCTGCAATTTCGGTGAAGCCATCGCCATCGTTGTCATATCCATCACGAGAGCGATTCTGCCCATATACAAAGAACCCGAATTTGCTGTTGTCAGTAACAACCGAAGCATTGAGCGTGGTATTGTTATCGAGAGCTCCACTTATTCCAATGGAATTTAAGGAGTGCTGAACTTCAGCGTAATTTATAACCGGGTCGCGAGTTATGATATTAACGGTGCCACCGATAGCCGACGACCCAAAAAGAGCCGACCCTCCACCTCGCATCACTTCCACGCGATCAATCATATTTGCCGGAATTTGCTCAAGACCATAAACACCGGCAAGCGCAGAAAATACGGGTCGCGAATTCATCAATATTTGTGAGTAGTGGCCATCGAGACCGTTGATTCTTACTTGCGTAAAACCACAATTCTGACAATCATTTTCAACTCTTACACCAGGCTGATAACAGAGCCCATCGGCTAAAGAACAGGCATTTACCAGTGAAAACAATTTATCGGATACGACACTCACCAAAGCCGGACTGTGCAACCTTTTGAGTTCGCTTTTGCTGCCTGTAACAACGACTTGTTCAAGCATAAAAGCATCGGTCTCGACATTAAAATTTATTTCTAAGCTTTTCCCGGCCTCAACTGTTACCGACTGATGTGCTGTAATCCACCCGGTCGATGAAGCTTCAATAGTGTAAGTGCCGGGAGTGAGGTCTAAAAATTGATAATGTCCGCTGGCATCGGTCATCGTTGCTGTTTGGGTACCTGCGAGGCGAATAAGGAAATAGGGCTGATGCTCACCTGTTTCAATGTCGATAACATGCCCATAAATGTTTGCATCGCTGTGAGCGCTATTGGTGGTCGTCGTTGCTAACGCACCACAAGTCGACAGCGCGGTCGCTGCCGATAATAATATGTGTTTAATCATAATAAAATCGTGTAATTGAAAAAAATAAGACTATAATAATTCAATTACAACGAAGGTGGCGCACGAAGTGAAAATAAATGATAAACAGCGCTTTGAGCTGTAGTGTAAACGGCATACTGCAGCTCTGATATCGCAACACCAATATTTTGAGTATAAAAATTTTGCTCAACAATAGCACTTGATAGCGACAAGTTGGCAAGCGCAATACTTGCATATTGCCCTGCGTTATGGCTATGGTGAGATGATGGAAGATATGGGTGAGAGTGAACGATGGAGACCCCTCCATCGTGGTGTATGTGCATAAAGAACACATTTCCACAATAGAAGAATGTGAAAACAAGGAGCACAGCAAGCGCTATATTTCGAAGCCGCTTATCAATCATAACATTTTCGATTGTAAAGTTAATAAAAATAATTGTGCTATTGTAATTTTTTCTAATTTTGCGCGTCATATAAAGCGACAATGAAGAGTATGAGCGATAAAGAACGACAGTTTCTTGCTATCACCGAGCAATATGGTGCAGTGGTGGCAAAAGTGTGCTATCTTTATACTGCGCCGGGCGCTTCATTTGAAGATTTATATCAAGAAACGTTGATAAATCTATGGCAGGGCATGGATATGTTTCGAGGCGATTCTAAGATGTCGACATGGATTTATCGCGTATCATTAAATACGTGTATAAGCTGGCATCGTCGCAATGGTCGTCATTACAGCACAGATAGAATAAGACTTGAAGATGTTATTTTCGAGCCGGTCGACAGTGAGTCGTCGCATATCGAAGAAGACTACCGAGAGTTGTATCAACTCATATCTATGTTGCCTCCCATCGACAAGGCTGTAATCACCTTATGGTTAGATGAAAAGCCTTATGATGAAATAGCCAAAATTATTGGTATCTCACAAGCTAATGTGGCAGTGAGAATGCATCGCATCAAAGAAAAACTTTCTAAAATGGCAGAGAAGAGTGCCTTGAGATAATATTATGGAACTGGAAGACCTTAAAGATAAATGGCAGAAACTCAACGTTAGAGTAGAGCATCTTGAACGCGACAACAAACGCCTTGCCGCACAGCTGGCCACCGGAAGGGCATTAAATGCTCAGAAGACCTTGGCTAATATGTATATGCGTATCGGCACCGTTGGCTTGGTTTTGCCGTGTCTTGCGCCGGCACTTGTCGAAGTGCTAAATTTTGATCAATGGGTGGCATGCCTTTATGGTATCTTTGGCATTGTAATGATGGCTCTTGACTACTCTTTTGCAGGGTATATTCGCCAAAACGATTATATGACCTTGCCTGTTGTAGAGGCACTACGGAGTGTTATAGCTGTGCGCAAACGTCAAACCATGTTGCGAATTTTCGGAATAACGATGGGTGTTATTGTCATTGCGAGTATGTTTGGACAGGTCTTGGGCCAAAACAATTCCGAAGTGATGTATGGCATGCTCATAGGGCTATGCCTGGGAACCCCGGTTGGAGTGTTTATGGCCTATCGGTCGATAAAACTTGTGCGCACGATGCAATCGGAGCTGCAGCGTTGCCTTGACGAAGATGATAGCGACGAGAGATAAAGCTCTCATTCACCTTCTTTTGCGATATAAAATTGCGTTGTAAGGGGATAGTGGTCGGAAGAGCGTAAACGCCCCTTTTTCATCGATACGGGCCTGATAGCGCCACGACATAAAGTGTGGTCGATGCAGAAATATAAGCGTTGGTCGTTGTAGGTGACAATAGGGCCAAGTCCTACTTCGGGATAAACACTTCTAAAACCGACACTTTCGAGAGTGTGCAAAGAGTAGCAACCCGGCACATCGTTGAAGTCTCCCGCGATTATAACATCAGGCCCTCCATAAAGTCGGATATAGCGTAGGAGTTGCTGAATTTGTTGAGCACGCTTTACAGCAGCTTTGCTTATCTTAGACAGTAGATGCTCTTTTACGTCTTCAAATGTTTCAGACTTAAACTCAGTTAGCCCCATGTATAAATCGCGGTCATCTTTTTGGAGTCGAAACGATTGCAGATGCACATTGAAAAAGGTTATGAGCCTTCCCGACGGCATTGTCACGCGATAGCAAGCTACGTTGCCCCCTTTCATGTTTGGGTTGTTAGTCTCAAGGTGGATCGGCTCTACCGGAAATTTCGACAGGAAAGCAAGTTCGCGACAGTCGAAATGCACGTAGGGATATATTTCATGAAGACGATTCGCTTGAGAACGAGATAAATAGCCCGATTTTATAATGGAGAGGTAGGTGGCCTCTTGTAGACAAACGATGTCGGCGTCGGTGTTTATAATATAATCGAGCGTAGCATTGTTTATCGTGTCTTTATTCCACTTGGTGTGAGGCTCCAGAAACTGGTGGGAATTATAGCTAAGGAAAGTAAACGTTTCGGCACCGTCGGGTATCTTGGGCTTTGAAAAATTTAGAGGCGAGAAATTTAAGATGGGTCCGATACATACAATTATTCCCAACAATATCACCAAAGCACCGCGACGATTCCAGAAGAGATGTAGCGTAAGCATTAACAGAGATGCCAATAGGCATGCAGGGAAGCATAAAGGGAGGATGCCCCAGAAGCCGCCGTGCTGCAATGGCGATATATGGCCTGAATATGCAGTAAGAATTAGAGCCCCGATGATAACTATGTCGAAAACAATGACGACACCACGAAAGAATCGTGCGAACAAGCCACGACGTTTAGGTGTTGCTTTGGTCGATGCCGGTGCAGACTCTTTCTTTCGTGCCATGCTTTAGAAAAACCAGCGGTTGTTAAAGACTCCCTTCTTTTTCCAGTAGTATAGAAGCAAGAAGCCGAATATCATGCCGCCAAGATGTGCAAAGTGTGCAATGTTATCGGCACGGCCCGACATTCCCATTAATAGCTCGATTACAAAGTATCCAACAATTAGCCACTTAGCTTTTACGGGGAACGGTATCGGCAGTAGATATATCGTAACATTGGGGAATAGGAAACCAAAGGCGAGAAGAACGCCGTATATGGCTCCTGAAGCGCCCACCATAGGACTGTTGACAAAGATATTGAGTCGTGCATAGTCGGGGTCGGTGTAGTTATATCCACGTTGTATCAAATCCCATCCTTCGTTTATCACACTGTTGCACACATCTACCGGAAGGATGCTCTCGATGTTGGATACGCATAGGGCGTAGACGCCGAGTTGCACGAGTGCCGCACAGATACCGCATGTGATATAGTAAAATAAAAAACGCGACGACCCCATCACCATTTCAATAGTGCGCCCGAACATAATTAGCGCAAACATATTGAAGAACAGGTGGGTAAACCCTCCGTGCAAAAACATGTAACTAATCAACTGAAAAGGCCTAAATCCCGGCGATGAAAAATAGTACAAAGCCAAGTGTTTGCTTAATATTCTATCCGCCGATGGCATTATTGCCATAAACAAGAATATTATAATGTTGATGTAGAACAAGTTTCTAACAACCGGAGGTATGGTCGAGAAAATATTTTTTATTCTTTCGATTAGTCGCGAAAACATTACAAAGGGGAATTATCTTGATTTGTCAATAATTATACATTGAAGCGGAAGTGCATAATGTCGCCGTCGCACACAACGTATTCTTTACCCTCAACAGCCATTTTGCCGGCCTCGCGTACGGCTGTTTCACCGCCAAGCGAAACATAGTCGTCATATTTGATTACTTCGGCGCGTATAAAGCCTTTCTCAAAATCGGTGTGGATAATACCGGCACACTTCGGGGCCTTAGACCCTCTGCGGAACGTCCAGGCACGCACCTCGTCGGGCCCTGCCGTGAAGTATGTCTGAAGGTCGAGGAGTGAATAAGCCGCACGTATAAGGCGTGATACGCCCGATTCGTTCAGACCTATCTCTGCAAGGAATTCTTGGCGTTCTTCGTAGGTGTCAAGCTCGGCTATCTCACTTTCAGTTCTTGCGGCAACAATAAGCAAGCCGGCCCCTTCGTCTTTGATGGCTTCGCGTACTTGATCGACATATTTGTTGCCCTCAACAGCGGCAGAGTCGTCGACATTGCATACATAAAGCACCGGTTTAGAGGTGAGAAGGAAAAGCTCTTTAACAAATTTCTGCTCATCGACGGTGTCGAACGATACCGAACGTGCCGGCAGACCTTTATCAAGTGCTTCTTTGATTTTAACTAAAACCTCGTATTGTAGTTTAGCAGCTTTATCACCGCCTGTCTGGGCTTGTTTTTGCACCTTTGAAATACGCGATTCAATAGTCTCAAGGTCTTTTAGTTGAAGCTCAAAGTCGATTATTTCTTTATCGCGTACGGGGTTGACAGAGCCATCGACATGCGTAATATTATCATCGTCGAAGCAACGTAATACGTGCAAAATAGCATCAGTTTCGCGGATGTTGGCAAGAAATTTATTGCCTAAGCCTTCTCCTTTCGATGCACCTTTTACGAGCCCGGCAATGTCGACAATTTCAACGGTAGCGGGCACTATCGACTTCGGATTACACATCTCAACGAGCTTGGTCAAACGATCATCGGGCACTGTTATGACCCCGACATTAGGCTCTATAGTGCAGAATGGAAAGTTAGCCGATTGTGCCTTAGCGTTTGAAAGACAATTGAAAAGAGTCGACTTACCCACATTAGGTAAGCCTACGATACCGCATTGTAATGCCATATATTATATATTTTTGACAGATAGTTTGTTCGTTGTTATTTTCTAATGTGCAAAATTAGTGAAAAAAAGCGAGAATTGCGTAATTTTGCATAGGCAATATCAACAACCGACATGCTCCCGAGCCTTCATCTTTTCTTCCCTGAAAATGATATAGCGCTTGCTCATAATATTGAGCGCTATACCCCGCCTATTGCTGCTGTTAAATTGCGTCGAGCAGGGGCAACCTTGCCATTGTGGTATGGCACTTCGGGAGATATGGTAGTGCTGCAAGGCGTGAACTCCCGGTGGTTAGAAACTATTAAGTCTAAGTTTGATATCGGTGTAGATATTTTTAATCATCAGCCCGAAGGTATGGCTGCGGCGCCATGGGGCTGGTCGAAATCTTCGCGACAGGTATATTTTGATTTGGGTTTTGATAAATCGCAACTTCCCGACGATAACATGCTCGATACAATACGTGCTTTGTCGCACCGCCGTACTGCCGCTGAAGTGGCGCGTCGCTTGTCGGCCTATCTCGATTTTGAGGTGGCACCTCCGGCACAGGAGCTTGCCGACCAACAGCAGGTGAAAGAATTTGTTGATTCTCAACCGAATGGGGTGGTTGTTAAGATGCCGTGGTCGTCGTCGGGTAGAGGCGTTTTTTATACCGACACCAAGCAAATAGACTCGCAACTATCGATGTTTGTTGGTATGATTAAAAGGCAAAAGTCGGTTATGGGAGAGCCTAAGATGAAAAAGAAAATCGACTTTGCCATGTTGTTTACTATGTCGGGGGGCATCTGTCGTTTTGATGGTTATTCCCTGTTTAATACGGCAAATCTCGGCTCGTATACTGGCAATATCCTCGCGCCTCAAAAATGGATTGAAGATACTATTGCTAATGCATTGCCAATTGGACAATTAGATGCGGTGAAGCGCTCTCTACCGCTCATTATTCAAGAGGAGGCTCGAGGCTATACCGGTCCGCTTGGTGTGGATATGATGGTTGTTGAAAACGACGCATACTCGCTTGCACCCGTCGTTGAGATAAACTTCCGAATGACAATGGGGCATGTGTGTCGTATTGTTTATGATTGTCATATAGTAGACGGGCGGCGTGGCACGTTCAGGGTGCTGAACAATACGCCGGAAACGCCATCGGGGATTGTCGCCGTAGACACGCTCAACGGCCGAATCGACCATGGCACAATCGACCTTGCACAGCCCGGTAGCGACTTCTCTTTTCGAATAGATATAGAGTGAATTCAAAAAAAAATTGTATTTTTGCGGTAATATGACCGAGAGTTCTCTTAAGAAAGTTTGTTTTGTCACGTCGACGCGTGCCGACTGGGGCTTGCTGATGCCTATCGCTCGCGAGTTGTCGCGTCATCACGGCGTCAAACTGCAGATAGTGGCAACCAATATGCATCTTATAGATGCTTATGGGATGACTATCGACGAGATAACGGCAGCCGGATTCACCGTTGACGCTCGTGTCGCCATGAATGTTGATGGCGATGACGAAGCATCTAAAGTAAAGGCAATGTCGCTATGTATGTCGCAGATGGCTGATGTGTTTACCGACCTAAAGCCGGATGCTGTGATAGTTTTGGGCGATCGCTATGAGATGCTCGCTGTTGCCTCTGCCGCAACAATAATGCGTATTCCTATTATCCATATAGCCGGCGGCGAAATATCGGAAGGCGCAGTCGACGATTATGTAAGACATGCCATAACCAAACTGTCGACACTGCATCTGACGGCTACCGAAGATTACCGCCGTCGCGTTATACAAATGGGAGAACAGCCTGATAGAGTAATTAATACCGGAGCCATCGGTGTATGGAATGCCTTTAATACGCCAATGATAGGTGCCGATATATTGGGGCGCGACCTCAATATAGATTTTGCCGGAAGCAAAGTAGCAGTTATGACATACCATCCGGCGACAAACGACACTGAAATACCTTCGACGCGTGTAGAAGCTTTGCTTAAAGCTCTTGACTCGTTTCCGCAGTTAAAGATCGTTATCACTTATCCAAATAATGATGCCAATGGCAAAATGATAATACCTCTCATCGAGCGCTACGGCCAAGAGAACGCTCAGCGTGTGAGGGTAGTGCGCTCGTTAGGGATGCAGCGATATCAGTCGCTGTTACGCTTGGCTTCGCTTGTTATAGGAAATTCGTCGAGTGGCATTGTCGAAGCGCCATCGGCCGGAGTGCCAACGGTTGATATAGGCATACGTCAACGCGGGCGAATAGCAGCGCCCTCGGTGATTCATTGTGGCGATAGTAGCGATGAAATTAGAGAAGCCATTGAGTATGCTCTATCGGATGTGGTACAAGCTATGGCAAAACAACGGGAAAACCCATATTACAAGGCCAATACTTTAGAGCTGATGGTTGGTGCCATAGATGATTTTATAAAGTCGCTTCCCGTGCAACCCAAAACTTTTTTTGATATATGACGCCGTTATATATAATACCAGCAAGGGGCGGAAGCAAAGGCATTCCGCGTAAAAACATAAAACCATTGTGTGGCCGACCGCTGATAGCCTACACAATAGATGTTGCATTAGCGGCACAAAAAGTTACGGGAGGCTACATTCTACTGTCGACCGATGATGCTGAAATAGCCTCTGTTGCGCGCCAATACGGCCTTAAAACCGATTATATGAGACCGGCGGATCTTGGGGGCGATGCGGTAGGAAGTCGAGAAGTTATGCTCGATGCAATGGATTGGGCAACATCGAAAGGGATTTCCTTCGATTGTGTGGTATTACTGCAACCGACTTCGCCATTGCGGACCCTTGCCGATGTGCTAAATGCCGAGGAAAAGTATTCGTCGGAAATAGATATGGTAGTATCGGTATGTGCCTCTGATGCAAATCCTTATTATAATCTTTTTGAATTAAAAGACGACGGATTGCTTGTCGTGTCTAAGGGCAATGGGCTGCTTAAACGTCGGCAGGATGCACCTCCGGTATATGAATATAATGGTGCTGTTTATGTTGTAAATCCTCAATCATTGAGGGAAGTGCCTCTCGGTGCTTTCCCTCGACGTATTCCATGTTTAATGCCTCGCGAACGCAGTCTGGACCTCGATACGCCTCTTGATTGGGAAATGGCTGAGTATCGCATCAAAAATATAGACAAAGCCGAAAAATGAAAGAATCGAATTCTATAAAAAGTACGGCCTCACTGTTTGAAGCCCTACAGCAACTCAATAACTTGTCGGGTGGTGCAATGACACTTTTTGTTGTTGATTGCGACGGGAAGGCCTTGGGAACACTTACCGATGGCGATATCAGGAGGGCAATTCTCAAAGGAGTATCTTTAGACCGGCCCGTTGTCGATGCCGCCCGCAGAGACTTTCGCTATGTCGATGCCGCAGATATCGATGTGGCCGCGTTGCGTAATTTCCGTGAGGCGGGCATTACACTAATACCTATCCTCGATAAGAACAGGCAGATAGTTGATATAATAGATTTATCATCACAATGTACTCTTTTGCCACTGAAGGCTGTTCTTATGGCAGGTGGTAAGGGCGAGCGTATGCGCCCGGCAACTATTACAACGCCGAAACCCTTGTTGCAGATAGAAGGTAAAGCTATCATAGATTACAATATAGAGGCTTTGATGGCTTGTGGCATCAACGATATTACTGTTACGACCCACTACCTTGCAGAGCAGATTGATGCACATTTCAGCAAACCTATAGCCGGAGTCAGCGTTAAAACGGTGCATGAAGATGCGCCGATGGGGACAATCGGTGCCGTTGCGTTGACCGACGTAGCACAGTGTCCTGGAGATACTTTGGTGATGAACTCCGACTTGTTGACCACTATTTCTTTCGAAGAGATGTATCTGTCGCATAAACAGCGAAATGCCGATGTTACTATAGCCGTTGTGCCTTATCAAGTGTCGGTACCGTATGCGATACTTTCTATCGATGGCAGTGATAGTGAGTCGGTAACAGGCATAGAAGAAAAACCGGCATATTCCTATTATGCAAATGCCGGTATATATATTTTTTCCAATAAGCTATTGTCAACTCTGAGCAAAGATGAGCGGTGTGATGCCACCGACCTTATAAATAGGGCAATAGGCGAAGGCCTTAAGGTGACTTATTATACCATAAAAGGCACTTGGATTGATGTAGGCTCTCCTGTCGATTTCCGTCAGGCCGGTGAATTGATGCGTCATCACAACTCGATGACCGGTGCAAAGAATTAGAGCCGTGAGTTTATAAATTTGTAATAATTAGACAGCTATGGCAGATTCCAATTTCATAGATTACGTAAAAATACTCTGTCGTTCGGGAAAAGGCGGCGCCGGTTCGCGTCATTTCTATCGTGCTAAATATGTGCCTAAAGGCGGTCCTGATGGAGGCGATGGCGGACGAGGCGGTAATATAATATTGCGAGGTAATCGCAATATGTGGACGCTCCTTCCGCTGAAATATCGGCGTCATATATTTGCCGGAAACGGACAGAGCGGCTCCGGAGGCCGTAGTTTTGGTAAAGATGGCGAAGATGTCGTTGTTGACGTGCCTTGTGGAACGGTTGTTTTTGATGCCGATACGGGCGAGTATTTAACCGAAATTACCGACGATGGACAAGAAATAAAGTTGCTAAGAGGAGGCCGTGGAGGTCTTGGTAATTGGCATTTCAAAAGTTCGACCAACAGAACGCCGCGCTATGCACAGCCCGGCGAACCGGCAATTGAACGGTCTATAATATTGGAGTTGAAGATGTTGGCCGATGTAGGCCTTGTGGGATTTCCCAACGCCGGTAAATCGACCTTGCTATCGGCAGTGTCGGCAGCAGAACCAAAGATAGCCGATTATCCATTTACAACGATGGAGCCCCAGCTCGGCATTGTGTCGTATCGTGACAATCGCTCGTTTGTTATGGCTGACATCCCTGGCATTATAGAAGGCGCGAGCGAAGGCAAGGGCTTAGGTTTACGTTTCTTAAGGCATATAGAGCGTAATGCCGTGCTTTTGTTTATGGTTCCGGCCGATGCCAATGATATAGCAGCCGAGTATCATATATTATTGCGTGAATTGGAGCAGTTTAATCCCCAGTTGGTTGATAAGCAGCGTGTCCTTGCTGTCTCGAAATCGGATATGCTCGACGACGAGTTGCGAGAAGAAATGGCTAAAACGCTGCCCGACGGTGTTCCTACTGTTTTCATATCGGCAGTAAGCGGTTATGGTATAACCGAACTTAAAGATATGCTTTGGGGAGCTATAACAGATGAAAATAATCGCATAGACCTTCCGGATATCATACACCGTCCGCTCGACGGGCATCATCGTGTAAGAGAAGAAGACGAGTTTATATTTGAGTATCAATCAACCGACAATGCCGAGGATGGCGAAGATGAAGATCTTCGCAGTATTAGCCCCGACACATGGGGTGACGATATGGAGTGGGATGAGGTTGATGATATCGAATTCGACGATTCCGAAGGCGAAGATGGTATTGACGACGACGATGCCTTCCTCTACGAAGCAATAAACGACGACCGCGAATGATAACCGTTTCTGCGTTTTTCAAAGATGTAAAGAAGCGTCTTTCATCGGCATTTGGAGATACTGCCGAAGGCGAAGCCGCTGCGCGTATCATTTTTGAAGATATGGCAGGATATGATCGTAAGTTTATATTTATCAATGGCGATAGAGAAGTGAGCGACTTTGTTTGCTCGAAAGTAATCGCAGTTGTAGAAAAGGTGGAGCAGGGTATGCCCGTACAGTATGCAGTGGGCAAAGCTCGCTTTATGGGAAAAGATTTCGTAGTAAGTCCGGCTGTGCTAATTCCTCGTCGCGAAACAGAAGGGCTTGTCGATATTATCGTCGAAGAGAATTCTTCGACGAAAGACCTTAGGATACTCGACATTGGCACAGGAACGGGCTGTATCGCATTGTCGTTGGCGCGTATATTGCCGTTTAGCCGTGTTTCGGCTATAGATATAAGTGCCGAGGCACTTGCTGTAGCGCGAGATAATGCGAAATTGCAAGGGCTTGATGTCGTCTTTTCGCAATGTGACATATTACAGGCATCATATACCTCGGCGCCGTCTTTTGATATCATAGTTAGTAATCCGCCCTATGTTGCTGAAAGCGAGAAAAAAGAAATGGATTCTCGTGTATATGATTATGAGCCGGCCTCAGCTTTGTTTGTTCCCGATTCCGAGCCGCTAATTTACTATCGCGCAATTGCGCATTATGCTCGTAAAGCGTTATTGCCCGGTGGAAAATTATATTTCGAGATAAATTCCGCCTACCCGCGGCAGATGCGTCAATTACTTGAAAGAGAAGGATTTGAGCATGTCGATATCGTTCGTGACTATCGCGGCCTCTATCGTTATGTAAAAGCAGTGCAGCCATGATGAGCAAGTATAATAATTCGACTCGCAAGAAGATTAGCGTAGAGACAGCGTTGATGCGACTTGAAGGGCTGTGCGCTCGTTCGGAGCAATGTGAGACCGAGGTTCGTCGCAAGTTGGCAACATGGCAAATAGAAGCTGCCGATGCCGATGCCATTTTACACTCGTTGAAAAGCCGCCGTTATGTTGACGACAGCCGTTATGCGCAGGCATTTGTTCGCGACAAATATCGTTTTTCGCAATGGGGGCGTCGTAAAATAGCTATGGCACTGCGACAGAAACGCATCGACGGCGATTTGATTGACGTTGCGATAGACTCTATTAATGAAGATGAATATCGCGAGATACTGCGCCGCGTCTTAGCTTCAAAAGCAAAAAATATGTCGCGGCCATTATCTTACGAAGACCGGGTGCGTCTTTTGCGTTATGCTGTTTCGAGGGGATATGAAGCATCATTGGCTTCGGAGGTTGTTAAGAAAAATATATAATCAAACACATATTTATAAACTATGAAAAAGCTTATTTATTTCACCCTTTTGTTTCTGTTAGTAGTTATGGCTAACTCATGTAGTAATCGTTGCGAAAAAGATGCAACAGCGGCTGTTAATGTTACCGATGCCGTTCTTGAGAACATTATGACCCGCACGAGCGTGCGACAGTTTACCAATCGCCCCATAGCAGCCGACACGCTTGAGAATATTCTCAAAGCCGGTATGGCAGCTCCCACAGCAGTTAACAAGCAACCATGGGCTATGGTTGTTGTTACCGACCGTGACGTCTTAGACAGCCTTATGGCCGAACATCCTTACTCCAACCTAAAAACGGCCACAGCGGCTATTATCGTATGTGGAGATATGGAACTTGCTCTCGAAGGAGTAGCACAAGAATATTGGGTTCAAGATTGCTCTGCCGTTACCGAGAATATTCTTTTAGCCGCTCATGCCTACGGCCTTGGTGCTGTATGGTGTGGTGTGTATCCCAATCCCGAGCGCATACCGGGTGTTAAGCGTGTCTTAAATCTCCCCGACCATATAATGCCCCTCAATATCATATCGATGGGTTACCCGGTTGGCCCACAAGAACCGAAAGACAAATGGATGCCCGAAAAAGTACATTATCAGAATTGGTAATTTAACCGATAATAAAACGACGCCCTGCGACAACATTAAATGCCGCAGGGCGTTGTTTTAGATGCTATGAATTATTCTGCAAAGCGTGTTGAGAATGCGCTGAGTTTATCGAGGTAGTATTTACGTAAATCACACCATCGGTAGTAGTAGCCGTCGACGGCGTCGATTGGTAGCGTAGCCTCGGCTTCGTTGAGCAACACCTTGACTAACACATCGTCGGGCGATATTTTGTCGGTTGATACGCGACGATAAAATACCATCTGAATATTGCTTGCCATCGGGAATATTTCGTGGCAAAGCCAATGGCTGTGCAGAGTGGATAGGTCGTCGGTTTCATATCCGGCATTGTTGAGCTCCATCAAAACACTCAACGGTAGCAATACCGATTCGTGGCCGAAGCGAAGGTTCGCGCTTATATGAGGCGATACCATAGCAGTGTCGGCCGACGCTATGATGTTTGCTAATAAATGGCGCTGTGTGAAGGGCACTCTATTGTTTGTTAGAGGAGTGTTGCCGGATGTGATATACCAATTGACATTTTTTGCGAGAAGTTCGTTTAGCAATTCTTCGGCACTGAAAATGTCGTACATGGTAGCATAGCCGTCGTGACTTTGGATATTCACAACTATCTCATACACACTGCTGAATACATCGGCTTCGCCAAGGCTGTCGGCTACAAATTGGCGGTCGTTAAACATTTTGTCGAAGAAGTAGTCCGACTTTGGCTGTGAAGCTCTGTATTCTTTGACTTTATATCGTGCCGCCGATGAAGCGTTGCGGGCAATAGAATCTACGGCGGCATAGTTTAGTGTATCTTGAGTTGTTTGTGACGCGTCTATGGCAACATTTATTCCCGGTACGAGTCGTTGAATCTCAGCTACTTCGTTGGCCATCGACAAGATGCAGCGTATAACGGTAGTTGAGCGTGCATCGATATTTGTCTCCGCAGTAAATATCTCGGGGAAATTATGCACCATACGAGTAGCTATTTCGCGGTGTTGACGATGGCCCAGAGGTGTTAGCTCGCCAACGCGCCCCCTCGAGTCGTTGCGGATTGTGCGTATTTCATCGAATATCTCTTTGCCACGAGGTGTGAGTTTACCATATTTATCGGCTTTTTCCAACAACCTTACCGGCTTGTCGTAGTCTTCGTTACGAATGAGCCAACGGCTGCCATGACGGCCGTAATGCTCGATATGGAAAGGCGTGTAGCCTTCGGGTGCGGCACTCAACTGAGGAACACCGTTGGCAGGTATCGGATATGCCCATTGTTGGCTTCCGGCCTGCTCGCGTGTGATAAATATCTCGGTATTGCTCTGCGCGGCAACAGCGATATAGATGAAAACCGCCACCAGCATTGCCGCCAGCACTTTGCCGTATAATCTCATTGTGGTCAGTCTTTTATAAGGTCGTTGCCTGTCATTTCTTTTGGGCGAGGCAGCCCCATGATGTGAAGCAGCGATGGAGCAACGTCGGCGAGCAGTCCTTCTTCGACTTTTGCAGCAGTGTTAGAAGTGACATATACAAATGGCACAGGATTGAGCGAGTGTGCCGTGTTGGGTGTGCCGTCGCTGTTTTCGGCATTGTCAGCATTGCCATGGTCGGCTATGATAATAGCTTCGTAACCATGAGCTTTCGCGGCCTCTATAGTGTCGTGTAAGCATAAGTCGATAGTTTCAACGGCTTTGCAGATGGCAGGATATATGCCGGTATGGCCAACCATGTCGCCGTTGGCATAGTTCACCACCACGAAGTCGTATTTTTCTGTCGATAAAGCTTCAACGAGTTTGTCTTTGACTTCTATAGCACTCATCTCAGGCTTGAGGTCGTATGTAGCTACTTTAGGCGAGGGCACCAATATGCGATCTTCGCTTGGGAATGATGCTTCGCGTCCGCCATTGAAGAAGAACGTGACGTGTGCATATTTTTCGGTTTCGGCAATATGAAGTTGGCTTTTGCCATTTGTGGAGAGGTATTCTGCCAAGGTGTTAGCCACATCTTCTTTGTCGAATATAATGTGAACGCCTTTGAACGATGCATCGTAGGGTGTCATGCAGAAATACCTTAGCCCGGCAATGGTGTGCATACCTTCTTCGGGCATGTCTTTTTGCGTGAGTACTTCGGTGAGCTCTTTGGCGCGGTCGTTGCGATAGTTAAAGAAAATAACGCAGTCGCCCTCTTTGATAGTGCCGTCGACGGTGGCATTGTTTATTGGTTTGATAAATTCGTCGGTAACGTCTTCATCGTAGCTTTCTTGCATTGCCTGTGCCATATTTTCAGCTTGTTTGCCTTTGCCGTCGATGAGCAGGTCGTAGGCTTCTTTTACACGATTCCAGCGGCGGTCGCGGTCCATAGCGTAGTATCTGCCAACAATCGATGCTATAGTGCCGGCCGATTTAGCACAATGTTCTTCCACGGCTTTGATATAAGTGATGCCGCTGCGCGGATCGGTGTCGCGACCGTCCATAAAACAGTGTAGGAAAACCTTTTCGAGCTTGTATTGCTTTGCGATATCGCAAAGGGCATATAGGTGGTCGAGCGACGAATGCACACCACCGGTAGATGTTAAGCCCATGAAATGCATGGCTTTACCGCTGGTAGCGCAGTATTCAAAAGCACGCTTGATTTCGGGATTGTTTACAATTTCGCCCGAAGATATGGCTTTGTTAATCTTTACAAGGTCTTGATACACAACGCGTCCGGCTCCAATGTTGAGGTGACCGACCTCGGAGTTGCCCATTTGGCCGTCGGGCAGACCCACGTATTCTCCGCTGGCCTGGAGCTTGCTATGTGGATATGTTTCGATGAGATAATCCCAATAAGGTGTCGGTGTATTGTATATGGCATCGGCATGACTTTTGTTACCGATGCCCCAGCCGTCGAGTATGACGAGTAATGCTTTGTGAGCCATTGATATATTGATTTTAATTATTTGATTTCGTTGAATTTTCGATATCGTCGGTGCGCTCTTGCCTCAATTTCTCGCGACGTTTAAGGCTGAAATGCAGCAATATGAGAATTAGCACAGTAATTGCAATTACACCAAAATACTGTAGCGCCGAGGTCTCGCCACCGGCATAGCCTTTGTATCCTATGCCTGCCATCACGGCTAAATAGATGGCCAGGATAAGCGGAATTGATGTCGAACGTCGTATCTTCATTATTTTCTGTTAGCGTTGGGGCCTCCAAGCTGTGGCGGCTCCTCGATGTGCCTGAAAGGCGATGTGAGAGGGTCGAATTCGCCGCTGGTTAGCGAGTTGTAGATTCTTAGACAAGCCCATGCATCTAAGGCGGCATATGCCTGCTGAGCACCCGACAAGGTCTCGGCCTCCCAATTGGTAAGCCGTTGGCTCTTTGATATGCGCTCGCCAAAAATGATGGCATACACCTTTTGCAGCGAGATGTCGGATATATCGTAATGAGCCACCATTTTTTGCAGGTCGACAAAGCCCTGAGGGTTAATCGAGGCTGTTCTGCTCAGCACCTTGAAGTCGTCGTGAAGCGACAAGCCTATTTTTATTATGTCGGGGTTCTCGAGAAACTTCTTTAGCTCGGAGCATATGCCTATCTTGTTGAGCCTGAATAGAAAACAGCGCTCTAAAGTTGAAATCTGCATAAGCGCCATCTTGTGCACGAGACCTTTGCGAAACGACGGCCGAGTCTCTGTGTCAAATCCTACGGCGTGTTCTTTCGACAAAAAGCGCAGAGCGCTATGAGCCTCGGCAGCCGAGTCGATAAGAGTAATTGCCGCTGGGTATGTCATCACCGGCATCTCGGCGAGTTGGTCTTTGCTTATGCTGATTATATAGTGCGACGTATTCACAACGCAAAATTACAATAAAAATGTAGATTAGGCAAAAGAAAAAAGGCATTCCACGCCAAAGAAATTTTGCCATTAGAGATTTTTCATGCTTGGCATTGTGAGGTATTCGGTGTGAGGGAAATGGCGCTCGAGATAGCGGGCAATGAAAGCGTGGGTATCGTCGGCTATCATGGCGTCGGAGTCGTAGTAACAGTTATATATAACGGCTTCGAGGTTGAGCCCACGTGCTTTGATTGCTTCTAACGAAAGTATGGTATGGTTTATAGAGCCGAGTCGGCCGTTAGTGGTGAGCACTATCGGCAGCTGATGTTCAACAAGGTAGTCGATAGCGAAATAAGAGTCGGTGATAGGCACCATGAGACCGCCAGCGCCTTCGATGAGCACGATGTCGTATCTTTTGAGCAATTCGTCGCTTGCCGCTTCTATTTTTTGCAAGTCGATGTCGCAGCCGTCGATTCGAGCCGCTAATTGTGCCGATGCGGGGTAGGTGAGTATTATCGGGGCCGTCAATCGCTCGGTATCTTCAGGGAGCAAGCCTGTGCCGAGGAGCCGTCGGTGCGCTTCGATGTCTTCGGAGCTGTCGGTACAACCTGTCTGGATAAATTTCTGAGTTATAACCGACAAGCCTTGATCTATAAGTTTTTGAGCGTAGAATGCTGTGGCGTATGTTTTGCCGGCATCGGTGTCGATACCGCTTATAAAAATTGCTTTTGAGGGCTTGTCGGTATTTTTCATGGTGTAATTATTTTTTGCGCAATATAAACAATAGCGGGCGATATGTGGCACGATATTTACCATCGAGGTCGGCTCCGTAATGTGCGAGTGCGTTTCGTATGTGTGAATCACCGGCCGAATCGCGGTCTAAGGAGTTGACACCCGAGCCCTTGAGGTGGCGGAATACTTCAATAGCGCTATCGAACTCGAGGGTGTAGCTATATGAGTACCAGTCGATAACGTCGAAAGTATCGGGTATTATTTCGCTCCATTGGCGAGCGCTCAGCAACGGCAGGCTACGCCCCGTTGCTTGTGCCACTTCGTAGAGGTTGCCTTTGACAAAGGTGCTTGCTATGAGGTATCCCCCCGAGGCCAAAATGCGAGAACACTCTACAAAAAAACGAGTGGGGGAGTTGAACCATTGTATTGTCGATGACGACGCTATGATGTCGACCGACGACGAGGGTATGCGCATTATGCTTGTCTCGGCATCGGTCTGTCGGAAAATGCGTTGCGGACCTTGGAGAGGGGCCTTCCCGGCTATGTCCCACATTTCGAAAGACGTTTCACAGTCGCACCATTGGTTGATATGCCGGCTCAACAAGCCTGTGCCGCATCCTATCTCCAGCACCCGAGCGCCTCTCATGCCGGCATATTTGTCTATGCCGCGAGCCTCGGCCATATTACATAGGCGCTCGACGATGTTGGCTTGTACGGGCGTATTGTCGTCGTAGGTGTCTTGCTGTCGCGCGAAGCGAGAACTCATGCGTTCTTTGTCGACTATATAATGGTCGATAATCTTCCTGATGTCGATGAGGTGAGGCTCGTCGAGTATTTCGATAGGTGTACCTTGCCATGCACGCCATTGATTCACGGCCGGGAAGATGGCATCGTCGCGTCCTATTATAGCCATATCCCATCGTTTCAGCGGTTCATGGGCCAACAATGGGAGTGGATAGAAGGCTTCGAGCTCGGTCTTTAATTCATCTACTTGACGCTGTGGCATATTGGCTGCGAAAAGCTCGAAGCGCTCTCTCGACCCGGCCATACGACGATAAAACTTGAGCAGGTTGCGCTCATTGAGGCCCTCGAGTGTGCCTCGAAAAATATTTTCGGGAATACCCCTCCGACGGTCGACAGGGTAGAGTGTGCCGTTGATTGCGACACGGCGAGTGACGCGGCTATCGATGGCGTAAGTAGATATTGCCGAGGCATATACGCCGAGCGACCATGCTATAATGCATATCTCGGAGTATGCGCCGGCAAACGACCAATCGATATGCATCGAGTTATAATCCCACACAAGGGCAATATCGTAGCCGTCGCGTCGCAGACCCTTGAACGGCCGTGGGTCCATAGCCCATCCCGCGAAAACGATGATGAGCCGGTCGGCATTTTCTCGTGTGATAAACTCTACTTTCATAGATGGTGTGAATCAGCTGCAAAATTACTATTTTCATATCTTATACAGAACAATTATCGGTTGAAAAAATGGCGAGATAGCAATCTTTATTAGCGAAATTGTTGAATGACGATGAGTTATATCTGCAACTTGTTGGTGCAAAATATGCGTAATGTCATTTATAATAGTTACCTTTGTGAAAATATAGTTTTTTTACCAATAACTTGAAACAGATATGAACGGCAGAATCAAACGCTTAAATGCGCTTATATATATCATTGTGTTGGTGTGTGTGGCCCCCTTTGTCCTTAAGGCACAAGCAACAGACACGACCGATTTATTTAGCGAGCCCGACAGTGCTGTACAGCTTACCTACTCGGCCTATGTGCTGTCGCTTATCGATTCATTAGAGGCGGCGAGGATAAACGAGGCCAATATGCGTATGGAATTGGAGCACTTGCGCTATACCATGGTTTCGGCCGACTCGCTTAAACGTGAAGAGCAAAAGCATCGCATCGATTCTTTACGCAAATATACAGTAGGGGTGCCGGTGGTGGTTGAAGGTGACACTTTGTTTTACTTCTATAGCAAACGAGGAGGATACACGCCGCACCAACGCGCTATTATGGCGCGTGAAGCGATGGAGAAGCTTGGCGGTCGCTTTAATTTGCAGCCCGACTCGGTCTTCATCGACGATTCCGATAATGTGTCGGATATTATGTATGATAATGTTGTGATAGCGTCGTTTACCGACCAAGATGCTCTATGGGCCGGCATGTCGCAAGATACTCTCGCTAAAGAGCGTCGCAAGGTGATTGTTGCCCAGTTGTATAAACTCAAAGAAGAACATGGGCTGTGGACGCTCCTCAAGCGTATTTTCTATTTCATTCTCGTCGTTGTAGGCCAGTATTTCCTTTTCCGCTTCACAGCATGGCTCTTCGGTAAATTGCGTGATTATATAGAAGGACTGAAAGAGACGAAGTTGCACCCTATAATGATTCAGAACTATGAGTTGCTTGACACTCAGAAGCAAGTAAATCTCTTGCAATTCTTGGCAAATATAGGGCGATATCTCGTAATGGGCTTGCAGCTTCTTATATCTGTCCCTCTGATATTCTCAATCTTCCCGCAAACCGAAGATCTTGCCTATCAGTTATTGGGCTATATATGGTCGCCAATACGTAGTATATTGGTGGGCATCGTTGAGTATATCCCCAATCTGATTACAATATTTATAATCTGTCTTGCAATACGTTATCTGATACGCCTCCTGCGCTATTTGAGCAAGGAAATAGAGTCGGAGCGCTTAAAAATCAACGGTTTCTATCCCGACTGGGCCGCACCTACCTTCAATATTATCCGTTTCTTGCTCTACGCCTTTATGATAGCGATGATATATCCCTATCTGCCGGGAGCCGATAAGGGCGTATTTCAGGGCATCTCGGTGTTTGTAGGTCTTATTATATCTCTGGGGTCGAGCACAGTGATAGGCAATGTGATATCGGGATGGGTTATAACATATATGCGCCCCTTCCGAAAAGGTGATCGTATCAAGTTGAACGACACCGTGGGCGACATCATAGAAAAGACGCCGCTGGTGACGCGCATACGCACATCGAAAAACGAGGTCGTTACAATGCCTAATTCTTTCATCATGTCGGCGCAAAGTATCAACTATACAACGTCGGCGCATGAATACGGGCTGATTCTTCACTCGGAAGTGTCGATTGGCTACGACGTCCCGTGGCGCACGGTGCATAAATTGCTCATCGATGCTGCTTTAAGTACGCCCGGAATTCTTCATGAGCCCAAGCCTTTTGTCCTTGAAACGTCGTTGAGCGACTGGTATCCTGTATATCAGATAAATGCTTATACGCGCGATGCCCAGTTGATGGGCCCAATTTATTCTGCCTTGCATCAGAATATACAAGACCGATTCAATGAGGCGGGCGTTGAGATTCTGTCGCCGCAGTATGTGGCAACACGCGACGGCAACGCGTCGACTGTCGTAACCGACCCAAAGAAAGATTGAGCAGAGGAGTGTACAGGTGCAATTTTTGAATAATAAAAATATCATAATAGGCCTTGCGGCATTGCTTTTCGCGTCGTCGCTCTATGCCTTGCCGCCAAAGCCGGGTGTTGCGACCGATGCCGACGGGCACGGCCGTCTCTTTCGTAGATCTTCACTTGTGAGGAACAGCAGTGGCGGACTCTTAACCACTTCTAACTTCCCATTGACGGGTGAACCACATAGCCTCGTAGTATTGGTGGATTTTCCCGACAAGGCTTTCTCAATGGAGAACCCTAACGGCTATTTCGACCGGATGTTGAATAGCCCCGATTTTACCGATAACGGCGCTACGGGGAGCGTAAGGTCTTATTTTACAAGTAATTCGTGCGGTCTTTTCAACCCTGTGTTTGATGTCGTAGGTCCCATAACCTTGCCTCACGATGTGAAGTACTACGGTGCCAATGTGTTTGTAGAGAAAGACGGTGCTGTATACATATCTGATGCGCACCCCGAGCAGTTAGTTATTCATGCCTGCACCATTCTCGATGCCGATGGCTTCGACTTCTCGGTATACGACTATAATGGCGATGATGAAATAGACAATATTTATCTTTTTTATGCCGGCTATGGTGAGGCCGACGGCGGTGATGCCAACACCGTATGGCCGCATGCTCTTAACATCTTAGATGTCGAAACAGATCAACCATATATTTTCGACGGCTTATACCTCAATCACTATGCCTGCTCAAATGAATTGCGTTTTCCCGGAAAAACACCCGATGGCATAGGCACTTTCGTTCACGAATTTTCGCATGTAATGGGTCTCCCCGACCTTTATTCTACATTAAGTACGGTGTCGGGCACTCCCGGCGATTGGGATGTGATGGATGTGGGGTGCTACTTAAACTCGAGCCGCACGCCTCCCAACTATTCGTCGTTTGAACTGATGGCCTTAGGGTGGCTTGATCCCGAAGAACTGACTGTCGATGCCGACTATTCGTTATCGCCACTGCATGGCGACGATGGTAAGGCATATATTGTCCATGCCGCATCACCCGATGAGTTTTATCTTTTTGAATGTCGCCAGCAAGTCGGAGCTGATAGCTTCCTCCCCGGACATGGCATGCTTGTGTGGCACATTGTATACGATGAAGAGCGATGGACGAGCAACACCGTGAATTCTTTTTCCGACTATAAGAGCGTGAAACTTGTTGAAGCCGACAACCTTCCGGGTCATTATGAGATTCTCGAGGGCCCTAACAGTCGCCCCGAGTTGGTTTACGTAAAGGCTAATGAAGGCGATCCCTTCCCGGGTACGACAGGCGCGACTTCCTTCACGGCAACCGGCACTCCCGCTTTTTGCGATATAGCCGGAAAAGCCCTCGGTATCGATATTATCGATATTGCAGAGAGCAAATCGGGAGTCATAAGCTTCAGAACGATAGAAAACGGCGTCTCCGGCGTTAGTAATACGCTCAAAATCAACGACAAGGTGATGATACAAAATAATTGTGTCCAACTCTGTGAAGGGTCGGGCACAATCTATAATTATTCGGGCCTAAAGATAGCCGATATCTCAACTCAGGCATTAAGACTAGATGCCGGATTCTATATCGTCGCAGTCGGCGGCCAATATATAAAAATCGCTATCAGATAGCCGTTTAGCGCTATTCTTCATCGATGGGTGGCGGTAGCACCGGCGCTTCCTTGTCGGCCTCCTCGGCTTCATCTCCGGTTTTTTCCTTTTTGCCGAATAATTCCTCGGTGCGCGACGTCCATTCGCGTGGGCCGAATATGTGTTCCACATCTTCGGTGAATATCACTTCGCGGCTTATAAGCGTTTCGGCGAGGTCGTGATGCCCTTGAGAATATTTTAGGAGAATGCTCTTGGCTCGCTCGTATTGCTCGTTTACGATGCGCGACACTTCTTCGTCGATAATCTTGGCTCGCTCGTCGCTATATGGATTTGTAAACATGCTGTTTTGGCCCGTTGAGTCGTAGTAGCTAAGATTAGGCAACTTGTCGCTCATGCCATAGTACACAACCATTGCGTAAGCCTGCTTGGTGACGCGCTCAAGGTCGCTGGCAGCGCCTGTTGAAATGTGACCTAAGAACAAATCTTCGGCCGCGCGTCCGCCGAGCAACGAGCATATATCATCGAGGATTACTTGCGAAGGCACTATCTGGCGTTCCTCGGGCATATACCATGCAGCACCGAGAGCTTTTCCGCGTGGTACTATCGTAACTTTTACCAGCGGATTGCCATATTGCAGGTGCCACGACACGGTGGCATGCCCGGCTTCGTGTATCGCTATAGAGCGTTTTTCATCGACGGTGAGGATTTTATTGCGCTTCTCCAAGCCGCCTATTATGCGGTCGACGGCAGCATTGAAATCTTCTTTGCTCACCGATTCTTTGTTGTGTCGAGCGGCAATCAGAGCAGCCTCGTTGCATACATTTGCTATATCGGCACCTGAGAAACCGGGTGTCTGGCGGGCAAGGTGCTCAATATCCAAATCGGGTGCCGTCTTAATCTTACGCAGGTGCACTTTGAAAATCTCTACACGGTCGGGCAGGTCGGGCAGGTCGACATATATTTGGCGGTCGAAGCGCCCGGCGCGCATAAGGGCTTTGTCGAGAATATCGGCGCGATTGGTAGCCGCAAGGATAATAACGCCGCTATTGGTGCCGAAGCCGTCCATCTCGGTAAGCAGCTGGTTGAGAGTGTTTTCGCGTTCATCATTACCACCCATGCTCGCATTTTTACCACGAGCACGCCCTACGGCATCGATTTCGTCGATAAACACTATACAGGGAGCTTTCTCTTTGGCTTGACGGAAGAGGTCGCGAACACGCGAAGCACCAACGCCAACAAACATCTCTACAAAATCGCTACCCGACATCGAGAAGAATGGTACGTCGGCTTCGCCTGCAACAGCCTTGGCAAGAAGCGTTTTACCTGTGCCGGGAGGGCCTACAAGCAGAGCCCCTTTCGGTATTTTGCCGCCGAGGTTGGTATATCGCTGCGGATTCTTTAGGAATTCGACAATTTCTTCGATTTCGGTCTTTGCTTCGCTAAGACCGGCGACATCGCGAAATGTCACTTTCTCGGAGTTATTTTTATCGAAAAGCATAGCTTTCGATTTGCCGACACTGAAAATGCCGCCACCGCCACCACTGCCACCGGGGCCGCCCGCCATTTTGCGTATAAGGAAGATCCATACGCCGATGAAGAGCGCAAAGGGTAGTATGTTCCACAAAATGCGGCTAAAAGTACTGCTTTGCTCAAAGGTGACGTCGCCGGTGAATGCACCGCTTGCATTCCACTCTTCTATTTTATCTGAGAGCTTATCGGCTGACGATATTTGGGCCTCAACGATGGCTTCGCCTTTGCCCGGGCTGTAATTGTTGTTCTTAAACACAATCTCGGCCAGCGAGTCGGTGAGAAAACCTTTCACTTTCTTGTCGTCGGATAACACCACAATTTTTTCGATGCCATGATCGCGCTCGACGTATTGCACAAATTCGGTATAACTTACGGCTTTAGTGACTGTGTTGTTGTCCACGTAGAAGATGGCTGCCAGTAATACTACCAGGGCCAAATACATCCACATCAAGCTAAACCCTTTTTTCGGTTTTTTATTATTTTGCGGAACAACCGGCATAATATCAAAGTGTTATTAGAGTGTTCAGATTAATCGAGGTCGGGAATGGTTGTTATTTTAGCATCGCTCCACAGGTCTTCGAGACGATATCGCTGCCGAGTGTCGGGGAGAAATATGTGCACCCATGTGTCGCCATAGTCGAGTATCACCCAGTCGCCGACATCGGCACCGTCGATGGCGTAGGGCTTCACGCCCGAATTCTTGCGTACGTATTCTTCGACACATTCGGCAATAGCCGCCGTCTGAGTGGTCGATGTGCCCTCCGCTATGATGAAGCGTGAAGTGGTGGCAGTGTCGAGCGCACTGAGGTCGATAATGGTAACGCTACGGCCTTTGCGCTCGTGGATTCCTTCTACAATAAGTTGTGGTATGTCGGGAGTTGAACTCATATTCTTTCTATAAAATTAATGCAAAAGTAATTATTTTTATTTGTATGACTTTTGCCGGTCACAATTATTAACAAATATGATGCCAAAAACGTTTATAGCCTATTCGCGATAAATAGTTTTCGACGGGTCGGCCGCCGCGGCAACGCTTGCAGGGATGAGAAGTATCAAAAAGATGGCTAACGCCACGCCTAAATTCACGGCAATAATAGCCACGGGGTTGATGTCGACAGGTACGCTTGCCAGATAATACATGGCAGGGTCAAGTTTGATAATGTGTGTATATTTTTGTAATAGTAAGAGTCCGAGCCCTGCGATGTTGCCTATTATCATGCCGCGAAGCGCCACCTTGGTCCCCAAGTCGACGAATATCTGCTTGATAAGAGGCTTACCGGCACCGATGGTCCTGAGGATGCCTATCATCGGGAGGCGTTCAAGGATGAGGATGAAGAGGCTCGATACTAAGGTGAAACCGGCCACGGCCAGCATCAAAATGAATATGACGACCACATTTGTGTCGAGCAGTGCCAGCCAGTTGAAATATAGCGCACCACTTCGCAATATGTTGTCTACGGGGTAGTATTCGCCGAGAGCACCTGTGGCCGCTGAGAAAACTAATTGTTGCTGAAGTTGATGCGAGATGTCGGATATTTCGTCTAAGCTGATGCCGCGTATGTCGATGCGGTTTACCTCGTTCTCGCCTATGCCGGCCACGCGTTGCAGACCTCGCAGCGAAGCATAAACGACAGTGTTGTCGTATTCGCCGAAATTAGATTGATAAAGCGCACCGATGGTGTGTCGCCGCATTTTGATAGCCTCGTCTACGATGAAAGTAGAGTAGACCTTATCGCCAAGACCAAGGCCCAACGCGCTCGCCAATTGTTTCGACATGACGATGACGTTTTCGTTGGCCACATCGCCATAGTCGGGCCATGACCCTTCGACTATGTTTTCGCGCTCGAAAGTTAAATCGGCGTCGGCGCGTTGTCCTATATATATCACGCCTTGAAAATTATCGTCGGTCTTCAGCATACCGGGTTGGCGCAACGCCTGCCGTATCTCGCAATCGGCAGGCACGACTTCGTGTATCACGCTGTCGAGCTCGGTACTATACCTCAGATAGTGGCGCAGCGACTCGTCGTCGCTAATAGGGACGCCTATCGTCACTTGCGCATCAAAGCCCATCAACTTATCGCGTATGCCGTCTTTGAAGCCTACAACAACGGCAAGCGTAAACTCCATGACGATGAGTGCGATAGCTATGCCCGCAATAGCTATGCCTATGGCTACGGGGCTGCCGTCGCCTCCTCGGCCAAGACGCAATCGGCGTGATATCCAATAACTAACATTCATTCTCGTACACTATCTTATAGGTTGACACGCATTCAGTATATCAAGTAATCTCAAAAATTCGCTCAAATTATTACTTGGGTTTTATCATTGACTCAATGAGACAATTTTGGTGTCATTGTCGTGTTTTCGGCATGTCCCTACAGCGGATGCCTACTCGGTAATGGGGAAATCGGCTCCTCCCGATGAAATCTGACGCAAGGCCTCGTTAACAACGGGGTCGGTGGCGTTTATTATTTCGAAGTAGCCATCCATACCCACAATGTCGCGCGCTATGAGAGCCTTTATTTGGTTTACTATAAGCGACGCCGAGATATTGATATAATACCATCGAGGCGCTATGCCGCCTTTAAGTTGTGCATAATTGACAAACGACTGTAGCAAGATTTGATCGGATGGTAGCAACGACAGCAACTCGGCGGTATCGCGGCTTTCGGTCAAGCGGTCGCGATTGAGGTCGGCATATTCGTATGCAAATTTACGCAACAGTCCGGCATTTGCCACTTTTATGTAGTACGATGAAACGCCCGTAGTATCAGATGGCACAAAGACATCGGGAATGATGCCACCACCGCCATATACCGGACGCCCGGTGAGCGTATGGAATATCAAGGTCGAATCTACTTTAAGGCTATCGGCCGAGAATATTTCGCCGCGATCGTAACGGTCGAAAATCTCGGTTTGATATTCGCCGTTATGGCCCGGCTTGTAATCTTTCTGGATACAGCGCCCCGAAGGTGTATAATATCGTTGAACTGTCAACCTGAACTCGCTTGAGTCGGGCAAATCAAAAGCCCTCTGTACAAGTCCTTTCCCGAACGTGCGACGGCCTATGATGACTCCTCGGTCGTTATCCTGGATAGCGCCCGCAAATATTTCGCTGGAGCTGGCCGTAAATTCATCGACGAGTACCACTAATTTTTCACGTGTAAACGCACCCGACCCATCAGAGATAAATACGCTATGGTCGGCACGACTACGGCCTTTGGTAACCACTATGAGATTGTCGGCCTCAAAAAACTCATTAGCCACCAGTACCGCCGGGTTCATATATCCACCGCCATTGCCTCGAAGGTCGATTATAAACGCCTTGGCTCCGTCATATTTAAGTTGAGCAAGAGTAGTAAGGACCTCAGGATAAGTGTTTTCAGAGAACTTACCGAGGCGAATATATCCTATCGAATCATTGAGGAGATACGATGCGTCGATGGGCGACACCGGCACTTCGGCACGTACAAGGTCGAACGACAATGGTTTCGCTGAATTGTTTCGTTTAACCTTAACATTAACCGTCGTATCTTTAGGCCCTCGCAACATACTTACTATCTTATCTTGGCTAATCTCCGCACCCGTGATATTTATTCCGTCAGCTTCGATAATGCGGTCGCCCGGCAATATACCTGCCTCTTCGGCAGCACCGCCCGAAATAACTTCGAGTACGTAGAGCGTGTCGTTCATCATCTGGAATTGTATGCCTATGCCGTAGAACGAACCTTCGAGCTCGCTATCAACGGCCCGACGCTCCGATGCCGGAATATACGACGAGTGGGGGTCGAGATTCGATAGCATCTGTGGTATCGCCAGTTCGACAAGGCTATCAAAATCGACTTGGTCTACATAGTTATGCCCTATAATATCAAATATTTGATCAAGTTTTTGTCTTGCCACTGCGTGTTTGTCGCTTTTTGCAAAGAAAAATCCGGCCCACAAGCCCGCGACAAGGAAGAGGGCCGCTACTATTGGCAAGGCTAATAATGGTTTGCGATTCTCCGACATAATCAATCGTTTGATATATTTTCGATATGAACGCACTCTATTCCGGCACGCTTGAGCAGGTCGATGCCATCGGCAAGTCGGTACAAGTCTTTGAATACCACCCTTTTTATACCGGCTTGTATTATCAGTTTAGAGCATTCGAGACATGGCGATGCCGTAACGTAGAGAGTCGAATCTTCGCTTGAGTTGTTGCTGCGAGCCACTTTCGTTATAGCATTAGCCTCGGCATGCAATACATACGGCTTAGTTGTATCGGCATCTTCTTCACACACATTTTCAAAACCCGCCGGTGTGCCGTTAAATCCGTCGGATATTATCATTTTGTCTTTAACTAAAATTGCGCCAACTTTACGACGGCGGCAATACGAGTTTTCAGCCCATATCGTAGCCATGCGCAAATATCGCTTATCGAGCGTTTCTTGTTTATCGGTATTAATCATCTTGCAAAGATACGCATTTATTGGCGAAGCGCAAAGAGATAATCAGCACAACTGTGCTATTTGATATACCACAAAGGCAAAGAGCCACGCCACGGCTGTATTATAGACAACACTAAATGCGCTATAACGCCACGACCCCGTTTCGCGTGCTATTGCCGTAACAGTGGCGAAACAAGGACAATAAAGCAATACAAAGACGAGGAAAGCCAATGCCGACACCGGCGTAAAATCGGGCTTGCCAGATGTCGGGTTCGGTGTTTTAAGGCGCTCGCCCAGACGTGCGTCTGTTGCCGTTTCGTCATTGGTATAAAGTACACCGAGAGTCGACACTATGATTTCTTTAGCAGGGACACCGGCAATGGCTGCTACCGATGCACGCCACTCAAAACCAAGCGGTTTCATCACCGGATTGATAAATTTACCCATCATTTCGAGATATGAATCGGTAGAGGCATTTATCATCGAGTCATCGACATACTGCACGTCGACGCCTTCAATCGTGCGCGGTTGGCGATTGAGAGGGAAATAGTTTAGTGCCCACACTAATACACTGGCAAATAGTATGATGCCGCCCATCTTCTTGAGATATTCTTTACCTTTGGTCCAGGTATGACTCAACGATGCTTTTAACGTTGGCATACGGTAGGGCGGCAATTCCATTACAAACGGGGTCTCGTCTTTACGGAACATAAAGCGACGCAACAGTCGCGCCGTCAACATTGCCACAACAATACCTCCAAGATACAGGCACATAAAGACTAAGGCTGCATGAGCCTGGAAAAACGTTCCGACAAGCAGCACATAGATGGGCAGACGCGCCGAGCACGACATAAACGGATTTATCAGCACCGTTATGATACGGCTCGAGCGGCTTTCGATGGCTCGAGCGGCCAATATTGCCGGGACATTACACCCAAAACCCATGACAAGCGGTATAAACGATTTGCCATGTAGACCGATGCGATGCATCACTTTATCCATTATAAAGGCCGCCCGGGCCATGTAGCCTGTGTCTTCCATAAATGAAATACACAGATACAATATAAGGATATTGGGTAAGAAGACAATCACACCGCCAACACCGCCTATTATACCATCGGCAACCAAATCTTTTAGCGGGCCGTCGGGCATTATATGGTGTACCAATCCACTGAGCCACGACACTGCGCTCTCAATCCATGCCATAGGATACTGACCCACCCAAAACGTGAACCAGAATATCACAAACATAATGATGAAAAACAAGGGGAAGCCCAGTATTTTGCTCGTCGCTATCGAGTCGAGAAAACGCGTAGTTTTATTTTGCGGAATGTTGCCATGCGTGTACGTCTCGGCAAGAGCACCTGCCACAAAACCATATTTTTCAGCCGCTACTATCGATGAAATCTCTTCGTCGCGCATACTTTCAATACGGCCACGCAATTTATCACGGAGTAGAATCACAGGATTGTCGATGCCGGCGCGAACGTGCTCTCGCCACGCCGGTTGATCCTGATGGTCGGCTTCGTCGGCAACGGCAACTGCCGTCTTCGGAATTTCATCTTCCATCTCGTGGTCGCCTTCAAGTAGCTTTATCGCCATATAACGCGGCGAGAAATGTTTGCTGGTGGCTGGCGAGGCCTTAATCATGTCGACAATCTGCCTTACGGCAGCCTCTATGTCGGCGCCAAGATTTACATGGATATGTCTTACGGTGTCGTGCTTCCCTTCAAAAACAGCTATTACGGTGTCGAACAAGGCTTCTATTCCCTCTCCCGTCTTTGAAACGACAGGAACCATAGGCACACCTATCATACGTCCCAATGTGTCATAATCGAGCGTATCGCCTCGCGAACGCAATTCATCGTACATGTTGAGAGCTATCACCATGCTCATATCCATATCGATAAGCTCGGTGGTGAGATAGAGATTGCGCTGCAAGTTAGATGAGTCGACAACGTTTATTATCACGTCGGGCATACTCTGTCGGAGGAATTGTCTCACATACATTTCCTCGGGAGAATAGCACGTTAGTGAGTAGGTGCCGGGCAAGTCGACTATATTAAACCGATAGCCCTTATATTTGAAATGGCCGTCTTTTGCATCTACCGTCACGCCGCTGTAATTGCCCACGTGCTCTTTGGCCCCAGATGCTATATTGAAAAGCGATGTTTTGCCTGAATTGGGATTGCCTATAAGAGCTATCGTTATCAAATGGCTTTCGTGATGATATCGACTCTGTAAGGCCGCGTCGGCACTATCGCCGGCACCATTCTCAACAATGGCCCCCTCGCTATGAAATACGGCTTCATCCGATTTCACAACATCGATAAGAGCCGCCTCCGATGCCCTCAGCGAAATTTCATATCCGAGTATGCTATATTTTATGGGATCTCTCAAAGGCGCATGCAACACCACAGTCACGGTGTGACCCTTGACAAATCCCATCTCCATAACACGCTTACGAAAAGCACCATGGCCATGTACTTTGACCACGATACCCGTTTCGCCTGTTTTGAGTTCCGATAGCTTCATCTTGGTGGCTTCTTTTGCGTGAGCAAAGTTCGTAAAAAAACAGAAAATGTGCAATTATTTATATAGATTTTAAATAAGAAATGCCATATTTTGTGTGGAAATCTGCATCTCTCGGACTCAAAAGACGAATTTTTAGGTGCAACTGATAGTGTTGTGCGAAAAAAATGCTATATTTGTGGCATCAAGCAAAGTGAAAAATGATTACTGGTCGCAGAATATTAACACCATTGCTAATGGTATTGGCGTGCTGTGGGTATGCCTATCCGGCCGTCATTGATGATGCTCGGAGTTTGTATCAAGAGGGAGAATATGAAAAGGTGGTGAAAATTCTCGCTCCTGCAGTAAAGAAGACGCCAAAAGACGGCAATGTTACTTACTATCTCGGTGCGTCGCTATACGAGTTGGGTAATGCCGATGAGGCTGAAGCATATCTAACGGTGGCGCAAAGCCGTAATGTTGCCGATGCATCTCGTATATTGGCGCTGATATCCTTAGAGCGCTACGACCCGTCGGCCGCGCAATCTTACTGCGATAAGTGGGAAGAGTTGCTTAAAAAGCAGAAAAAAAGTGTGCCCGATGAGTTTAGTTCACTCAGCTCGAAAATTATCCAGATGCAGAATATGCTCGACAGGGTGGAACGTATAGAAATAATCGACACCCTACTTGTTGATAAAAATACCTTCTTTAAGGCGTATAGGCTCTCGTCGACAGCCGGGCGTCTACTGCCTGCCGATGCTCTAAGCAGTTTTGGTGCCGGCACCGATGCCGACCAGTTGTCGGTGGCATATATCCCCGAAAACAGAAGCGAGTTACTGTGGGCGGCAGCTGAAGCAAATGGCCGTTTTGGCCTATATAGCGCTGATATCCTTGACGATGGTACAATCGACCATACAACGCGTCTCGATGACTCTCTTGGCGATGGAGGCGACGCAATGTTTCCATTCCTGATGCCCGACGGCATGACGCTCTATTTTGCAAACAATGGCGATAATACGCTCGGAGGATATGATATTTTCATGACGAGAAGAACAGATAGTGAAAATGGTAAAGAGTATTTTACGCCTCAAAACGTAGGCTTGCCATACAACTCTCCCTACGATGATTATCTCTTGGCTATAGACGAGGCTTCGGGCCTTGGTTGGTGGGCTTCGGATAGAAATCAGATATCCGATAAGGTTACTATCTACATATTTGCACCATCGAAGATGCGTATCAATGCCGACCCCTCCGACCCTAACTTGCGCCAGTTGGCAAGTCTCGCGGATTTAGCGGTGACACAAAAAGAAGGAGTCGACTACAAGTCTTTGTTGGCCTCGCGGCTACCGGAAGAGACCGTTGCTGTCGTGGATATTAATATGTCGCCTAAATTTAGGCTCGATATGGGCAATGGCAGGGTATATACAAAGCTTAGCGATTTCAGCAACGAAAGAGCTCGAATGGCTATGCTTGAAGTGCTATCGGCTGAGGTTACTCTGCGTAAACACCTCGAAGCCGAAAATCGTATGCGCGACCAATATCGGCGTGGCGACAAGACGGTGGCCGATGCTATACTTGCATCGGAACAACAAACCGATAAATTGCGCCAGCAGATTGCTACACAACGTAATACAGCAGTAAGATTAGAAACAAAAAACTCATAGAATATGGAACTCACAATTGCATTATTAATCATTGTTGCAGTAGTACTGCTTATCGTTTTTTTCTACTACTGCCCATTCTTTTTATGGATTTCGGCAAGAGTAAGCGGTGTGCGCATTTCGCTTATTCAGTTGGTGTTAATGAGAATACGCCAGGTGCCGGCCAGCGTAATAGTAAGAGCACTCATAGAATCGCACAAAGCCGGCCTTAAAGATGTGTCGCGCGACGACCTTGAGGCTCACTACCTTGCCGGAGGCAACGTCGAAAGAGTTGTTCACGCCCTTGTGTCGGCTTCGAAAGCAAATATCGATCTCGGTTTCAAAATGGCTACGGCAATCGACCTCGCCGGCCGTGATGTTTTCCAAGCCGTTCAGATGAGTGTCAACCCTAAAGTTATTGATACGCCTCCTGTTACCGCTGTGGCGAAAGATGGTATTCAGCTCATCGCAAAAGCGCGTGTAACGGTTCGTGCCAACATACGCCAACTCGTTGGCGGCGCCGGTGAAGACACCGTGCTTGCTCGTGTAGGTGAAGGTATCGTTTCTTCGATAGGCTCTTCTGAAAGCCATAAGCAGGTACTCGAAAATCCCGATTCAATATCCAAACTTGTATTGCGCAAAGGACTTGATTCAGGCACTGCTTTTGAAATTTTGTCGATTGATATAGCCGATATCGATATAGGTCGCAACATCGGTGCCGCACTTCAGATTGACCAAGCTCAAGCCGATAAGAACATTGCTCAGGCCAAAGCTGAAGAGCGTCGTGCTATGGCTATCGCTCGCGAACAGGAAATGAAAGCCCTTGCGCAAGAAGCTCGCGCAAAAGTGATTGAAGCAGAATGTGAATTGCCAAAAGCTATGGCACAAGCATTCCTGTCGGGTAATCTTGGCATTATGGATTACTATAAGATGCGCAATATTGAGGCCGACACTAATATGCGTCAGTCGCTTGGTTCAATAACTTCGTCAACTCCTGAAATACGTCAATGACAACTCTCCTTGTTTCGCTTGCAGTGCTCATAGGCGGATACTTTATCTATGGCCTGCTCGTTGAGAAAATAATTGGGATTGACCCCAAACGCCTCACTCCGGCTTATACGCGCCCCGATGGTATCGATTATATGCCCATGCCAACGTGGAAGGTATTCCTAATACAGTTCTTGAATATAGCCGGCCTTGGCCCTATATTCGGCGCTATTATGGGCGTCATGTATGGCCCGGCGGCGTTTATATGGATTGTAGCCGGCACTATCTTTGGAGGTGCTGTTCACGATTTTATATCGGCAATGATGTCATTACGAAGCGAAGGCCAGTCGCTGCCCGAGCTCGTGGGACGCGAATTGGGCCCTGTGATTAAACAGGTGCTGAGGGTAACAGCCACGGCGTTGCTAATCTTGGTAGGTGCCGTTTTTGTGGTTACACCGGCATCGTTGCTCGCCGATATGACTCCTGAATGGGCTACGTCGGTTTTCTGGATTGCCATCATATTTATCTACTATATGTTGGCCACCTTGCTCCCTGTTGATAAACTTATAGGGCGCTTCTATCCTATATTCGGTTTCGCGCTATTGTTTATGGCTGCAGGCTTGCTTTGTGTATTGTTATTTGGCGGCCATACTATCCCCGACGGCTTTATCGATGGCCTGTATAACCGTCATGCTTCGGCCGATACGCACCCGATATTCCCGATGATGTTTGTTAGCATAGCATGTGGCGCTATATCAGGATTTCATGCAACACAATCGCCAATGATGGCTCGTTGTATAAAGAATGAACGGTTGGCCCGCCCGGTGTTCTACGGAGCTATGGTTGCCGAGGGTATCGTAGCATTGATATGGGCAGCGGCCGCAATAACTTTTACAGGCGGGTATGAGCAGCTATCGCAATATATGTCAACGCATACCGGCGCCGGTGCACTGGTGCAAGATATATCGGTGAGCTGGTTGGGTGTTGTCGGCGGTTTCCTTGCTTTGCTTGGTGTCATAGCCGCACCTATAACCACAGGCGATACGGCCTTGCGTTCGGCAAGACTTATTGTTGCCGATTTCTTGAATTTCACGCAAGATAAGCTTGGTAAACGGTTGCTCATTTCGATTCCGATATTTGTAATCACATTCGGCTTGATGATGATCGACTTCAATATACTGTGGCGCTATTTCGCTTGGTGTAACCAGACTCTTTCGGCCTTCACCCTCTGGGCTGCCACTGTATATCTGGCACGGCATAGAAAAGTATACATAATATGCCTCATTCCGGCTGTATTTATGACTATCGTCGTTATAAGTTACATCCTATACGCCCCATCGCCTGAAGGTTTTGGCTTGCCAATGTATGCGGCTTTGGCAGTAGCAGGCACGGTAGCGGCGATATGCCTTATACTTTTCACCCGTTTTGTACTCAAGTTATCATCAAAGAAAGCAGATAGAATAGCGTGAGGAATTCTATTGTATGGATTTTAGAAAGATAATATCATCAACACGATGCTATAACTTTCATAGCCACACACAGTTTTGCGACGGGCGCGCCACAATGGAAGAAATGGCGCGCGCCGCTGTTTCATGCGGGATGATTCATTATGGCTTTACACCCCATAGCCCTATACCTATTGAGTCGCCGTGTAATATGAAGGCTTCCGATGTGGAAATTTTCTTAGCGGAAGTATCGCGATTGCAGAATATGTCAGAGTTTTCGACTTGTCGTTTTTACCGTGCAATGGAAATAGACTACCTGTCGCCTCAATGGGGGCCGGCAAATGATTATTTCCGTAGCCTCGACCTCGATTATAGCATCGGTTCGGTGCATTTTATACCATCGCAGACCGGTGAGCCGGTAGATATCGACGGAAATTTTGAAAACTTTAGCCGACGAATGAAACGATATTTCCGTGGTGATATCGATTATGTTGTCGACACCTTTTTTCGCCAGTCGTCAGAAATGATAAAAGCCGGTGGTTTTGATATCATAGGGCATTTCGATAAGATAGGTCAAAATGCATCGTATTATTCTCCGGGCATTGAAGATGGAATGCATTATCATGCTCTTGCCGACAGCATGGTAGAAATGATTATCGACCGCGACCTCATCGTAGAACTTAACACTAAGGCAAAGTCGGCTCATGGCCGTTTCTTCCCCGCTGAAAGGTATCTCAGAAAACTTGTCGATGCTGATATTACGATATTGGTAAACAGCGACGCCCATTATCCCGATACAGTCAATGCTTTACGCGATGAGGCATTACACCTTCTTGATGCATTAAAATGCGTAAGTTAGAGTTGCTTGCTCCGGCACGAGATGCCGAAATAGGCCGAGTTGCGATCTTGGCAGGTGCCGATGCCGTGTATATCGGTGCTCCAGAGTTTGGCGCACGGGCGGCCGCGACAAACGACGTCGATGCTATAGCAAATCTCGTTGCCTTTGCGCATCGCTATCGCGCCAAAGTATATGTGACGCTGAATACCATACTCTACGACGACGAGCTCGAGCGCGCACAGCAACTCGTCTGGAAATTATATTCTATCGGAGTTGATGCTCTCATCGTGCAAGACATGGCATATCTTGAGATGAGTTTGCCCCCCATAGCATTACACGCAAGCACACAATGCGATATCCGAACACCCGAAAAGGCGCGGCTATTAGCTCAGGCCGGTTTCTCGCAACTTGTTTTGCCGCGAGAGTTCTCGTTAGAACAGATTAAAGCATGTAAAGACGCGGCCGGAGTCCCTGTCGAAGTTTTTGTGCATGGTGCTTTGTGTGTTAGTTATAGTGGCGATTGCCAGGCAGGATATGTTGCGATGGGGCGTAGCGCCAATCGTGGCGAGTGTCCTCAAATGTGTCGTCTACCATACCTCTTGACCGATGCCGCTGGTAATGTTTTAGGGAACGAAAAACATTACCTGTCGTTGCGAGACCTTAACAGAATCGATTCTCTGCAACTTTTGATAGAAGCCGGGGCTTCTTCTTTCAAAATAGAAGGCCGACTTAAAGATACTCGCTATGTGGCAAATGTAACAGCGGCTTATTCACAGGCTCTAAACTCAATAATATCTGCATCGGAAGGCCGGTATACTCGAGGTTCTGTCGGAAAAAGTGAATATGGCTTCGTGCCCGATGTTAATCGAACTTTTAATCGCGGATATACTAATTATTTTCTTCGAAAGCCAGACCATAAAGAAAGGATGGCTTCGCTTAATACTCCAAAATGGGTCGGAGCTCCGGTTGCTAAAGTGCTGTCGGTGAGTCGTAATGCCGATTCGTTCAAAGTCGCTCTGTCGGCAGAATTAGCCAATGGCGACGGGTTCGGTTATTTTGATAAAGATGGCAGGTTTGTGGGCTTTAGATTAAACAAAATTGATAAAGACACTCTTTATCCGGCCACGTCGCAGCCATTGCTTAGCGCTGGCACGGTATTATACCGCAATAACGACAAAGTTTTTTTTGAGTTACTCGATAGCCGCGATGCCTCGTGCCGACGGACTATAGCCGTAGATTTCGTTCTTAAAAATATCGATGAGGAGCGTTTTTCTATGTTGGCAGCCGATGCTCGGGGCTGCTCGGCCACTATAGTCGTAGAGTCGCCCTATCAACAAGCAAAAACGCCTCAAAACGATGCTCGTAAACGCATCTTGTCGCGATTGGGCGATACGATATATTCACTTCGCAGTGTCGACGACCGACTATCCGATAGATTTGTGTCGGCGTCTACGATGGCTGCTGCCCGTCGCGAGCTCATTGAGATGCTTGACGCAAATGCTGAAGCGGTGTATCACTATGAGAGGCGTGGCGTTTCACAACTTAACGAAGAGGCTTTTGAGCCTTGTCCGCCACTAACTTATCACGATAATGTGGCAAATAAGCTATCTTTGAATTTTTATCGCCGACATGGCGCGAGAATCAGCCAAAAAGCTATCGAAGTTGAACGTAATAGAGATGGGGAAACAATTGTGATGACTACAAAATACTGCATCCGGAGAGAGTTGGGCGCATGCCTTAAAGACCATTCGAGTGCAGCAAAACTGCCTGCCGAATTGTTCCTGCGCAACGCTTCGGGAGTTTACCGTATCGATTTCGACTGTGGCCGCTGTGGTATGTCGATTGTCAAAATTTCGTAGTCGCCACAACCTTAGAGCTCTGTAATTGAAGATTAAAAGAGCCATTTACCTTCTTTGCATTTGCAAAGTTTCGCTAATTAATATTTTTTGCATATATTTGCAAAGAGTTTTACGCATTGCTCTGTCAATATGTTAAAACAGGAATGTAAAAAATATTAATATGAAACGGTTATTTACAACAGCCTTAGTTGCTGCAGTCATATCAATGGGCGTTTCAGCTCAGCAGTTCATCGTCTTATCGGAGGGTGGCGGCGATTATGGCAATTTTGCGCCGATGCATCTTTCTGCAGATGGCAAATATCTGTGTGGAAACACATTGGAATATCCATTTGTTACCGATTGGCAGAATGATAACGACATAGTCTATTTCAAAGACGCATCATTCTATGTGACGGGAGCCGAAGCACGTTGGGTCACTAATGAAGGCCTTGCTGTAGGCTATGACGATAACGGTGGCTTGCTATTAGACTTTGCGACCGGTAAATATACCGTGGTAGAGCCTGTTGACGTCGATGCAGGCGTTAATCGTGTTATATGTGAGGCTATATCGGAAGACGGCTCTATTATTATAGGCACAGTCGAAGGCCTTGATTGGACTGAACAGCCTTATTATTGGGAGAATGGCGTAAAGAAAAAATTTGCGATACCTACTTCCGAAGAGGCTGGCTTCAAAGTAAATGGCGCTGTGCCCAAATTTATCAGCAAAGATGCAAGTGTCGTTGTCGGATTCCTCCTCGATGAACTGGGAATGCGCCCAATGCTTATTTGGCATCGCCAAGACGACGGTGAGTATAAATACGACCTCGTTTTCAAAGATTATTTCCAATGGTCGTCGTGGGAGAATGGCCCCGAAGGCGATAAACCCTACACTACATTTATGCCAATGGCTCTAAGCCCCGATGGAAAACTGGTGGCGATGTGTATACGCGAAAACGACGGCGTGTCGCTCTTTACTATTAAAAAAGTAGGTGTTTACGATATCGCAACGGGCGATTTGGAGGTGAGCACTCTCGATGGCGACCACGGCATCAACCCCGATATCGAAGCCGATTGTAATGCTACTGCCATTGCAAACGACGGCACAGTGATAGGATATGTGGGCGATTTAGACCGCCGTGCCTTCTTGATGCACCCCGAAGAAATGCAGCCTTCGTTGCTATCGATGGAGTTTGATGAGTTTGAAAATCTATATAAATACGATTTATATCTGAGTCATACCGTATTTTCTATCTCGGAAGATGGAAGGTATATAACAGGTTCCGGGGCCACTTTCGATAACAGCGGATGGTATGCCGGAACCGAGGCTTACGTTCTCGATACGGCTAAAGGTATCGACTCGACGCCTTCGATAACAGTGAAAAAACAGGCTCAACCAGAGTATTATACTATCGAGGGGCGTAAACTGAATACCCCTTCAAAGGGCCTGAACATTATTAAAGATTCCGATGGAATAACTAAAAAGGTTTTGATAAAATAGTTTGCGATAAAACTATCTCATCGGATTTAACTATCTACAATTATGAAGAAAACATTTTTAGCTCTTGCATTATTGCTTCTGAATATTGCCTTTGTTGCAGAAGCTCAGTTGCCATCTGTTTCGCTTAAGACAATCGACGGCAAGACAATCGACACGGCAACATTGTCGAACGATGGCAAGCCGTTTATCATCGACTTTTTTGCTACATGGTGCAAACCATGTATCAGAGAGCTCAAAGCGATACAAGAAGTCTATGATGATTGGCAAGATGAAACAGGCGTAAAACTGATAGCAGTGTCGATTGATGAAGCTCAAAACATCAATAAAGTGAAGCCTCTTGTCGATAGCAACAGCTGGGATTATGAAGTTTTACTCGACCCTAACAGCGATTTCAAACGCGCGCTCGGCATCCAGATGATACCCTATACGCTGATAGTTGATGGGAAGGGTAATATTGTGTATAAACACAACGGATATACCGATGGTGCTGAACAGGAGCTGATAGATATCGTAAGAGGACTGCTCGATAAATAAAACACAGGATGAAATTCGCATACAAACCCTGTAGATCTCTTTTGACGATTGTCGCGTTAGCGTCTTGCATCGTGCTCTCTGCGCAAGATGCAAAGAAGGTCGTGGTGAGCGGTAGCGTTCAGAGCGATATCCTTTTTCCACAAGAAGACCAGGCAATCGGAGCGATAGACTATAAAGAGTGGGCTCTCACCAACACCTATGCCGACGTGTCGTTGCGTAGCCGATATGTCGATGCCGGTGCACGTTTTGAGTTCCTTCAGTTTCCGCTCCCGGGATTTGATGAAGACGGCTTCAAGGGGTGGGGCATAGGCAATATCTATGCCAAATTTCACACCAAAAATTTTGCTCTCACTCTCGGTAATTTCTACGAGCAGTTTGGCTCCGGTTTTATTCTGCGCTCCTACGAAGAGCGTAGCCTTGGCCTCGACAACTCTTTGCTCGGCGCTCATATTGCCGCCAAGCCCTTTAAAGGCGTTAGCGTTAAGGCACTATCTGGCTTCCAACGTCGTTATTGGAGCCTCAACAAGTCGCTAATATCCGGTGCTGATGTCGAGCTGAACTTTGAAGAATGGCTCAAAACGCTTCAAGATAATGGCACGTATCTCTCGCTTGGCGCATCTTATGTAAATAAGCACGAAGGCGATGAAGATATTATGTATGATGCGACCCACCGCTTGAATTTGCCTAAAAACGTGAATTCATTCGACCTTAGAGCGCGCCTCCAGAAAGGAGGGTTTAATATACTTGCCGAGTATGCTCGGAAAACGCAAGACCCCTCGTCGGACAACGGATATATCTATCGCAACGGATATGCGACGATGTTGTCGGCGTCATATTCACAAAAGGGCATGAGTGTCTTGTTACAGGCAAAACGTAGCGATAATATGACTAATCGCAGCCGCCGCAGCATGATAGGCCTATCGTCAAAACTAAATTTTTTGCCGCCATTTACAACCGATCATACCTACACCTTGGCTGCGCTTTATCCTTATGCAACCAATCCCGACGGCGAATGGGCATATCAAGCGGAGTTGGCATATAACTTCAAGCGCAAAACGCCTCTGGGTGGTAAATATGGCACGAATGTGAAAGTAAACTTCTCATATATTCGTTCTATAGAAAAAAATGCCATCGATGGTGGTGTCCGCGGCAGTGACGGATACGGGTCTCCTTTCTGGAAATGGGGCGACACACGATATTATCAAGATTTCAACATTCAGTTAGAGAAAAAGATATCGAGTGCGTTCAAACTCAACTTGATGTATATGAACCAATACTATAACAAAACGGCCATAGAAGGGGAGGGCGGTGCTGTGCGCTCCAACATTTTTATAGCCGAAGGTAAGTATACTATAAACAGGAAATTTACATTGAGAGGTGAAGCTCAGTATCTTGCCACAAAAGATGATGAAGGAGATTGGATCTTTGGACTCCTCGAGTTGTCGATATTGCCTAACTGGATGGTTACTGTCTCCGATGAATATAATTGCGGAAAGACTAAGTTGCATTACTATTCGGCATTACTCACATTCAGCAAAGGTGCCCATCGCATTCAAGCCGGCTATGCCCGTACACGCGGAGGCTTTAATTGCTCCGGCGGCGTATGTCGTGAGGTAAAGCCCAGCAAAGGTTTTTCTATTTCGTATAACTATAATTTCTGAAGATGAAAGCGCATAATCTATTATATATCTTGCCGATAGCTGTCGTAGCTTTCATCATGCATGCGTGCGACACCGTGGCCGAGGGCGACAGGCTCATATATGTGAAACCGGCCGAGGTTAACCGCAATGTCCTTATCGAAGATTTCACCGGCCAACGCTGTGTAAATTGTCCGGCAGCCTCGGCTGAAATTGAGAAATTGCAAGAAGAGTATGGCGATGATGTCGTTATCGCCGTAGGTATACACTCAGGTCCCTTCGGGCACCGAACAACGATGTCGAGTGCTCGCCTGCCTCTTTGTACCGAGACCGGTGATGAGTATTACACTCATTGGGGGATAACATCGCAGCCCGGCGTGAAAATAAATCGCGGGGCTCCGGTCTACAACACCGCCGAATATGGAAGCATAGTATACAATGCCTTGCAGCAACATTCGCCGCTATCAATGGCGATCGACCTCGATTATAACTCCGAGTCGAGAACTTTGGCTGTCGATGTTGCGGCAAACACTAATAAAAATCTTAGCGGAAAGTTGCAGGTGTGGATTGTAGAAAATGGCGTTGTGGCGCAGCAGAGTATGGCCGACGGCTCGGTCAATAACGATTATGTGCACCAGCATGTGTTCCGGGCAAGCTTGACCAACGATATTTTCGGCGATGATATCACCGTTAATGAGGGTTCGGAAAAACATGCAGCCTATAGTATTGCTCTCGACACGGAGTGGGTGGCCGAGAATACTGCCATTGTAGCTTTTATCAGCAACGATGCCGACGGGGTGCTACAGGTTGTAAAGAAAGAATTTGAAAAATAATAATAGCAACACGATGTATATGAAAAAGTTATCTACGATTGTCTTTCTTATGTCAGTATGTGTGCTGTCGGCAGTCGCACAGTCCGACGACACTTTCTATTTTGTCGATGCCAATGGTAAAAAAGTTGCCGATGGCTCGACGATAACAGTCACCGACACCGAAGACGATGGCTTTGGCACTATGATTATGAAAACAGGCCTCTATATCAAGTCTGATAAGACAGGTTCGCTATATGCTTGTATGGCTTATAACATTCTTGAAATGCCTAACGGAGCTTTCCAAGTGTGTTTCCCCGAAAACTGCACTCAGGCTGATGAAGAGGGTAGCTATGAAACACCGGTAGGTGAAGTAAAGGTTAGCGATATCCAGGCTGAGTGGTTGGCCGATGATTATGGTATTGCTAAGGTTGAACTCCAGCCGAAAACATATCGCCACAATAACGTGACCAATGCTAACACTTTTGTCGGTAATGGCCCGAAAGTTACTGTTATTTTCGATTATTCCGACCCGGCCGGAATTAGCGGTGTTGAAGCTAACGGCAGCAAAGTGGTGGCACGTTATTCCTTAGATGGCAGAGTGCTATCGCAGCCCGAAAATGGTATTAACATCGTGAAAACCGACGATGGCAAAGTGCGTAAAATAATGATTAAAAAGTGATATAGGTATGAAAAAACTTTTACTCGCTGCAGCTCTTGCTGCCTTTGGCTTTTTAGCTAATGCTCAGGTTGTCATTCCTGTGTATCAAGGTGATGGTGCACTAAAGTGTGCTAATGAAAAGATTGTACTAAACAAACAGATTTCGAAATTCAATGCACCTAAAAAAGTAGCATCTCTCGACGATGCTATGGTGTGGGGTTATTACCTCGGTGATTTATCCGATGAAAATATCGGCGCTTCGGGTGTTCAAGCCCCGGCTACATACTATGTCGGTTATTATGTGCCCGGTAGTGGCGTGTTGAAAGGTGCCAGTATCGTTGGCATTAACTTGCCCGTTTTTACTGCCGAAAACATGACGGATGTTAGTGTTTGGATTTCGGAAGATCTCGAAACCGACGTCGTAAGCAAGGAGGTCAACGAAAAAACGCTTATCGACTTTGAGTTTAACGCAGTGGCTTTGGATGAGCCCTACAAAATACCCGCCGACGGCGTTTACGTTGGTGCTAAATTCACTATCAACGCGGTTTATTCCGAAGGTGATGCATATCCTATCCTTATGGAATCGGTCGACGAACCGGCAGAGTACTCTATGTTGCTCCGTTTCGTAGCATCAGGGCAAGACTCGGGATGGGATGATTACACCGACTATTTTAGCGCTCAATATGCTATGCAGCTGTTCTGCACCGACATGGCATTGAACGAACGCGAAGCTTCCTTCCGCTCTGTAATGTCATCGTCAGTATTGCCAGGTGGAGAAGCTACTGTTCCCGCGGTGATTGCAAGCGATGGCTCCGAAGATATTAATTCGATAGACTATATCGTTGAAATTAACGGTGTTAAGACTACATATCATCTCGACCTTAAAACGCCTATCGCAAAGGGCTTTAACAAGAAAGGCGAAGTAGACCTCACCTACACTGCTCCTGAAGAATATGGCGCATATACAGCCTTGTTCAGCATCGATAAAGTAAATGGCAAAGACAATGCCGCAAGTGATGAGAAACTCTTGGTGGTTAATAAAGTGCTCACAAAGATTGTAGAGCGCTACACTGTCGTTGAAGAGTTCACTGGCACCGGCTGTGGATGGTGCCCTCGTGGCTGGTTTGGCATGGAGGCCCTCAAAGAGCAGAGAGAAAACTTTATCGGTATTGCTTTCCACCAATATAATTCAAGCGACCCGATGTATAACAGCGCTTATTTCCCGGCATATCAACTCGGTATAAGCGGTGCTCCGGGTTGTACGGTCGATCGTAAGTACCTTGGCGTTGACCCATACTACGGCAACACTTCTGGCACACCATTGGGAATAATCGACCTATTTGACTTCTGCAACGCTTTGCTCCCCGATGTCGACATTACTCTCACTGCCGACTTTAACGACGATATGTCGGAAGTTAATGTGGCGGCTGATGTTGAATATCTCACAAACGGCGACAAATACTCTATTGCCTATGTCCTCACTGCCGACAATATAACCGGTACAACAGCTATATGGAAGCAGGCCAACTACTTCGCCGACTATCCTCCGTCTAAATTTAACAACGATCCCAATCTTTCGCAATTCTGCCGTGGAGGTTCGATGGCTTCATCTTCATTGACACTTGTGTATAACGACGTAATGATAGGAAGCTCATACGGCACGTCCGGTGTGAACCGTGCACCTGCTCTTGACGGTGAAGTGAAAGCCGGTAATATTGTAAGTAATAGTTACACTGTTGCCATGCCTACTAAAGCGGTCTTGAAAAAAGCTCTGGATTACGACAATATATATGCTATCGCTCTTGTGGTATCGAGCGACGGTGCCATCGCCAACGCTGCGCGTGTTAAAGTAGGTGGCGACCAAAATGGTGTTGAAAATGTTGTTACCGACGCTAACGCTGTCGAAGTAGCTCGCTTCAATATTGCAGGTCAGGTCATTTCGGCTCCACAGAAGGGTATTAACATTGTTAAGTACTCCAACGGTAAAACAGAAAAAGTAATAGTTCGATAATTAGTATACTATAAAATGTCAGCGCGCCGGATTTTCTCCGGCGCGCTGTCGTTTATTTTGGCTGAAAGTGTTGCATTTTGAGTATTAAATCGTTAAATTTGCGGAAAATTACCACAAAAGCATATATATATCAATTATTAACTACATATTATGGTCTTATCTAAATCTAATCGCTTTATTGCATTGATCTTGGTTTTCTGCATGAGCTTTTTAGCTTCGTACGCGCAGGAAATTAAAGAGGAGAAAAATCCCTATGACGGAAAGGCCTTTAAGGAGCTTAGAATGAAAGCCGGTAAGAAGCGCTCAAAAGGAGCTTCGGTTTTCAGCGCACCTAAAAACGCTCCATCTAAAAAGGCACCACAAAAAAGTAAGTATGTAGGCGATGGCCCCTTTGAATTCGGCGTCAGCCTTGTTTATGCCTATGATATCGATATGGGAATCTACTCTCTATCCGACGTAGGCATTTTCACTGAAGTTGCGATAGGCTGGCTCTACGATGCTTCTTATGGTGGCATTAAGAGCGACGGAAAATATTTTGTCGCCTTCAACAATGGGCCCACTTTCTATAATGTGCTTTTCGATGCCATAACGTGGAAACAGATTAAAGGTATCGACACTGCGAGCATCACCACTTTCTCTTCGGCTCTGGCTGAAGACCCCACCGACGGCACTATTTACGGCTGTTTCTTGAGTGCTAATGGCGAAGACCTCGAATTCGGTACTTTGGATATCAACGAGTTCAAGCGTACGTCAACCATCTGTACACTCGATATGCAATGGGAAGCCGCTTCATTCGACGAAAATGGCACTCTCTATGTTTTGCTCGGCGACGGCACCCTCAATACCGTAGATAAGACGACAGGTAAGCATACTCTTGTAGGGCAGACCGGCATCCCGATGCTATATCTTTCTACAGGTATTATCCATCACCGCGATGGCAAGTTCTATTATATTTCGTGTACCGACGACAACAGCAAACTTTACACCATCAACCTTAAAACAGCCGAGGCTGAGGAGTTGATGGATTTCGGCGAAGATATGCAGATGCGCGGTATGTTTGTTGGCGAGCCTCTCGCCGACGACAAAGCACCCTTTGCACCGTCGTACCCCGTTTTGGAATTTGATAAGGGCGCGATCGAAGGTTATGTGTCGTTTACATCTCCCGACAAGCTTTACGATGGCTCGCAACCTTCAGGCAACCTCACTTGGCACCTCTATCGCACCGATAATGAAGTGGCGTCAGGCTCCACCGAGTGGGGGCGTGACGAACGTGTGCCTTTTGCCGTGCCTCGTGCCGGTTTCTATCGCGTTTCGGTTGCTGTCTCTAACGACGTTGGCCTAAGCCCCATGGCTACAATACGCTGCTATATAGGCAACGACTTCCCGAAAGCACCGGCTAAAGTTTCGCTCGAACGTGAGGGTAATAAAAATATTCTCAACTGGACTGCCGTTACCGAAGGTGCTAACGGATCATATGTCGACCCCGAAGCTATTACTTACAAAGTTTATCGTTATCCCGATAATAGCGTGATTGCCGATGGCCTCACCACAACTACCTATACCGACATCGTGGAAGAACCCGGCAACACTACAGTATATCGTTATGCTATCACTGCTACTTTCGATGGCCGAGAGGGCGACCCCATCATCAGTGAAGATTTAATGCTCGGAGCTTTGCGTCTTCCTTTCTTCGAAGATTTTACATCGGCAAATGCTGCTGAGAAATTTAAGGTGATAGATGCCAATGGCGACGGTCGCACATGGGAACATAGCCGCCAGAATAGCGGTATGTTTAACCCGTATTGCAACGACGGATACATGGACGACTGGCTGGTTACGCCTCCTGTATATATGGAAGCGGGCCGCCGTTATTCAATCTCCTTCGATGCTTGGGAGTCGTTCTTGCAACGCGGCAATAAAGAACGTGTGGCTGCTTATATCGGCATGTCGCCAACACCAAATGGTATGAATCACGTGATAGTAGAGCCTACTGTGGTTGCCGAGCGTGTAAATCTCGGCGGCGACTTCGTGCCTACCGAGTCGGGCTCTTACTATTTTGGTATTCATGGCTGTAGCGACCCCAAAGAATTCTATCTATATGTGTCGAATATTAGCATTGAAGACGGTGTTTTCGACAACTCTCCCGCTCGCGGCGAAATGACTGTCCTGCCCGACTATAACTGCGAAAACAAGGCTACTATCAGCATCGTCGCTCCAACGCTCGATGTTACAGGCCACCCCCTCACCGCTCTCACTAAGATTATTGTGAAGCGCGACGGCGACACTCAAGTTTTTGAGAAATTGAATCCGCAACCGGGTGAGTCGCTCGAATTCATCGACGAAGTGCCCGCTCCAGGCTACTATACTTATTCTCTTGTAGCCTTTATTGAATCGGGCGCCGGAAAAATACTCGAGGTGCGCAACCACATCGGCATGAACCTTCCAGGAGCTCCTACCAACGTTGCTATAAAAGAAATAGAGAATAGCGGAAAGGTAGAAATTACGTGGGAAGCTCCCGAAGGCGACAATGATGGCAACCCGATGAACCCCGACCTTCTTTCGTATTCGATATTCGACTTTGAAAACGACGAAATAGCGGCATATCTCACCGGTTATAAATACACCTATCAGGCTACAAGCAGTGCACGTCAAGAATTTGTTCTGTTCTACGTTCATGCCGAGAGTGATGCCGGCCTAAACGAATATAAATTTGGCACAACGCCCCTCACAGCGGTGGGCACGCCATACACTATCCCCTACAGCGAATCGTTCTCTAACGGCACTTTGGGCTCGCAATGGGCTCAGGGTGGTGTAGGCGACTGGTCGATTATAGCCAGCTCTAACGACCCTAACACCGACTCGCAAGATGGCGACAATGGCATGGTGTGCTGGACGCCAACGTCGTATGGCACGACGACTACCGGCCGTTTCTTCTCCGGCAAAATTAGCCTCGTAGGTGCCGAATCGCCAGCTCTATCATTCTATTACTATGCCGATGCCGAGTCCGACGGTTCATTCGAAGTTACGGTGCGCAACCTCACCGAAGGCGGTGTGGCACAACCTGTGGCTTCCTTCAAGATTGCCGATGGCGATGGCTGGACTCCCGTTGTCGTTAACCTTGAAGATTATAAAGGATTTAACGTAGAAGTTGGTATCACAGCCGACCGCGGAACAGGTACTCGCGTCATGTTGTTCGATAATTTCCGCATCCTTAACATGGTCCCCGACAACCTATCGGCCGAAGCTTTCAGCGTGCCTCGTAATGTTTATGCCGGCGAACCGGTAAACGCAAATGTTCGTGTAACAAACCTCGGAAGTAATAATGCCGACGACTTTACCGTTTCGCTCTACTGCAACCGTCAGAAGGTGGCACAGTCGGAATCGCTGTCGCTCGAAGCCGGAAAGAGCGTAGACGTTGTACTCGAATACAAGACAACGCCTTTCAGCGAGTCTCTTCTCACTTGCTATGCCGAAATAAACTATGAACGCGACTCCGACACAAGCGATAATACTACAACGAGAGCTACCGTCGACGTTCTCGAATCGCCATACCCCGCTGTGAAGAATCTCCAACGCGTCGATGGCGACAAGCCGGCTATGAAATGGGAAACTCCCGATTTGACCGACCAGTCGGCAGAAAGAGTCACCGACGACTTCGAAGACTATGTATCGTTCGACCTCAACCCCGTTGGTAAATGGACATTTATCGATATGGATGGCTCGCCTACATACGCTATCAGCAAAGTGAACTTCCCCAACAATGGCGCACGCATGGCGTATCTCGTATTCGACTCTTCGTGGAACGGCCTTGGCAAGGGATATGACGCTTATTCGGGAACCAAATATATGGCATCGATGGCATCGACTATCGGCTATAACGACGACTGGATGATTTCGCCCGTCCTTAGCGGCGATGCGCAGACGGTATCGTTCTATGCTCGAAGCTATACCGACGCTTACAACCTCGAGGCTTTCCGTTTCATGATTTCTTCTACAGGTAACAACCCCGAAGACTTCGAAGAAGTTGAACTCGTTGTTAACGTTCCGATAACCTGGACCCGTTATATGTATGCGCTGCCCGAAGGCACTAAGTACTTTGCTATACGTTGCGTTTCGCAAGACAGCTTCATATTTATGGTCGACGACGTTACATACACTCCGCAGTCGCCATTGGTAGGGCTCGAACTCAACGGCTACAACGTATATCGTGAAGGAGAACAGATCGGCACCCCTAAGGCTGAAACCTTTGTCGATGAAAATCCCCTCGCAGGCTCGGCTACTTATCACGTAACGGTGCAATACAACAAAGGCGAATCGGTCCTCTCCGAGGCCCTATTGATTGAATATACCGGTGTCGATAACGCTATTGCAGCTAATGTCGAGCTTGAAGTATCGGGCCGCACAGTAACAGTGCGCAATGCCGATGGCAACAACGTTAATATCTACAGCGTCGATGGCGTGCTTCAATTTGCCGCAACCGGAGACTGCTCAACGACCCTCGCCCCAGGCATATATTTAGTCACCGTTGGTGAAAAAACAGAAAAAATTCTAATTTACTAAATTTATACACTATGAAATGCTTTAATAAATTATTGCTGACCATTAGTCTTGCATTCTCATGTCTTGGAATGTCGGCAGCCATTCCCGTATATCTCACAATCGACCCGGCTCCAGGCTCGACAGTTGAGTCAATATCTACATTCACTATCAAGTCGACGATGTATGAAGAATTTTGGGTGTTAGGGACATCTCAAGGAAAGATATTAATTGATGGTGAAGTGGTTAAATTTACATCCAAGCCTCTTGATACGGCTCGTACAGGTTTAATCTTCACCATCACCGAACCTATCACCGAGCCTGGTGAGCACGAGATAACTTTTCTGGAAGGTGTTTATATCTTCGATGAAGATGAAACTGTAAACTATGAATTTACCTTCAGCTACACCGTATCTGGAGAAACGACAGAACCTGAAGTTCAAGATCCAAAAGACATCCCAAATACATATATAGTAACACCGACTCCCGGTTCGACTGTGACAGAATTAACAACTATTACTGTTACTTCTACTGTCGATGACCTCTCAGCGCCATATTCAAATGCTAAACTTTTTATCAATGAAGAAGAAGTAGCATTTGAAGGTAGCGTAAGCAATAATGTAATTACTTATAGCCTTACTACTCCGATAACGGAAACCGGACGTTATGTCGTTCGCATTCCTGTAAACTCATTTGATATTGATGATTGGGGCGAAGAAACCAACGAACCATTTGAATTTGTAGTCTATGTTGAAGCAGAGAAGGAACCTGTGCCAAGCGTAGGCGAAATACCCGATTATCTAACAATAGAACCGACTCCAGGCTCGACAGTTGAATCTATCTCTACATTCACTATCTCATCGACTGTTCATGATAATTTCTGGATTAGAGCTGGATGGGACACTAAATTATTGATTGATAATGAGGTCGTTGCTTTTACGTCTAAACCACTCGACACTCAACGCACGGGATTGGTATTCATGATCACAGAGCCTATAAACAAAGAAGGAGAACACACAATTACCTTGCTTGACGGCATCTACCAATATACAAGTGATAACATTCTAAATGAAGCTTTCAGCTTTACTCTAACCGTGGGTAGTGATGTTCCAGCGCCTGCAGAGACGATTATCCCGGCGACATATTCTGTCGTGCCGGAGCCAAATTCGATTGTCACAGAAATTTCAAAAATTACTATAACATCGACAGTTGACGATTATTTCTTTGTGCTTCGTTCTGCTAAAGTGTTAATTGATGAAGAGAGCGTTGCGTTTAAAACTGAAATAACCGGCAATTCAGATAATGTTATCGAGATTACACTTGAAACTCCGATAGTTGAAGAAGGTGTACATACTATTAATATACCTGCTAATTCATTTGAGTACGGCGATGAATATGATACAGTAGGCGAATTCAAATTTAGCTTGATTGTAAAGGCAGAAGAACCCGAACCAGATCCTGAGATTATTCCTCGTTCTTATAGCGTAACCCCCGAACCTGGCTCGACAGTCGCTGAAATTAAGACTATTACCCTTACTACAATATCATCAGACTATATTAATGCCCCAAGTTTAACTGGCGCTCTTAAAATTGGTACTGATATAGATAACCTTCAGACAGTTGCATATACAGTTGCAATTACTCCAGATGGAAAAACATTGACTTATACTTTGGTTTCTCCGATCACTGAAGATGGTCGCTATTTCGTTAAGATTCCTTCTGGTTCATTTGATATTGATGAATGGGGAGAAGAAACCAACAACCCGTTCGAATTCGTACTCTATGTTGAGGCAGAAGAAATAGAAGATCCGGAAATTATCCCCAGCTCTTACAGTGTAGAGCCTACTCCGGGTTCGACTGTATCAGAAATTAAGACTATTAGCCTCACTTCAACGGTAGATTATCCTTCAAGACCGTATACTACCGCAAAACTTTATATCAACGAAGAACCTGTTGAGTTTACCGGCAGCGCAAGTGGTCATACAGTAACATACACACTAACAACTCCGATAACAGAGACCGGCCGCTATGTAGTGCGTATTCCCGCATCATCATTCGATACCGATGAAGACTGGGATGAGACCAACGACCTGTTCGAGTTTGTACTCTATGTTGACTCCACAACTAAGTTGATCGATGAGGTGGTTAGCGCCGACAATGCTAAACGTGAAATCTACAATATCCAGGGCGTTCGCGTAGAAAATGTGCAACCCGGCAATATATATATCATTCGCCAGGGCGGTAAATCAACAAAAGTTCTTGTTAAATAAGTAATTAAGAATTTCTAATCATAAAGAGGGTCCTGAGCCTTTGAGGCGCGGGGCCCTCTTTTTGGATAATGACGCCGCTACGGCGTGGCACAATGAGAGCAGTAGGGTAAAATGCCGACAAAAATCTTATTTGCATTATTCGCTCTAAATCGTTAACTTTGTAGCATGGAAAGGAGGCTAAACGAAAGCCTCGATAATGGTAAGATGTTGATATTTCGACATATAGCACACTTGTTGTGGGCCGATGGACACGTTGCAGTCTCCGGCCTCGGGCTATTTTCGACCGTTAACTTATCGGCAAATGTCGGCGATGAAGAAGTGTCGTCGCCTACGACGTCGGTAGTATTTGACGCCACGGCCGAGATATCGTCGTCGGCGCTTGTCGACTCTGTGATGCGTCAACAACAGATATCGTCAGCTCAAGCCAACGGCTTGATTAACAGTGATGTTAGGTCGATTCAGGGCGAGCTTTCGCGTGGCGAAAAGGTAAATATTCCCGGCGTCGGCACGATTTATGTCGACGAGCCTACGGGTGCTATCGCCTTTGCCTCGGCATCCAATTTTTTCGCTTCATCGTGGCTCAAGAGTGTTGCCGCCCATCCGATACAAACAGCCGATCTTGTTGATGTTGTGGCCGACAAAGAAGCGGTAGAGCGCGAACGTCGGCGCGAAATATTTGCACGTTCGCTCCGCAAAACAGCCTCAAGTGCTGCTGCCATTGCCGTCTTTGCCCTATTAGTGTTTGTGGCCTCACAGATACCTCTCAGAAAAGATAATAAAGTGAGGATGGCCTCTATAGGTGTTGAATCACTTACCACAACGGCCGATGATATCAGCGTTACGACAGCGCCTAATACTATTCCAACTCTTGTTTTGCTTGTCAATACTCCCGACGATGGCACGGCACCGGCGAAGAAGCGTAGCCCCAAAAAACAAGGCGTGCTAAGCGCCGACCGCTATTGCCTTGTGGTGGCATCGTTTGCATCGCGCGAAGACGCCGAGCGATATCTTGCCTCCAACCGGAGTGCCGATTATCCGCTTACAATACTCGATAGCGGTGGTTATTGGCGTATATTTGCCATGACGGCTCCTACTATCAATGATTTATCGTCGATGGCAAGCAACTCTAATGTTTACGAGCAATATCCCTCGGCGTGGATTTGCCATAGATAGCATTTAACACCCATACATAATGAAAGAATTGCACGATTTGCTTCTTGAGCGCCATAGCATTAGGCGTTACACGGGCGAACCTGTCGACCCTGAGCATGTCAAACTAATCCTCGAAGCGGCTTTGTTGGCGCCTACATCGAAGAATGCCCGTTCGTGGCAGTTTGTTGTTGTCGACGATAGAGACACCTTGATGCGTCTGTCGGATTGCAAACCTGCCTATGCTACTTCGGTTAAAGATGCCACCTTTGCTGTCGTTGTAACGTCCGACCCCGAGAAGAGCGAAGCTTACATCGAAGATGCGTCGGTAGCAGCCGCTTTCATGCATCTGCAGGCTGCGGCTCTTGGTGTTGGCTCCTGTTGGGTTCAGGTACGCGGCCGGCAAGATGCTATGGGCGAATCGTCGGAACTATCAGTACGCGAGATACTTGGAATACCCGATAATATGTCGGTGCTTTGCATTATGACATTCGGATATCCGGCCGAGACAAGGCGTCCTGTCGACCCCTCCAAACTTCTCTGGGAAAAAGTGCACATCGGCGCTTGGCGAGGTGATGACACAAACGCCGACGGGTGATGAAATCGTTCGATGGCAACGTTGTTATTGTTGGCGCAGGTAATGTTGCCACTCATCTGTCGCGCGCACTGGCAAAATCGCTTAAGGCTGTCATCAGCCGTAAACTCGACCATGCCCGTGCCTTAGCCCTCCCGATAGGTGTCGATGCTTACGACGATTTCGCTGTAATTGAGCGGTTGAAGCCCGATTTTATCATAATAAGTATTGCAGATAATGGTATCTGTGATGTTGTCGATTCAATAGGACATCTCACGTATGAGCCCATTGTGGTGCACACCTCAGGCACCGTTCCCAAAGAGATTTTGAGCCCTATAAGTTCACGCATCGGCGTTTTATATCCATTGCAGACATTTTCAGCGGGCAGTGCCGTCGACGTGTCGTCGGTACCTTTCTTTACCGAGGCCACAAATGCGGCCGATTGGGAGGTGGTAGATAGTGTGGCTGCTTTATTGTCGCCGCGAGTATGGCATGCCGATGCCGAGCATCGTCGCGCCTTACATATTGCCGGTGTTTTTACATCGAATTTTACTAATATACTTCTCGAAAAAGTCGAGCAGGTGTTGACAGGAGCAGGCTACTCGCTCGACATCGTACAGCCGTTAATGCAGGCTACTGTCGATAAGGCTTTTGCGATAGGCCCTCATAATGCGCAGACAGGGCCGGCCCGACGTGGCGACTTCGATGTGTTGAAAGCCCAATACGAAGCGCTTCCCGACGACTTAAAACCGGCTTACGCGGCGCTTACAAAGCTCATTTTAGAATCACACAATATTAGTCATGAGTAAGATTAACTACGATTTGTCAAAGATTCGCGGCGTCGCTTTCGATGTCGACGGCGTGCTCTCGCCGGCTACAATTCCTATGGCTGATAATGGAGCCCCTATTCGCATGGCTAATCTTAAAGATGGTTATGCTATCAGCCGCGCTAATAAAAAAGGGATAAAGTTAGCGATAATATCGGGTGCCGATGCACAGTCGATAGTCGGACGTTTTACCTTGCTCGGCTTAAAAGATATCTACCTATCGGTGGCCGATAAATTGCCTGTTTTGAAGCAATGGATGCGCGACAACGACTTAAACCCCGAGGAGGTAGCTTATGTTGGCGATGATATCCCCGATTTGCAGGCCCTGTTGTATTGCGGGCTGCCCGTTGCTCCTCGCGATGCCGCCGTTGAAGTGAAGAGTGTAGCCAAATATATAACGGGTGTCGAGGGCGGACATGGTGTGGCTCGTGAACTCCTTGAAGAAGTCCTCAAAGCGCAAGACCTTTGGATATCGAATAATAACGAATACGCATGGTAGAGTTTAACCCTCTCGGGCGCCTTGTGCCACCGCTTCCGGCACCGCAGTACAGCGATGTCGACATATTGTTAGCCTCGAATTCGCCGCGCCGTCGCGAGTTGCTCGGCTTGATTGTACCGCATTTCGAAGTGGCGCCCTCGAAAGAGATAGAGGAATCGTACCCACCTACAATTGCGCCCGACGATGTGCCGGCTTTTTTATCACAACTTAAGGCAAGTGCTTATAAATCGGACATTAAGGCCGGACAACTTCTCATCACCGCCGACACGGTGGTGATTCTCGATGGCAAAATAATGGGGAAACCGCAAGGCTGCGACGAAGCTATTGAAATGGTGAGGGCTCTCGCCGGCCGTACACACACTGTGGTTACAGGTGTTACTCTGTCGTCGCTTTCAGGAAAAAGAAACGACACTTTTTCCGAGAAGACAGACGTGACTTTCGCCGAGCTGACCGACGAAGAAATCGAGCAATATGTATTGCGGTTTAAGCCTTACGACAAGGCCGGTGCCTACGGTATCCAAGAGTGGGTCGGTGCGGCCGCGATACAAGGCATAGCGGGATGCTTCTATAATGTAATGGGACTTCCGCTACACGCCCTCTATACGCACCTTAAAGAGTTTTTCAGATAAAATTTATTTTGAATCTTTGCCCCAACGAGCGTTGTGCCGTTGCCGCATACCGTCTTCCGACGGGTTGTCGCATGGGTGCCAGAACTGCATCCCGGCTATTTCATCGGGTCGAAATTGTTGTGCCACGAAGTTGTCGGGATAGTCGTGAGCATATTTGTAGTTTTTGCCGTAGTCGAGATTTTTCATAAGCGACGTAGGAGCGTTTCGCAGGTGTAAAGGCACCGGCAGGTTGCCCGAGCGCTCCACTTCGGCCAGCGCGGCGTCGATGGCCATATATGCCGAATTGCTCTTTGGCGATTGAGCTAAATAGATGGCGCACTCCGATAGCGGAATACGGCCTTCGGGCATGCCTATCTTCTGAATTACTGAGAAAGTAGCGTCGGCAAGTAACAGTGCGTTAGGGTTGGCTAACCCTATATCTTCGGCCGCTAAAATGACAAGGCGACGAGCTATGAACTCGGGGTCTTCGCCTCCGGCAATCATACGAGCGAGCCAATAGACGGCGGCATCGGGGTCGCTACCTCTAATGCTCTTGATAAAGGCTGATACGATATCGTAGTGCATCTCGCCGTTTTTGTCGTAAGCCTGAGGATTTTCTTGTAGTCGCTCTGTTATTACGCGGTCGTTTATCACGATGTCTTCGCCTATCGGAGTCGATTGCTCAAGGAGGTCTAAGATGTTGAGCAACTTACGAGCGTCGCCACCGGCGTAGCGGAAAAGAGCTGCCGTCTGTTCTACTCTTACCGAGGCTTGCGATAAAATCTCATCTTCGCTTATGGCTCGTTGCAGCAGTACCTGCAGGTCGCTTTCTTCGAGCGGTTTTAGCGTATATACTTGAGCTCTCGACAGAAGCGGCCTAATGACTTCAAACGACGGGTTTTCGGTCGTTGCCCCTATGAGCGTTACCGTACCGTTCTCGACAGCTCCGAGAAGGCTGTCTTGCTGGCTTTTGCTGAAACGGTGGATTTCATCTATAAACAATATCGGCCTACCTGTTGAGAACATACCGGCGGCCTCTTTTTGTGCTCGGTCGATAACCTCTCGCACGTCTTTGACCCCCGATGTTACTGCCGATAGAGTGAAAAACGCACTTTGTGTAGTGTTGGCTATAATCTTTGCCAATGTTGTTTTGCCAACCCCGGGAGGCCCCCACAGAATAAACGATGCAATCTTACCCGAATTTATCATACGGCGTATGATGCCATTAGGCCCAACAAGATGTTGTTGTCCTATATAATCGTCGAGATTCTGCGGGCGCAACCTTTCAGCTAATGGGGCGGGCATTTCGGTGTGTTATATGGTTAGCGTAGTGCTATAACTTCGATTTCAACTAATACGCCTTTGGGTAGTTCGCGTACTGCTACGGCCGAGCGAGCAGGGTAGGGCTCGGTGAAAACATTGCCGTACACTTCGTTCATGGCACCAAAATTAGCCATATCGGAGAGAAATACGGTAGTCTTTACAACGTTGGCAACGCTAAGGCCGGCAGCGTCGAGGATAGCGCATACGTTGGCCAGCGCTTGCTTGGTCTGTGCTTCTATTCCTTCAGGTATTTCGCCTGTTGCAGGGTTGATAGGAATTTGGCCTGATGCATAAACAAAAGAGCCGGTATCAATCGCTTGGCTATACGGGCCGATGGCGCCCGGTGCCGATGTTGTGGCAATTACTTTTTTCATATCTGTTAGTTTTTTTTGTGGTTATTACTTTTCGATTTTAATTGACGAAATAGGCGTTTTGTCGGCTAAGGCCATGAAGTTATTTTCAAGGTCTTCGAATGTCAGCCGTATGTTGGGGAATTTCTCATTGAATTCAGGCACAAAATCGGCAGTGCCAAGGTTATATAAACGCGAGGCGAGACTGCCAACGGTAAGCGTTGCCGGGTCGGTGGACAGTTGGAAGCCGTAGGTGTCTTTTTCGTCGGCCATTACCACGTGGCTCACGATGCCTGCAGCCACGAGCCTATCGGTAATGTCGGTAACGAGGCGCGCTGGCAGATTGTAGTAATTCATCAAGTCGCGCGCGGTGACGGGTGTCGCTCCGGCGATGAAGCGATGTGTTATAATTGCGGTGATAGCCACGCTTACCATAGCTTCGTAGCGTGTGGAGATACCGCTCACTTCTCGCGCCAGATTAAAGGCAAATACGTTTTGCGATGAGTAGCATACAACGGCGCCGGCCAAGCAAATTACCCACACAAACTGAATCCACAACAGCAATAGTGGCAGGAAGGCAAACGACCCGTAGATGGCATTGTAGCGCGTAACATATAGTGTGCCGGTAACAAATAGCCATTGGAGAATCAGAAATCCCGTTCCGGCGATAATACCCGACACAAAGGCATTTTTGAACTTTACTTTAGTGTTGGGGATAAGCATATACACTGCCGTGAAAAATAGGAATGTGACGAGATATTTCGCGGCTTCGAGTGTCATGCTTATTACGGGCGTGAGGAATTTGAGGTGGAAGAGCGAACTTATCGTTGAGCTCAACAATACGGAGATACCGCCCACACAAAGCATCAAGATTGGGAGTATGAGTAAGGTTGCTGTGTAGTCGCTTATCTTACGCCAAATGCTGCGGCCGCTTTTCTGCCCCCATATATAGTTGAAGGTGTCTTCGACATTGCTTAGCAGGGAGATGAGAGTCCATAGTAGAAAAACGATACCTACACCTAAAAAGACGCCGCCGGTCATTTGCGACAGATAGGAGTCGACAAAATTAAGGGCATACGATATCGCCACTTGTTGTGCCGGAAAGATATGAAATAGCTCTTCTTGCAATATATGTTGCATATCGAAGCCGCGGCCTATGGCAAGCAGCAGGGCGAGGGCCGGCACAATGGCGAGCATGGTGCGATAGGTCATGGCGCAGGCTTGAGTCTGTATATCGCGATTGAGAAAAGAATTAACCGAGAGGTTGGCTATCCTCAATAGATTAATCCAGCCTTTGCGTCGCGGGTCGCTCCAGATGCCGTTGTTAACATAGTCCCACAGCCGCATCAATTTTGTTTTGAGGCGTCCAATAGCACCATCGGCATTTATTTTGTCGCTATCGTTTGTCATTGTGATAATGGCATATTGAATGTACCACAAAGTTACGCATTTATTGCTAATTATCGAAAATTAATGCGAGAAAGAGTTTGATAAAAAAAGTGCCCCCGAAGAGGCACTCTATCATTGTCGACAATAAGTCGTATTTTTTAATACATAGGAGTGAATCCTGCTGTTTTTTCGAGGTATTGGTTGGCCAATCCTGTAATGTTGTGTTTTTTTACGGTGTCGAATTTCAAAATCGATGCTCCTTCACGCAAGTCGATTTGACGAAGGTCTATCCAAAAATCACCTGTTTCATCGGCAAACTTGAAGTAATATTTTCCACCGGTGGCATCGGCTACAGAGCGCCATTGAGTTGATGATACGTTAGGCTCGCCGGGTAGTTCATATCCGTAAGGCACGCTTACCGTTCCCATAATGCTCTCAAGCGAGCCGAGAGCCTGTGCATAGTCGAAGTCGGTGGGCACGTGGTTGATGAAGAACGATGCTCTCACATAGCGGTCGGCGCTTCTAACGGAGCCCGGTAGCATATTAACGCCGCCGACAGCTGTCCAATAGTTGTTGATAGCACTCATCTGAGGATGAGCAGGGTCGTTGGTAAGTACTTTGAGGTCTTTGCCGCGATATGTTTTTAATTGGCCGTCGTTATACTCCATAATAAGAGTGTCGCCGGTGGTGTCGGTGATAGCCCAGTGTAGGGCCGAGACGGTGCCCCCGTCGAATGTTTTACCGGAGATGGCATATCTGTTTCCGTCGAGCCATGTTGCCACTTCGTCGACGCTGGCAAAATTATCGAGGAAGTAGCTCACAAGCATCGACAGACTCATTATAGGCTTATTGCCGTCGGTGAGAGAGGCTTCTTCGTAGATTGCCGTTTTGCAGAAGAGACCGTTCATGACGAGCCCTTTTTCATTCATTCCCTCGGTAACGCCGCCGTCATAGCTTACGGCTAATACCGACCCATATTTCGATGTCCATGTCAAATTAGGGCCGTCGGGCATACTCATCTTAGCGACACCGCGCGGATATACATAAATGTTGGTGGGGATAGGGGTGCGCCAATCGAGCGTGCGCCCTACGAGTACGTATCCTTTATCGCCTGCATATACTACGCGCGAGCAAGCCTCGGCTGCGGTCCACGATGTTACGGCTAATAAAGCCGCTGCAATTAATTTCAATGTTTTCATAATTCAGTTCGTTTATCGATTTTGATATAATAACGAACCAGGTATTGAAATTGTTCGATTTGCTTCTAAAAATTATTTTATGCCGCGTTCGTTTAGTGCGCGGTGATATCGTGCGGCGTTGATGCGATGTGTTGCGTAAGTCTCGGCAAAATCGTGATACCCAGAGAAATCGCTTCGTGCACACATATACAGGTATTTGTGTAACGGGGCATCGAGCACGGCATCTAAAGTCGTCGCTTCAACAATGCGGATGGGGCCGGGAGGCAAGCCCTTGTGGGTATATGTGTTATAAGGCGAATCGATTTTCAAGAGACTTCCGCTTATTCTTTTCAGTGAGAAGTCTTTGGCGGCAAATTTTATAGTAGGGTCGGCTTGAAGCATCATGCCGTCGTTCAAACGGTTGAGGTAGAGTCGAGCCACGATTGGGCGCTCATCGGCTCGATTAGTCTCTTCTTCTACTATCGACGCAAGGGTGTGAACTTGTACCGGCGTAAGCCCCAGCGTTTTAGCTTTAGCTCGGCGTTGCTCGTTCCAGAAATTATTGCGGTGCGACAGTAGGGTATTGACGATGTTTTCCGGCTTTGCAGTCCAGAAGAATTCGTAAGTGTTAGGCAAAAATGCGGCCGAATATTGTGTAGCACGAAAACCGGCTGCCGGTAGAATGCTATCGAGGCTATTCATAAACGAGGCCGAATCACACTCCAAAACTTGCCCTATGCGCCCTGCTAAATCGGTTATAAGTCGCATATTGTTGAAGGTGAGCCGCACCGGGTTTTGCCGACCTTTAGCTATTGCCCGTGCTATGCGAAAAGCCTTGTCGCCTTTATTAACTAAGAAGGAGCCGTGAGCGAGGCTTGGTGTTCCGCCTTGCAGAGCCCATAACGATGCCACTTTGTTGCCAAAACTATCGCCAAGGCTTGCTTTTATTTTATTTTTAACATCGTCAGCCGTGGCATCGTGTGCGATTTCTATCCGCACGGCCTCGCCGTCGTATGGCGTCAGCACGTAAAATCTTACAAAACAATAAGAACAGATGGCTATTATAGCAATAACTGCGAGAGTGCCTCGTATAAGTTTTTTTAGTCTCATCGGCTTATTCCGGCTTGGTTCCTTCTTTTTGTTCGAGAGGCGGAGTGTCGCATTGTTGCAACATCAAATTTTCGCTGTCTTCTCGGCTTTTGATATATAAATCGTAGTAGGCCAGAAGCAGGGTAGTGAGCGGCAAGGCTATTATAAGGCCGATAAAGCCTAACAAGGTGCCCCACACCGATAGCGACAGTAGTATTATGGCAGGATTGAGCCCCATGGCTTTTCCCATGATACGCGGTGTCAGCACCAAATCTTGTATGCATTGAACGGCAACATACACTGCCATACATTCCCACCATATTCTCCAGAAATCGACGCCGCCTTCTACCGAGTAAACGAGACATAGCAGCGTTGTAGGTATAAGAGATATCAACTGAAGGTAGGGTACCATGTTAAGAATGCCGATAAAAAGACCTAAAATAATGGCCATCGGTAGCTTTATAATGCAGAAACCGATACAGAACATTATTCCAACACAAAAAGCGACGAGAGCTTGTCCGCGGAAATAATGGTTCATCGAAGTTTTTACGTCGTTGCCTATTTTGAAGACGATGTCGCGATATTTGGGCGGCACCATGCGACGGAAGCCCTTCAACAGACGTTCGTAGTCGAGCATGATAAACACTACATACAGCAGCACGATAAACCAGTTGAATATGCCGAGAACCACGTCGTAGCCACCGGCTATAAATGAGGCTATGGCGTTGAATATAGTGCGAATGTCTTGGTGGGTGAGTTGGCGATAGATATTCTCGAAATCGATATTATTACGCAGGTACTCATGCAGTGTGGGCGGGATGAAAGGTATGTCGGAGCCCATCTCGGAATAACTCCTCACGAAATTTGCCACCTGATGCATTTCGTTTATTATAGTGGGCACCAAAAACATACCTATGGCTGTCATTACAAGCACACACTCAAAGAGAGTCATAAATATAGGCAGCCATCGCTTGTTTACTCGTAACAATCGCTTGTTATATTGCACGAATGGCTCTAAGAGATAAGCGATTAGCCATGCCACTAAGAATGGCAGCAATACTGATTTCAATAGCCCGATAAGCCATATTACAACGGCAATGATAGCCACACTTATTAAGATGCGAACTACGCGGTCGAATGTAAATGGCCGACCGACTGGCGCCCCCGGCTGCTGAGTTGTTGCTTGCTTTTCGCTCATAAAGAATATGTTATTTGCTCTGAGGGCTCTGAAAACTCAGAGTGTTCAGAGTTCTCAGAGCCCTCTCTCCATTAAAGCGGTTTATACTCTACAAAGGCTTCCATGGCTTCGTAGGAAGCGAGGCCAAGTTTCTCGTAAAGTTGTGCTGTAGCGCGGTTACGCTCTTCGGCTCGCTGCCAGAACAGACGGTCGTCGTTTCCAAGGAAAGGAGCGTTTTCCATCTGGCTCTGGTGCTTTAAGATCGAGTTGCGTTTCGAGCGCAATTCTTCGGGACTGATAGGCACCGCCATTTCAATGTGGTCGATTTCCCATTCAGCCCAAGCGCCGCGGTACATCCAGATGCGGCAGTCGTCGAGCCATGCTTCGCCTTTGAGTTCGTCGATAGCAGCGAAAACGGCGTCGGTACATACCTTGTGAGTTCCATGCGGGTCGGCGAGGTCGCCGGCAACGAAAATCTGGTGAGGCTTAACGTCTTGTAGCAGTTTTTTAACGATATCGACGTCGCGTTGTGCTAAATCGCCTTTCTTTATCGCGCCTGTTTCGTAGAATGGCAAGCGCAAGAAGTGGATATTACCGGGTTTGACGCCAATGTAGTTGCATGCTATTGTGGCCTCGGCCTGGCGTATCATAGTCTTGATTTCGCGTATGTCGGCGCTGTCCATGTCACCGGGGTTCTTCTTGCTGACAAAATCGCTAACCTCTTGAGACAGCTTCTTGTAAGCGCTATCTTCAAAGCCAAAGATTGGCGCAATCTTATCCATCATGAGGAAGTAGCGCATCATGTCTTCATCGCCGACAGCAATGTTACCCGACGTTTCGTAAGCAACGTGTACGTCGTGTTTCTGGTCAACGAGGCGTTTGAAGGTTCCGCCCATCGAAATTACGTCGTCGTCGGGGTGCGGAGAGAAAATAACCACACGCTTGGGATATGGCTTGGCGCGCTCGGGGCGATAAGTGTCGTCGGCGTCGGGTTTACCACCGGGCCATCCGGTGATGGTGTGCTGCAACTCGTTGAATACTTTGATGTTTACATTGTATGCCGAGCCATAGAGAGCCAATAATTCGCCAAGGCCCCAGTTGTTGTAATCGAGGTTGGTGAGCTTAAGGATGGGCTTGTTTGTCTTATGACATAGCCAAACGATGGCGCGACGAATCAGCTTGTCGTCCCACTCGCAAGAGGTAACTTTCCATGGCTGAGAGATGCGTGTCAATAGTTCGGCACCACTGAGGTCGGTAACGACCTTTACGTGCGGGTGACTTTGTAACAAAGAAGCGGGCACCGACGATGAAGCATCTTCTTCAACGGTGCGACGGATTATTTCGGAGTTGTTTTCACCCCAAGCGATAGCAAGCACACGGCGTGCCGACGCTATATTGGCAATGCCAAGCGTGATTGCATTGGCAGGCACGTCGCTATCTTTGTAGTCGTTTGTAAGGTTTTGGCGAGTGCCGTCGCCTAGAAGAACAAGGCGGCAGTAGCTCGAAGCGGGCGTCCCGGGTTCGTTAAAAGCGATTGCACCTGTTGGCGCTATCTCGCAGAGCGCAACGTCGATACCACCTTCGTTGGCGATAGACTCTTCGTAGGCCTGGCAATATTCATACATCGTCTCCTTTGTAATCGCCGGATTGATAGAGCGAATATTTTCGGGCTTGATGTCGATATGATTTAGGAAGACTTCCGAAAGACGACGTCGCGTCGACGGCCTCTCGGCATCGAGAGGGAAGAATTCCGATATGTTGAATGCAACAACATCTTTGAATGAAACTTTGCCCTCTTTGTGCAACTTTATCAAAGAGGCATATACACGATGCGTGCTGACGCCTGCGCCCAAGGCTAATACGCATTTGCCTTTCTGAGCAACGTAACGCTTGATATAACGCGCTATTTCTCCGGCGATGAAATCGGCACCGTCGTCGGCGGTCTCAAAAATACGTGTATAAATTTTTTCTTCACGTCGTATAGCGGCGAGTTCAATTTCCGTATCCGGATTGTAATATTTTTTCGGGATACGGGTCAATTTAATCTGGCTACTGAGGTCTGTTTTCATTTAATAGTCGTCCTATTATATTTGTATTAGAGTTATTTATCGTTTATCAACGGGTTTCGCACCCACTGCCTTATTTTCTATGCAAAATTAAGCAATTATTCGGAATTAGACACATTGCGCGAGCCAAATTTTTCTTTGTACTTGCTTTTAATTATCTTTGTAAAAATTTTTGATGTCTGTAATGAATCCGCGCGATTTACGAATCGAAGAATATAATTACCCGCTACCCGACGAGCGCATAGCCAAGCACCCGTTGGCTAAGCGCGATGCTTGCAAGTTGTTGGTGTACGGTTCGTCGTCGATATCCGATCATATCTTCAGCGAGTTGCCGACACTTTTGCCCTCCGATGCGATGCTGGTATATAACAATACGCGAGTTATAAATGCTCGCTTGCGTTTTTTCAAATCGACAGGTGCTCTTATCGAGATTTTCTGCCTCGAGCCCTGCCGCCCATCGGATTATGAGCAGGCTTTTTCCTCGACTGGGTCATGCACATGGCAATGTCTGGTTGGTAATTCGAAAAAATGGAAAGACGGCGACCTTAAAATGGAGGTATCGACTCGTCGTGGCACAACCATTCTCACGGCCCGACGCGAACCTGTGCCCACAGCCGACGACAAGTCGCAGGCCATAGCGTTTGAGTGGGATAATGCGACGCTGAGTTTTTCTGACATAATTTCGGTAGTAGGAGAGATACCAATTCCGCCATATCTAAATAGGAAGTCGGAAGATAGCGATGCTGTCGACTATCAAACTGTCTACAGCCATATCGACGGCTCTGTTGCGGCACCGACAGCCGGTCTGCATTTTACTAATGAATTGCTCGAGGCTCTCATAATGCGCGGCATAGTGCGGCACGAAGTTACTCTGCATGTGGGTGCAGGCACATTCCGCCCCGTTAAATCGGACAATATCGGTGAACACGACATGCACTCCGAGTATATCGCTGTTGACCGAGATTTCATTGCCGAGCTGGCCGACAGCGTAGGCAAACGCCCTATTGTTGCCGTTGGCACTACGTCGGTGAGGACTCTCGAGAGTCTATATCACATAGGGTGCCTCATCTTGAGGAATGAGTGGAAAGGCGAGCTGCCTCAATGGACTCCATACGACATTACTGCCGAGTGTGAAGTATCTGCTTCAGAGGCCCTCAAAGCGATTGTTGCGACGCTCGACGATAATGGCGACAACACGCTTATCGCTCGCACCAAAATAATAATAGCACCGGGATATAAATATCGTATAGTCGGTGCTATGATTACGAATTTCCACCAGCCACAATCGACGCTATTACTGCTCGTATCGGCATTTATAGGCGATGATTGGCGGCGTATTTATACTCATGCACTTGATAAGAACTACCGTTTTTTAAGTTACGGTGATGCTTGTCTTTTATTCTGTCAATAATTCAATACTATGAAAACTCGACTTCTATTTTTTGCATTAGCAACAATGGCAACGGCTTATACAGCCGATGCGTGCACTTCGATGATAGTATCGGCCGATGCAACAGTCGACGGTCGTCCTATATTGTGGAAGCACCGCGACACTTCTGCAAGTAATAATTTTTTATATCGCGTTGAAAATCCCGGCGAGATAGGTTATGTGGCTCTGTTCAATGGTTCTGACAAATTGTGCCTCGACGAGGCTTGGATGGGAATGAACGATGAGGGGTTTGCCATCATGAACACCGCTTCATATAATCTGCCCCCGAATGCCCACGACTGGATCGACCGCGAAGGCATCGTTATGGCTAAAGCTCTTGCTACGTGCCGCACCGTCGACGATTTCGAAACTCTTCTCATAGCCTTGCCCAAGCCCTTGGGTGTGTGTGCCAACTTTGGCGTTATCGATGCCAATGGCGATGGAGCTTATTTTGAGGCCGATGATTATAATTATACGCGATTTAATTTATCGGATTCGCCAAATGGAGTACTCATCAGAACGAACTATTCCTATAGCGGTGTCCCCGACAAAGGTATGGGATATATCCGACATAAAAATACCGAAGTGCTCCTTGCCACACAGATCGAAAAGAAGTGTCTCACTCCTGCATCGCTTACTGAAGGCGTAAGTCGCTCATTCTATAACTCATTGTTAGATGTTGATGCCGCTGCCGGTAGCGAACATTGGGCTGTCGATCAAGATTTCGTGCCGCGTCGTATATCTACCGCCTCGATTGCCATTGAAGGTCTCAAAAAAGGCGAAAGCCCTGAAAATATGATAATGTGGGCCAACGTTGCATATCCTCCGTGTTCGCATGTCGAAGCCGTAACCTTAAACCATATCCCCGGTGATTTGCTCCCTCTTGATGAGGATTGTGCCTATAGCAATGCCGGACTCCAAGCCGATAAACTTAAGGCTCAGGTATTCCCCATCACTCGCGGTAGTGGTAAAAACTATGTAAACCTTGATGCCGTGCGCGCTATTTCGGAAGAGCAATATCAAATTTCACTTGAAGAATACGCCAAGGGGCAACAGCTGCGTAAGAAATAAGATAAGCAATGGATAAGGTGCCCGACACACCATTATTTGCAATAATAACAGTATGTTTCAATGCAACGGCTACAATAGCACGTACGTTGCAGAGTGTCGACTCTCAAAGTTTCGGCGATTATGAACATCTTATAGTAGATGGGGCTTCGAGAGACGGCACTCTCGATATTGTGAAAGCAATGCCAAACCCTCGTCGGCGCGTTATCTCAGAGCCCGATAAGGGAATTTACGATGCGATGAATAAGGGTATCGACGCCACGAGCGGCAAGTATCTGATATTTTTGAATGCCGGCGACAAGTTTCACTCTTCTGATACTTTGTCTGTAATCGCTCAAGCAATTCAACAGGGCGGCTCTCCCGGTGTTGTTTATGGCCAAACGATAATTGTCGACAACGAAGGAGCGTTTGTGTCGCAACGTCACTTACAGGCACCTGAGAACCTCACGGTTGAAAGTTTTGCCGACGGTATGCTTGTGTGTCATCAAGCTTTTGTGGCATCGAGAGATGTCGCAGGGCACTATAACCTCAAATATCGTTTTTCGGCCGACTACGATTGGTGTATACGTTGCCTGCAACAGTCGACATCGAATGTCGGTCTGCACGAAACGGTCTTAATAGATTACCTGAGCGAAGGAGCTACTACACAGAATTTTTATAAATCGCTGCGTGAGCGGTTCGTCATAATGGCCCATTATTATGGCTTTGTTGCCACCGCATTGCGGCACGTTCGCTTTTTAGCCCGTTGGCGCAAGCGGCGTAATACTAATCGGTAGAACCGAACGTCAACTCACAACGTTTATAGGCTTGCCGTCGATATAGGCTTGCACATTGGTAAATGCTATGTTGAGAAGTCGCTCACGCGCTTCTGTCGACGCCCATGCTATGTGCGGCGTAATAAAACAGTTTCGAGCGGTAAGCAAGGGGCAATCTTTACGCGGCGGTTCGTTAACGAGAACATCCAGGCCGGCGCCAAAAATGCGGCCCTCGTTGAGGGCGTTGGCAAGGGCTTGCTCATCGACTATCTGGCCACGTGATGCGTTCAGTAATATTGCCGATGGTTTCATCAACGACAATCGGCGGCTATCAACCATCTGCTTTGTATCGGGTGTGAGCGGGCAATGCAAACTAATGACGTCGCACGAGGCAAAAAGCTCGTCGAGTTCCATCTTTGCATAGCCTGAAGGCAAGTCATTTGCCGCTTTCGAAGTGTATAAGGCGACTTTCATACCAAAACCGGCGGCAATTTTTGCTACCGCTTGCCCTATATTTCCAAAACCCACTATGCCAAATGTCTTGCCGGCAAGTTCGGGCCATTCACCATCGCGATATGTGAAATCTTCGCAGGCGCTCCACTTGCCTTTTGATATCTCGGTAGCATAGGTCTCAACCCTGTTTGCTATCGCCAGCAAAAGGGCAAATGTGAGTTGTGCAACCGACTGAGTGCTATATGCCGGTATGTTGCACACGGTGATGCAGGCCTTACGTGCCGCTTCGATATCTACAACATTAAAGCCTGTGGCAAGTACACCAATATATCGCAGGTCGGGTAGTGCAGCTATTGCGCGGGCATCAATAACGACTTTATTTGTAAGGACTATCGCAGCACCTTTGGCATGAGGCACAACTTGGTCGGGTGAGGTGCGGTCGTATATTTCAAACTCGGCTATGTTGTTAAAACGAGCCCAACGCGGGTCGTCTTTAGGATATAGAGTATATCCGTCGAGGCATACTATTTTCATGGTGTAAACTTACTTTGATTAAACCTCAAGGCCTTTAATTTGCAGATGTTATTCAATGCCATGAGTAGTGCCTCAAAAAAGTGTTTTGAGGCACACTCAAGCATTATATCTTAGATAAGGTATTGTGAAGAAATCGATTGGTTGGAGTGTACGCGACGTATCGTATCGGCAAACAGACGGGCAACCGAAAGAATAGTACATTTCGTACATCCTTTTGTATATGGTATCGAATTGGTAAAAATCATCTCAGTGAGTCCACAATTTTCAACGCGTTCGGTGGCGGGGTCGCTCATAATGGCATGAGAGCACAGAGCTCTAACTGTCTTAGCGCCGTTTTCCAACATTAGATTTGCAGCCTTAGTGATAGTGCCGGCAGTGTCGACCATATCGTCGAGGAGTATCACGTTTTTGTCTTTGACATCACCTATTACAGTCATTTTTGCCACAACGTTGGCTTTCGCGCGTTGTTTGTGGCATAGTACGAGGGGTACATCGAAGAATTTTGCATAGTTGTTAGCACGTTTCGCACCGCCCACGTCGGGGGTTGCGATGGCCATATCAGGTAATTTCAGGCTTTCGATGTAGGGGATAAATACCGACGAAGCATAGAGGTGGTCGACGGGTATGTCGAAGAACCCTTGAATCTGGTCGGCATGGAGGTCCATCGTAATAACGCGGTCGGCACCGGCCGTCTCGAGCATATTGGCCACGAGCTTTGCTGCTATCGACACACGCGGTTTATCTTTGCGGTCTTGACGGGCCCAACCGAAGTAGGGTATAACGGCAGCAACTGACTTTGCCGATGCACGCTTAGCGGCATCTATCATAAGCAAAAGCTCCATGAGGTTGTCGCTGTTGGGGAATGTGCTTTGCACCAGGTAAACTTCACAACCGCGCACCGATTCTTCGAAAGAAACTTCAAATTCGCCATCGGCGAAATACTCGATTTTCATTGAGCCGAGTTCTACACCGAGTTCTTTACAGATTTCTTCGGCCATGTAACGCGATTTTGTGCCGCAGAACACTTTGAAAGGGGTAAGAGATGAATCCATTGAGATTTTGAGTTTTATGAATTTGTATGTTTTATAGTCTTAAGTTTCCATATTACAGCGCCATGGGCCGGAACAAATGCTTCGAAAGGCCGTAATGGCGATAATTCTTTATAGGCCTTAGTGGCGGAGAGCATTTCTATGGCCGCATTGTCGGTGATCTCTCCTATTTGGAGGCACTCAAAGGCATGGGACGGTATGTTGACGGCAATATCGCAATCGATGTTGTCGAAGTTGGCGATGATAACGAGAACAGTATCGCCATAATGTCTCAAAAAAGCATAGTGGCGGTAAGGGTTGAAGCGCGCATTGTAATAGTTGACATACATCAAGTCGAAAAATCCACCACGCGAAATAGCCTGCTCATCGTTGCATAAACGCAAAACGCGGCTGTAGATATCGCGCAATGCTTTTTCATTATCTGAAAGATAACCGTCGCAACACCCCTCGTTTAGCCATCGGCGCACCGAGGCTACACTCCAATAATCGAAAATGGTGGTACGGCCGTCATAACCGCTATATCCCTCAGCGTCGGCGCCCGGCTCGCCTAATTCCTGTCCGAAATAAATCATCATAGGGCCTCGCGACATTAGTGCACTTACTACAAGGGAGGGCAGTACGTGCATGGCATCACCGGAGTAGAACGACGACGCAAAACGTTGCTCGTCGTGGTTCTCGAGGAAGTTTAACATATGGTCGTTAATACCGTCGACAGCTTGCCAACAACCTGTTATAGCCGATGCCGGCGCACGATTTGTTTCGACAGCGCGTAATGTGTCGTAGAGATTGACCTTATCGTAGAGATAGTCAAAACCGCTTTCGATAAATGGTCGGTATAATGCTACGTCATATATTTCGGCAATGAACTTAATGTTGGGAGCCACGCTTCTAACAGCATCGATGGCCGTGCGCCAAAATTCAAGCGGCACCATGTGCGCCATATCACAACGGAAGCCGTCAATTCCCTTCGAGGCCCAAAACTTGAGTATTTCTATCATTTTAACCCAAGTGTCGGGCATGGGTGAGAAATGCGTTGCCCCATTGCTGTAGTCGATGCCGTAGTTTAATTTGACTGTTTCGTACCAGTCGTCTTTACCCGGCGAGGCATAAAAGCAATCGTTGCCTGAGGCCTTTGCCGGGAATTCGACGTAGGCCTCATCACCACTTCCAAGGTCGAGGTCGGGCGAAAATTGCTGATATGTTATGTAGTAAAAATTATTATCGGGTGCAAAAAAGACATTCGTGTTATCGTTTGAGCCAAAGTCGTCGACACCTGCGGGTTTTGCGTCGGAGTGATATTGTCGGCCGACATGGTTGGGCACGAAGTCGATTATAACGTTAAGGCCTGCGCGATGCGTCCTCTCTACCAACGCCTCGAACTCGGCCATGCGGTGCGGGACATCAACGGCAAGATCGGGGTCGATGTCGTAATAATCGGTAATGGCGTAGGGACTTCCGGCTTTTCCTTTTACGATGTGGCAATTGTGCGGTGCAATGCCATAAGCGCTATAATCGGGCGTATGAGCATGCTCTATCACGCCGGTATACCATATATGTGTGGCACCAAGATTCTTTATGGAATTTAGGATGTGGTCGCTTATGTCGTTAAGTTTTCCCGAGCCGTTTTGCTGTATTGACCCTCCCACAATAGGCGCGGCACAATAATTGGTAAACAGGCGCGGTAGGAGTTGATATATTACAGGCTTCACGGTTTGCATGGCTTCCTTAGCGTTTGTTGACTCGTTTGTGTGATAGTTCCGACAGCATTGGCGGCTCTGCTTTTGGGTTCCATAACCCTGCCTCTTTCAATGCTTTCCGGGTATGTATATATCCACTCAGAAAAACTTTCTTTATGTTTTTTAGGTCGAAGACAGCCATATTGGCAATTTCGGGCGTCTCAACCGATACATCGCATAAGTCCATATCGGTAGTTTGGTTTGCTTTCGCCATAAGGTTATAAGTGCGAAGAGCTACTTCTACTATCGATTTTGGCTTTTTAGTGGTCTGTATTAGAGGACTCACGTTTACGCCTATTAAAGTTTCACATTTATCTCTGATAATCCATGCCGGATGATTGCGCAACACACCGCCATCGACATAGTTAACGCCATCGATATCGACCGGGCGGAATACGATGGGTATCGAGCATGAGGCAATAAGGCGTGGCCCTATTTCACCGGTAGAGAAGGCAACCGGCTCGCCGTGGTCGAGGTCGGTAGCACCAAGATATGTGGGTATTTCGAGGTCTTCAAGGCTTTTTTTATCGCCAAGGACATTCATGACAAACGATTTGAATTTGTCGATTTTCATAAAACCGCCATTGCCGAAACTTAGTTCGGCAAAGTCTCGAAATCCTGTCGAGGCGAAAATTTCGGCCATTTCCAATGGCTTGATGCCCGAGGCATACATTACCGCTATCACCGAGCCGGCGCTCACACCGGCTAATACATCGGGCTTGAGACCGGCTTCTTCGATGGCCATTAACGCTCCGGCATGAGCGAAGCCACGTGCGCCGCCACCGCTAAGAGCAACGCCCAAACGGTATTGCTTGGCCGATGCAACCGGAGCCGCTGATGTGTTAGCTGTCGCCTTTGTTGAGTCCATGTCTGACCGGATGCGCTTTTATGTCGCAAAATTAGTCAGAAAAAATAGATTGTTCAATTTTTTATCTATGATTTTATCAACAATTTTACCCAATGGCACAATAAAATTTGTGGGAGAAAGAAACCGGACGATTTCTCTCTCCCACGCTATGTGTTAAATGTTGTGTGTCGCTTAATCGAATATGTGTTTTAGCTTGGAGAATATGCGGCGGCTGTCGCTGTCGGATGGCTTAATGTTTGGGGCATCTTTAAGAGCTTCGAATGTCTCTTTTTGTTGTGCGGTTAGTTTTTCGGGAACGAAAACCATAATGTTTATCAACTCATCGCCGGTGCCGCCATTTTCGTTGTCTCGGAGGCCTTTTCCGCGTAGCCGTAATACCTTGCCGGGTTGTGTGCCGGCCGGGATATTTACTTTTGCCTTACCTGTTATTGTAGGAACTTCGACAGAACCGCCGAGAACGGCCGTTGGGATGTCGAGCATGAGATTATATATCACATCGGCACCATCGCGTATAAGCTCGGGGTGCTTTATTTCTTCGACTACGACAAGCAAGTCGCCGGGCACGCCACCACCTTTAGGGTAATTGCCTTTGCCTCGAAGAGCAAAAGTTTGGCCATCGGTGGCGCCTGCCGGTATTGTGAATGTCACTTCTTGGTCGCGGCGTGTCACCCCGTCGCCGTTACAATGCGGGCAACGCTCGGTAATTTTACGGCCACTGCCATTACAGTCGGGGCACTCCGATATGGTATTCTGAATACCAAAGACTGTTCGCTGCTGCATTGTGATATGTCCTTGTCCTTGGCAACGAGGACAAGTGGTGAATGCTGTGCCATCTTTCGCACCGTTGCCTTTGCAATGGTCGCACTGGACGTAGGTGGGTACTCTCAATGTTTTAGTAGTGCCCTTTGCAATATCCTCGAGTGTGAGTTTTACTCGTATACGCATATCGCCACCGCGTTTTTGCCGTGGTTGACGGCGACCACCGCCGCCAAAACCACCGAAGTCGAAGCCGCCGAATTCTTGAGCAAAGCGGTTGAGGATATCGTTTATATCAAAGCCGCCCGAGCTATAGAACCCGCCGCCACCGCCAAAGCCGGACTGGCCCATAGAGTGTCCGTACTGGTCGTAGAGTTGTTTTTTCTTCTCATCGCTAAGCACGTCATAGGCTTCGGCCGCTTCCTTAAAACGCTCTTCGGCTTCTTTGTCGCCCGGGTTGCGGTCGGGGTGATTTTCTATCGCTTTTTTGCGGTAGGCTTTTTTTATCTGTTCTTGTGTAGCGTTGCGGTCGACGCCCAACACTTCATAGTAGTCTCTTTTTTGCTCCATATCTTCGACTATGATTATTATTCACCCACAACGACTTTAGCGTGTCGGAGAACTTTGTCGTTAAGCATATATCCTTTTTGCGTGGTATCTATAATCATACCCTTAAGATCTTCGTTCGGCGCCGGAATTGTAGCGATAGCTTCGTGGATATCGGCATCAAATGCTGCTCCGGTGCTTTGCATTTCCTTCACTCCGTTGCTCTCAAGATACTTGATAAACTTGTTGTAGATGAGCTCCATGCCTTCGCGAATGGTGCCATTGTCGGCGCTGTCGGCAGTAGCGGCAAGTCCGCGCTCGAAGTCGTCGACAATAGGAAGAAGTCCTAAGAGGACACGTTCTGCGGCGTTCTTAAGCAGGTCGGCTTTTTCACGCGTTACGCGTTTGCGGTAGTTGTCAAACTCTGCCATTAAAAAAAGATATTCTTTCTTTTCTTTTTCAACTTCGGCGAGAGCTTCGGCAAGATTATTTTGTAGCTTTTCTTCTTCGCTGAGCTCTTCTACGGTGTCGTCGATGTTATCGGCAACTGTTTGTGTATCGGGAGCTTCGTCCTGAATTTCAGGTGAATAATTTTCTATATCTTGTTTTTTATTGTCTTTGCTCATATTCTTTTATGTTTTTATGAATTGGGTATATACAAAAATGCTGCCAAAATGTGTTAAATTGGCCGATTTTTTATAAATATAACAACATAAAGCAGATTTTCGTTTGCTTTTATTCTTAAAAATTAATTTGAGTGACAAAACATTGGAAGTCCTTAAATTGCGAGATGGCCTCTTCTGCCAAATTGACACTCTCAAATAGCGCGTAGACGGCAGCACCCGAGCCACTCATAGCGCTGTATAACGAACCGCTGCATTGACTTAACTTGTTGAGTGTATGCTTTATTTGTGGTCTTAAAGCAAAGATAGACGGCTCAAAATCGTTTACAATGCCGCACGAGTGCCATTCTGGGATTGGGCGTGATAATAAATCTATTAATTTCAATCCATCGGGCATTTCATGGGGTGTGATTCCTTGATATGCTTCTTTTGTCGATACTGCCTCGGCTGTCGGTTTTACAATGGCAATGGCGAGCCCGTTCAGTTGCGGCACATTGACCGGTGAGAGAATGTCGCCGATACCCTCTACAAGCATAGGGCTATTGTATATAAAAAAAGGACAGTCGGCGCCAACAGTTGCAGCAATAGACGCCAAAACCTCTGTCGGCAAAGCAAGCTCGAAAATGTCGTTAACACACTTGAGAGCAAAAGAAGCATCGGCTGAGCCTCCACCAAGGCCGGCACCATCGGGTATGGCTTTGTGAAGGTGAATATCGAGAGGGGGAAGGCTTTTCTCCAAATATTTCTCCAACGCTTTGATTGCTTTGATAACGAGATTTTTCTCCTGAGGGCACCCTCCGAGAGTAGACCCTGTCAATGTGAAAGACCCTGTCGGGCTTTTAGCCGGAACAATCTCAAGTATGTCGCACCATCCAACAGGCACAAATAGCGATTCAATGTCGTGATATCCATCAGAGCGTTTCCTTAAAACTCGCAACCCGATGTTGATTTTAGCATTTGGAAAAACAACCATATTGATTAATTTTGATGCAAAGGTACAAATTATTTTGCATTGAATGGTTTGTGTGATAGTATGCGATGTGTAAAGATGGTGTTTTGCGTAGATTACGTGCAGATTACCGCTCAACGTTTTAATCTTTCGTAAAAATTTTGTATTTTTGTCGAAATAAAACTGTTGTATATGAAAACTAAAGAAGAACTGATAGACGCATTACTTGACCTCGCTTTTGCCGAAGATATTGGCGACGGCGACCATACTACTTTAAGTACTATCGGTGCCGATGCCCGTGGGCGCCAACATCTGCTCATCAAAGAGGAGGGTATTTTAGCCGGCGTCGATATTGCCAAGATGGTATTCGATAAATTTGATTCTTCGTTGAAAATGACGGTTATGATACCCGACGGGAGCCATGTTAAGCCCGGCGATATAGCATTTGTAGTCGAGGGCCCCGTTCGCTCTTTGTTGCAGACCGAACGCATCATGCTCAACATAATGCAGCGTATGAGCGGTATAGCAACGGTTACACATCGTTACCAAAGCCGCCTCGAAGGTTTGAACTGCAAGGTGTTAGATACACGAAAGACGACCCCCGGCCTTCGTATGCTCGAAAAAGAGGCGGTGAAGATAGGGGGCGGATGCAATCATCGCATCGGCCTGTTCGATATGATTCTTATCAAAGATAATCATGTAGATTTTGCAGGAGGTATTACACATGCCGTGAACTCGGCAAAAGAATATTGCCGCAAGAATAATAAAGACTTGCGTATTGAAGTTGAAGTGCGAAATACCGACGAGATACGCGAAGCTATATCTGTTGGTGTAGACCGCATAATGCTCGATAATTTTACACCTGAGCGTACGGCCGACGCTGTGCGTATTATCAGGGCCGAAGGCCCCGGGATAGAAATAGAATCGAGTGGTGGTATTACACTCGACACCTTGCGGGCTTATGGCGAAGCAGGAGTCGATTTCATATCGGTTGGAGCGCTTACGCACTCTGTTAAAGGCTTGGATATGAGCTTTAAGGCATGCTAAAGCCGCTATGTTTTACATGAAATATCGCCATGTGCGAAAAAATAACTAACTTTGCAAAAGTATAAATAGAACAGTTATGAAAAATATCGTATCATTATTAGTAGCATTTATTCTTGGTGCCGGAGCATCGGTGGCACAATATATGTGCGTAGAACAAGGCACTGTACTTATCTATACAGAGACAGCCGACAGAGACGGCAAAGAAGAAGTCGCCGACCATGCCTCAACAGTAGTGTCGGCGTCGACAGATGAAGCGGGTGTTGTAAGTGTTAAAGTAGAAGACATCCGCATACTTCCCGGCACAAATTTCGGCGAAATTAAAGATTATAGCTATTATGCCTACAACCCGACCACCGGAAATACGCTCCACACCTTGATTACAGCTGATGATTACAAAGAATCGTTTGTTTCTATGATGGTTGAAGGGGCTCGCAATGCCGGACAGTTTGTAAGTGATAGCGATATATCCGAACTTAAAGACAACATAAAGGTTAAAGGTGAAATCAGTCTTGATTTGCCGGCAGAGCCGACCAAAGATGCGAAAATCCCGAATAAAACTATGAAAATGTCGATAGGAGAACAGTCAATGTCGATGAATCTCTGGGAGGGCAAGTATCTCGGCTTTGAGGATGTTGAAACACCCGCGGGCAAATTTGAAAATTGCATAAAGGTGTCGTTTACAATTAAAACAACAACTCCTATGCAATCTGAAAAAACATATTGCACAGCGTGGTATGCTAAAGGTGTCGGACTCGTTAAATCGGTCGACGCTGATAAAAAAGGCAAAGTGATATCGGAAGACATACTAAAGGAAATTAAAAAATAAAGGTAAAATAGGAGAGGGGCGGATGATAGAAGTCCGCCCTTTCATTTAGTTTGCAATTAAATCCAATAGAGAATGCAGAAAATACGCAATATTGCTATTATAGCTCACGTCGACCACGGCAAGACAACCCTTGTTGACAAGATGTTGCTTGCCGGACATCTCTTTCGTGAAAACCAAAACACAGGTGAATTAATACTTGACAACAACGACCTTGAACGTGAGCGTGGCATTACAATACTATCTAAGAACGTATCGATTGATTATAAGGATTATAAAATAAATATAATCGACACACCCGGGCACGCCGATTTTGGTGGCGAGGTAGAAAGAGTGCTGAATATGGCTGATGGGTGTCTGTTGCTTGTCGATGCCTTTGAAGGCCCTATGCCTCAGACGCGTTTTGTCCTCCAAAAAGCAATTGAAATTGGCCTTAAACCGGTGGTGGTTATCAACAAAGTAGATAAGCCTAATTGCCGTCCTGAAGAGGTTCAGGAAATGGTGTTTGATCTCATGTTTAGTCTCGATGCAACGGAGGAGCAACTCGATTTCCCGACGCTCTATGGCTCGGCAAAGCAAGGATGGATGAGCACCGATTGGAAAGTGCCGACCGACAATATCCTTCCCTTACTCGATGCTATCATAGAGTATATACCGGGGCCGGAAGAAAATCCCGGCGACAGTCAGATGCTTATAACATCGCTGGATTATTCTCAATATGTAGGACGTATAGCTATTGGCCGTGTACATCGTGGTAAACTTTTAGAAGGGCAGGAGATAGGCTTGTGCCTTCGCGATGGTACGGTTACGCGTCAGAAGATAAAGGAACTTCATACATTTGAAGGGATGTCGCGCAAAAAGGTTAAAGAAGTTAATAATGGCGATATTTGCGCCCTTGTCGGTATTGAAGGTTTTGAAATTGGTGATACCGTCACTTTGTACGATAATCCCGAGCCCCTGCCGCGTATTGCTATCGATGAACCTACCATGTCGATGACATTTACTATCAACGACAGCCCTTTCTTCGGCCAAGATGGCAAGTATGTTACGTCGCGACATATTGGCGATCGACTTACGGCAGAGCTCGACCGTAATTTAGCCCTCAGAGTGGAGAAGGGTAACAAAGAAGATGTATGGACGGTGTATGGCCGTGGTGTATTACACTTGTCGGTCCTTATCGAAACGATGCGCCGCGAAGGGTATGAATTACAAGTAGGGCAGCCTCAAGTTATAGTTAAAGAAATAGACGGCCGCAAATGCGAACCTGTAGAACTTCTTACCATTAATGTGCCCGAAGACTGCTCGTCGAAAATGATTGACATGGTAACGCGGCGCAAAGGTGAACTCATTGCGATGAATGTTAAAAACGACCGTGTGCAACTCGAGTTTTATATTCCGTCGCGTGGTATTATTGGTTTGCGTAGCAATGTATTGACGGCCTCGGCCGGTGAAGCCATTATGGCTCATCGTTTTCATGAGTATCAGCCCTGGAAAGGCGACATAGAAAGGCGTACCAACGGGTCGCTTATAGCTGTGGAGTCGGGCACTGCATATGCTTATGCAATAGATAAACTGCAAGACCGCGGGCGATTCTTTATTTTCCCGCAAGAGGAGGTGTATGCAGGTCAAGTCGTAGGAGAAAATGCCAAAGACAACGATATCCCTGTAAACGTCACCAAGAGCAAAAAACTTACCAATATGCGCGCGTCGGGCGCCGATGACAAGGCTCGCATCGTGCCGCCTATTGTGTTCAGCCTTGAAGAAGCACTCGAGTATATCAAAGAAGATGAATACGTCGAAGTGACTCCGCATCATATACGTTTGCGTAAAATTATACTTGACGAAACAGAGCGCAAGCGCGCAAATAGATAATATAACTGTCGATGATACCTTTCTCTTTTAACATACATGGCAGGCTGGTCGAATTCGACCAGCCCGCCGTTATGGGTATCATCAATGTGACCGACGACTCTTTTTACGACGGCTCCCGAGCCATTACCAAAGCCGAAATAGCAGCAAAAGCAGCGGAAATGCTTGAGCAAGGCACTGATATAATAGATATTGGGGCCTGTTCGACGCGCCCGGGCTCGTCGCCGGTATCGAAAGACGTTGAGCTTGAGAGACTCGAAAAAGCTATTGCGGCGGTGCGCGATGCGGTTGGCGACAAGGCTATTCTGTCGGTAGATACTTTTAGAGCGGAAGTAGCAAAAAAGGCCGTTGCCGAGTGGGGGGCCGATATGGTGAATGATATCTCGGGCGGAACTCTCGACAACGATATGTTTTCAACGGTAGCAACGCTTAAATGTCCTTATGTGTTGATGCACATGCGTGGTACACCCGAAACGATGCAGTCGAATACGGCATACGATAATGTTACTGTCGATGTTATTAAAGAATTGAGTTTTAGAGTGTCGCGCCTTAGAGACATAGGGGTGGCCGATATTATCGTTGACCCCGGGTTCGGTTTTTCGAAAACACTTGAGCAAAACTATGAATTGCTATGCAATATCGAAGCATTCAAGATTTTGGAGTGCCCGATACTTGTCGGAGTCTCTCGTAAGTCGATGATAACTCGATTGTTAGATATAAAGGCTGAGGAGGCGGCAATCCCGACGGCAATACTCGGTGCATATGCCTTAGAGCATGGAACATCGATATTGAGAGTGCACGATGTTGCCTTAGCATCTCAAACAGTTAAATTGTTAAACGCAATAAATCACGATATGATATGTTCGCAATCGGTATAAAAGATATTATAGACATATTGCTATTTGCGGTATTGCTTTTTTATGTGTATCGCTTGATGAAGGAGTCGGGCACCATTAATATTTTTTATGGTGTGCTGGCATTTGTAGTGGTGTGGGTGTTGGCATCAGAAATATTCGATATGCGGCTCATCGGCACCATCCTCGACAAGTTTATGGCAATAGGCCTTATAATTTTGGTGATACTTTTCCAAGAGCCAATGAAACGCTTCCTTGTAGCCGTTGGCTCTCAGCGTCGTTGGAGATTATTGCGCAAATTATTTCATCACCATGCGCAGAGCGATGGCATAGAGGCTCTCGCATGGGTCATGCCAATAGTGTATGCATGTATGAATATGGCTAAAAGCAAAACAGGAGCACTTATTGTAATAGAGCAAGATGTGCCACTCGAGTCTTACTCAGCTTCAGGCGATGTCATAGATGCAAATATCAACACCCGTTTGATTGAGAATATCTTTTTTAAGAATTCTCCCTTGCACGATGGTGCAATGATTGTATCGAAGAACCGCATAGTAGCTGCCGGATGTATATTGCCGGTGAGTCACGATAGTAATGTGCCACGCACGCTCGGCCTACGGCATCGCTCGGCCCTTGGTATAGCGCAAGCATCCGATGCTGTGGCAGTTGTGGTATCGGAAGAGACCGGCAAGATATCAATAGCGCATAAAGGAAAACTCACAACCGGAATTACCACTACAGAATTGGAGCATAGGCTAAATGCTATTGCAATAACATCGGCTAAATAACGTCGGCTATAGATCAACCATCTAAAAATGAGGTTGATATGGGGAGCTTGTAGCGAATTTCATCAAAAAATTAATGTATTGGAGTAGTGCTATGCTTAAAATATATGCATCGGATGAACGATTAATCGTCTATGATGATAATGAAAGAATTTGGGATACTTTTCCGGGGGTTGTGAGTGAAAATAATAGACCTGTTGATTTTATACTCTCTGAAAATGAATTAGACAATTCAAGCCGAAGGATTGTACGTCCTTTTAAGGGTGGTGTTATTTCGAGTTATGTTGATGCGGAGTGGTTGTTAAGAAAAGCTATAAGACAAAGCAAAAAACTTAGACCACTTTGTAGAATTGCGGTTAATCCCGGTAGTGGCGGAATTGAACTGAGAGCTATGCAGGATTGGTATCACAAATGGTATAATAAACAATTACCGGAGCTTGTTTACGAACCAATAGCCTTCTTGAAGGGCTTAGATTTATATGAAGGAGTTGTCCTAACTCAAAGAGCTTCGATGATTGAGCTATCGATTGTGCGCGAGAATGAAATAATCGAATATAAGAGCAGCTATTTTAATTTAGATTGTAACTGCAGGGATGTAAATCAAGAAAACCATTATATTGAAAAAATTATAAAAAGAATTGTAAACGAGTGTAATAACCTTGATTGTTCCTTGCCAATTTATTTTACCTCATACAAAGAATTATACGAGTTGTCAGATAACGATTTTGACCAATATCAAATAAAAAGAATTGATTATGATAACTTCTGTATGAATATAATTAATGGGTTGGGATCAGACAGCATCCCATTAGTTTTGGAATAACAATCAACATAGAAATGCGACTACACTTTAAATGTTAAAAGAGTATAAATCGCAAAACGAATGTCGCCGAGACTTTATTTATCCGATATTATTAAGTAATTTTGCGCGATTTTAGGCTTGCTATGCACTTGCGTGTATGTCGCATTATATAAATATATCGATGGCAGATAAAAAATCTCGGCGTATATCTACATTAGGCTCCCGGCTCACATCGCTTATTAGCGTTGCGCTCGTTCTTGTATTATTGGCCACAGCTGCACTGATAGCTCTTACAGGCAAAAATCTAACAGACGATTTGCGGCGCAATTTAGGTTTTATAGTAAAGATGGAGCGAGAATGTAATCCATCCGATGTTAATATTCTCGGTAAGGCTTTGCACTCTCATCCAGCGGTGCGAGAATTGGCGTATTCTTCGGCAGATGACATACTTGCAGAAGAGAGCGAGTATCTTGGCGAAGAAATCGGTAACCTGGTTGACTCCAATCCCTATTCGTCGGAATTCGATGTAAAAGTAAAGCCTGAGTATTCAACGCCCGACAGTATAAATTCGCTTGTTAAGAGATTTGAACAGTTTCAAGGTGTAAGTGAGATTGTTACCGAGAGTGCGGTAATAGAAGGCGTAGATGCGTCGCTAAAACGACTATCGACAATATTGCTGTGTGTGGCAGTTATCCTTTTAATCGTGTCGATAGCATTGATTAACAATACGATAAGTCTCTCGATTTATTCGAGGCGTTTTGTGATACACACCATGAAGCTCGTTGGTGCCACCGCATCGTTTATACGTAGACCTTTTCTTAAGGCCGGTGCCGTTAATGGTCTGTTTGCAGGCATTTTAGCTTCGTTGGTGCTTGTTGCGATAAGATTCTACGCATCTACCATTGACCCTATACTTGAGCAGGCTTTGCCCTGGGCGAGTGTTGCTATAATATGTGCTGGAATAATCTTAATAGGAATGGCGATATGCTTGCTCACGGCAGTATTTGCAACAAACCGCTATCTCAAGGCCTCTTATGACGAAATGTTCTTAAAGTAAATATAGATGAAAAACACTGTAAAACAGGAACGTGAACAGCAGAGCTCTTCTCTGCCATTGCAAAAAGGAAATTTTATAGCCATGGCATGTGCCGGGCTGATGATTGTTGTAGGGTTTCTTCTTATGCTTGGTGGGAGCTCAACAGTAGAGCAATTCAATCATGACATATTCAGTACAACACGTATCGTTGTTGGCCCATTCATAGCCTTTATGGGCTTCGTGCTAATGGCAATTGCCATAATTATTAATCCTAAACATCTGCCTTTCGGTAAAAAATAACGATGAGTATTTTTGAAGCGCTCGTATTAGGTGTAGTGCAAGGTCTTGCCGAATACCTTCCGATTAGTTCGTCGGGGCACCTGGAAGTTTTTAGAGAAATTCTTGGACTTGACTTGACCGGTGCCGAGAGTTTGCAGTTTGATGTCATGCTGCACGTAGCAACCGTGTTGAGTACAATCGTGATATTGTGGCGAGAATTTGTCCCCTTATGCAAATCGTTTTTCACATTTAAGCGAGATGATAATTTTACATACGTATGTAAAATATTGGTGTCGTGCATTCCGATAGCAATTGTGGGTGTGTTCTTTAAAGATACTATAGAATCTTTTTTTGGTAGAGATTTGACCCTGGTAGGCGTATGTTTATGCATAACGGCAGCTTTACTGGCCTTTTCCTACTTCTTCCGCACACGTCCGTATGACGCCAACCGCTTGACCGGCAATGTCTATCGTCCTCGCAATATATCTTATATAGACGCATTCATAATTGGATGCTCACAGGCTGTAGCTGTGCTCCCCGGCCTTTCCCGTTCGGGCACAACGATAGCGACGGGCCTCCTTATAGGCAATAAACGAGAGCAAGTTGCTCAATTTTCATTTTTCATGGTGATAATTCCAATTCTTGGCGAAGCACTTCTCGATGTTAAAAAGATGCTTGGCGACGATGTTGTGGCAGGAGCCGCTGATACGGCTGTTGGACTTCTGCCTCTTCTTGTCGGATTTATAGCCGCTTTCATCGTAGGGTGCCTGGCATGTAAGTGGATGCTATCAATCGTGAAGAAAGGTAAGCTTGTGTGGTTTGCCGTCTACTGTCTCATCGTGGGTATTATATGCATAGCCAAAGGGTTTAATTTGTTCTGAATATACTATCCCTACACATGAATTTCATAAGTGGAGAAATATTGTATATCGACAAACCTCTTGGATGGACATCATTCGATGCTGTTAAGCGTCTGAGGGGTGCATTGACACGTCGCCTTGGCCTTAAAAAAATTAAGGTAGGCCATGCGGGTACGCTCGATCCACTTGCCACTGGAGTGATGATATTATGCACCGGAAAGGCTACAAAGCGTATCGACGACTTGCAGGCCGGCGTCAAGGAATATATAGCCACGATAGCCTTAGGCGCTACAACACCGTCGTTCGACCTTGAAACAGAGATTGATGCCACATATCCGACAGAGCATATAACGGAACAGCTCGTACGAGACACGCTGAAAACGTTTGTAGGAAGAATTGAACAAGTTCCACCGGCTTATTCTGCTTGTAAAATAGATGGTAAGCGAGCTTATAGCCTTGCGCGCAAAGGCCGTGAGGTTGAACTTAAACCCAAAATTCTTGTTATAGACGAGCTGGAACTATTGTCGTTCTCACCCAAAGTCCTGGAAGTAAGAGTTGTATGTAGCAAAGGTACATATATTAGAGCGCTAGCAAGAGATATAGGCATAGCGCTAAATAGCGGTGCTCATCTTACAGCGCTGCGACGCACCAGAGTAGGTGATATAACAATAGAAAAGTGCCTTTCGGTGCAGCAGGCGGCCGAACTGATACGCACCGTAGAAATAGAAATGCCGCAAGATTAATAAGAAATAGAAATAAATAATAGATATGAAACTCTCAAAGTTCAAATTCAACCTTCCCGAAGAACTTATCGCTAAATATCCTACACCCGACCGCGACGATGCGCGCATGATGGTCGTAAATCGTAAAACAGGAGAAATATCACACCATATTTTCAGCGATATTCTTGGTTTTTTCAATGACCAAGACGTTATGGTCTTTAATGACACTCTGGTGTTCCCGGCTCTTCTCTATGGCAACAAAGAGAAAACGGGCGCGCGTATCGAAGTGTTTCTCCTTCGCGAACTCAACGCCGATAATAAGTTGTGGGATGTGTTGGTTGAACCGGCTCGTAAAATACGTATAGGAAATAAACTCTATTTCGGCGACGACGAGTCGATGGTCGCTGAGGTAATAGATAATACGACATCGCGAGGCCGTACTTTGCGCTTCTTATACGATGGGCCTCACGATGAATTCAAACGAGACCTATTTGCTCTTGGCATGACTCCGCTGCCTCCCTATATCAAGCGCGACCCCGAGCCCGACGATGCTAAGAATTACCAATGTATCTTTGCTGAAAAAGAGGGCGCTGTTGTCGCTCCCGCTGCCGGTCTGCACTTTTCGCGAAGCCTTCTTACACGATTGCAAATCAAAGGTGTGAAGAAAGCATTCGTTACCGTACATAGCGGCTTGGGCGCTTTCCGTGAAATAGATGTTGAAGATCTTACAAAGCATCGTATGGATTCTGAGCAAATGATTGCTACGCCTGAATTAGTGGAGACGGTAAACGCCGCTCGTGATGGTGGCCACAGAGTGTGTGCCGTTGGCACTTCGGTGTTGCGTGCTATTGCAACAGCCGAAAGCATGGGTGGACATATGAAGACATACGACGGTTGGACTAATAAGTTTATCTTCCCGCCATACGATTTCACGGTAGCTACCGATTTTGTTACAAATTTCCATATGCCTTACTCAACTATGCTCATGATGTCGGCTGCTTTTGGTGGCTACGACTTGATAATGGAGGCATACCGCACTGCAATTAAAGAAGGGTATCGCTTCGGATGCTATGGTGATGCCATGCTTGTGATAGGCTAAGAACGATTTATAATAAGGCTGTTTTCATCGATAAGGCAATAATAATGAAAAAAGTTCGTTATTATTGTTGATGAAGTACTTGAAGACATTAATTCTATTTTTATTGGCTGGTATTGCAATAGTAATGCCGGCCTATTCTCGTACTTTTAACGATAAAATATTAAATCGACCCTATGCCGATATGCGAAAATGGCATCTTGGCTTTTCGGTGGGCATGTATACTTCCGATTTGCTATTTAAGCATAACGGATATATAACCGAAGAAGGTGAAGAATGGCGCATCGATCAGCCTGATTATCAACCCGGATTTTGTGTTAATGGCTTGTTTGATTTACGGCTTAATAACTATTTTTCGTTGCGTATTTCTCCGGGCATGTATTTCGGAAGCCGTAATGTGTCGATGCGAGAGGTCGAAACTGCAGCTGTGCAGCGTCAAAATGTAAAGTCAACATTTATAGTATTGCCCGTTGATGTAAAATATGCCGCTGCGCGCTATCGTAATTCGCGTCCTTACATCGTAGGTGGCATTCTTCCGGTTTTTGATGTAACAAAAAAGAGAAGCGATATATTTCAATTGCAATCGGGCGATGTATATCTTTCGGTCGGTTTTGGTTGCGATTTTTATCTGCCATATTTCAAGCTTAATCCTGAAATAAAGTTCTGCTTTGGCCTGAGCGATGTACTCATTCATGATCGCCCCGACCTCGAAGATGACCCTTTGAAGTATAAGTTTACGCAGTCGCTATCAAAAGTGACTTCCAATATGGTAGTCCTAACCTTCTATTTCGAATAAAACAATGAAGCTCAAAACGCTAATATTGTCGATATCAATTGTTCTATTCTCAGCTTTTTGCGTAAAAGGGCAGAGCGATGTGCAATTGGCGCAGTATTATGAAGTGCCGTCGTTTTACAATCCTTCTGCAATAGGTAATACCGATTATATCCGCATCCGCGGTGGGGCGCGATTGCAATGGCTGGGTATCGAGAATGCACCACAAAGTTTTGTGGGCGTTGCCGATATGCCCTTTAAGCTTTTAGAGAAGCGATTTGCTGTCGGTGTCGAAATTGCACAAGAAAGTATAGGCCTATATCAAACGCTCAATGCCGGCGCACAGATAGCTTATAAATTGCGCAAATGGGGTGGGCTGTGGAGTGTAGGTCTACAAGTGGGTCTCTACGACCAATCTTTCAAGGGCTCGGAAGTGTATCTGCCCGATGACGACGACTATCACCAGAGTGTTGATGATGCTATCCCTACATCAGATATACATGGCACAGCCCTTGACTTGGCTGCAGGTATATGGTATGAGCATCCGCGCTTCTATGCAGGCCTGTCGTGTACTCACCTTACATCTCCAACGATTACGATGAATGCTGAAAATGCATCGGGGGGCAGCGAAACATCAAGCGACCGAAAATACCAGTTTCAAGCTCGCCGAACATTATATTTCACAGCCGGATGCAATATTCCGATAGAAAATACGTTATTTGAAATAGCACCATCTGTTTTAGTTAAATCCGATTTCGGTTTTACGACAGGTGAATTGACGGCTCGCGCCAGATATCGCAAACTACTTTCTTTTGGTGTTGGATATCGATGGAACGATGCCGTGATAGCCACAGTCGCTGCCGAAGTGAAGAACTTTTACATAGGTTATAGCTACGAATATGCTACTACGGCCATAAGGGCCGCATCGTCGGGTAGCCATGAACTATTTATAGGATATAGCCTTAAACTCGATTTATCGGATAAAAATCGAAACAGACATAAAAGTGTAAGGCTGATGTAGCCTTTTTGAAGCAGTTTTTTTTTATAAGAAAGATATAGAATAAGAAAAATATGAAGAAAACCAAGCGGATATTATTTTCGTGTATGGCAGTAGCTCTACTTGTATCGTGTGCAGCCGGTGGTGGCCGCTTATCGGCAGGTGGGGAAGTAACAGGAGTCGGAGGCCCGTCGTGGGCAGAGCCTACTCCCTATGGGATGGTGCTTATCGACCGTGGCTCTATGAAGGTAGGCGTTAGTAATGCCGATTCTTTATGGAATCTTGAAGCAAATGCTCGTGGTATTTCAGTTGATGGGTTTTGGATGGATGAAACCGAAATCACAAATGCCAAATACAAGCAATTTGTCTTTTGGGTTCGCGATTCCATTATCCGCGAGCGTCTTGCCGATCCTGCTTATGGCGGTAATGAAGATTTTAAGATAGAAGAAGACCGCGAAGGTAATCCGGTGACACCTCATCTTAATTGGAATAAAGCTATCCCTTGGCGTAACCCCAACGAAGACGAGCTGCGGGCCATCGAAAGTGTGTATCGCACAAATCCGATTACCGGAGTACGTGAACTTGATGGCGAGCAACTTAACTATCGCTATGAAGTATATAACCATACAGAAGCAGCCAAACGTCGCAACCGCCTCGACCCGAAGCGCCGTGAATATAATACCGACAAGGCTACTCCTACCCAATCGCCTGTTATATCGAAAGATACAGCATATATAAACGATGAGGGCGAAATCGTACGTCAAACCATATCACGAGTTCTTACGGGCGACTACGATTTTGTGAATACATATATCGTGAATGTGTATCCCGACACCACCGCTTGGGTCAACGACTTTGAGAACGCTTACAACGAGCCTTATGTGAGAATGTACTTTGCGCATGGTGGTTATTCCGATTATCCTGTTGTGGGCGTGAGCTGGGAGCAAGCAACAGCTTTTGCTAATTGGCGCACCGATTTCCTTCGTCGCTCGTTAGGTCGAGAGGGTATCTATGTAGAGCCTTATCGCTTGCCCACAGAAGCCGAATGGGAATTTGCCGCACGTGCCGGCATTGATGATAATCCATATCCATGGGATGGCGATCTTACCATGAGTGACGATAAAGGTTGCTTTTATGCCAATTTCAAGCCAATGGAAGGCAATTACGTTAAAGACGGGCATGTTATCACATCACGTGTCGGCACTTATGCGCCCAACGACTTTGGTCTATATGATATGGCAGGTAATGTGAGCGAATGGACCTCGACCGCTTACACCGAGAGTGTCGGTCGTCTCACCTCTGATCTCAATCCCGATTACAGATATAATGCCGCCGTTGAAGACCCATACAAGATGAAGCGTAAAATAATACGTGGCGGCTCTTGGAAAGATGTTGCTCACAATGTGCGTTCCGACCTCAGAATGTGGGAATATCAGAATGAACAGCGCTCGTATATAGGATTCCGCTGCGTGCGTACTCAAATAGGATTTGCCAAAGGGCAGAAACAGAAAAACAGAAAACGCTAAACTATTACCATATCTTCTGTAAATATTAAAGTTTATTATGGGAAAAGTTCAACAATATAAGAGCGGCATAAGTGCCTTTATCGGTAGCGAAAAGGGCCAACGCTTTTTCAATTTTGCATATAGTATTGGTGCTGCTATCGTTATATGGGGTGCCTTGTTCAAGATTCTTCACCTCCCCGGAGGTAACGTGCTCCTATCTATCGGTATGGGTACCGAGGTCTTAATGTTTATCCTTACTGCTTTCGATCGTCCTCCGAAAGAATATAAGTGGGAAGAAGTTTTTCCTGCGCTTAAAGGTGATGAGTCGATAGAAGACGGTCAGATTACCGGCACGGTAGTGCCAGGTGTTACTGAAGGCCAGGCCCGCCGAACAGTAGGGCTACCGGATAATATCGATCTAACGCCTGAAGACAGCCGCTCATTGAGTGATAGCATTGCTAAAATGGCGGCCGCTGCCGACCAGTTGGCACGAATGTCGGAACTGACATGCGCCACACAGCAATATCTCGACCAGATGTCGACAATAGCCAACGATATGCAACAATTACATGCTACTACAGCAGCGCTCAATGAAGTATCATCTGTGCTCCTCGATAGTTATCGGGCTATCACTGAAAACTCTGCCGAAATATCTCAGAGCTCACAAGGTTATGTTGAGCAAATGCAGGCTCTCCATCGTAATATCGGTGGTCTCAACACCATATATGAATTGCAATTACGCAGCGTGTCTTCGCAAATCGATTCTATTGACCGCGTAAATCGTGGAATAAAAGACATACGCGATATGTATGAAAAATCGGTAACTCAAAGTGCACGCTATTGTGAAGAAACAGAGCGTATGGCTCGTTATATTGAGCAACTCAATGGCGTATACGAGAAGATGATTACGGCAATGACAATAAACATGTGCCGCCCGATGATGAATCCACAGGCAAATAGTGGAGAGCAAGCAACAAATCCGTTCGATATCTCTAAATAAAAAATAGATGGGAGCTAACGGCACAAAACAATCACCGCGCCAGAAGATGATAAACTTGATGTATATCGTCTTAACGGCTATGCTTGCCCTTAATGTGTCGAGCGATGTCCTCGATGGCTTCACGCAAGTTCACGATGGCCTTAATCGCTCTAATTCCAACTTCGAGACGAGAAATTCATCGATATATAGCCAATTACAGAGTTTTGCGGAAAAGAATCCTGAGAAGGGCCGTCAGTGGCTCGATAAGGCCACCGAAGTGCGCAATGTTACGTCGGCTCTTTATGGTTATGTCGATTCTCTTAAATTGCGAATAGTAAAGAAAGCCGATGGCGCTAATGGGTCGCCCGCCAATATTAAAAACCGCGACGATCTCGAAGCTGCCGCTGTGATAATGTTGGCACCCGGGACTCTTCGCGGCCGTGATTTGAGGTTGCGTATCGACGATTATCGTGGCTATGTGTCGTCGATGATACCCGACACACTAAAGCGCCACACCATAGAGGAAGCATTGTCGACAGCCCCCATTGTTCGCTCGGGTACTCTTGCTCCTCAACTTTGGGAAGAGGCAAAATTTGACCAGCAACCTGTTGTGGCAGCAGTAACACTCCTTTCTAAATTGCAGAGCGATATCTTATATGCCGAAGGAGAAGTGTTAGCGTCTCTACTGTCGCAAGTCGATGCCGGTGATTTGCGCGTTAATGAACTTAATGCCTATGTTATGCCTCAATCACGATTGGTAATGCGCGGTGGAAAATATTCAGCCAATATAGTATTGGCAGCTGTTGACACTACGCAGCGTCCACGAGTGTATATTGAAGGAAAGCCCCTCGATAATTCTTACGGGTTATATGAAATAAGCACAGGCGCTACAGGCAATTTTGACTATACCGGTTGGCTTGAGGTGAGTCACGACGATGGCACTACGACAAGGCACGATTTCCGCTCGTCGTATACCGTAATTGAGCCTATGGCAACAGTATCGGCCACTCTTATGAATGTGCTATATGCCGGTATAAATAACCCGGTGAGTATTTCCGTGCCGGGCGTAGCTATGGGCGACATCTCGGCAGCTATGACAAACGGCACCCTCGTGCGCGACGGCGACCATTGGGTGGCAAAGCCTCAGACCGTAGGGCAAGATGCCGTGATAACTGTCACTGCAAATATGGACGGACACTCTGTGCCTATGGCTGCCACAACGTTTAGAGTTAGAAAATTGCCCGATCCGACACCTTTCATCGCTTTCAGGGATGCACAAGGGAATACCGACCATTATCGTGGCGGTAAGCCTTTCGCGAAGTCGTTATTGATGGCTTCGCCCGGCCTTGAGGCAGCTATTGACGACGGTCTGTTGGATACACCATTTACTGTGATAAGCTTCGAAACAGTTTTCTTCGATTCGTCGGGTAATGCTTTGCCCGAGGTTAGTGATGGATCACAATTCTCACAACGCCAAAAATCGCAATTCCAGCGCCTCGCCCGTGGAAAACGTTTCTTCATCTCGAGAATTAAGGCTAAAGGTCCCGATGGTATAACGCGCGATCTATCGCCGATGGAAGTTATTGTAAACTAAGTTCATTCTTTATCGACAATATGAATAGAATAATAAAAACAGCACTCGCAGCAACTGCAATTATATGTTGTAGCGCAATGTCATTTGCTCAAGACGATAGCAATGGTGTCGTTCGTCGTCGTACTGCCGATCGTAATGCACCCAAGCAGCAAGATGGTACGGTGGTTACGGAGCGTATGCAGAGCTTTTTCAGCAACGATGATTCGAGCATCACCGATGCCGATAAACAATGGATGAGGGTTATATATCGCTCTCTCGACGTCGATAAAGATAAAAACGGACCATTGTATTTCCCTGAGGAACCTATTGACGGACAAGAAAATCTTTTCCGCATAATAATGCGACTCCTTGCCGCAAATACTATTCCGGCATATGAATACCTCGATGGTCGTGAAATTTTTACAGAGCAGTATCGCATCAAAACACGCGATGTCCTCGACCGCTTTTATATACCATACACCGAGGCTAAAGGCTCTACAGAGAAGAATCCGCGTTTTACTATCGATGAAAATGACGTGCCCACAAATGAGGTCCTCTCTTATTATATAGTGGAGCGTTGGGAATACGACACTCGCAACAATCGCCTCAATCCTATTGTAGAAGCAATATGTCCGGTGCTTCACCGTGCCGGCGATTTTGGCGGCGATGCGTTAAAATATCCCATGTTTTGGGTGAAATTTACCGACTTAAGACCGTATCTTGCCGCCCAGACAATTTTCGTGGATGACGATAACAACTTGCCAACATGTACCTACGATGATTTCTTCACCCTCACCATGTATGATGGCGATATTTATAAAACGCGTAATTTGAAAAACAAGTCGATGGTGCAGTTATATTCCGATCCCGACGACCTCAAAAGAGCTCAAGATAGTATTCAAAGCCGCCTCGACGATTTCGAAAAGAAATTGTGGGTGCCTTCTCGCGAAGAAGTGATTGCGGCACGTGAGGCGCGTGAAGCTCTCGAAGCCGGACGTGATAGCTCGGCTGTTGTTGAAAAATCAACACCGAAAACGTCAAGGACACGAGCTACGAGTCGCTCTACTAAAAGTTCGACAAAGACAAAAGAAGTGAAGGCGAAGACTCCTAAACAGTCGTCGCAATCGTCTAACTCCGGTGCTACACGTTCGGTGCGCCGTCGCAAATAAGAATTCTATTCTTTTTTGATAGTAAAGCGGGTGTCGTTTTTTTGCGCCCGCTTTCGTTGTTTCTTAGCATGACGCAATATTATCGCGGTGCTGATATTAACAGAAAAATTACTAAATTTGTAGCCATAGAATAATATATTTCTGTCACTTAAGTGTTGCGCAGAAAAACAAAAGGCATGACTTTAACTTATAGCAGCGCGTATACCGATTAGTAGAGAATGAGAGTTATTACTTTAGACGAAGCCTTGTTAAGGCAGCACTGCAAAGTGTTGCAAGAGCAGATTGAAGCTATGTATCACCCCGATTTGATTATCGGAATAGCTACAGGCGGCGTTAAGGTTGCTGAATATATGTTTGGTGATGTGCCGCATATAACCGTTACATGCCGAAGGCCTTCTACAAAGACAAAAGAAAACGCCGAGGGGGTGATGTGCATTGTGCGTTGCCTACCGGTGTCGGTGAGAAATTTCATGAGGATGGTTGAGGCATTTATCATGCGTATAAGAAAAAAAGAACAAGTATTATCAGTCGAGTTTTTAGAGGAGGCGATGCCTGAAGCTAAACGTGTGCTTGTTGTTGATGATGCAGTAGATAGCGGCCGCACTCTCAAAAGCGTCCTTGAGGCTTTGAATGGCGGGCCTGAAGTACGCTCTGCCACAATAACTATTACAACATCTTCGCCATACGTTGCGCCTGATTATTATCTGTATAACGATAAAACGCTCATAAGATTTCCATGGTCGAAAGATTATCGTCACGAAGAATAGTAGTTGTCGATTTCGATGGCACTCTAATAGATGGTAATTCCTTACATATTTATATAAGGCTGGCTCTTCGTCGTGTCGGTTTTATAAAGCGAGTGCGCATCATTTTGTGGCTAATCCTCAGAAAGTTACATCTCGTAAGTCATAAACAAATGAAATTTGCAGTATTGAGCATTATACCTCAATCAGAAAGCTTGCGAAAAGACTTTGTCAATGCCATAGAGCGCACAAAAAACGGTGTAGTAGCTCGGATTATCGAGAAATACAGAAGTAGCGGGGCTGATATCATTCTGGCGACAGCCGCCGCCGATTTTTACATACCATGGGTGTGGGACGGCGATTATGTGGCAACCCGTCTTGGAGATAATCCCACAAAAGAGGAGTGTCGTGCTGAAGAGAAAGTAGTAGCTGTGCGGCGTTATATGAGGCCCGATGACGTCCTTGAGGCAGTGATAACCGATCACATCGATGATTTACCCTTGCTTTTGGTCGGTGCAAGAAACAACATCTTGGTAAATCCGTCGGATATGTTAATTCGAGAACTTGTTGCTCACGGAGTGTCGTGGCACGATGCTCGCGAATTCGCGCAGAGCGATATAGTTTAATACAGTTTAGCTATCAACTCCGCCGTACGCTCAATATTACGCTTGGCAATATCGGGCTTCATGGCCTCTTCTATGCTTGTCGCCGGGTCGTTTATACAATAAAGGCCATCAAACCCCGCATCGGTAAGTAGTTCGCGGTCTCTAATAATTCCGCCTAAGGCAACGACCGGCACACCTGCAGTTTTCGCGCGGCGAAGTACACCATAGGCTGCTTTCCCCATAAGTGTTTGGCTGTCGATGCATCCTTCGCCGGTAATTATCAAATCGGCATCGGCGATTAGAGTGTTGAAGTCGGCAATGTCGAGTATCACGTCTATCCCCGACTTAAGCTCAGCTCCAAGATAAGCGACAAAAGCGGCGCCAACACCACCGGCAGCGCCCGCTCCGTTAATACCCGATACGTTACAACCTGTAAATTCTTGCGTTATGGCCGCAAAATTGCGAAGGCCTAAATCGAGTCGCTCTGTCATTGCCGCATCCGCACCTTTCTGTGGCGCGAAGATATATGCAGCGCCATTAGGCCCGTAGAGAGGATTTTGCACGTCGCAAGCTACTGTGAAATGGGCCTCGGTGAGCTTGGGATGGATATTGGAATTGTCAACGCTAACAATGTCGATGAGTCCTTTCCCACCGGGTGAAACTGTAGCTCCGCAGTTATCTAAGAAACGATAGCCAAGGGCTGACAACATGCCAATACCTGCGTCGTTAGTGGCGCTTCCCCCGATACCAATAATGAATTGTCGACATCCCTTGTCGAGAGCATCGGCGATAATCTCGCCGAGCCCGTAGGTGTCGGTAATCCAGGGGTTGCGATCTGTCGATGGCACAAGCGTGAGACCACTTGTCGACGACAGCTCGATGTAGGCTGTTGATTTATATGTTGCGTATTCAGCTTCTATCTCTTTACGTAAAGGGTTGCGTACCAAGCAATGATGTGTCGTGCATCGGGGGTGGAGCAACGCGGCAAGCGTACCCTCGCCACCGTCGGCGATATTTACTTTCTCAACTTGGCAGTGGGGAAGTACTCGCTTGATGCCACGTTCACAACATGAAGCAACGTCGGCAGAGTTGAGCGATCCTTTGAACGAATCGCTTGCTATGACAATTTTACGCAACATCGTGGTAATAAAATCTAAAAAGACGCCCCGATTGTCGGAATGGCATATCGGGGCGTCTGTATGAAGGGAGAAAAGATTATTCTTCGGTGTTCTTTTCTGCGTATTCTTTGAGAAGTTTCTCTTGAACGTCGGCAGGAACGAGTTCGTAGTTAGAGAATTTCATCGAGAAAGATGAGCGTCCGCCAGTGATCGACGACAACGAGGTAGAGTAGCTCGACATTTCTTTCAAAGGAACTTTTGCCGATAGTTTCTCAAATCCGTTTTCGCTCGACATACCCATGATGATAGCACGACGGCCTTGGAGGTCGCTCATAACATCGCCCATAACATCGGCCGGAACGAGTACTTCAACATCGTATACGGGCTCAAGTACTTTCGGGTTAGCTTCACGGAATGCCTGGCTGAAAGCGTTACGTCCGGCAAGACGGAACGAGATTTCATTAGAGTCTACCGGGTGCATCTTACCATCGTAGATACATACTCGGACGTCGCGAGCGTAGCTACCGGTGAGAGGACCTTGCTCCATACGGTCCATAAGACCTTTAACGATAGCGGGAATGAAGCGAGCGTCGATGGCGCCACCTACGATACAGTTGCACACAACAAGTTTGCCACCCCATGCCAATGGTATTTCTTGGGTGTCGCGTACACTCATTTTGAATTCCTGGTTGCCAAAACGGAAGGTGTCGGGAGCCGGCATGCCTTCGGTATATGGCTCTACAATGAGGTGTACTTCACCGAACTGACCGGCACCACCCGATTGTTTTTTGTGGCGATAGTCGGCACGCGATGCGCGTGTAATAGTTTCGCGGTAAGGTATTTTGGGCTCTTCGAATACGATAGGTAATTTGTCGTTGTTTTCAACGCGCCATTTGAGAGTGCGGAGGTGGAATTCACCTTGACCCGATAGAATGGTTTGTTTCAACTCTTTTGATTGCTCAACAACCCAAGTAGGATCTTCTTCGTGCATACGGGTGAGAATCATACTGAGTTTCTCGGCATCGCTTTCCGTTACCGGACGGATAGCACGTTGGTATTTAGGAGCAGGGTATTTGATGAAGTCAAATACGTAGTCGCAACCTTTCTCGTTAAGAGTGTTGCCGGTGCTTACGTCTTTAAGTTTTACAGAAGCGCCAATGTCGCCTGCAACGAGTTCGTCGACCGGAGTTTTGATTTGCCCGCATACGCAGAAAATCTGAGCAAAGCGTTCTTTGCCGCCTCTGGTAACGTTTTCGAGGTCGGCACCTGCCTTGAGCGTACCCGACATTACTTTGAAGTAGCTTACTTCGCCAATGTGCGGTTCTACTGTAGTTTTGAATACGTAGATGCTGAGCGGTCCGTTGGGATCGGGCTTCACTTCGTTGTCGGCTGTGTTTTTGGGAGCTGGCATATCGTCGACCAAAGGCACTACGTTGCCAAGGAACTCCATCATGCGGCGCACGCCCATGTCTTTTTCAGCGCTTACGCAGAAGAGCGGGAAGATAGAGCGGTCGATAAGGCCTTTGCGGATGCCAAGACGTAGCTCGTCTTCTGAGAGATGTCCTTCCTCAAAGAATTTTTCCATCAACGATTCATCGTTTTCGGCAGCTGCTTCGATGAGAGCCTGATGATATTCCATGGCGCGGTCTTGTTCGTCGGCCGGTATGTCTTCGATTTTAGGCACGCCACCCTCGGGGCCCCATGAATATTTCTTCATAAGGAGCACGTCGATAACGGCATTGAAGCCTGCACCGCATGACAATGGATATTGTACGGGCACTACTTTCTGACCGAAAACTTCGCGCATCTGCTCGAGAACATTATCAAAGTCGGCTTTTTCGCCATCGAGCTGGTTGAGTGCAAAGACTATAGGTTTCTTCAACGACGCTGCTGTGCGGAAAATGTTTTGTGTGCCAACTTCTACACCATACTGGCCATTAACAACGATAACACCGGTGTCGGTAACGTTGAGTGCCGTAATGGCAGAGCCTACAAAGTCGTCGGCTCCGGGGCAATCGATAACGTTGAGTTTTTTGTCGAGGAATTCTGCATAAAAAACTGTTGAGAATACCGAATAGCCATATTCTTTCTCAACAGGGAAATAGTCGGATACAGTGTTTTTTGCCAAAACAGTGCCACGACGTTTTATAACTCCACACTCGTAGAGCATAGCTTCTGCGAGAGTGGTTTTACCTGAGCCTTTGCTACCAAGCAAGGCTATGTTTCTAATGTCTTTTAATTGGTAGTTTTTCATTATATCAGTCTTTAATTATTGTTCAAATTATGGTGTGTGTAATTTCGGTGTGCAATTTTAATGAAAATTTTTGAAGAAAGCAACAATAGTAGCAATGTTTCATAACATAAAATGAAAAATTATACCTTTGGGGCAATTTTTATCAACACAAAGCCGCCAATCGGTCGGTAGTCGGGAAATTTGCAACACTCGGCACTATAGCTGCCAATGGCCTGTAACTAAAAGAATTAAATAGAATTTATTGTCGGTGCAATGCTGTTAGCACAATTTTTAGTAACTTTGGCCTTGTTTTTGCTATAGGTAAAAAGAATCATTAGTAAGAAATATGAATAATAACAATAACGACGTCGATACACTTGGAATACAACGAATAGAAATAGATTTGTCGCGCTTCGATAAAGAGGCCGACAGTGAACATCTATTGATTTTACCAACGCGAAATCTTGTCTTGTTTCCCGGTTTAACGATAAGCTTTGAATTGGGACGAGAGAATTCGCTGAAACTCGCGCGATATGCCACCGATAGCGCCACACCTATAGGCATCGTTTGTCAGATTTTCCCCGACGAAGAATTTCCGGCTATCACAACCGGACTATATAAGTATGGTACTCTTGCCGACGTTTTGAATATTTTCGAGCGCCCCGACGGCACTCATTCGGCATTGGTTAGAGCACGTGGTAAATTCCGTATTCTCGGACGCAGTGCAACACCTGCCGAGGTAGGATCCTTGGCCGCTCGCGTTAAGTTTATACCCGATGAACCTGCTACAGACGGGTTTGAATTCGACCTCGCCTGTGATCAAATACGAGTAGTGGCAAATCGGGCACTTAACGATTCCGACCCTAACGGTCTGTTGGCTGCCATAGGGCAAATGAAAGAAAACGACACCATGCTCAACTTCTTATGTACCAATCTCCCGGTTGATACTAAGATAAAAAACGGCTTGCTCTCAAAATCGCGTTTGACCGACCGCGCCATCGGACTTCTGGGTGAACTTAACATTTTCGATGAGAGAATGAAAGTGACTCGGGAGATAATGAAGAAGGCTCAACGCTCGATGGAGGAGAATCAGAAGAACGCTTTTCTTCAGCAACAGATGGACGCTATTCGTGACACGCTATACGGTGGCGCCGACGAGGCCGATGAATTGTTGGCGAAAGCCGAAGAGGCTGATATGCCCGAAAAAGTATTCGAGCTCTTCAATAGAGAAATCGAAAAGTTGAGGCGTTATAATCCCTCTTCGCCCGATTATTCAGTGCTGTATAGCTATCTTGATACTCTTGCGGCCTTGCCTTGGAGCGCTTCTACCATGTCGTTCGCAACTCTCGATAGCGCTACAGCTATCCTTAATGCCGACCATTACGGCCTTGAAAAAGTTAAAGAGCGTATCGTTGAACAGCTCGCAATGTTGTTGCACAACCCCGACGGGCGAGCTCCGATAATCTGTCTGGTGGGAGCACCGGGTGTTGGTAAAACGTCGGTTGGCAAGTCGATAGCTCGTGCTCTGGGGCGTAAATATGAGCGAGTATCGTTTGGAGGTTTGCACGACGAAGCTGAGATACGAGGTCATCGTAGAACATACATAGGCGCTATGCCGGGACGAATTATCGATGCTATACGCCGTGCCGGTGTAAATAATCCTGTTTTGCTTCTTGATGAAATAGATAAAATAGGCAATGATTATAAGGGAGACCCCGCAGCGGCTCTATTGGAGGTTCTCGACCCGGAGCAAAACTGTCATTTCCATGACAATTACATTGATGTCGATTTCGATTTATCGGACGTGCTGTTTATTGCAACGGCAAACACGCTCTCTACCATAGCTCGGCCATTGCTCGACCGTATGGAGATTATTGACATCAGTGGTTATCTTCTTGAAGAAAAAATGGAGATAGCGCGTCGCCATCTTATTCCTCGATTACTCGAGACAGATAAACTTGAGGCTAAAGAATTGCAAATTAGCGATGATGCATTGAAAGCAATCATAAGCAACTACACAGCCGAAAGCGGTGTGCGTGCCCTTGAGAAAAAACTTGCAGCGATAGCGCGCAAAGCCGTGTTATACAAAATGCAAGGAAAAAATTTCCCTGCGCCGGTTGAGCCTCAGCACCTTTATGAATTGTTGGGCCTGGCGCCTTACAACCACGATAAGTACGAAGGAAATGATATCGCCGGTGTTGTTACCGGGCTCGCGTGGACCGAAGTCGGTGGTGAAATATTACTCGCAGAATCGTCGCTATCGGCATCGTCGACACCTACTCTTACGCTTACCGGTAAGCTCGGCGATGTGATGAAAGAATCGGCTACGATAGCCTACCAATGGGTTAAGGCTCACGCCAAGCAGTTGGGCATAAATTCCGAGTTGTTTGCAAAATATTCTCTTCACGTACATTTCCCTGAAGGCGCAGTGCCAAAAGACGGGCCGTCGGCCGGTATTACGATAGCAACGTCGATAGTGTCGACATTCCTTCAGAAGCGCGTAGCGCCACATTTGGCTATGACCGGTGAAATCACCCTTCGCGGCAAAGTGCTTCCTGTAGGTGGTATCCGCGAAAAGATATTAGCGGCCAAACGTGCCGGAATCACCGATATAGTAATGTCGAAGGAGAATAAAAAAGATATTGATGATATGCCGCCGCAGTATCCCGAAGGTCTCGTGTTTCATTATGTCGACACAGTCGATGAAGTACTTGATATTGCCATAACAAAGCAGTCGGTAGCTTCGCCTATAAAGTTTTAAGACTCAGCGATGAAACATTATCTTTTCCTCATCTTGATATCAACAATATGCCTCAGTGCCAAAGCCTTTACTGAGGTTGAGTTGATGGTATATAACAAAGACGCCGGCATTACTCTTGGCGGTACTCTTGTCGTTCCGCAAGATAGGCCCAAAGCCGCATTAGTTATGGCAACGGGCAGTGGGCAACAGAACAGAGACGAAGAAATATTAGGGCATCGACCGTTCAAAAGAATAGCTGAGTATCTCGGTGAACGTGGCTATGCCGTGCTGCGCCTTGATGATCGTGGTATCGGTGCGAGCGGAGGCGAATTCAAAGGCTCTACAAATGCCGACTTTGTTACCGATATCAGTGCCGCCGTAGCTTATGTTGATTCACTCTACAAAGGCTGTGTCCCTGTAGGCGTTCTCGGTCACTCTGAGGGTGGTACGACGGCAATTAAGATTGGTGCACATAACTCGCTGTGCCGCTTCATAATAACCCTTGCAGCGCCGGCATGGCCGGGCGACTCTATTGTTATGTCGCAGACTCGCGCTATCGCCGTAGGACAGACCGGTCGCTGGGATGCCGAACCGATACAACGCCGTATTCTCGACTATGCAAAAGGGAATCTGTCGGTAGCTATAGCCCAATCAATGATTATACAGACACTCGCTGAGCAAGTTGGGCCTGAGGCGGCAAAGTTGCCACAGGTACAAGAGCAGTTTGTAGCCGCTGCAAATGTAATGTTGTCGCCTTGGTATAGAGAATTTATGCGATATAACCCCGAAAAAGATATTAAGGCGGTAAATATCCCGTGGCTTGCACTAAACGGATCGAAAGACGTTCAAGTGGTTGTGGAAAATCTCGCTACAATTCGTGAACTTAATACCAACGTCACGACGGTGGTATTGAAAGATCACAACCATCTATTCCAGCATTGCACGTCAGGTCTTACAGACGAATATGCTTCGTTGCCGGAGGATATCTCGGAAGAAACGCTAACAATAATTTCGGAGTGGCTCGACGCTAATTGCAAATGACTATGGAGATTAAATTTGATGATAAGATAAAAGCAGCAGCGCCGGAGTTACAGGTTATTTCGGTAGAAGCAGAAATAGACAATGCTCCTACTAACGATGCGTTGTGGAGTGAAATATGCGATTGTCAACAAAAGATACAGGCGTCGACTCCTATTGAGATGGTGCGACACCGACCTGCTATCGACGCCACGAGGCTTGTATACAAGAAATGCGGGAAAGACCCCAACCGCTACCGCCCAAGTGCGGAAGCTTTATGTCGCCGTGCTGTGAAGGGCCTTGATTTATATCGCACATTAACGGCTATCGACCTTATCAACCTCATCTCTATGGAAACAGGACACTCTATTGGTGGTTTTGATGCAGCCAAGATTGTCGGTAACACTCTTATTCTTGGAGTTGGCATCGAGGGAGAGCCTTACGAAGCAATAGGTCGAGGCGAACTCAATATAGCCGGGCTACCGGTGTATCGTGATAAAGTAGGCGGCATAGGCACTCCTACATCCGATAACGAGCGTACGAAGTTGTCGCCCGATACGACGCGTCTTCTCATGACTATCAATATTTACGGTGTTGATAATGTATATAGCAATGATGATGTTGAAGCTTTAACTATTAGATTGTTAACTCAATATGCATCAGCTAAGAATATTTATATAAAAAGATGGAGGGTAGGTGATGAAAGTAATTGAGACGAAGGGTAGTGGTGTAGACCGACGTATATTGATGCAAGCTGTAGAGGCTTTGCGTAACGGAGATATTATAATCTATCCCACCGATACCCTATATGCTTTGGGTTGTGACGCTCTTAACAATAGAGCGATAGAGCGCCTGTGTCATATTAAAGGTCTTAACCCTGATAAAAATTATCTATCGGCAGTCTTTAGTGATTTATCGCAAGTGGCGGAATATGCTCGTATCGACAACATTGCATTCCGTATTCTCAAGCACTATTTGCCCGGACCATATACTTTCATTTTACCAGCGGCGACGTCGTTGCCAAAAGTCTTTAAGGGGCGAAAAAGTATAGGGGTGCGTATTCCCGACTGCGAGTTTGCCAGAGCTTTAGCCGAGGAATTAGGTAATCCGGTCCTCACATCTTCAGTCGCCGATTCGCCGGCCGATTTTGGAAATCAGTCGGAAGTAGTACTTGCAATCGACAGCGGTGAGTGTGTATTAGGCCCGAGCACGGTTGTAGATCTCATAGATAGTCGCTCTCCAGTGGTTGTTAGAGAGGGCTCCGGCTCTTTCGATTTTTAATTCTCATTCCTTTTGAGTAAAAATTGGAATACCTCTTTTTGGATTTTAGACCCCAAAAGGAAGTTGCCGCCAACGTATAGCGCCACGCCTATCGCAGCTTCGGCAAACAATAATAAAGCTTGGTTTTCTATAAACATTGTGGCCGTTGCCATGATGGGAATTATGACTCCGGTCTGTGCTATGTAAGGTATATTGTCGGCAATAAATCTTCCGGCCGATAGTTTTGTAGCTTTAAGGGTAACATATAGAGTTGCGACCCATGTAATAATAGTGCTTGCGACTTGTCCCCACATTATTATAGTGAGACCATAGACAGGGTTGTCGGGTGTAGCATAATTTATATAAGGTAAACTTAGCACGAGTGCTACAATGGCCACGCTGTCGCGCAAAACTTCGAGCCATAAAATATATCTGCTATGGCCTAAAGCAAGTAGATAATTGTTATATAGGGAGTTTAATACTGTGAAAATGCCTCGGAACAGTAATAATTGGAAAAGGATTATCGATGGGTCCCACTTCGTGTCGAATAGTGTGTGGAATATCGGTGTAGCCATTAATATCAGTCCGGCTATCGATGGGTAAAGTAAATAGGCGGTAAAGCGATTCATCTTCGATACAATAGATGCAAATCGCTCTTTTTCATCTTGTACAGCCGATAAAGCAGGGAGAAAAGATGATGTTAGCACCTGAGACAGCGATGTGATGCCCATTTTACTCCATTTGTCGCTTTGGGTGTAATATCCTAATGGCACCAAGCCGGCGCGGTTGCCTATAAAAAACGAATATATATTCTGAAATACGGTGTTTAGGAAGGATGTGAGCATCATTTTCGAGCCTATGCCAAAATATGATTTAAGGGCCGACAACGAAAATTTTGAGAGAGGGCGCCAGCGGCTTGTTGTCCACAACACCAGCGATTTTACAGCCGATGTCGACAGTGTCTGCCATACTATGGCCCATGCGCCAAACCCGCTCACGGCAAGTATGATGCCGACAACAGCGCCAATGCTCAGCCCTATGCTGTTCGAGATTGCAACCATGCGCACCGACATTGCCTTCATAAGCCTGTTGGTCTGAACAATAGCCGAGGCATTAAGTATTATTGATAGAAATAATACGCGCGATAATGGAATGATTCTCACATCGTTTTGAAAGCATTTGGCTATGAGAGGCGCACCGACATACAAAATGGCGTAGAGTAGTGCCGCTACAAATAGATTAAACCACAACACGGTGGAATAGTCTAAACGTGTCGGTCGTTTGCGTTGAATCAAAGCGTATGAAAAGCCGCTATCAACTATTAATGAGGCAAAAGCTTGGAAGACAAGAACAGCCCCAACGAGACCGAAGTCTTCTTGCGATAATATTCGAGCAAGCACAATGCCGGTTACAGCGTATAGCACTTGCGTTGCCACACGGTCGACGAGATTCCACTTCAGAGTGTGTGCTGTGCGTGTCTTAAGGTTCCGTGCCATTATGCTCGGCGGCTATCAATTTTACACCAATGCCGCGTTTTTTTATTTTATGAGGTTGTGAGTGATAGCGTATAGTGCCGGTGCCGGCCCCTATAATACTCAGGCTTTCGATGGGAGCGCACTCAATGTTTCCGGAGCCGGCAACTTTGCATTTCACAGTGCTAACAACGAGCTTAGAAGCGTCGATAGGACCGGAACTTACATTGTTGAATATCGCTTTATTGGCGTTGCCTGATATTGAAATGCCTCCATGCCCTGTCATGATTGTGGCATCAATTATCTCTACAGAGATATTTTCTAATGCGATTTCCCCGTTGCCTATTTGCTGCACCTTGAGTGTTTCAACATATGGTAGATTTGATATTCTCAACAGAGAATCGCCACTGTTGACAGCTTTCGATAGTCCCGAAGAATATACTTTAACGCGGGGTAAATCGAGAATGGTTTTTTCGTAGGCATCGGTCTGTACTGATAGATGACCATTGTTGTTGCTGAACACTATATGCGACACTTGCTCGTGTGGGCATGTGAATATGGCATATCCGGCAGAGTCGGGTCTGTAATGGTAGTCGATGCCAATGCCGTCGACAACGGTCAATTTATCAAAGTCTTTTACTTCGAGTTTATATTCGCCGATACCCGGCACCGCAGCTTTGACAGAGGCAATAATGCATATCGAAATTAAAATTGTTGTTGCTTTTTTCATGCTTTTACTGATTGTAGAATGTGTATTTATATGTCTATAGCACTTCTCACTACATAATTGTTGGAATTATATCGTTTTCGATGTGTGCCAAAATATTTTCGAGGTCGGCAAGTGTTTCGGCTTTCAGCATTGCAATACGGGTGGGCCTAAAATTGGGAATACTCTTAAAAAGCGGTGACGCAGCCAAGTGTCGGCGTATGTGCAAGATGCCTCGGTATTCGTCGATGCGCTCGATGCTTTCACGAATTTGTCGACGCAATAGTGCAAACTTATCGGCCGGCGTCACAACGGGGATGGCTCCATCTCTCAGAAGCCCGGTCATCTCTCTAAAAATCCATGGTGCACCTATCGATGCTCGACCAACCATGACACCATCAACACCATATTTGTCGAAAGCTTCAACCAGCCCTTCGGGTGTGGTAATATCGCCATTTCCTATAACAGGAATTGTGAGGCGTTGGTTATTCTTAACACGTGCAATCTCACTCCAATCGGCAGTGCCACTATACATTTGCGATCGTGTGCGCCCGTGGATACTTAGGGCTTTGATACCGCAGTCTTGTAGCTGCTCGGCCAAGTCTACAATAATTTTGTTGTTGCAATCCCAGCCTAAGCGTGTTTTTACCGTAACAGGTATTTTCACGGCATCGACTACAGCTCGGGTTATCGCCAACATTTTGGGTATATCTCTGAGCATGCCGGCTCCGGCTCCTTTGCCGGCCACCTTCTTCACTGGGCAGCCAAAGTTAATGTCGAGAATGTCAGGACCGGCGGCTTCGACTATGCGAGCAGCCTCGACCATAGGTTCGATTTCGCGACCATAAATCTGAATGGCGGTGGGTCGCTCGCCATCAGCTATATGAAGTTTGCGTGTTGTAGCTGCTATATTGCGGATAAGCGCATCGGCCGATACAAACTCGGTATAGGTCATGTCGGTACCTTGCTCTTTACATATCAGTCGGAATGATGCATCTGTCACATCTTCCATCGGAGCAAGTATCACCGGTTGATGCCCAAGGTCAATATCGCCTATCTTCATATAGATTGATTGGTAATAGTTTATAAGCGGGTGGTAATCTTCGGCAAAGATACGAAAAAATGAAAAATATAATATAAAATTTGGCTGAATAAAAAATTGTGTGTAACTTTGCGGTCGCAAACGGCGGGATAGCTCAGTTGGTTAGAGCGTCGGATTCATAACCCGGAGGTCACGAGTTCAATTCTCGTTCCCGCCACTTTAAAAACCAATAACCGCTAAAAGCCGAAGTTTTTAACTCCGGCTTTTTTTGTAGCCTTATGAAACACCAACTCACTCTTAAGGTAGATTTTATACAACGGCTCAAGCTCGATGTTGTTCATATCTGTCTTGTGCCGGAAGACAATCACGACTTGCCAGAGATGTTGCCGGGCCAATTTGTAGAAGTCGCTGTCGATCGGGCTAATGTGTTGCTTAATCGCCCGTTTTCTATTTTCAACTATACGCCTCGACGCCTCGAGTTGCTTGTTAAGCCATTAGGCAGGGCAAGTGCCGCACTGGCCGATTATTCGGTAGGTGATACTCTGCGTGTGATAGCTCCGTTGGGCAGAGGCTTTTCTCAGCTGTCGGCAGGCAAGGTTTTGCTCGTTGGCGGTGGTGTAGGCATTGCTCCGCTATATTATCAGGCCAGGGCTCTCAATAATGTAGGTATTAGGCCGGTTGTAATATACGGCGAGCGTACGGCACCCGACAAATTGCTGTGTGCAGCCTTTGAAGAGGTTGCCGATTTACATATATGCACCGATGATGGTAGCGCCGGATTTCATGGTTTTGTAACGGAGCATCCTCAATTGCTAAGTCGTGACTATGATTTAATGCAAGTATGCGGCCCCATGCCTATGATGCGCTCGCTATATGCTTTCGCTTCCGATAACGGGGTGGAGGCTGAGTTTTCGCTTGAAAACAAGATGGCATGCGGGCTTGGCGCATGCCTTTGTTGCGTAGAAGATACGGCAGAAGGAAATCGTTGTGTATGCACCGACGGCCCTGTATTAAGAAAGGAGGAATTGAAATGGTAGACTTGTCAACGCAATTAGGCGATATAAAACTTAAGAATCCGGTTCTGACAGCCTCCGGTACTTTTGGCTATGGCCTGGAATATGGTGATTTTATCGATTTAAATAATCTTGGCGGTTTCATAGTAAAAGGTACAACGTTGGAGCCACGTCAAGGTAATCCTTACCCTCGCATGGTTGAGACGCCTTCGGGCATGCTCAATGCCGTTGGCTTGCAGAATAAAGGCGTCGACCATTTCGTAACTGAGATATATCCGAAGATATCTTCGTTTGATACCGAAGTTATCGTAAATGTTTCGGGTGCTTCTGTGGCCGATTACGTGGCGACAGCCGAGCGCTTGGCTTCGCTTGAAGCATTGCACGCAATCGAACTTAATATATCGTGCCCCAATGTTAAACAGGGCGGTATGGCCTTCGGTACGACGTGCGACGGAGCGTCCTCGGTAGTAGATGCGGTGCGCAAGGTGTGGCCGCGACACCTCATGGTGAAGTTATCGCCTAATGTAGGCTCTATAGCCGAGATAGCCAAGGCTGTAGAAGGGTCCGGCGCCGATAGCGTGTCGTTGATAAACACCTTATTAGGCATGGCAATAGATGTTGAACGACAGCGCCCGGTGCTTTCTACTATCACCGGTGGCTTGTCGGGACCGGCAGTTAAACCGGTAGCTGTGCGTATGGTGTGGCAGGTTGTTAAGGCTGTAAAAATTCCGGTCGTTGGCCTTGGCGGAATTGCTTCAGCTGCCGATGCCCTTGAGTTCATAATGGCGGGGGCAAGTGCTATACAGGTGGGTACGGCTAATTTCATAGACCCGACTGTGACTCAGAAGATTATCGACGGTATTGCCGACTATTGCCAACGGCACGGAATAACGCGATTGATGGATATTCGTGGCATAATCTAATATATATTATACAAGCAGATGGCGACTGCACTCGGTTGATACGACTGAGGTGCGGTCGCAACTTTTTAGGGCTATTTAATCAATAATTGAATTGTATTGTTTAATTTTGTAGTCAAATCATTACGCTTAATCGACATGAAATTAAAGTACATTATAGCCATAGGAATGGTGGCCACGACAATGACTACGTGGGCCGCTATAGGCGCTCAGCGCAGCAAAGCAGTCAGCGAACTCGCTCCTTATTGTTATCCGGCAAATAAAGCGGCTTCAGCCGATATAGTGTTTATGCCCGACGGGAAGAGCTACGTAGAGCGTAGCGACGATAGCCGTAGCTTGGTAATAAAAGATATAGAAAGCGGAAAAGAAGGTGATGTGATATTTGATGTAACACATACTCGCGAAACCAATCTGTCCGATTTTGAGGGATTTATGTTGAGTCCCGATGCTTCAAAAATCATAGTATGGCGCAATAAACAGATGGTATATCGTCGCTCGTTTACGGCCGAATTTTATGTTTATGAAGTGCGCTCGCGCCTCTTGAAACCATTGTCGACACAGCATAAACGCCAGAGCGTCCCTGTCTTTTCTCCCGATTCGCGTATGGTAGCATTCGTTGCCGATAACAATATTTATGTAGCCAAACTCGATTATGGAACAGAAGTTGCAGTTACCACCGATGGCGATTACGGTAAAATTATCAACGGCGCTACCGATTGGACCTACGAAGAAGAATTCGGTGTGACCTCGCTTATGACCTGGGCACCGGATAACCTTACACTATGCTATGTGCGCTTTGATGAGTCGGAAGTGCCGTTGTATAGCATGCCGATATATGCAGGCACTTGCAGCGCTCAAGAGCAGTATGAATATTACCCGGGCATTATGTCGTATAAATATTCGGTAGCCGGTTCGCCTAACTCAGTTGTCAGCGTTCATAGCTACGATGTCGAAACACGAAAAACGAAGCAGATAGATTTGCCAACCGGGGCCGGATACTATATTCCGCGCATTGAGTATGGGCCGAAGGAGTCGATGCTTATGATCGCTACCCTCAATCGCGATCAAAATCACTTTGAGCTGTTTATGTCGAATCCGAAATCTACGGTGACGCGCTCGATATACACCGAGGAAGCGAAAGCGTGGATTGAAACAGAGGCCTATTCAACGCTCAGCTTTAGCGACAATTCCTTCGTTGTAGCATCTAATGTCGATGGCTTTACGCGCTACTACGAATATTCATACAGCGGAGCTAAACTTCGTGATATCACTATGGAAGGTTGTGATGCGATAGATTACTATGGCAGTGACAATGCCGGTAACCATTATTATTGCGCAGCCTCGCCGCGACCGCTCGACAGAACCATCTATAGGCTCGACCGTAAAGGTGTGGTGAAGGCAATAAGCCCTGAAGCAGGCACGTCGACTGCAGTATTTTCACCGGGATGCACGGCTATGCTTTTGGAGCATAGTTCGGTTACTGAAGTGCCTACATATTCACTATGCAAAACTGATGGTAAAACTTTGCGAACGATAGTAGATAACAAGGCCTATGCCGACAATGTGTCTTCATTAAAGGCTGTGAAAGAATTTGTTACGGTGAAAAGTGAGGGTGGTGTAGAGCTGAATGCTTATATTGTCAAACCGCGCGATTTCAATCCCTCACATCGCTATCCGGTGATTATGAGCCAATATAGCGGGCCCGGTTCGCAGCAAGTGCTTGATAAATGGACACTTGACTGGGAAGACTACTATGCTCTTAAGGGATACATAGTGATAAGTGTCGATGGTCGTGGTACGGGCGGTCGTGGAGCTGCCTTCCGTAATATCGTATATAAAAACCTCGGTTATTATGAGACTATCGACCAGATAGCAGGCGCTCGTTATGCCACTTCGCTACCTTATGTAAATGTCCAAAAAATAGGTATTTACGGTTGGAGCTATGGCGGCTATCAAGCGCTGATGTGTGCTACTGTCGATGATAGCCCTTATGCGGCAGCCGTCGCTGTGGCCCCGGTGACCGATTGGCGTTACTACGATACGGTATACACCGAGCGATATATGCTCACCCCACAACAAAACGACAAAGGATATAACACTTCGTCGGCTGTCCTTCGTGCTCTGCATCTATCATGTCCGCTCTTGCTGATGTATGGCACTGCCGACGATAATGTACATCCGGCCAACACATTGCAATTTGTGTCGACGCTGCAATCGGCAGGCATCTTGTGCGACATGTTTGTATTCCCTCAAATGAATCACTCTATCAACGGCTGTAACGCACGAGCTGTAGTCTATGGTCGTATGTTTGAATTCTTTGAATCGAAATTGAAATAGTATAATGAGTGAAAGAACTCAAGTCGATAGGCATAGGGTCGACCACCTCCTTGTTGCATTGTGGCGCAATTGGGCCATATCGGTTGGAGCGCTAATATTACCACTGATTTTAGCTCTGTTTTTACCTAAAATCTGGATTCCCTTTATCTGTCTGGCAGAGGGATACGCTCTCATCTCGATGATGCGAGCCGATATTACAAGCGGCGTAAGTTCGTGCTCGCTTATAGTGCGTTTAACGTCGCGGGTGTTGTTGATAACATCTATAGTAATGTTTGGCGTGGTGATATTATGCACCGATTGGCTTGTGCCAACCGTTATATATCTCGATCTTTATAATAGTGAGATACCCTTTATAACTTGTCTCATTGTATTCCCGGTGGCGTTAGCTTTCTGCTTGATGTATCGTTTTTTAGGCATAGGAGAGCGCCACTCTCGCGAAATACAACGGATCAACGGCTTTTATGCAGGTGATAGCGTTTTAGCTACGCTTTATTACCGCGAGTCGAAGTATCAGCTTGTTGTATTGATGCTATTATCGATAATTCTCGGAGTGGTTGAGTATTGGTATTTTTTTACCAGGTATATCAATTCCGACATGAACGTGCCCGACCGCTTCTTCTTCAACTATTTGCCGGCGGCGATGTATCTTATGACGCTCTTCGTGTTTGTAGGGCGATATACGAGTATGCGCGCCATGTATAAAACCTTTTCCGATGAGTCGCATATTAGCAACAATAACACCCTTGTGCGCTTCCTTGTCGTTGTTGGTGATGAATTGTTGCTACAGAATATAAAGGAAGAGCGCTGGGATACGCCGGTTGAAAGCTTGATAGGCCGTTGCCGCTCAATAAGTGAGCCACAAGCGCGCGATATATTCACAGACAAAACAGGCGTGAAAGATTTTGCCATACGCTATTGTTTTGCCAATGATAGCTTTGCCGAAGGGTCTAATATAATCCATTATGCGGTCTTTATATCCGACACCGACGTTAATGCCTTCGACAGTGGTAATTGTGTATTGTTTAATGCATCGATGCTCGATGCGGCGATGTCGGCTAATGCTCTTGCTCCCTTGTTGGCCAATGAGCTATATCGCATACACACTATGACCATGGCGTGGAAGACATACGACCGCAAGGGGTGTCGTATTTATCCTGTCAAAAATTATAGGCCTTCATTTCGTCTGCGCGACCTTGTTACGTGGGATATCGACTATGATGACTATACATGGTTTGATATAGCACACAATAACGAAGACCGAAAATTCTTTAAGCTGCGTCGGTTTTGGCACCGCATTACCGGCGTACTTCGCACAACAGGCAAAAGAGGATGATAGAACAGCGATATACCGGTCCTGTAATAGCTATCGTAGGCCCTACGGCATGCGGTAAAACAAAGCGCGGAGTCGAGGTAGCCCGTCACTTTCATGGCGAGATTGTGAGTGCCGATTCAAGGCAGGTATATCGTGGCATGGATGTAGGCACGGGTAAGGATTTGGGCGACTATGGCGATGTGCCCTATCACTTGATAGATGTCGCGCCCGCCGGGTATAAATATAATCTCTATGAGTATCTTCGAGATAGTCGGAAAGCCCTTGATGAGATTTGTAGCCGAGGAAAAACGCCGATCATTGTCGGTGGCACAGGCTTATATGTCGAGTCACTACTCAAAGGCATGGTGTTGCCTGAGGTGCCCGAAAATGTAGATTTGCGAAATTCGCTTAAAGATAAATCGCTGGAAGAACTTACGGCGATACTCTCCGAAACAAAACAGCTGCACAATACTACCGATGTAGATACGCCTCAACGAGCCATCAGAGCCATAGAAATTGAGCGTTATTACGAAGAACATCCCGACGAAGCGGTTGCCGCCCACAATCCATCGCCACTGTCATCGTTAATCATCGGCATTGATATTCCCCGTGAAGAGAGGCGTCGGCTCATCACCGAACGTATGCGCCGCCGTTTCGACAGCGAAGACATGCTTGCCGAGGTTAGGAGTCTTATTGAAAGCGGCGTCGATCCCGAAACATTGATTTATTACGGGTTGGAATATAAATATCTGACACGACACGTCCTTGGCTTGATTACGAAGGCTGAAATGGAACGCGAACTTGAGATTGCAATACATCAGTTTGCAAAACGACAGATGACATGGTTTAGGGGCATGGAGCGTAGAGGCTTCACCATTAATTGGTTGCCGTGGGATTTACCTTCCGACGAGTTTGTTGGCGCTGTTGAAAAACTTCTTGAAAATGTTACGCATTAGTTTATATCTGATATTGCTGTTGTCGCCCGTCGTCATGATAGCAGCGCCGACGCCCGACAATATGGCCGAGCTACCCTCGGCAGTGTCGTCGCTCAACTACCATCTACGCCTGGCACCTCACAAAAACCGTGCTGTTAAGTGCGTGATGTATTGGGATTATGTCGATGCCACCGACTATAAAGCATTTGAATATGTAGTGCCAGCCTTGCTCGACAACGATGCCCGCCTTGGTTTTGAATGTAAGTATCGTGTGGTGGTGCGCACCAATGGTGCCGATAGTGTGTATAGCGAAGGTCGATTCAGCTCCTCATATCCGACGGGGCTAAATGTGGGCCTTTCGGTTATACTGAAAGCCAATGCTGATGGAGCGTCTATTTCGGCTGGCGGAGACAATAGCAAATTTTTGTTAGATGTGCCGTTCCGCTATTTTAACCCGGGTAAAGTGGGATATGAAAGTGAACAGGCATTGAAGGAATTACGTAATGACGTGCGCATAAAGTCGATACCCGCTCCCGAATATGCTCCTTTTGACGACCTTGACGAGCTAAAAGCCTACCTTACGGCCTCGGCCGACCCTCTTGAGTGCTTCTGGGACTTCCTCGACCGAAACACCAATCCCGAGAAATCGCATATCGGTGGCCGCTATCAGTTGGCCACTGTCGCTCGCGGCGATGGTGCTTACTCGCTGGTATATGTCGGCGGCGCTGTGAATGGTGCCGAGCACTGGCAGCCCTTACGGATAAAAGCATATCTCACGCCCACGATTTTCCATAATCATTTCAATCTTGTATGGCTCGACACTGCCGGCAACGCTATTGAGAGTGAGACGAGCGCAACTGTCGATATCAATAATACAATCCTAAAACTTGACTTTCCGCTTTACGAAGCCTCAATACGATTTAGTCGCGCCGAGATGAAATAGACCGGATCGGCGTAGATATTCAACTCGAGCTTGCGGAGTATGACTTATTTTAGAGTTCGATATCCTCTTGAAGTTTACAAGAAACGAAAGAATTAAGGCTATAATTCATTAACATATATTTATTGGGCTAAATTGAAAAATTTACCTATAGATTTATAAAATGCCATATAATATACGTTTTATTAGGTAAATTTGCATATGCGTTCTGGTTATCCATTAGGGACAATGGGAATGCATGACATTTGGGAAAGCGTTTGCTCAACACTCATTTGACGTATAGAAATCTGAAAAAAATCATCAGGGTCAAATGGAGCAGTGATGGATGCCTTTCGTGCGTGTATATCTATAATAGGTATTCACATACATGCGTGAGGCTCTTCGCGCTCGTTTCATCCTGAAGGGCATTCTAGAGCCCCTATACGTGGGCCGAGTAGTGATCTAAGCTCTCACGCTTTTTTTATTAAGTAAAAAACCAATAGGGGGCGTTGGTCTAATCTTTTTTAATAATGTACGTTGCCTTTATTTTATTGCTCCTTTTGCTAATAAGCCTATTTGTGGCCCAGAGAAAAGCTTATACGGGTTTGTATTATTTTGATATGACGACAACATTGCCATTGCGTGGGGCATTAGCTTTGCTAATATTATCTCATCATCTTGGCCAACGTACAGATATATATCCTATCTCATATTTCACTGCCGGAATAGGAGCCCATATTGTTGCTATATTCTTTTTCATATCCGGATATGGACTATGTGTCTCTTACATAACTAAAGGAGAAGGTTATTTTCATGGATTTTTGAGAAAACGATTGGGTAAATTATTGCCAAAATTTATTGTTCTTACTTTAGGAATGATGTTATTATATCATTTTTTTGGTACATCATCATTAGCATTACAAACGAAAAATCTCATGTTCGGAGGTATAACTCCTTTACCACATTCCTGGTTTATATATGCGATAGTTTATACTTATGTATCTTTTTATCTATGTAGTTTAATCACAACTGAAGTTAAAAAACTTGGAATATTATTTACTATTTCAATATTAGTTTATATTATCGTTGCCGCTGATTTTCTTCATTATCCTTCTTACTGGTATATTACTATTATTTGTGTAAACATAGGCTATTTTACGGCTTTTTATGAAAAGAGAATCACTAAATTCATTGATAATAATAAAATTTTAAGCTATAGTTTAATTGTTGTTTCTATAGTTATATCGTATATTTTAATCAAAATAATCGGTGGTATAGCTTTTTCCATATGGATGTCGACACAGGCGTTTGCCGTATATATTATTATCCGAACACTGAAATTTTTTCAGTGGAAATGGCTGTGTAAAATTGGAAAATATTCTTTGGATATATACTTAATACATGGAATTCCTTTAAAAATGGGACAATATATTGGTTTAGAAAATTGGTCTTTATGGCTTTTTACCTATGCTGTTTCAATACCATGTGCAATAATATTAAATTATATATTTGACGTGTTTTCTCGCAGTAAAATATTCTATAAATTGAATATTACTAAAGTTAATTAAGACAATATTTCATATATTTTTTGTCTAAAATGTCGGTTATCTCGGATGGCCGAGAGGTAGTGCAGTAAGACTGTTACTGGTGGCAAAAACGCCTCGTTGCGTTTTTTAGAGCACTTTCGCGACGATTTCGCGACAATTTTTTGAGCACTTTTGCGACAATTTTGTTGTTTGATTGAAAATTACTATATTTGTAGATTAAAATAAGAGTGTCGGTAGGTGGCACTATTAATCGATAAATTTAACACAGCATAACAGATATGAAATTTAACGTTTCGAGCAAGGCTCTTTACAATTCCACCTCAGCCGTAAGCAAAGTAATCAACTCGAAGAACGCGCTTACCATTTTAGATAATTTTTATATAAAGCTTGAGGGCAATACCTTAACGATAACCGGGTCTGACCAAGAAAATGCGCTGACGGCACGCCTCGAGGTGTCGGGAGTAAAAGGCGAGGGAAGCTTCTGCCTTGGCGCTCGGCGCTTGGTAGAGCTCTTGAAAGAGTTGCCCGACCAAGGCGTGGAAGTGAGTGTAGATGACGACACGCTCGAAGTGCAGCTGTCGTATGCTTCGGGCCATTATTCGTTTGTGGCCCTACCGGGCGACCAATATCCTCAGTTCCGAGCCGAAACAGCCGGCGAGCCCATACGCTTTAGCATCGCCACCGAGCAAGTTATTGCCGGACTCGACAATACTATGTTTGCAGTGAGCAACGATGAATACCGCCAGATTATGCAAGGCGTGTTGCTCGACATTGCTCCCGATAGTATTACATTTGTGGCCACCGACACACGCAAATTAGTACGTTATATCGATCGCCGCACGGCTCCCGGCGTGACAGGTAGCTGTGTGTTGCCTTCGAAGCCATCCAATGTGCTCAAAAACGTATTTGCCAAAGAAGAGACCCTCAACTTTACGATGAATGCGCGAAATGCCATTATCGAGAGTGATCACTATACCTTCCAATGTACTTTCTTGAACGGTAACTATCCGGACTACAATCGTGTTATTCCGCGCAACAACTCGTTGGTGCTAACCGTCGACCGCTCGGCCTTATTAAACGCCGTGCGCCGTGTGGGCATTTTCGTTGAGGTTGATGGCGGCCTTGAGAAATTCCGAATCACCCCCGACAGTATACTCATCAAATCGAACGACCCGAATCTGTGCACCAGCGCACGCGAACAAGTGCCGTGCTCATTTACCGGCAATGAACTCACGATAGGTTTTAGCGCCAACTATCTCATGGAAATACTGACGACGCTCAAAGGCAGCGACGTTGTGGTAAATCTTGGCGATGCAGGTCGTCCCGGAGTATTCCGCCCGGGTGAAGAACCCGAGAATACAGAGTTGGTAATGCTCTTGATGCCGATGACAATAGGTGATTTCTAAAAGAAACAAGGCAAGATGAAACTGAAGCTTAATCGGCCCCTAATATTTTTCGACCTCGAGACTACCGGTACGAACATCAGCACCGATCGAATAGTCGAAATCTCAGTCATTAAGTTGCACCCCGACGGGCACGTTACAAGTAAGACTCGCCGTATTAACCCCGAGATGTCCATCCCGGCCGAGGCTACGGCAGTGCACCATATCACCGATGCCGATGTCGTTAACGAACCGACATTCCGACAGGTTGCAAACTCATTGGCGCAGTTTATGCAAGGATGTGACATTGCCGGTTTCAATAGTAATCGTTTCGACATACCACTTCTCGACGAAGAGTTTGTGCGCGCCAACGTCGATTTCGACTTTTCCAGGGCTAAGTTTATCGATGTTCAGACTATTTTCCATAAAAAAGAGCCGAGAACACTCATTGCGGCTTACCAATACTATTGCGGAAAGGATTTGACAGAGGCTCATAGTGCCTTGGCCGACACACAGGCTACGATGGAGGTCTTGCTTGCGCAACTCGAGCGTTATGACGACCTACCCGAAGACGTGGCGGCATTGTCGGAGTTTGCATCGACAAACCATAACGTAGACCTTATCGGACGGTTGATATTTGACGACAAAGGACGCGAAATCATAAACTTCGGAAAATACAAAGGTCGTTTTGCCGAGGAAGTGCTGGAGCAAGATCCCGGCTACTATAGTTGGATAATGAACGGCGACTTCCCGCGCAATACTAAAAATGCGTTTACACGCATACGCCTACGCATGAAAAAATAAAGCGATGACAAATCTTAAAGGCAAGCATATAATTTTAGGTATAAGCGGTGGAATAGCCGCTTATAAGAGTGTCGTTCTATTGCGATTGCTCATCAAGGCCGGAGCCGAAGTGCAAGTTGTTATAACCCCCAATGGCAAGGAGTTTATTACGCCGGTAACACTATCGGCACTCTCGGGCAAACCCGTTATCAGCGAGTTTTTCACGGCTAATACGGGAGAGTGGCACTCGCACGTCGACCTCGGGCTCTGGGCCGATGCTATGATTTTAGCTCCGGCAACAGCGTCGACTATAGCTAAAATGGCTACCGGGGTAGCCGATAATATGCTTGTTACTACCTATCTGTCGATAAAAGCTCCGGTCTTTGTAGCTCCGGCGATGGACCTCGACATGATGGCGCATCCCACGACTACGCGCAACCTCGAGACACTAAAGGCCGATGGCGTGACTATCATAGAACCGGAAACGGGCGAATTAGCGAGTCATCTTGTGGGTCGAGGCCGAATGGAAGAGCCGGAAAAGATTGCAGAGGTTTTAGATGATTTCTTTGGGCAAAGAATGTCGCTCAAAGGGAAGAAAATACTTGTAACGGCAGGCCCCACTTATGAACGTATCGACCCGGTGCGTTTTATCGGTAATTTCTCAACCGGAAAGATGGGTTATGCCATCGCATCTGAGGCTGCCGCCCGCGGTGCCGAAGTTGTTCTCGTGAGTGGCCCTACGCAGTTGCCCGACCCCTTGAATGTAACGACAGTGAGGGTTGAAAGTGCGCGTGAGATGCTTGATGCTTGTCGAAGAGTATTTGACAGTTGCGATATAGCTATAATGTCGGCAGCCGTTGCCGACTATGCTCCAAAAAATTATGTCGACCATAAAATTAAGCGCGAGCACGATGGCATTGAAAGTATTGAGCTCGTAAAGAATCCCGATATAGCGGCCACACTTGCCGCTCAAAGGTCTGATAAGCAGATACTTGTTGGCTTTGCCCTCGAGACGGACAATGCCCTCGAAAATGCGCGCGAAAAACTTGTGCGTAAAAATCTTGATATGATTGTGGTTAACTCATTGTCCGACAAAGGCGCCGGCTTTGGAGTCGATACCAACAAAGTGACAATAGTAACGGCAGCCGGGACCATGGCGTTTCCGTTAAAGAACAAAAAAGAGGTTGCCGGCGATATCGTAGATTGTATTTCAGATATGATATGAAGCGATTGTGTTTTTTATTATACTTGTTTACAGTACTCTCAATGCCGTCGGTAGGGCAAGAGTTGAATTGCTCGGTTACAATCAATTCCGACCAGGTGTCGGGTACGGGTAAACAGGTGTTTGAGACACTTCAGCAGGCGATCAATGATTACATGAATACAACGGTATTCACCAACGCGCAATTTGCAACGAATGAAAAAATAGAGTGCAGATTGTTTTTTACTATAAAGGATTATTCCGACGATAATTTCTCGGGCGACCTACAGGTTCAGTCGCTCCGCCCGGTGTATAATAGCACATATACGACGACACTCATTAATTTTAAAGATTCTAAGATAGATTTTACATATCGAGAGAATGAGCCGCTCGTTTTTTCGGCAAATAACATGGAAAGTCAGCTAACAGCTATCTTGAATTTTTACGCATATCTGATTATAGCCGTCGACTTTGATTCATTCTCACGACAAGGCGGAGACGTCTATTTCGATAGGTTGGCGCAGATAGTGCAGATGGCTCAGTCGTCGGGAGAAAGCGGCTGGAAGGCTTTTGAAGACAATAAAAACCGGTCGGCTGTTTTGAATTCATTCACCGACCCGCAGACCGCGGGTATTAGGGAAATGATATATATGTATCACCGCCAGGGCCTCGACAATATGTCGGTGTCGGTCGACAAGGGACGTGCTGTTGTAACGCAGACGCTCGACACTATCGTGAAAATACATCAATCCTCTCCGATGTCGGTGGCACTTTCCTTGTTCAGAGATGCGAAATTAGATGAGCTTGTAAATATCTATTCCAAGGCTCCGGCCGAAGAGCGCACCAAGGTGTACAATATGCTTGAGCCGGTATATCCTACCGAGCAGACGCGTCTCGACGATATTAAAAAAGGAGCAGAGCAGAGATGATAAAGTCGTTACATATCTCGAATTATGCTCTAATTTCTGACCTCGACATAGAATTCGAGTCGGGTTTTAATATTATAACCGGCGAAACGGGCGCCGGTAAGTCAATAATACTTGGGGCCTTGTCGATGCTTCTCGGAGAAAGAGCCGACACGAAAGTCGTTCGCGATATGACGCGCAAGTTGGTTGTCGAGGCCGTTTTCGATATAAGTAAATCGGATAAAGTTGTTGAGTTGCTAAAAAGCAATTCCCTCGATAGCGCTGATACGGAATGTATCTTGCGCCGCGAAATAGCGCCTGGCGGACGATCACGAGCTTTTGTAAACGACACTCCGGTTACGCTGCCGGTGCTACGCGAGATAGCACAGTATCTTGTCGACATCCATTCGCAGCACCGAAACCTTCTGTTGTCAACGGCCGAGTATCAACTTGATATTATAGATAGTCTTGCCGGAGTTAAAGATATTCTCGAGGATTATCATAAAGCCTTGAATGCTTATAAGATAGCATTAAAGCAGTATACTGAGACGCGCGACTTGGTGCGCCGCAACCGCGACGATGCCGATTTTTTGCAGTATCAGTATAATCAACTTGTCGACTTAAACTTGCAGCCGGGCGAACATAGCGCATTGGAGCAGGAACGTGAAATACTATCGAATGTAAACGAAATAAAGAGTTCTCTCAGCGCAGTCCTTGAGCCTATGACGAATGGCTCTTCTAATGTCTTGTCGTTGATGCATCGAGCGTCGGAAGCATTGGAAGAACTGTTGGTTACGATTGATAGTGATGGCAATGGCGAAATTGCGTCGTTGGCCGAGCGGCTCAATTCGGCACGAATAGAAATATCTGATATAGTAGATACGCTTGCCGACTATGACACTTCGATAGTCGATGATCCGGCGCGTCTCGAAGAAGTAGAGCAACGTTTAAGTATGCTTTATTCTCTTGAGCTAAAGCACCATGTCGAAGATTCCGACGGGCTGATAGCTATACGCGACCGACTGGCAACTCAAATAGAGGCTCTTGACGATAGCGAGAGTGTTTTAGCAAAGCTTGAGACCGCTGCTAAGCGTGCAAAAAAGAATGCGATAGTGCTTGCTACCGAGTTATCTGAAAGGAGAAGCGCCGCGGCTAAAGATTTCGCGGAGCAATTACGACAGACGGCGGCCCCGTTAGGCATGTCGAACCTTAGGTGTGAAATATCGCTTACACGCGGAAAACTGACAACGACAGGCTTTGACCAGATTCAATTTCTATTTGCATTTAATAAGAACCAGGCCCTAATGCCTGTCGGCGAGACCGCATCGGGAGGAGAAATATCGCGACTTATGCTCGCTATCAAGGCAATAGTTGCGCGACGGATGCAATTACCATCGATAATTTTCGACGAGATAGACACCGGCATTTCAGGTAATATAGCATCGCGTATGGCTGAAATGATGACTGATATCAGTAGCAATATCCAAGTTATTACTATCACACATCTTCCAGGGGTAGCTGCCGCGGGCTCAGCCCACTATAAAGTATATAAAGAAGACGATGCACAGACGACAACAACGCGTATTTCTCGCCTGTCGCAAGAAGAACGGGCAAAGGAGCTTGCCTTGATGATAAGTGGTAATTCTACCGACGAATCGGCATTAGCTACGGCCCGCACATTGCTTAATAAAAATAGGGATAATGGACAGTAACGAATATATCTTTGGCATTCACTCTGCGATAGAAGCTATTGAGGCCGGTCGCACTATCGATAAATTGTTTATCAAGAAGGATATGCATGGCGATTTAGCCGTTCGACTATGCCATCTTGCCAAAAGCCATGACATACCGGTTCAACGAGTGCCGGTAGAGCGCCTAAATAAAATAACGCGCAAGAATCATCAAGGCGTAGTTGCAATGATATCGGCCGTAGCATATTATAAACTTGCAGATATAGTGCCGGCGATGTTTGAAGACGGAGTATTACCTTTCGTGTTGATACTTGATGGCATAACGGACGTGCGCAATTTTGGTGCGATAGCTCGCACGGCAGAGTGTTGTGGTGTAAATGCAATAGTAATACCATCGCGTGGAAGTGTGAGTGTAGGGGCCGATGCCGTAAAGACGTCGGCAGGAGCGCTATTGCACATCCCTGTATGTCGTGAAGATTCACTGCCAAAAGCTGTTGAGTATCTGCGCGATAGCGGATATACTATAGTATGCTCTACCGAAAAAGCGTCGGAAAATTACACCATGGTTGATTTTACCACTCCGATAGCACTCGTTATGGGAGCAGAAGATACGGGCATATCTAATGAAGTGCTGCGCTTGGCCGATAAGCGAGCTGCAATCCCCATGTTTGGCCGCATAGGTTCACTTAACGTAAGTGTAGCGGCGGGTGTGATGATGTATGAAGTTGTCCGTCAGCGTCTTGAAGGTAATATAGATATAGAATGAACGTCAGCTGTAGAGAAAGATGATTTCTATCAATAATTTATCGGTTGAGTTCAGCTCGCAACTTCTATTCGACAATATTAATTACGTAATCAACCCCAAAGACAAGATAGCTCTTGTGGGTAAGAATGGCGCGGGAAAAACGACGATGCTTAAAATCATTGCCGGATTGCAGAAAGCGTCGTCAGGCTATGTAAGTGTGCCCACCGGTATAACTATAGGCTATCTGCCGCAGCAAATGGTGATAGAAGATCGACTCACGGTGGCTGAAGAAGTGCGTAAGGTCTTTTCCCATCTTGCCGAAATGCAGAGTGAAATAGACCGATTGACAATGTCGCTGGCCGAGCGAAGTGACTATGAAAGCGACGATTATCATTCAATAATATCGCGATTGAGCAATTTAACCGAGCAGCTTGCAATGGCAAGCTCGGATAATTACGAGGCAGAAATGGAGCGTACATTGCTGGGCCTCGGCTTTGTCCGTAGCGACTTCAACCGACCGACGGCAGAGTTTAGCGGCGGGTGGCGAATGCGTATAGAACTTGCAAAATTGCTATTGCGTCGGCCTGATGTTTTATTGCTTGACGAACCTACCAACCATCTCGATATAGAATCGATACAATGGCTTGAGACCTTCCTTATGACAAAGGCAAAAGCGGTTGTGTTAGTAAGCCACGACCGTGCTTTTATCGATAATGTGACAAATAGGACAATAGAGATAAGTTGCGGCAAAATTTATGATTATGCCGTAAATTATACAAAGTTTGTGTCGTTACGTGCCGAGCGTATCGAACAGCAGATGCGAGCTTATCGCAATCAGCAAAAGCAAATATCCGATACTGAGGAGTTTATAGAGCGCTTTAGGTATAAGGCAACAAAGTCGGTGCAAGTGCAAAGCCGTATAAAACAGTTGGCAAAGATTGAAAGGATTGAAGTGGATGAGGTTGACACCTCACATCTTAATCTAAAATTTCCTCCGGCACCACGCTCAGGCGATTTCCCTTTAATAATAGATAATCTCGGAAAAGCCTACGGAGAGCATCAAGTTTTTGATAATGCGACATTTACCTTGCGTCGAGGCGAAAAAGTTGCTTTCGTTGGAAAGAATGGAGAAGGCAAGTCGACACTCGTTAAGTGTATTATAAATGAAATCCCATATACGGGGACCCTTCGTATCGGGCATAATGTAAAAATCGGCTATTTTGCCCAAAATCAAGCACAACTACTTGATGAAGAGCTCACTGTGTTTGACACCATAGATCGTGTAGCAGTAGGTGATATACGCACGAAAATACGCGATATCCTCGGAGCGTTCATGTTTGGCGGAGAGGCATCAGATAAAAAGGTGAAGGTATTATCGGGAGGCGAAAAAACGCGCCTTGCAATGATAAAATTGTTGCTTGAGCCGGTGAATCTGCTTATACTTGACGAGCCGACCAACCACCTCGATATGAAGACAAAAGATATACTCAAGCAGGCTATAAAAGATTTTGACGGCACTGTTATAGTGGTTAGCCATGACCGTGAATTTCTTGATGGCCTTGTTGAGAAAGTCTATGAGTTCGGCGGCGGTAAAGTGCTCGAGTGCCTTGGCGGAATATACGAATTCTTGGAAAAGAAGAAACTTGCATCGTTGCAAGAGCTTGAGCTGCAAGTATCCGGCAAGAAGCCACTTGAAAAATCAAGTGAGAGCAAAGAAAATGCGAAATCGTTATCCGAACACAAGGAAGAGCGTACATCAACGCCACCGCGACTTTCTTATGCCGAACAAAAGGAAAGAGACAAAGCACTAAAACGGGCCGCAAAGAGAGTAGAGGAGGCAGAGTTGCAGGTGACTGTAAAAGAAAAAGAACTTGCCGATATCGAAGCTAAAATTGCGGCCGGAGATGTAGCACAAGAGATTTTTGAATCTCATGCCTCTGCTGTAAAAGAAGTTGAAAATGCGATGAGTGTGTGGGAGTTAGCCCAGACAGAATACGAAGAATTGAAAAAACGATATGAATAATCTCAAAAAATTGGAATAAATGAAAACAAATTCTTTATTGCTTATGGCTGCTATTTTTGCAGGCGGAATTATTACGAGTTGTAATGGTTCTACGGCGTCAAAAGGTATTGAAACTGCCAATCTCGATACGACGGTGTCGCCTAAAGAAGATTTTTATCAGTATGCATGCGGCGGTTGGATGTCAAACAATCCTATCAAACCCGAATATTCGCGTTATGGCACATTTGAAGTCCTTGGCGATAATAACCGCGAGCAGCTGCGAGAACTTATCCTGGGCTTGAATCCGGAAGCCGAAGAAGGTACTAATGAGCAAAAGGTGGCAGGATTGTACCATATGGGTATGGATAGTGTTCGCCTAAATAATGAAGGGGCACAACCTCTTAGCGAAGACCTTGCCGTAATAGCCTCGACACCACGTGAGAAGATAATAGAACTTATAGCAACAATGCCTGGCGTTGATGCCTTCTTTAACACAGGCGTAGGCGCCGATCTTAAAAATAGCTCTATAAATACTATGTATTTAGCCCAAGGAGGCCTTGGTCTTGGCAACCGTGACTATTATACAGAGAATAATGAGCGTAATACCAAAGTACTTGAGGCTTATCAGACCTATCTTACTACGATAGCCGGTCTTATCGGTTATTCGGAAGAAGAAGCCAAGCGTTTTTCCGATAATGTATTGGCAATAGAAAGAGAACTTGCCAAAGACCATTTAACACGGACAGAACAACGAGATATCGCACGTTTGTATAATCCGACAACGGTGGGCGAACTTATAGCCAAATATCCGACAATAGACCTCAAATCTTATTTCTCGGCACAAAAAGTTGATGTTGATACTATTGTAGTTGAAAATCCGAGGTATTATGCAACCGTTGCCAAGTTCATATCTGATAAGGACATTCAAGCCCTTCGCGATTATATAACGGCCTCGTATGTGTCAACAGCATGTTCCTATCTAAGCGATGAATTCATCGATGCAGAGTTCCAACTCAACAAAGCGATATCCGGTGTTGAAGAATTGCAACCACGGTGGAAGCGTGCACTATCGGTACCCAATGGTATGCTTGGCGAAGTCGTAGGGCAACTTTATGTTGAGAAATATTTTCCTGAAACGTCGAAAGAGCGCATGATAAAGCTTGTTGATAATCTAAAAGAAGCTCTTGGCCAACATATTGAGAATCTAACTTGGATGAGCGATGCCACAAAAGCGAAAGCCCTGGAGAAACTTGCAACATTCCATGTAAAGATTGGTTATCCCGACACATGGCGTGATTATTCCGGCCTAACGATAGATACAGAGAAGTCATATTGGCAGAATATACAAGCTGCTATTTTATTCAACATGGAATACAATAACAATGACTATGGGAAGCCGGTAGATCGTGAACGCTGGCAAATGTCGCCTCAAACGGTGAATGCATATTACGATCCTACTACGAATGAAATATGCTTCCCGGCCGGAATCCTTCAAGCCCCGTTCTTTGATCCTTCAAAAGATGACGCTTGCAACTATGGCGCAATAGGAGTTGTAATCGGTCATGAAATGACACACGGATTCGACGACCAGGGCCGCCAGTTCGATAAAGATGGTAATTTTGTAGATTGGTGGACAGAAGCCGATGCCGAGGCATTTAATGCACTTGCCAATAAATTGGTAGAACAATTTGATGAAATCGTCGTAGCCGGCGATACACACGCTAATGGACAACTTACACTCGGTGAAAATATAGCCGACCAAGGCGGTTTGCGCGTTGCACATACAGCATACGTTAATTCGTTAGGTGGTGCAGAAGCTCCTGATATTGATGGTTTTACAGCCGATCAGCGATTCTATCTATCCTATGCTAATCTGTGGGCAGCCAATATACGCGAAAGCGAGATTCTTAAGCGTACAAGTGATGACCCGCACTCACTTGGCCGTTGGCGCGTAAATGCCACTCTTCGTAATATTCAGCCATTCTTCGATGCTTTCGATATAAATGAAGGAGATGCAATGTTCCGTCCGGAGGCTGAACGTGTAATAATCTGGTAATAGAGACGTTATATAACGTAAAAAACGTATCCTGCGGTAATGACTGCGGGATATGTTTTTTGTTAGGCGCTTATAAAAATGCGTAGTATGGATTGAGAATTAAAAAAATGTTAGTAAGTTTGCAAAAAATATCGCAATATCTATAGTATTATGAGAGAATGGATTGGAATATTATTGTCGGTATTATTACTTGCCGGGTGCACCAATGGCTCAGCGAGCAATACGGCAAAAGATGTGGCAACATCACAAAGTCTTAACGAAGAGCTGACAACACTTGAATTGCCATTGCCCGACGTGCCTTCGACCATAACAAAGCCACAAGAGAGAGCAGCATTCATAATTGAGCATTTCTGGGATGCGATGGATTTTAGCGATACACTACGGTCGCACAACAGTGATTTTATAGAGCAAAATTTTGCCAATTTTTTAAGTGTATTTCCATATGCTGAAGGAAGCGCACAGCGACAAGCCGTCGAGGTGTTGCTCCGTAAGGCCGAATGCGATAGAGATGCTTATGTCTTACTGACAGAAGTAGCTGATAAGTATCTCTATGATCCCAATTCGCCCATGCTTTCAGAGGACTATTATATTCTTTTCCTCGAGCAAATAGTGGCAACTCCTATCTTAGATAATTACGATAAGTTGCGCCCTCGAAATCAACTGGAGGATGCTCTCAAAAATCGTCCGGGTATGACAGCTATTGATTTTCGCTATGAAACTCGTGAGGGAAGGCGGACTACGCTATACAAAACGCAGGTCAAAAATGAGCTGTTAATGATTTTTTACGACCCCGATTGCGACCATTGCAAGGAAATCATTACCGCTCTTAGAGAAAATCAAATGTTGAAAAGCAAGGTTGAAGATAAAAGCCTTACTGTCTTGGCTGTATATTCGGGTGATATGCGCGAGTTGTGGGCGGAAACGTCGGCCACATATCCGGCAGACTGGATTATAGGCTATGAAAGCGGTGCTATGCAGGAAAACGGGTCGTATATACTGCGAGCAATGCCAACGTTGTATCTCTTAAACAGCAATAAGCAGGTTATACTTAAAGACGTTTTGCCTCAGCAGTTGATAGAATATTTGAGCGAACGTTAGTCAACGTTATTAGCCAATATTCTTTGCAAAAGATAGGTAAATTGATAATTTTTTAACCCCCATCGCGGGCTAAGCAATAGATTGTCGGGCGCTTGTGCTACAAAGCGATCGACCGCGATGTCTTTGCGTAGGTGTTTAAGCAAACGAGCACAAAGACGCGCATATTCTTCGGCGTTAAATCGAAGCATGTCTTTTAATTGGCCTTGACAATCTAACGTAGCTAAAGGCGTTCCTGACAATATCTGTAGCTGGTGAAATTTTACAGTAGAAACAGGAAGAGCGCTGATGCCTTTTATCGTTTCGGTCATCATATCTTCGTCTTCGCCGGGAAGGCCTAAGATAAGATGAACTCCAACAGGGAAACCCGACAGAGCACAACGTTGAATGGCATCGCAAGCGGCTTCTGCAGTGTGGCGTCGATTTATTCGCGTAAGGGTTTTATTGTGAAGCGATTCTACACCAAGCTCTATGAAAATCTTTTTGCTGCTTTCATCCTTTAGCTTCTTTAATAGGGCTATAAGGTCGTCGGGAATGCAATCGGGGCGAGTTGAAATAACGATGCCCACAACATCTTTGTCGCAAAGAGCTTCGTTGTATGCATTTATCAATGTGCTATAGGCGGCATAGGTACTTGTGTAGGATTGGAAATATGCGAGATATTTCATCTCGGAATATTTACGCGAGAAAAATATTTTACCTCTCTCGAGTTGCTCTTTTACCGAGAGTCCCCGTTTGTCGGCGTCGGGGCTGAAAGCTTCGTTATTACAATAAATGCAACCACCGACGCCTAAGCGGCCATCTCTGTTTGGACATGAAAGCGATAAATCAATCGATAGTTTCTGAACTTTGCCGTCGAAATGTTCTGCTAAAAAATCGACGTATTCTCGATAAAAGGGATTCATTGAAGTTGAGTGGCACGTGATAACAAAAGAGCGTCGAGAATTGTCATAGCGGCCATAGCCTCAACAACAACCACAGCTCGTGGCACCACACACACATCGTGTCGACCATGCATCCGGAGTATCGTGCTGTTGCTTTCAGTGTCGATGGTTTCAATCGGCCGCATGATAGTGGCAACGGGCTTGAAAGCCACATTAAAATAGATGTCTTCGCCGTTGCTAATACCACCTTGTATGCCACCTGAGTAATTGGTGCGTGTTCTAACTCTATTGCTGTCTTTGTCGAAATATGGCGAGTCGATAAGTTGCGATCCTCTGTGGTATGCACTGTCGAACCCACTGCCATATTCAAAACCTTTTGCGGCATTTATGCTCATCATTGCCGATGCAAGCATCGCTTGCAATTTGCCAAAAACGGGTTCACCCAAACCGGCAGGCACACCACTTATGTTACACGATATAATTCCACCGACAGAGTCGCCTTCGGCTTTTGCTTGCTCAATTTCACGAAGCATTTCCTCCGGAGTCGTATGGGTGCCGATGCGCGAGATATGCGCTTTAATGTCGATGCCTTGAGCTTTAAGTATCTGCAAGGCTACGGTGCCACCTACCACTCTCACAGCTGTTTCGCGAGCTGATGCTCGTCCACCGCCGCGGTAGTCGCGGATGCCGTATTTTGCCTGATAAGTATAATCGGCATGATTAGGCCGATAGATATTTTTACAAGCATCGTAATCACGACTTTTCGCATCGCTGTTTTCTATTACGAAACCGATAGACGTGCCGAGTGTCTTGCCCTCATAAAGCCCGGAAAGAAATTTAACTTTATCAGTTTCGTTACGAGACGAGTCGGTTGGAGACTGACCTGTGCGTCTTCGGTCGAGTTGCCGTTGAATTTCGGCGAGGTCAATATCGTATCCTGCCGGCACACCGTCGATAACACCGCCTATTGCCGGGCCATGACTTTCGCCAAAGTTTGTGAGTCGATATATATTTCCGAAAGTATTCATTTTACAAGGTCGGCAGTTGTTGCCCCTACATAATTTATTAATGCTATGGGAGATATTTTAAGTTGAAGACCTCTGACGCCGGCACTTACGTATATGTAATCGTAGTTAGTTGCCGAGTTATGGAAAAAAGTAGGGTAGGGCTTCTTCATGCCAATAGGCGAGCACCCTCCACGGATATAACCTGTAAGCGGAAGTAGCTCTTTCATAGCAATCATTTCCGCTTTTTTGTCGCCGGCTACAGATGCCGCTTTTTTTAGGTCTACTTCACAATTTCCGGGAATTACGCATACAAAAAGACCGGTCCTCTCACCGCGAAGCACCAGCGTCTTGAATACTCTATTGATGTCTTCATTTAAGACGTCTGCAATATGCTGTGCCGCCAGATTATTTTCATCGACTGGATATTCTTGAGTGTCAAACTCCACGCCTGCAGCTTCAAGCAGGCGAACGACATTTGTTTTTATAGGCTTGTTCTTAGCCATTGCTTAATTGTCGTTAAGCATAAGAAAACGCTCGGCATCGAGAGCTGCTCTACATCCGGAACCGGCTGCAGAAATGGCTTGTTGGTATGAAGGATCTGCCACATCTCCTGCCGCAAAAACGCCGGCAATATTTGTTGCCGTAGATTTACCTTGTGTTACAATGTAGCCTTGTTCGTCAAGTGTTAGCGCATCACCGAAAATGGCCGTATTTGGAGTGTGGCCAATAGCCAAGAAGAAACCATCGATAGCGATGTCGAATTCTTCTTCCATTTCGGAGCCGCGATGCCGGATAAGATGAGCACCTTCAAGGCCATTTTCACCGAAAAGAGAAAGCGTGTTAGTATTGAATAAAACTTCGATTTTATCATTCTCGAGTACACGTTTCTGCATATATTTTGATGCCCGCAAATAGTCTTTACGCACAATCATATACACTTTCGATGCGAGATGCGACAGATATTCGGCTTCTTCACAAGCCGTATCCCCACCGCCGACGACCGCAACAGGACGATTTCGGTAGAAAAATCCATCGCAGGTAGCGCAAGCCGATACACCAAGGCCCATATATTTTTGTTCGTCGGGTAAACCGAGATATTTGGCAGTAGCACCTGTGGCAATGATAATGGTGTCGGCCATAATATATTGGCTGCCACCGTTTATGGTGACTATGAACGGACGCTTGCTAAAGTCGACCTCACTTACTTCTCCCGAGACTGTCTTCAAACCGAATCGCAACGCTTGAGCTCTGAAATCTTCCATCATCTGAGGGCCTGCAATGCCTTCAGGATATCCCGGGAAATTTTCTACGTCGGTAGTGGTAATGAGTTGTCCGCCGGGTTGTCTGCCGTCGACCATTATAGGGCTAAGGTTGGCGCGTGATGTATATATTCCGGCAGTATAACCGGCAGGCCCCGAGCCTATTATGAGACATTTAGTACTTAATTCGCTCATGGTAAAAGTATTTATCGAAGGTCAATAATGTCGAACGAGGGATATCTTTTTTCATTAAACCGAAATATCGCATCGTTTTTAGTGTTACCGCCGGCAATCCTATCGATTTTAACTTCGATGTGTTGGTTGTCGTAGAAGTTAACGAGAATCGATGTTGGCCATAAGGTAGCGGTATTTAAAGTCAGAATAATTTTCTCTATGCCTGAGTTGTTGTTTTTAGGTGTCAACTCGATGCTGTATAGGTTTTTCACATCGGGCAAACGGCGCGCGTTGTAGTACCCGTTGTGCGCTGTAATGATTGCAAAAGGATTGCTCACCATCAGTTCCTCAACCGAAGGCTCACTGATATTAACTTCTTTAGAGGCCTGCATAAGAGTCCATTGCGTTTTTCCATCATACCAAACCGATATATCCGGAGTGGCTATAGTAAATTTTGAACCGGCCATAATTATCGACCCTTGTACCCGGGCATCGCCTCCATTGATAGTGAAAATAGCTTCAACCGATTGAGCCGCAGCAACGTTAGTTTTGAGCTTATCAAGAATAGCCGAAGCCGATAATTGGGCAGTCGCGCATAAGCATGACAATGACAGCAGTATGCAAGAAATGATGTGACGGGGCTGAACTTTCATATTGAATAATCCATGATGCTATTCAAATAAACGCTTAACCTCGTCGGGAGTCATGCACACTTCGCGAGGTTTCGAGCCGTTGGCACGACCGACGATACCCATGCTTTCCATTTTATCCATGTATCGCGCAGCCTTGTTAAATCCTATTTCAAATTTACGTTGCAACGAAGTAATAGAAGCCGAAGTCTGAGTTGAAATAAATAAAGCACAATTCTTGAACTCTTCTGTGATAGCACCAAAATCGACCTCGGAACTTGTTTCCGCACCTTCAATTTGTGGTTCCGGTAATTCGTAGCATGAAACAAATCCTTGTTGATTACCGATATGTTCACAAATGGCTTCCACCTCAGGAGTGTCAACAAAAGAGCACTGAACGCGATCAAGAGTTCCGTTGATAAGAGTTAGCATATCGCCTTTACCTATCAGGTTTTGAGCCCCCGGTCGGTCGATGATAGTCTTGCTATCGACACCTTGAGTAACTTTGAATGCGATACGCGCCGTGAAGTTATTCTTTATCATGCCGGTGATAACATCGGTCGACGGTCGCTGTGTGGCAAGAATCATGTGTATACCCACAGCACGCGCTTTCTGTGTGATGCGAGCGATAGGCACAGATACCTCACGTCCAACAACCATTACCAAGTCGGCATATTCATCGACAATAACAACGATATACGGCATGAAGCGATGTCCGTCTTCAGGATTGAGACGTCGCTCAATAAATTTGTCGTTATATTCGTTAATAGCACGTACGCGAGCGGCGCTCAATAGTTTGTAGCGATTTTCCATTTCAACGCAAAGAGAGTTAAGCGTCGCAACAACTTTGTTAGGGTCGGTTATAACAGCTTTTTCTTCATCAGGCAACTTGGCGAGGTATTGTTTCGAAATAGACTCGTATAATGTGAACTCAACCGATTTTGGGTCAACGAGAACAAATTTTAGCTCATCGGGATGTTTGGAATAGAGTAGAGACGTGATAATACAATTAAGACCAACCGATTTACCTTGCCCCGTAGCGCCTGCAACAAGAAGGTGCGGCAGTTTTGCAAGGTCGGTCATAAAGTAGTCGTTGGATATTGTTGCCCCAAGGGCCAACGGCAAAGCCATTTTCGTATTAGCAAACAATTTAGACTCAACGATGTCTTTCATCGAGACGGTCCTTGGCTTGCGGTTTGGTACTTCAATGCCAACAGTTCCTTTTCCGGGCATAGGAGCTATAATGCGTATTCCGAGAGCAGACAGCGACATGGCAATGTCATCTTCCAGCATCTTTATTTTAGCAATGCGGGTTCCGCCTTCAGGAACAATTTCGTAGAGCGTAACAGTCGGACCTATCGTAGCTGTAATACTCGTAATCTCTATTTTGTAGCTTCTAAGTGTGTTAACAATGAGTTCTTTGTTGGCTAATTGTTCTTCTTCGTTTATCTCCGATACCGTTGAGCGATCGATGAGCAAAGATGTTGGTGGAAAAACAAAATTAGAATGAGAGGCTCTCACGTCATATGGGTGGTCGAGCGTGATGTGATCGCCATGACGGATTAGACTATTAGAGTCGGTTTCGGGTTGAGGATTATTTACTATTTCAAAGCTTGGTCCATCAAGCTCATCAACTTTTTTCACAGGAGCATCATCAACCTCGGTTGAGTCTGATTCCGTGTCGTCGTTCTCTCCAAAGCTATCGAGCCCCGGCGTCTTTTCAAATACTGTCTGACCGAGTCGATATTCTTCTTCGCTGTGATTACCGTTTTCGGTTTTGTCGACTTCGTCGTTGGTAGGCTTGTCGACTAAATCGTCAACATCGCTCTCAAATTTATCCAAAGCGGGTTGCAGTTCGAGAGCACTTTTTTCGTTGTCTACGGTGTCATCGACATCGTAACTATCAATTGCCGGCTTACGGTGAATAACATTGCCGAGCATAGCCGCAAACTTTTTCAACGGATAAAAGTAGACAGCAATTAGCAGACCGATTAATAAAACTGATGCGCAATATGCTCCGAGCGCGCCAGTGTAGTCATATAGCCATAGATTCATGTAATAGCCGTGCTCGCCACCAAGGTGGAACATATTGGCTCGGTTGAAAGTTATAAGGCCAATGATGATAGATACGGCCGCGGTAGTGAATAAGCAGCGGAACGTAAAAGAGAAAAATGATATTTTACGTATGTGCATCACAGCCATACTTACAACAAAGATGTAAAATGCGAGAATGAACGAAGCAATGCCAAATGTCCTAACCATCAGTAGTTCTGCAAGCTTAGCGCCTGCAGCGCCCCCGGCATTTTCCACTTGATGCCCCGATGCAACGATTTCAGAAATCGAATGACCGTGAACGATGCTTTGGTCGGCATCGTTATTAAACAAGAAAGAGACGCATACGACGGCCATAATTATGCCGATAAGGCACAATATAACGCCCACGCCTAAATGGGTGCGGTAATCTTGTATAAAATCAACAAAAGTATAAGAGTCTTTTTTCTTCTTCGTTTTACGTCGCTTTGCAGAAGTGTTAGTAGTGGCAGCTTGTTGTCGTGAAGATGCATTTTGAGTAGCGTTATCCGACTTCTGTCGGCGCGAACTATAGTTGGCCGATTGCGGCAGGGTATATTCTTCTGTTTCAGAATCGATATTTCGCATTTTTCGAGATAATTTTAGAGGTGAGAGTTTTTGTTAAAGAGCCGCGAGGGTCTCAATTTCAATAATTGGGTTAACGGAGCTGAATATGGAATTCCCGGCAACAAGAGCGTCGGCACCGGCCTTCGCTACACTCGCCCCGGTCGTTGCGTTGATGCCTCCGTCGACTTCAATTAAAGCATTAGATCCGGTTGCTGTTATCAATGCTCTAAGTTCACGCACTTTATTCACGGTGTTAGCGATAAAAGATTGTCCGCCAAATCCGGGATTAACACTCATTAGCAAAACCATGTCGAGCTCACAAATAATGTCGTTGAGCATACATACCGGAGTTGCAGGGTTGAGTGTTACGGCAGCCTTCATGCCAGCTGCATGAATGTTTTGAACAGTGCGATGAAGGTGTGTGCAAGCCTCGTAGTGAACGTTCATTATAGCAGCACCACAGTCGCGAACTTCGCTGACATATTTATCAGGGTTTACAATCATCAGATGGACATCGAGAGGCTTCTCGGTTATTTTAGCCACAGCTTTTATCACCGGGAAACCAAATGATATGTTGGGCACGAACACACCATCCATCACATCGCAATGAATCCAATGTGCTTTACTGCGGTTTATCATGTCGACATCGTCGGCGAGACGGGCGAAATTAGCTGATAACAGAGAAGGTGCAACTATCATGGCTCTATTTTTTATCTTTGAAGGCGTTATAAACGATATATGCAACACAAGCAATGAGAAGACAAATGCCACCGATTGTGAGGTAGCTGTTATATTTCTCGACAGCTTCATATAGGTCGCTCAGGCTGACAGATTGAGCTAACCACCAGCCTAAAAAGGCCAGTATCATATTCCACAATACGGCGCCGAGGGTTGTAAATAAACAGAATACCCCGATGTTCATTTTTGCAATACCTGCGGGGATGGATATCAATTGCCGTATTGCAGGTATTAATCGACCGATAAAGGTTGATATAGCGCCATGTTTGTAGAAATATTCTTCAGCACGAATTACTTTTTCTTGGTTGATAAGGCATGCATGGCCGATACGCGAATTAGCAAAGGCATACACTATCGGTCGGCCTATCAAGAGCGACAGAACGTAATTTATAAGAGCACCGCATAGGGCTCCGGCTGTTGCAACGATAATGATTAAAAATACGTTCATGTCGCCGCGTTGTACTGCCAAATAAGCTGCCGGAGGAACGACAACCTCTGATGGAAAGGGAATAAAAGAACTCTCTATCACCATGAAAATGAAGACAAAAATATAGCTGGCATTGTTGACAAACCAGTCAAAAAACCATGCGGCATTCAAATAGTCGGTTATTGCAAGCGGAATAAAGAGTTCGTGCATTGTGTATAGAATTCGTATTATAATACAAAATTACTAATAAAATGCCATACCACTATATTTTGCAGCGAAAAAATAATCTAAAATTCAAAAATTAATCTGCGGCCAAATCAAGAAATAATTTTACGCGAGCGAGGTATTCACGAAGATGATTTTTAAGTTTTTGAGTCTTAAAATCAGGCTCTTTGGCATTGAAAGCCGTGGCTTTAATATCGAAATGCTTTGCAATATATAGGGCCCTTGAATTATGATATTTTTGAGAAATGATTGTGAGGCTATCTAATTGGTATAAGTTCTTAGCGTTATAGAATGATTTAATTGTACGAGTGCCATCATAGTCTAAAGCTATCCTATTTGGATTTATGCCACGATTAATCAATGAGTCTCGCATTGCGGCAGGTTCGTCGCAACCAAATTCTTCATTAGCGCGGTAATCTCCACCGCTTACAATGATTTTGTCGATTTTACCAGCTTTTAAAAGCTCTTCCGCAGCATTTATGCGATAATCAAAATAATAATTATGGGTACCTCGAGGAGTTATAGGCGAAGTCCCCAATAGAAGGCCGACACGATTGTGTGGAATATCGGTAATGTCGTCGAAAATCTTTCCGGAAGCGTTGCTTAAGACTAACGAATTGCAGATAATAGCGAGGGCAAGCACGCAGGTTAGCGCTATTGCAATAAGAGACAATGTCTTTTTCATTCTTCTTTCGTAGAGTTATAATTTGTTCGCATGGCCAATGTGATGCTTTCGCCTACCAGAGCTACATCGGCCAATAGATAGTGCCGTTTATGGCCTCGTTTTACAGTATGGCCTGCTATTTCGGCCGTGCGCAAAATGGCATTGCGAGTTTTATTGTCGTTAAAGAATGTGGCCGGTCCGATAACAAAGGCTGTAGCGCTTGGGCTGAGACCAAAAAGAATAATACCTGCATCAACATCGGTTTCAATAATTGGCGAGCGTGAAGTGTATTCCTTAATGCCGGAAAACAATCCACCTCGGTAAAACTGCTTTTTCAAAAGAGCATATTGCTCCCTTGCAAAATCTTCATCAATAAGAGTGAGGAGATAGCAATTCAATGCAGAATAAGAGCCTTTAATTGGAGCATCGTTCTCAAGATAAGATTTTAGCAGGCCGGTCTCAGAGTCGATCCATTTGTTTTTAGCCCGAGAAAGCCATTCGTTGACGGTGTTGTGATAATTGCCATTATCATGTAACGCAACTATGGCAACCAGCATATCAGGGATATATATCGGCTCGTTAGGGTATGTCGGCAAATTCATATCTTCCGATGCAAGAATCCTCCGATTCATGGTTTCGCAGATAGAGTCGTATAAATTATCGTATTTTGATTTTCCTACGATGCTTTTGTAATTGCCAATCATCCATGCCAAGTGGCTAAGATATGATATATGGCTGTTGTCACTGTCGAGGCTCTCAAGCGGATCTTCGCCCCACCGCACTATGTCATATAGTTTAAGTTCAGGAGAGAGGACAATTTTAATAAGGCTGTCGATGATTTCTTCCGTCGGCGAATTGGAGTAGAAATTATGACAATATGCAGTGTTTTGTAGAGACTTTGAAAGCATAGAGCAGGAATATATTGCCCATTCGCCTTGGTATTGTCGGCCGATGCCATGTGGCATTTTATTGATGAGTTGTAATGGTTCGACACAAATATTTTCAATTAGCCAGTCTCTGCGTTGTAAAATGTCGTCTTTCTCAGTGTCAGGGTTGCCATATCGGCAAGTTGCCCAAGACACCCACAAAACTTTTGTGAGTATCAAAGGCAACGTAATTACAATTAAAATTCGGTATGGTTTACTGAAATGCATTAATCAAAAGAGTCTCGTTCTTTTTTGAGTGATTCATAAGATGCAAACATCTCGGCATCGTCACAGTCAAGCATTAGCTTATCAAACTTGGCCCGGCTTTTCATAGAGCCGCGGGCACTTGCGGTGGCACGCACAAGGTTTGCCGTCTTATATCCGGAGTGGAATGGAATGCTTACCCCATTAGTCATAGCAGAGAGTTCGCGATACCAATCAGCATCGGTGATTGTTACGGTGTCAATTTTTATTTTCTTATCAGCTGCTTTTCGAGCTTCAATGCGCCAGTCGATTTGATTTCCCACGACATAATCACGGTATGTGTAGCCAAGTGGGTGCGGATTTGCGTCGGCGATAAGTAATATCGTTTTTATGGCATCTTTTCGCCATGGTGTTTCTTCGATTATTTTCTTCAACACAAGTTCATAAAACTCATCACCGTCTCCGCCGGAAGTGTTTTTCGATTCTAACACAAACTTGATAAGATTATTTTCGTTGCGAGTGAGTGAGATTGATTGGTATGCGTCGCCAAATTTCTTAGAATTCGTCATATCGCAGTAATCGCCGAATGCGACTATACCCAACCTAAGGTCTTCATTGTCGGAAAACAGTTCGGGGATAAGGCTGGCAACTTCTTTGCGGACAGCCCCAATATATTCAGCCATAGAGCCGGTCGTATCAAAGGCAATTACCATGTCGAGTTTCCCGACATTTTTAGGTTTAACCTCTTCAAAAGCTTTCTTTTCACTTGAAACATTAATAATTTGTGTTTTGCATACTTCTACTTTCTTTGATTTCTTAAAGATCATATTAAATTTCATTTTTATTGTTTAAGACTAAATTTGTTGTTGGCTGCTATCAATTATTGCCATCATAATTACAATCCAAAATTAGCTAAAATGAAAATAAGTGGCATCGTATTATAGATGCCACTGTACGAAATATGCTTTATTATGTATGAAATGTAGATTGTGCGGTTGCGGTGCGTTATCTCGCTTCTGTTAAGGCGTCATACATCAAGTCGGCTTGAAGCTCATAACCACCCTTAAGCAGGTGGATTCTGTCTTTGTTCATAAGGCCGGCATCCAGCCATTTTGAAGAGGCACCTTCACCCCCGGCGATTGAATAGAAGTCCCAAACGGGAGTATTTAATTGTCGAGCTGTACGATATATTATTTGCGAAGCCTCGGCCACGCGTTTGTTTACATCGTAATAAGGCGAAAGAGGATTCTGACCATGATTACGGTTCTTTTGGCACTCCATCGGTAGCAAAACCAGCAATTCGGCTTTGGGATTGAATGCTTTTAGTGTTATGATGAGATTCCGGACAGAACGTTCGATTTCATCATCGGTCATCGACGAAAACCCTTCGTTAGTCCCCATTGAAAGAATTATTAAATCGGCGTTAAATTCGGCTGTGCTTTGCGGGAAATTATTGATAAGGCTATAGTCGGTAAAACAAGCTCCATTGTTTCCAATTGCAGAATAGATGATGCCCGATTTACCATTTTCTACATAAACTCCGTAGAAAGCTTCGCCTCCATTTATTGTTAAAGTGATACTATCGGTTTTGTGGCTTAATTTATTGGTAGTTACGCCGTTTGATGTGAATATTTTGCATTGGGTGAATGGGTCTCCGGGAGTGATTGCCGCAATTGTTAAAGGAGAATTACTTTCAACGGCTACGCCGGTTACGCCAGGCCGTACCGGCCATGGGAATTTTAACAGGCGAGTTTGTAGCAGAGGGTTCGACGTTAATTGTTTTAGAGTGTATTCATAAGTTTGATTAGTGCCGGCGAGCCTCAAAGGCGACAAAAGGCCTCGGCCTGCATTGCCATATCTCTCTTGCAATTTTTTGCGAAGGGCATTTGTGACAAACTCGGCTTGGATGTGAGAATCGCCTATGTGTAGCACCCGAATGACAGTATCGTTGCCTGCTTCAAGAGCTTTCAGGCCCTCGCAAAAGTGGGGTAGTGAGCCTTCGATGTGATTGGCGTCAACGTTTATAAACTCAGGATAAGTAGCCGCAAAACCGGTGGCGACAATAAAAGATATCCAAAAGGCTGAAAGGAGGTGTTTCATCGCGATTTTTTTATGATATTCGACTACAAAATTAAATAAAAAATGATACAATAGAAAGTTAAATTTTGCGTTATAATATAATGTAAGTAACTTTGTAGGCACAACTCGCAGGTAATCGGAATGAAATTGATCAATAGGCACATATTCATGTTGTTGGCTCTTATTGTGTTGGCGATAGGAAATATCGCGGCTCAAAATGGCTCAACAGCATATAACTTTTTAGATATAACCACCTCTGCGAGAATTTATGGCATGGGCGGCATGAATATTTCGTTGGTCGACGATGATATTAGTGTTGTCGACCAAAATCCGGCGCTTTTGGGTAGCGAAATGAATAATATGGTAGGTCTCAATTATATGCGCTATCTTGGCGGATCTAATTTTGCAGGAATTCGCTATGCCCATTCGGCAGGAACGCATGGCGCATGGGCCGCGTCGGTGCAGTATTTTGGCTATGGGTCTATGAAAGAGGCCCTTGAAGATGGCACTATCGTTGGCACTTTTTCGCCGCAAGATATTTCTTTTTCCGGCACATATTCCCACGATTTTACCGATATGCTTCGTGGTGGTATCGCCCTGAAATTTTTGTATAGTGCGTATGCCGAATACAATGCATTTGCCTTGGCTACCGACTTGGGTATCAATTATTACGACCCGGATAAGGACTTGTCACTGTCGGTAGTGCTTGCCAATCTTGGCGGACAAGTAAAACGATTTAATGAGACATATAACCGCTTGCCGTTTGACGTCCGCATAGGGTGGTCGCAGTCGTTCGGCTCCTTCCCGGTGCGTTTTTCAATAACGGCGTGGAATCTAACGCGTTGGCGTCTGCCGTATATGGAAGCCGGTGATGGTTCGTCGGCTTCGACGCCGCAACTGAAAGATACTTTTGCCTCAAATTTTTTTCGCCACCTCGTTTTTAGTGCCGACCTAATCACGAGTCCTAACTATTATGTATCGCTTGGGTATAACTATAAAACCCGAACGGATATGAACACATATTCTCGAAGTATATTGTCGGGATTTACTATTGGTGGCGGTCTTAAGGTAAAGAATTTTGGAGTTGGTGTTGCATTGGCACAACCTCACGCCGGAGGCACTACTTTTATGTTTAACCTTTCCTATAACTTTAACGATTTAATTCATTGACGTGCAAGCACATCGAAAAATAATTATTGCTATCGACGGATTCTCGTCATCGGGCAAAAGCACAATGGCAAGACGCTTGGCCTCAGCGATTGGCTATCGCTATATCGATTCAGGTGCAATGTATAGAGCCGTTACACTATATGCACTTGATAATGGCATGGTAGACGATGATGGGAAATTGCATGAGTCTGAAATAATAGAGTCATTACCGTGTATTAAAGTTGACTTTGAAGTTCAACCCGACGGCACGCAGCATACTGTTCTCAACGGAATTGATGTCGAAAAAGAAATACGCCGCTTACGGGTGTCGAATGTCGTTTCACCTGTTGCAGCAATACCGGAGGTGCGTCATGCGCTTGTAGCGATGCAAAAAGCTCTCGGTAAAGAACGAGGCATAGTGATGGATGGTCGTGATATAGGCACTGTTGTTTTTTCGGATGCCGAACTTAAAGTATTTGTAGATGCCTCGGCCGAAACGCGTGCGCAGCGTCGCTTTAAAGAACTACTCGAAAAAGGCTCTGCCGTATCGTATGAAGATGTGCTTGCCAATGTGGTGCATCGTGACCATATCGATTCGACTCGTGAAGAAAGTCCGCTCCGTAAGGCCGACGATGCAATCTCGATTGACAATTCAAATATGACCATCGATGAGCAGGATGCGTGGCTCATGGAGCAGTTTAATAAGGTTGTAAAAGCTTGAAGGCTAATATAGAAATAGATAGTGAATCGGGGTTCTGCTTTGGTGTAGTTACAGCAATACGTAAAGCGGAAGAGGAGTTGGAACGCACCGGAAGCCTTTATTGCCTCGGCGATATTGTACACAATTCCGATGAAGTTGAACGCTTGCGCGCCAAAGGTCTGACTACGATTACGCATGAAGATATGCATTCGCTTAAAGATGCGAAAGTGTTGCTTCGGGCCCATGGCGAACCTCCCGAAACTTATCGGTTGGCAGAACGTAACAGTATCGAAATTATCGATGCGACATGTCCTGTAGTGCTCAAATTACAGCAACGGATAAAGGCTGATTTTGACAAATGTAATCCCTCAGATATCGCGTCGCCGCAGATAGTTATATATGGCAAACGCGGTCATGCCGAAGTGAATGGACTTGTTGGGCAAACCGAAGGGCATGCCATTGTTGTAGAAGATATTAAAGGTCTCGATAAAGTAGATTTCAGCCGACCTGTCATTTTGTATTCTCAGACGACCAAATCGCTTGAGGGATTTAATGCCGTTGTAGAAGAAATAAAACGCAGAATAGAGCCCGGCCTTACATTTAAATACTACGATACTATATGCCGTCAAGTAGCGAATAGGGCAGAACATCTGCGCAATTTTGCAAAGAGCAAAGATGTGGTGCTTTTTGTTGCTGGCACCAAGAGTAGTAACGGCAAAGTGCTATACAACCACTGTAAAGAGGTGAATCCGCGAACGCATCTCATCTCTAACGAGCACGAGTTGCAAGCCGATTGGATAAAAGGTGCCACAAACATAGGTATCTGTGGAGCTACCTCTACGCCACGATGGCTTATGGAGCGAGTGCGCGATACCTTGCACGAAGACGATAATGAATAATTTTATCGCTTTCGATGATGTGTGTTGTGTAGCTATAAAACTCTTGATTCGTTATGCCAATACCTCGTAATTCCGCTAAAAAATCGCCACAACGCACACGTCGACGCCGAAGCGTGCGCAAAGTTAGCCATCGTTCTGCCATAGCGCACTGGAGAGTATGGTTTGCAATAGCAGTAATTGCAGTTGTGATATTAAGTTTTGTATTAATACGTAGTGTTAGTGCAAATGATGTTCGTCAATGCAATGAAGCCGAAATGGCGGCCGCGGCAGAGAGTGGGAAAACAGCCGGTGAAAAAGTATTGGAAACAGCTCCCGGATCGATGCAACGTGAGGAAGCCATTTTTGAAATACGTGCTCGCGAAACAGAAATACGTGCTGCCGGATTTCCAACAGCCGCCGATGCTTTTGCCGCAGCAGCCGAGGAGGTAATGCGCAAAGGCGGCGTGATAGAGTGAAAATATAGATAGACTAATACCGACACGTTGTTTTTACATGTAAAATTTCTTATCTTTGCATTATCTTAAGACAACAAAATATGATTACACAGGAACAATTAAAAGAGACTTTTGAGCGTATGCTTGCGCTGAGGAGGTATCTTTGACATCGATGGTAAGAAAATAGCCGTTGAAGAAGAGCAACTGCGCACTATGGTAGATGGGTTCTGGGAAAATGCCGAGGCCGCGCAGAAGCAGATGAAAAAAATCAAAGATTTACAGAAGTGGATTGCCGACTATGCCGAACTCGAAGGAGCTGTCGACGAAGTAAAACTATCTCTTGATTTCTATAAAGAAGAGATTGTAAGCGAAGAAGAAGTCGATCAGGCATACGCTCATGCGACAAAGCTACTCGAAGACCTCGAGCTGCGCAATATGTTGCGCCGTGAGGAAGATATAATGAGCGCGGTGTTGAAGATAAATTCCGGTGCCGGAGGTACGGAAAGCCAAGATTGGGCTTCAATGTTGATGCGTATGTATATGCGATGGTCTGAAGATCATGGATATAAACTCTCGGTAGCCAACCTTCTTGAGGGCGATGAGGCCGGTATTAAAAGTTGTACTTTGAATATAGAGGGTGACTTTGCCTACGGCTTCCTTAAGAGTGAAAATGGAGTGCATCGTCTTGTTAGGGTGTCGCCCTATAATGCACAGGGAAAGCGTATGACATCGTTTGCGTCGGTATTCGTTACGCCACTTGTCGACGATACTATTGAAATAAAAGTAGAGCCGGCATTATTATCGTGGGATACATTCCGCTCGGGTGGCGCCGGAGGCCAAAATGTAAACAAGGTAGAATCGGGCGTTCGTCTGCGATACCAATTTACCGACCCTTACACCGGTGAAAAAGAGGAAATTCTTATAGAGAATACCGAAACACGCGACCAACCTAAGAATAAGGAAAATGCATTGCGCCAATTGCGCTCTATATTGTATGCAAAAGAGTTGGAGCATCGCATGGCTGAGCAAGCTAAGATAGAAGCCGGCAAAAAGAAAATCGAATGGGGCTCTCAGATTAGAAGCTATGTTTTCGACGACAGGCGAGTAAAAGATCATCGCACTAACTATCAGACATCGGATGTTAATGGTGTTATGGATGGCGACCTCGACGATTTCATAAAAGCATATCTGATGGAGTTCTCAGAAAAAACAGATGGACAACAATAAAAATAATTTAGTAAATACCATAAATCATAGCTATGAAACCTTACGTTCTTGGAATTGATATCGGTGGCACAAACAGTGTATTTGGCATTGTCGATGCCCGAGGCAACGTTATTGCCAGTTCTTCTATCAAAACGCAAAAGCATGCTAAGTTTGAGGACTATCTCGATGAATTGTATGAAGCCGCCATGCGCCTTTTTGAAGACAATGATGCAGTAGGTAAAATACAGGGAATAGGTATAGGTGCCCCTAATGCCAATTATTACGATGGCACGATAGCCGATGCCGTAAATCTGCCGTGGCCCAATCTTCCACTTGCAAAACTTGTAAGTGATAAATTTGGCATACCAGTAGCAATAACTAACGATGCCAATGCTGCAGCCCTCGGAGAAATGACTTATGGCGCGGCACGTGGTATGAAAGACTTTATCATGATTACACTTGGCACCGGGGTAGGCTCAGGTATTGTTGTAAACGGACAAGTTGTTTACGGGCACGATGGTCTTGCCGGAGAGCTTGGTCACATCATTGTAAAACGCAATAATGGACGTCAGTGTGGTTGTGGACGAGTAGGGTGCCTCGAAGCATATTGCTCGGCAACCGGAGTCGCTCGCTCGGCCCGAGAATTCCTCGAAGTGCGTACCGAGCAGTCTTCGCTACGCAATTTGCCGGTTGACGAAATTACATCGAAAGATGTTTATGACGCAGCAGTAAATGGCGACAAGTTGGCAATGGATATATTTAATTATACCGGTAATATTCTTGGAGAAGCCATCGCCGATATGATGACCTTCTCTTCCCCTGAAGCGTTTATCCTTTTCGGCGGATTAGCGAAGAGTGGCGAATTACTCCTTAAACCTTTGCGAGAAGCAATGGATCGCAATATGCTGTCGATATATAAAGGAAAGGCTAAAGTAGTTCTCAGCGAGCTGAAAGAGGCCGACGCTGCGGTCCTTGGCGCCAGTGCTCTCGGTTGGGAAGCCAAATAAAAGTTTAGAAATAAGTAATATAAAGCCATTTCTTATGCATGGTTGCATGGGAAATGGCTTTTGTTTTGGAATTCTATAGTATTATCAATTCGTCGGCACAGAAGTCTTGTTTGGCTCTTTGACCTAAGACAGAATCCCATAGCATGGGAGATATGCCATTACCTGGGCGTTTAACAGTAATGTTTTCTTCGGAGAATATTTCGCCGGCGGCTATCTTACGTGCGGCCACAATGCTTTTGCGCGCGATGTCGACATTTTTTCGTTCGGCATCGGCCACACATTTCGTCTCGATGCCGAGAGCCGTTTCTGTGTTGCGTATTACTTCTACAAGATGCGATAATTCATCGGGCTGGAGAGATGCTTTATGGTCGGGCCCCGGCAAATTGCGATCGAGAGTAAAGTGCTTTTCGATAATCATAGCGCCACGAGCTACTGCAGCTATTGCGACATCGGTTCCTACTGTATGGTCGCTATAACCTACACCGGCGCACCCTAAAGAGCGGAGAGAGTCGATAGCCCTAAGATTAACGGAGTTAAGTGGAGCAGGGTATTGTGTGGTACAATGAAGTAGATATATATTTGAGCGCGGAGTCCCGGCTGTTTCAAGTATTTTTACAGCATCCTCAACTTCTGCAATAGTAGCCATGCCTGTCGACATTATCACTTTCTGGCCCAGCGCTCCTATTTTGCGGAGATATGGCAAATTAGTAATTTCGCCTGAAGGAATTTTCCAAAAGTCCATCTTGAGTGGAATCAGGCAATCGATAGATACGAGGTCGAACGGAGTACTCATAAAGCCGATACCCTCAATGTCGCAAAGCGCTTTTAGCTCGGCGTAAGCTTCTAAAGGCAGGTGTATAGCCTTACACATCTCGAGCTGGCTCTCAGACTCACCTGTTGTGACCTTTTGATAGTCGGCTTTAGGCGCAAATGTCGATATTACGAGTTCCGGTACAGCCGTCTGGAACTTCACATAGTCGGCACCGGCCTTCTTCGCCTCTTTAATCATCGTTTTCGCCAACTCGATGTTGCCGTTATGATTAACGCCGGCCTCGGCAATTATAATGACGAGTTCTTTGTCAGACATAACTATTTCTCAGGATAAAAAATAACGTCGGCGAGATAGCGTACGGTCTCAACACCGGCAGTAGCACGCTGCTGTTTTAGAGGTAGGCCGAGTGCGTCGTCGATAATGAGCCCAAGTAAATCCGCCCCGGCATTAACAGAGGCAACAGCACCACCACCTAAACGAGGATTTATTTCCATAATCATCAGATGGCCGCTGTCGAGGTCGCGTATAAGTTGAACTGTTATAGCGCCTCTTAACCCGGTTGCTCGTAAAGCGTCTTTAGTAAGTGAAATTATTTTTTCTTCGTCAATGGTGATGGTTCTAACAACTTCGCCACCATTGACTTCCAATCGAATGCGAGGGCTTGTTAACGCGATAGAGCCGTCGAATATTCCAACGTAGCAATCAACTGTTATCTCTTGTCGGTGGTCGAATCGTTCTTGTATTAGGTAATTAGAACGATCGTTTAGTACCTCGTCAAGTTGTTGTTGGTTATCTATTTCTATAATTCCTTTGGAAGCAGAACCAAATCTTGGTTTTGCAATTAGAGGATAAGAAAAAAACGAGCCTTGAAATGTCTTTGGAATTGGAAGCTTGTTGTTCTCAAACAAAACTGCGGCCGCACATTTGTCGAACATTTTCTCAGCGTCCACACGTGGGCTTACCGGAGCGAACACACCGCTTGTAGAGTGGTTGGCAACAAAGTCGACGGCAACAGTAACGGCACGATCAACAAAAGGCAATATAATGTCGATATTTCGTTCACGACAGATGTTGTCAAGGTCGGCATAGATGCGTTCGTCATCCCACCGCAAACCGGCAATAATATCTCCTTCGGCAGAAAGGGCACTGTGAGTACTGAGTTCGTATCCGGTGATATTGCACTCCAACCCTCTCGAGTTACATGCCTTTTTTATCAGACGAGCCATCGCCACTCGCTTGGCTCCTCCTAAAAACAGAAAGTTGAGATGCTTTGGTTGATGCGGAATCATCGGTTGTAAATATTGCTCTTATATTTCGATAAGTTTTCGGGTCGGCAGAACCATTCGATAGTTTTGCGAAGACCCTCTTCCAGAGAATGCCTCGGCCGCCAATCGGTGAGACTTGTGACAAGAGAATTGTCGCCGCATAGTCGGTTTACTTCGCTCTTAATCGGACGAATACGCTCGGCATCTACACATTCTTCAACGTCTTTACCCATGATATTAGCAATAAGTTTCAACGTGTCGGCCATCGAAATTTCTTTACCGGTGGCTATGTTAATATCACGTCCTTCAATACCATTGGCTTCGGCCAAAGCGATGAAGCCGGCTGCGGTGTCTTCTACGTAGTTAAAGTCGCGTGTGGGAGACAAATCGCCTATTTTGATTTTTGTATTTCCGGCGGCAATCTGTGTTATTATAGTGGGGATAATAGCTCGGGCACTCTGTCGAGGGCCGTAAGTGTTAAATGGTCGAGCTATAACAACGGGAAGGTCGAAAGCGTTGAAAAAACTTGTGGCAATAGCGTCAGCCCCTATTTTGGTGGCAGAATAAGGCGATTGCGGTTGTCTCGGGTGCTTTTCGTCGATAGGAACATATAGCGCAGACCCGTAAACTTCACTTGTCGAAGTTACGACCAGCCGCTGAGTCTTAGCATCGCGAGCGGCCTGGCATATATTTAAGGTGCCTTTTATGTTTGTGTCGACGTAGCTGTCGGGTGCAATATAGCTATAAGGAATAGCAATGAGTGCCGCCAGATGAAAAACGATGTCGGCTCCGTCTACTATTTCGCGGCAAAAATTGGCGTCGCGGACGTCGCCACACACGATTTCGAGTTTCTCGTTTGGCTTAATATCCTCGAGCCAGCCCCAATTGTTGAAAGAATTATATTGGGCTAAAGCTCTCACATGGTATCCGCGCGATAAGAGGGCTTCAACAAGGTGAGAACCGATAAAGCCATCGGCACCGGTAACTAATGCGAGGCGCTCGTTTATATTGTTTGCCATATCAATATGTATGCTTTAGGTGGTAGATATATTTTTTACCCTCATTATCGATACGTTGGAGAGTCATTGTCTTTTTTCCTTTCTCGATATATTCCAAGTGAAACTCGTGTTCGTCAGGAAACAGTAGAAAAGCAGGTGTGGTATATTTGTTATGGTCATCGCTATAGTCAAAGCTAAGAGTTAATATATTCTCAGCTTCGCTCCACGAGCCAACGTATCGGGTGGCGTTATGAAAATTGTCGGTGCAAGTTATTTGGATAATATTTGCCTGAAAGCCCCAAAAACAATCTTCGCCATCAAAGTCTTGCGGAACATTGTCAACAGTCATCTCATATAGATACCAAGAGCCGAAAAGGCGTCCGATATGTCCTCCATTTTGGGTGCAGCTACATATAGTGAATGTAATAATGCCGAAGAATATTTTTCTGAAATTTTTCATTTCTTTCCAACTGAGAAATTGCCATTATAAATAAGCGAAAGCATAGTGCCGAAATTGTTGCCTCTCAAGGCCCCGGCATCGAAGGCTACATTTACTTTCAGGTTTAAGCCTCGCAGTCTATTAGGTATCGGTTGCCAAATGATAGCTGCTCCGGCAGAATAGCACTCTAAAGCATACGCTTGCGGTTTGCGACCTTCTCCCCACGCCTTTTGTCCGCTCACTTTTAAGTTGTATTGTAACGTAGGCGAGAGTTCACCATCAATGCCTATTTGAAAACCGCGTGCACGGCAGTGCGCAAAAGCCCAATAGCCATCGGTGTTATACAAAGGAGCGAGAATAAATGGTGTCCCGATAGCCATTCCCTGGTTGGCGTAAGGGCCATAAAAATCGTTGTTATAATTATTATCGGCACCGCCAACGGTTGTGTTTAGATTAGTCCCCGGAGCGTCAGAAGGCATCCAATGGTTTGGGCCTGCTTGATTGGTGAAGTCAAGATATTCGGCAACGATGTTATTTATATATCCATTTTTAGGGAATTTGAGGCGAAGCCCCCACAGGCCATCCCAACCATTTCGTTTTGCAATGCCTGAGCCATCTTCCCAGAACCACTGAAAATAGGCCGATAGTTGATGACCGCTCTTAAAATTGTAGCGTGCCTTAAAATCCCAGGAGCCCAGAGTATTACCCATTACATTTCCCTCGCCATTACCTTGGGTTGGCAGAAACATTTCCCACATTTGTTTTAACGAAAAACCTCTGTCGACGGAATATTTATCAATAATCCGGCCACGTTCATAAAAGTCGATAGAACCACCGAAAACGCCGGCACATTGAGCTCCGGCAATAACGCTGAAAGGCATTGATGGTTTGGTCTGAAAATAGCAATACTTATATGTGAAATAAAGGTTTTGGGTTAATATTGTAATATATCTGTTAGATGTTTCCGATTTAATTTTATTATCGAAGAATTTACCATAACCTATTTCGCCGCAAATCTGCACCCAGCCGTTGGTGAACGGAATGTTTTGAAAATCAACAAATCCGGCCGAAACGCCCGGGATAGGAGCTGCATTATTGCTATATGTTAAGTCGCCCATTGACAGAGGCTCGTATAAAAGTTTGGAGTGTTGCTCTTTCATACCGGCTAATAGAAACACGCCGCGGTATTTTATTTCGCCGTAAAGCTGCTGAATACGAGCCGAAGGCTGGCGATAGAGTGTTGAGCTCCAAGAGTCGGTGTTACTATCGTATCGGCCATATTCGACACCGCTACCATAGCCCACGATGTATTCTGCGCCAATACCCCAGTTAAAACGTTTGTCGAGCGTCATTTTCTTTTCAATGCGACCATCGTGCCAAATACCATTAGCACCTGTTATACGGCCATGGTTCCACGACCCGATCATATATGGCGCAAACTGGCCGGTTGAAACATTGCCTATTAGCGATGCTTCGTATTCAAAGCCGGCGGCGCTGATTTCAAGAGGGTATATCAGACAAACGATAGCAAGTAAATATGTATACCACGTTTTCATTGGCTACTCAAATATAATGGTACCAAAAAAGTCGGGGCGATGAAAGTCGGGCTTCGGGATGTTGATAGCATTCCAACTTAGGAAGTGTGGCGCCGACGATGCCGAGGCGCACTCGTAGAAGTTGCCACGAATTTCAGTACCTGGGGTGATGTTGTCAATTCCCATTAGCGAGAACGGAATCACAACGAGTAAATGCCACAGGAAAGAACCTTTTATTTCTTCGAACGGGGTAATGCCACAAGAGGGGTATCGACGTATTAGTGCAAGTTCTTCAGCGCTGAGTCTTGTTGGATTAGGTCTAATATATCGGTGAGATGCATTTATTGCCCCGATACAATTAAATTCAAAATTCCAGTACGCTCCATCTACTTGAGGCTGAAGAAAAACTTCAACACAAGAGTCTTGGCTTACGGAAGATTGATTAGCATAGTTTACCGCCCTCAAGTAGCAAGATTGTACGCAAAAATCGATATATAGATTTTTCCCCGAATGTGCTGCTGTAAACGTTGCTGAGGGCTGATAAGGAAAAGAATCGGCCCAATTTACCCTGTCGATACTTTGAGTTACACCATGCTTTTCGAGCAGTGCATAGATGTCGTTGTATGTAATATTATCGTCGAGGGCCTCAAAACGCGGTATATGTAGCGTTTTAGTTGATGTATTCATAGTTGGAGAGGAGCTTAAAAAGACATCGTAATGCCGGCAATGGCCATTACCAAAAGAAGAGTTCCGATTGTCCTGTTTATTAATTTCAGAGTCTTGCAACTGATGCGCTTACCAAGGCGACTCACCCCGGCAGTGATGCCATACCACCACACCAAAGCACCGATGAAAATAGCGATGTATGCTATGATATGGTGGTAAATTTCATATTCGGGTTGAATATAGTTAAAACGGGCAAACAGACCTATTATGAAGAATAAAATCAGAGGATTAGATACCGTAAGCAAAAAACCGGTGACGAAGTCGGTCCAATAATCCGAGGCGTTAATATCGCGAGATTTTAATGGTTGCGTAGGTTTTTTTCTAAATAGAAAGACGCCAAAAATTGCGAGCACAATGCTGCCAATTATTTGTATTAAACGTTGGTGTGCATCAATGATATCGGTGACAAAACTAAGACAAAAACCAGTGAGGAGGCAGTAAAACAAGTCGCTAAGAGAAGCGCCGAGCCCGGTGAAGAACCCCTGCCATCGCCCTTTTCCGAGCGTGCGTTGTATTACAAGCATGCCAATAGGCCCCATTGGTGCCGATACCAGCAAACCAATAGCGAGACCTCGCGGCAATATGTATAACACATGCTCCATCCCGGAAATTTTATACAAAAATAATAAAAGTAGCGCAATTAGCCAAAATTGGAATTAGGAGTCGTATATAATGGCGCTACAATGAATGTTGCTTTATAAAAATTGATTTTGCTTCGATAATAGGTATTGCCCTTTACCTTTTGTGGCTTTTCCGTAGCATACGGCTTTGCTGGGGCATATATGGTAGCAGCGTAGGCAAAGGGCACATGTTGTATCCCATTTAGGATGGCCATCCAGCATTTTTATGTTGCCGGTAGGGCAGTTGTCGGCACACTTAGAACAACCGATGCATCGGTCGTCGCAGTGAAAAGGTTTGGGCGACATTGCATATCGTATAAACCAAGGGTATATGATTTTAGATTTTACCCACGAAAAAGAGAGTCGAGTAAGGATGTCGTCGCCCTCGTTAATAATAGACTTGGCAATATGAGAAACAGCGTTGGCACAGCCGGCAATTTTTTTTGAAGCGATCTCTTCGCTATCGACGTCGAAACCTTTCATCAACACGTAGGTGTTGGGCATCGTAACGCTGAAAGCCCCTCCGGCCTTAAGCCCTCTTCCGGCCATTAATCTCCGCCATTGTCGATCGGTATAGGCCATATCGTCGCCACAAGTCGTCAACATGATGTGAGTTGCATTGGCCGCATTTGTGCCAAATTTTGCGTTTTTCATTACGTTGGCAACGCTTGGCGGGACGCCCCACGAGTATGTTGGAAAGGCCCAAACGACGTATTTGTCGCCTTCACTTATGTCAATAGTCGCCTCAGCCGGGTTGCAGAGCATCTCAGTCGGCATTTCACGCACATCGTCATCGTTGAGATTCTTGGCCAAAAGAAGTGCCGCATATCGTGTGTTGCCTGTTCCGGAAAAATATATAATCATCTTCCTTTTTGTTTTTTGTTGATGGACGCATAATTCTTATCAAGTTGACGAATAGTAACTTGTGTTGCGCCAAATCCATATTCTCTGAAAGACGCATCTTGCACATCATGGCCTTTATAACGATGCGATAACTCTTTCATCAGAGCCTGTCGGAGCACGCCTTCGCCTTTGCCATGGATAAACACTATTTTGCGTCCCGGGAAGCGGCGGTTTTCATCCATTACCTGAGCAAAGCGGTCGATTTGTAAGTTAAGGATATCGGCAGGCGTCAGGCCGGCAGTTGAGTCAATCAGCTCCGCAGCGTGTAGGTCTACTACTAATGGTTCATTGCCTACTTTCGAAGACTTTGAGTTAGCAGTCCGTTGCTCATGACGACGTTGAGATGATACGTCGCTTTTTTTCTCACGCATGCCAATAGCAAGTTTTTCAGCGTCTATTTCGGGCATTGAAAAAGTAGCCTTGTCATCTGTGGCAATATCAAAAGCTATTACAGGCACGTCGAAATAAGCGTTTGGTCGGAAACAATGCAACTTGGCGAATTTAGACGCATCAACTTTCAGGTCAACTATAGCCGGACTTTTACTCTCAAAAGCCTTATCTCGCTTGAATGCAATATATTGAACAGCAATGTGATCAAGATGTGCCAATTCGATATTTTCCAACTCGAATACAAACTCTTGGATATTTGGTTCTATAAGGCCGTCATACCTTAAAGCCCACTCATTTTTGTCGTTTGAACGAGTGCTTATTGTGGTATACAGGTAATAGTTTGAATCGTTAACCAAGTAAGCGTCGAAAGATGAATGAGATAGCGCTTTAATATTATTTGCTTCAAACCCGAGAACGATATTCAGTATATTGCCGGTTGCAGTTTCTATAATCGGTATTTCAGGCTTTAAGTCTGCTGCTTTTGATGGAGGAATCGGAGTGGCGGAATAAGGTTTATTGTCTACATTAGTAGATGCCGATTTTGGTGTATTCTCCATCGAAGAGCCGACGACGACACATTCGCGAATAAGAACAGGTGTTTCAAACCCATCATCGTCGACGTAAGCGATGCCATCGCTTATACGAGTTACGATTCCACCTCCGACGGAATTTAGATATCGAACTGTATCACCAACTTTAACTACCATAAAATCAGATTAAAAGCATAGAAGAAAATATACGACCCCACCGCCACGAATAACAAAGAATCGATGCGGTCGAGAATTCCACCGTGCCCGGGTATAAGTTTGCCGGAGTCTTTGATATTGAAGGTGCGTTTTAGCAGCGATTCAAATAAATCGCCCCATGTCGACAATACACACACCAGAGCACCATAAAGCAACCAATGCCAGATATTTAATTGAACAGTTGGAATTAGGTAGTTGCAAACAACAGCGGCACCAATACAAAATAACAGGCCTCCGAAAAAACCTTCCCATGATTTCTTAGGCGACAAGCGTTCATAAAGACGATGTTTCCCTATAGAACATCCGACACAGTATGCGCCGGTGTCATTTAGCCATATCATAGCAAACATTGCCAAGATATATTTATAAGAGCCAACGCTATACATCATGCTAAGTAAGCATAACGGTAAAACGATGTAAAACAAGGCGAAAATGCTTGCCATTACCGAGCGTAAAGGTTCGGCCGATTTGTCATATAGAGCCAAAGTGAAGCGTATAAGGCAGTATATGAGGATCAGAGCAATGGTCTGTAGGGGGAAAACGATAGCCGACAAAGCGAATAGGGTGTCTATTATTCTGATAAGCCATGCCGCCCATCCCTGAGGCACTCCGTTATCGACAATGTTTTCAAACTCTATCATAGCAAGTACTGCAAAAACAGCCGTTAAGGCAGTAAACCACTTATCACCTAAAAATATAGCAGCGAGAATGAGCGCTATATAAATAATGCCGCTAATGCTCCGTATAACTACTTTTTTCATAAGAATAAGTCTATTGAAATTTGCTATAATGCAACATATCGAAGTATTCCCAATAAAGTTTATCGGTAGATGGGTGTTGGCGTATTTTATCTACGAGAGTAAATAGTGTGCGGATAGCCATTCGAATAGGCATCGGGACGTCTGATATCATAGCTTCGAGAAGAGGCCTTATTTTATCGATAAACTCGTTAGCCTTTTGTTCGAGCCCCAATTTCATCATAGATACGATGTAAGCGTATATGAATGCCGTGCCTTTAAGCGGAACACGCACTATATTATCGATATAGTTATATTTATCGACAACTTCAACTATTCTGTCAAATTTCTGAAGAGAAAATAAAGCTTCTATCCAAGCGCTAAAATTATCGGGGTCTATCTCGTTGATATCTTTAGTAGCTCCGACCATGGCATCAATCGAATATGACGCTGAGTTCAACGACAACTGATTGATGAAGCCGTTGATAATCTCATCATCGAAATCGTATTCCTCGGCAGTTTTTAAGAAGCGCTCATAGTAAATTCCACAATCGGGCACATTGCAAACCAATAGTTGGCGCATCGCAGCCGCATTATCCGGGTTGTGGTCTAAAAAATGCTTTAGCAGTGATATGGCTTTAGATGCGTCTCCGGCTTTAACGAGCAATGCACATTGAAAATCTACATATAAAAACTCTTCGGGGAATTCAGCTTTAAGAGTTTCAAGAATTTCAAAAGCCTCATGGTAGAGATATGGCGCCGAATTATATACTTCTTCGATAAGAGTCATAAGAGCATCGGGCTTGTCGGAACCTAACACTTTTGCGTAATCGAAAGTCGATTTGGCATCGTCTTCTTTTCCTAAACGAGCTTGAGCCCGGAAGAGACGTATCCAATAACCGACGGTAAATGGATCGGTTTCGATAAGTTCTTCAGCCAATTTAATCGCCGTTTCGTGGTCGGCATGAAGATCGGCCTCTTGAATAACTTCATACAATAAAGCCGGCTGGTAATCGATTTTTTCTCTGAGTCGGTCAAGATTGTTTTTGAGCCATTCGTAAGGTGCGTGCGAGCTTGCGAGGTCGACAAATCTGATTATTTCTTCATCGGAAAATTTATCGTATTGATTCAGAATAAAATCCAATGCGTCAACAATATTTTCGGTCTGGGTTGTCTCAAGCCTTACAATATCGAAGAGCGGTGATTCGCAATCGGGATTATCGGCCAGGAATGCTCCAGCAGCAGGCGACGGCTTATCGGAGTCGCCAATGGTAGTGTCGAGGTAGAGCAGCGCACGTCTTTCAGCTAAAGCCGTGCTCTCGGGGTATAGGCGAGCTCCGCAAAACAAGACTTCCATTTGGACGTAATCATCGTCGATGTCGCCTGCATAGTCATATAACTCGACCAACTCGTCTTCGTCGAAAAAACGTTCGAGGACGGGTTGGCTCAGTGAGGCGCGAAAACGCCTATAAAGTTCTTCTCTGGGATTCTCTTCGCTCATTTATGCGTTTTTCTGTACTTTCTCCCAAGTATCTTTCAATGCTATAGTGCGATTGAAAATAAGATGCTCTGCCGACGAGTCGTAGTCGGGCGTGAAATAGCCAATGCGCTGGAATTGGAATTTCTGCCCTTGCACTGCCATTTGCGCGGCAAAAGGCTCGAGTTTAGCCCCTTCGACAACTTTCAGAGACTCTGGGTTGAGCATTTCGCGGAAGTCTCTCTCTGTTTCTGCTGCCGGGTTTTCTACATCGAACAGACGGTCGTAAAGGCGAACTTCAGCATCAACAGCATGAGCTGCCGACACCCAATGCAATGTGCCTTTCACTTTACGCGCTGCTCCGGGCATACCGCTCAATGTGTCGGGGTCGTAAGTGCAATGCAGTTCAATAATATTGCCTGCCTCATCTTTTATAACATCTTCGCACTTAATAATATATGCGCCTTTTAAGCGCACTTCGGCGCCAGGAGCAAGGCGGAAGAACTTTTTGGGAGGATTCTCCATGAAGTCGTCCTGTTCGATATATATTTCACGACTGAACGGCATTTCATGAGTGCCACTTTCGGGTTCTTCCGGGTTGTTTTCCATTGTAACAGTTTCAACTTTACCCTCCGGATAATTCGTTATAACAACTTTTAGCGGGTTTATAACGGCCATTACGCGCGTTGCGTTGCGGTTTAGGTCTTCGCGCACGGCATGTTCGAGGAGGCTCACGCTATTGAGGGCTTCGTACTTGGTGTATCCGATGGTGTCGATGAATTTGCGAATTGCCTGTGGAGTATATCCTCTGCGCCGCATACCTGAAATGGTTGGCATACGAGGGTCGTCCCAACCAGCTACGAGACCTTCTTTAACCAATTGGAGTAACTTGCGCTTGCTCATCACGGTATATGTGAGGTTCAATCGGTTAAATTCAATCTGTCGCGGGCAGTAACTATCGTCGGCGAGCTCTTTTACAAAATGCTCATATAGAGGGCGATGGACAACAAATTCAAGCGTACATATAGAGTGTGTAACCCCTTCGAAGTAGTCGCTTTGGCCATGAGCGAAGTCATACATGGGGTACACTTTCCACGTTGTGCCAGTGCGGTGATGCGGAGTTTTGATTATGCGATACATGATAGGGTCGCGGAAATGCATATTTGGCGACGACATATCAATTTTAGCTCTCAAAACACGTGCACCTTCGTCAAATTCGCCGGCGTTCATACGCATAAATAAATCGAGGTTTTCTTCCACGCTACGGTCGCGATAAGGGCTATTGATGCCGGGTGTTGTAGGACTGCCTTTTTGAGCGGCAATTTCTTCACTTGTCTGGTCGTCGACGTATGCTTTACCTTCCTTTATGAGGCGTATCGCCAAATCGAAAAGCTGAGGGAAGTAATCTGATGCATAATACTCTCGGTCACCCCAATCGAAGCCAAGCCAATGGATGTCTTCGCGTATAGAGTCGACGTATTCAACATCTTCTTTGACCGGATTGGTGTCGTCGAATCGAAGGTTGCAGGTGCCACCAAATTTTTCAGCGATTCCGAAATCCATACAGATTGCCTTGGCGTGGCCGATATGCAGATACCCATTGGGCTCCGGTGGAAAACGAGTGCTAAGACGTCCTCCATTCTTGCCGGCTTTGAGGTCGGCGAGTACTTCTTCTTCTACGAAATTAAGGCCTTTAGCCTCGGTAGATTCGATTACTTCTTTATCTTCTGCCATTGTATATATGATTTTATTTATTACTAACCTAAACGCTTGCGATAGAACACGAAATCGCGCCCGAGATATTTTTCTCTAACGGTAGGATTTTCAGCCAATTCTTCCGACGTCCCTTGGAATAGAATTCTTCCCTCGAACAGCAAGTAGGCACGGTCGGTTATTCGCAAAGTCTCTTGAGCATTGTGGTCGGTGATTAAAATGCCTATATTTTTGTCTTTTAATTTGTAAACTATTGATTGTATGTCTTCTACGGCAATTGGGTCGACGCCGGCAAAAGGCTCGTCAAGCATGATGAAGCTTGGGTTTATAGCCAAGCAACGAGCAATCTCGGTGCGACGCCGTTCACCGCCCGAAAGTTGGTCGCCTAAATTTTTGCGCACTTTTTGCAAGCGGAATTCGCTGATGAGGCTCTCAAGTTTATCGCGTTGCTCTTCTTTATCCATCTTAGTCATTTCCAAGACGGCTTTGATATTGTCTTCCACACTCATTTTGCGGAATACAGAAGCTTCTTGAGCGAGATAGCCTATGCCTGTTTGTGCACGTTTATAGACGGGATATTTTGTGATATTTAGGTCGTTAAGAAAAATCTGGCCTTCGTTAGGTTCGATAAGCCCTACGGTCATATAAAACGTAGTGGTCTTTCCGGCGCCATTAGGTCCTAAAAGCCCAACGATTTCGCCTTGGGTAACATCTATAGATACGTGGTTGACAACAGTGCGTTTGCCATAAATTTTAACGAGATTATCGGTGCGCAATACCAATGGCGACGGCTCGCTGGCTGCTGAAGAGTCGTCATTGGCCACTGCCGAGATTGTCTCGAATTCAAGCCCTTCGGAAGGTGCTTCGAAAGGTTCGGGTAGCTGTTCGGCGCTATTGTCGTTATGTGTAGATATTAGTCCCATTATGCTAAATAGTCTGAGGTGCCACCCCGCGCATCTTGTTGGCGCGGTTTAGGCGGCTTTCAATATAGTCGGTAAGCAAATTTATAGCGACGGTGTTACTGCCTCCTTGAGGCACGATAAGGTCGGCAAAACGCTTGCTGGGCTCAATATGCTGCATGTGCATTGGTTTGAGTACGTCTTGATAGCGATTAATAACGATTTCGGGCGTACGACCACGCTCTATGCAGTCTCGGGCTATAACTCGTATCAGTCGGTCGTCGGCATCGGCATCGACAAATACCTTAATGTCGAGTAGATTGCGTATTGTAGGGTCGGTTAAAACGAGAATTCCTTCAACAATAACGACATCGGCAGGTTTTACTTCTACCGTTTCTTCTTGGCGAGTGCAAGTGAGGTAAGAGTATGTCGGCATCTGTATGGTGTTGCCTTCTTTAAGTAGCTTCAAGTGCTCAACGAGCAAAGTCCACTCAATTGCCGCCGGCTCATCAAAATTTATTTTGCTACGTTCCTCCGGTGGAATATGGCTCGAATCTTTGTAATAAGAGTCCTGTGGCATTACAGCAACTTCACCAGGAGGCAGGCTGTTAATGATTTTATTTACCACGGTGGTCTTACCGGACCCGGTGCCACCGGCAATGCCGATTACTAACATACTATCTGTTTCTTATATTTCGTGTTGTTCACGAACGGACACATCACTCCCATGTCCATTCTTTGGCACGAAATTACGAAATATATATGGAATAGCCAAAAACCGAAGGTCTATTTCTATTTAACTATAAAACCATAGTTTTAATATTTGCAAAGATTTAGCGCAGTTCCTATATGTGCTAATTATAAAAAGGCAACGAGCGAAAGTCCCGAAAACACAAGGCATAGGCACAAAAGCCAGGAGTTGAGACGGCGCTCTAAGGTAGAAGAAACTACCACCGATGAGATGAGTGTCCATCGGTGGTAGTTAGCGGATTTATGAATGAGGGGATGCTATTTAACCAAAATTTTGGAGGATTTACCATTGGCGTGGCGTGCAATGTAAATCCCCGGTGTGGTAGGTGTCATTATTCTCGTGCCGTCTATACGGTAATATTCGGTAATTGGCGAGAGTTCTTCGTTGTCTACAACAATTTCTTCAATACCTACGGTTTCAGGGTTAACTCCAATCGAGTAGATTTTAACACTGTTGCCGGTTGAAGCGGCTCTTGCGCGATGGATTGACTGTTGCTGTGCCTCGGGTTCGCTTGCGTAAATATATACATAAGTATCTTCGGAGACATTGTAGTCAATTGTAATATCGCCTTTCGAGTCTTTTGTGTAATATAGAGGCTCGTCATCGCCGATTTTCACGGAAACACGTTTTGAACCAATAGTCATGCAGTTTATTGTAATCTTACCTGTGCCGGCCGGAATTTGAACCACAAGTCCGTTGAAGCGGTTCGCCAAGTCTGATTCGCCGGGAGCCATTCCGCCAATAGCTTCTACATATTCTTCGTCCATCGAAGAGTTTAAGACAATCGCGCCGTCGGTCTCATCATATCCGTCTTCTTCGCCGAGGGTAAGATAAACATCGCCGATAACAGTGTCGCCAAGGTCTGTGTCGCTGTCAATCCCGGAATCAAAGGTTGTTTCAGTTTTTTCTTCCGAAGCGGTGATTCCCTCAATGGGTATGATAACGTTGTTTTTACCGTTACGCGAGCCGTTCCAATTGGGATTATTCTGATATGCCGTAAGGCTTGCGGCCGGAACCTTGATTGTCGGTATACCGATGTAATGCCAATTCCAGTCGATATCCTGTGGTGTCTTGGCTGAGGCGGTAATTGTTATGGGAGGAACGGGATTGCCAAGGGTTTCGATAACGAAACAACTTTGCCCAAATTCTTTTATGGTTGATGCTATATAAAGGTTTTCAACTCCTGTACAACCAAAAAATGCATAATAGCCAACGATTTCAACTCCTTCGGGCAAGGAAACCGTTTTGAGCGAAGTGCAATATTCAAAAGCATTACTGCCGATTACCTTAAGTCTTGCTGGCCAGTGCAGATCGGTCAGTGAAGAGCACCCATAGAACGCATTATTGGATATTGTCGTGATATTGTCAGAGAGACGTACATACTCAAGGTTCACGCAATTTTCGAATACGTTGGGGTCAAGTATCTCGACGCTTTTGGGAAGGATTATTTCTGTTACGTTTGTGTTGCCCGTATAAAGCCCTGCAGGGAGACGGCGAACTTTATCGCCGATGACGATGCGCTCTAAGTCGCGGGGACTGAGTCTGCCTTCGCACTCGGCATTGATGGCGTTATAAGTCACGCTCCACAAAGCGTTGCAACCTTGGAATGCATTTGAACCTATGAATTCTACAGATTCGGGGATAGTTACCCGCGCAAGGTTGTTACAATAACTGAACGCTCCGCCCTCTATCACTTTCAGCGAGGGTAAATCGGGGATGCCCATGATTTGAGAACCCATAAATGCGTTTACACCAATTACTCTGAGCGCCGGCAATGAGGGGATGCTCGTTATCTGAGTACCGGTAAACGCTCCTGCACCTATTATCTCCAAAGATTCGGGGAGGTTAATGGTGGTGGCAGAAGAAGCATAGAACAAATCGGGAGTCAAAGACACGGTGCCCGGTTTTACGGTATACTCCTGACGTTTGTCATCAACAACTTCGTATGCAACTTTGCCAATATAGCGGATACCGTCTTCAGGTTGCAGATTAGTAAAGAACGGGCATCCATAAAATGCCTTATCTCCAATTTCCTCTATTGATTGCGGGAGATTTGCAGTTTTTACATTTGAATCATAGAACGCGTGATAACCGATATATTTCAATCCTTCACCTATGGTGATTTCTTCCAATTTAGTACACTCAGCAAATGCACCTGAAGGAATGCTGTCGGTCGGAGCAAGCATCTCAAATTTTTCAACAGTGGTTCTGCTGAAAGCCTCTTCACCGAACTTTACCGGTTTGTCGAACTTTATGGTACCTATTTTAGTGCCGATAAACGCACCATCACCGATTTCCTCAAATGTGGTCGGTAAAACGGGGATTACAAGGTTAACGCAACCGGCTAATGCCCCACCACCAACGAATGTCAGACTCTCGGGAAAGTTTATATATGAAAGTTTCTCGCAACCGGAAAAAGCACTTCCACCGATAGATGTCATGCCCTCGTTAAGATGTACATGCGTAAGTTCTTTACAGTTTTCAAACATCTGTCCTCCCACATTGGTCAGGGATGAGGGCAAAACAACTGATTTGATAGATTTATGACCTATAAAGGCAACGGCAAGATTGTTTCTATACACGTTTGATTGTACTACCGTAGGACTGCCTCCGATTCCGGTATCATAGTTTTCGGTGCTCAAAAAATAATGGAGCACAGTGGTTGTCCCCATACCAGCTTCGGGAGCGTAAACGACAGTGCGATATTCCGTATCGTCGTATTCGAAAGTCAGATCGGACATGTCAAGATAAGATAATGACGCAGTCCGACCTTCCTCGCCGATTAGGTATTTCAGGTCGGCACCGTTGATTTTGCCTTTAAGCACGAGGCCTTCGATTATGTCGGCATCGACTTCGAGCAGCTGTGCCTTAAGATTTCCCGGCTTGCTGACAGTAAGCTCAAATGTGTTTGCAGGAATTTCAATTTCAGGAGTTCCCTGAGTGAGGAAAGTGTAGGTGCGGGGAGTATCATGATACATGTATCCGTCGCCGAAGATGGTGGCGGTTTTTACCGTTGTGTTGGATGAGATATGAATGGGAGTTCCCTCATAACGGGTAGAAGTTCTTACGGGGTCAGTGCCGTCGGTGGTGTAGACCAGAATATTGTGCATTCCATCGTCACCGGAAAGACCGACGGTAGATTTTGTCAACGTAAGGTCGAAGGGATTAAAAAATTCGCCGCCCTCGGGTGAGAATTTGGTGTAATCATCTCTAAAAGTGTCGGCATTGAGATTGCCTGCATAGTAGATGCAGACATTGGTCATCATGATGTCATAGCTCGCCGTCAAAGTGAGACGCGTAGTGCCGTCGGCATCATAAATCACCTCAGCACCCATGTGCGATGTCATGGTGTCGTATTCATCTGTAGAAAGTTCTCCCTTCCCAATAAGCGAGAGGGCATGAGGGGCCCAAGAGGGTTCTTCTTCAGGATTACGGTTAGGATCTTCCCACCATTGGGCATCGAACGAGAATGCCACATTACCAATAAGTTCGGGCACAACCGGAGTGGTTATGCTCCCGCCTTTCTTTATAATGATGCATTCCGGACCTGCATAGACGTTTGTAAATGTCCAACCCGACGGATTATCGAGTTCGGATTGGTCGAGAGCGTCGGTTGATTCTATCGATCCGTTGACGTTCCGGAATGTCTCTGTCAACAGGTTAAGCCTTTCGCTCGCGAAGAGTTGTCCTACACTTATGGCAAGGACAACTAAGGAGAAAATTACTTTTTTCATTCGCCTTTCGGTTGTTTCTATGGCTCTATAGACAACTCCAAATTCGAGCGGATAAAAGAAAAGCGTGAGTGTCTGTACTGTTGCTCAATCTATTAATAGAGGCTCTCGCATTGCCCATTGCAGTAGAAAGAGCAACGGAAGCCTCACGCCGTATGATATCTATAACAATTACCTCTCGGCAATCATATGTCGGCAATCATACCATGAAGACATCTACCGTTGCTAATTCTTGACTGCAATATAGAATTTGCGAGATTCCTATTAATCAAGAATAAACGTAAGTAAACGCTTTTATGTCAGCATACCTATACACTTACACCCGTATCCAGGCTGTAGCATGTGATACGCAACGCAAATTTAATAATAATTTTCGGATATCAAAGATTAATCGTATTTTTTTATGTGCTATTCCAATTGGTATAACTTTAGATTTTTTATTAATTCTTCATTTGTGATGTCTGGTTTAGCAAAGACTAACGACATTAGGTATTTCTTGTATGCCTCCGATGCTTTTTTGTTGTTTTTTATTTGCTTGATTTTAGCTATTTTGGCTTGTTTTATCGGCAAGACGTAACTGAACATATCTTCGCCGTTTTCGATCATGGTATTAGTGCGTGAGAGAATGTTTTTAGCTTGTTGAGGCATACAATGGTCGGGAGCATACGAGCGATTGTCGGCATCTATAATACTCATAAGGTTTTCAAATCGCTGACGTGTACGACAAAAGAATAGTAGCTCGCGTAAATCGGCATCGGTCATTCCTTCGGCATTACTTCCACAATGCTTTGCCACTTCGTGATTATTACACAGGAATAATACGTGTTTGATGAAAGACATTCGATAGCTTAGGCGGCTTAATATCCTAATTATTATCGGAGTAGCTCTTTTAGGATGCCTAGGAAAACATATCGTTCCGTCGGGTTTTACGAAGCGCGATGATATTTTGCCTATATCGTGAAGCAAGGCAGATATGCGAAGTAAAGGCGTTGGTGCAACTTTGTCGACGACAGATATGGAGTGCTCCCACACGCTGCCAAAGTGAAAAGAGGCTTGTCGCATGTTGAAGGTTTCGCACAACTCGGGTATGATATAAGCCATAGCGCCCGTGTGCCGCAACAAGTCTAAAGCCCTCGATGGTGTCGGCCCAATGAGGATTTTCTCAAACTCAGTTTGCATGCGTTCGGGCTTGATAATATCGAGGCGGCTACAATGCCGGCACATTGCATCGAAAGTCGATTTTTCTATTTCCCAACCAAATCGAGTGGCAAAACGTATTGTGCGGAGTATACGCACCGGGTCGTCGTCGAATGTAACGTTTGGATCGGTCGGCGTGCGTATTATTTTATCGCGGATATCACTAATGCTACGACCGCAAACATCAAGTAATTTATCATTGGAGATGTCGTAGTATAGAGCATTTATCGTGAGGTCACGCCGCATACAATCGTCATCAACGCTACCAAAGGCTATCGCCGGATTGCGAGATGTCCGATCGGTGTATTTTTCTTTTCGTGTCTGTACGATTTCGAGTTCTTCGTCGTCGAATTCTTTGAGATGCAGCCTCGCCGTGCCGTATTTGTGAAATTCTATAGGTTTGTCAGAAGTGAGACCTTTCTCATAAAGCCATTCGGCAAATTCAATGCCGCCGTTTGGTGCGTTTACAGCTAAGTCGATATCGTTGATAGGCAAAGCCATTACAAGGTCGCGGCAGCAACCGCCTACGGTATACACCTTGCTTTCCCATTGAGAGCCTTCAATGAGTTTACGGAGATAGCTACAGATATCATGGTAGGTCTCTATTGTCATGAAGCAAGGTGTGGCCGTATACGATTTTAGTCGGAGGCAACTCCGATTTTGAGCTCAATTTTCTGAGTGTCGGAGTTGAAATCAACAAATATTTCGTTGCCTTCTTCCGGTTGCTCTGTGAGTAGAAGTTCCGCTAATTCGTCTTCGAGATACTTCTGGATAGCGCGTTTGAGCGGACGGGCCCCAAACTGCACGTCGCAGCCTTTCGAAGCAATGAAGTTTTTGGCTTCGTCGCTTAATTTGACATTATATCCGAGAGCTCTCATTCGACTATAGAATCCGGCAAGCTCAATATCGATAATTTTGAATATCGCATCACGATCGAGCGTGTCGAATATAATGACATCATCGATACGATTAAGGAATTCTGGTGAGAAAGCCTTGTTGAGGGCTTTTGTGAGCACGCTTTGCGAATACTCGCGGTCGATTTCTTTTGTTGTAAAACCTACTCCCGAGCCAAATTCCTTCAGTTGGCGAGTGCCGATATTTGATGTCATTATTATAATAGTGTTCTTGAAGTCGATGCGGCGCCCGAGGCTATCGGTAAGACGCCCTTCGTCCATAACCTGAAGCAGAAGGTTGAACACATCTGGATGCGCTTTTTCGATTTCGTCGAGAAGGACAACTGAATAAGGGTGGCGTCTGACACGCTCGGTGAGTTGACCACCTTCTTCGTACCCGACATATCCAGGAGGCGCACCGATGAGGCGCGACACGCTGAATTTTTCCATATATTCGCTCATGTCGATACGTATCAGAGTGTCGGCCGAATCAAATAGGTACTCAGCCAATTTCTTGGCTAAATGAGTTTTGCCTACCCCCGTCGGACCTAAAAACATGAAAGTACCGATGGGCTTGTTGGGGTCTTTGAGCCCGAGCCTATTTCGTTGTATTGCCTTGACAATTTTATTTATGGCGTCGTCTTGACCAACTATCGCAGAGCGTAAAATAGGCCCCATTTCGCGTAGTCTTATGCCCTCGGCTTGTGCTATACGTTGCACCGGCACCCCCGTCATCATAGCAACCACTTCCGCTACCTTGTCGGCATCGACAGTAACGCGGTTAGCCTCCATTTCCTTTTCCCAATTTTTGCGAGCCTTATCCAATTCATCACTGATACGAGCGGCTTCATCTCTCATTCGACTCGCTTCGGCGAAGTCATGACGCTGAGCCGCCTCTACTTTAGCAGCCGTAGTATCTGCGAGCGTTTTTTCGAGTTCGTCAATTTCGGCAGGAACGCTGATATTTGTAACTCTTACTCTTGAACCGGCTTCGTCGAGCGCATCGATAGCTTTGTCGGGGAAATTACGGTCGGAAATGTATCTGTCGGTGAGTTTAACGCACGCCTCAAGCGCTTCCTGTGTATAATTGACACCGTGGTGGGCTTCGTACTGCGGTCGGATATTATTGAGAATGGTAAAGGTTTCCTCGGCAGTAGTCGGTTCTACCAAAACTTTCTGGAAGCGTCGCTCGAGAGCACCGTCTTTCTCAATGTTCACTCGATATTCGTCGAGTGTCGTAGCACCGATACACTGAATTTCGCCTCGAGCGAGAGCCGGCTTGAGCATATTAGCAGCATCCATAGAGCCCTGAGCGTTTCCGGCACCAACAATGGTGTGTATCTCGTCGATAAATAGAATGACGTCGGTGTTTTTTGTTAGTTCGTTGAGGATTGCTTTGATGCGCTCTTCGAATTCGCCACGATATTTTGTGCCCGCAACAATCGAAGCCATGTCGAGCGATATTACTCGTTTGTCAAATAAAGTGCGTGATACTTTGCGTTGTACAATTCGCAGGGCAAGACCCTCAACAATAGCCGATTTACCAACACCAGGCTCACCAATTAGCACGGGGTTGTTTTTCTTTCGGCGACTCAAGACCTGCGCCAAGCGTTCAATCTCAGTTTCGCGACCAATGACAGGGTCGAGACGGCCTTCTTGAGCTGCCCTTGTCATGTCGTTGCCAAATTTGTCGAGCATAGGAGTGTCGCCCGAGCGAGAACCGGTACGGCGAGCGCGTTGCGCGGCGTTTTTGCTTGCATCAGACGGAGAATCACCACCGCCACCTTGAAGGCCATCAGCCATGTCGGCATCGGCCACAGGCATGGTGCCATCATCTTGAAGCTGTGATTTCAGACGACCTGCCAGTGCGTCATAGTCGAGACCGGCCGTGAAAAACGGCGCAATTACTTCCATCGTTCTCACTTCTTTGTTGTGAAATAGCGACAATAATAGATGCTCAACATCAACTAATTGAGCTTTGAGATATCGTGCCTCGATAATAGCCAGCTTAATGATAAGTGTAACAACACGACCATAGTAATTGGCGGGTTTGCCTTCACTGACATTTGGCTCATATAGGGCAGTATCGAGGTCGGACCGCAAATCGGCCAAACGGTCGGCGCCGATGATATATTCCATAAGTTCGGCCGACCGAGTGCCCGGTTGTGATAACTCAAGCAGCAGATGAGCAGGCATTATAAAATCGTTGTTGTGGTTGACACATTGAATGCGCGTTCTATCTATTAATGCTTGCGCCTCTGCCGTATATTTTTGATTATTTTCCATACTCTATAAAACTTAAAGCATAAGGGTATCTTATGCCGACAACCATATTATGCAATAATCGTGCCAAAGATTGAAATCGAGAATAGACAAAATAAAACAGAAGAGGGCGCTTGAAGGCGCCCTCTGATATTGGATTGAAATATTTTTAAGCTTTTCCTTTGCTACCTAAAACATTTACAATTTTGTGGCGGTAAAGTTTCTCCATATTGTCGCGCGCGGGGCCGAGATATTTGCGAGGGTCGAATTCAGCCGGTTTTTCAGCGAAAATGCGACGAATAGCAGCTGTCATAGCAAGACGGCTATCGGAGTCGATGTTAATTTTGCAAACGGCGCTCTTAGCAGCTTTGCGTAGCTGTTCTTCGGGGATGCCGATAGCGTCGGGTAATTTACCACCAAATTGGTTGATGGTGTCGACTTCGTCTTGGGGCACAGACGACGACCCGTGGAGTACGATGGGGAAGCCGGGGAGTTTTTCCATAACGGCATCGAGAACATCGAATGCCAAAGGCGGTGGCACGAGCTTGCCTTCAGCGTTGCGTGTGCATTGAGCGGGTGTGAATTTGTAAGCACCGTGAGAAGTGCCAATAGAAATTGCGAGGCTGTCGCAACCGGTGCGAGTAGCAAAATCGATCACTTCTTCGGGGTCGGTATATGTGTGGTGGTCAGACGATACTTCGTCTTCAACGCCTGCGAGGACACCGAGCTCGCCTTCAACTGTTACGTCATATTTGTGAGCGTAGTCCACTACTTGCTTTGTTAGGGCAACGTTTTCTTCGTAAGGGAGGTGTGAACCGTCAATCATAACCGAAGAGAAACCGCTGTCGATACAGCTCTTGCAAAGTTCGAAGCTGTCGCCGTGGTCGAGGTGGAGCACAATCTGAGGATTTTCCCAACCGAGCTCTTTAGCATATTCAACGGCGCCTTGAGCCATGTAGCGGAGCAGGGTAGCGTTGGCATAATTGCGAGCACCTTTCGATACCTGAAGGATAACCGGAGAGCGTTCTTCCGAAGCGGCTTTGATGATAGCCTGGAGTTGCTCCATATTGTTAAAGTTGAATGCGGGAATAGCATATCCGCCTTCGATGGCCTTTTTGAACATTTCGCGAGTGTTCACGAGACCGAGTTCTTTATAACTTACCATTTGTATAAATATTTATAAATAAGTACTTTGCGATTTTAGAGGTAGATTGGCTTATTTCTCGAAAAGCCACTGCAAAGTTACGAAAATTTCATTAAAAAATAAATAGTCGTTTTGATTTTACAATAATTAAACATAAATTTGCCTTACAGAATTAATAACTGATGTTAGCTATATGTCTGAAAAATCGCAATTTGGCACAAAATTAGGTGTTATAGCCGCAACGGTAGGGTCGGCTATAGGGTTGGGAAATGTGTGGCGTTTTCCTGCGGAGACGCAGGCCAATGGAGGTGCCGCGTTTCTACTATTGTATGTAGCATGTGTGTTTTTGCTGGGCATACCGGTGATGTTGGCCGAGTTTTCGCTCGGTCGCGGAGGTCGCTCCGATGCAATAGGAGTGTTTAAGAAGCTATCGCCGGAGCGTCCGTGGTGGCTTGTAGGTGCACTTGGGGTGCTTGCTTCATATCTTATCATATGTTTTTATATGGTAGTAGCTGGCTGGACGCTTGAATACTTGGTTGAAAGTATCTCGGGCGGGCTGTATGACGCAGTCGATGCCGGTGAAGAATCACTGCGCGCGGCTTTTACGTCTAAAATGTCGGAATATGTAGGCGACGACCTACGACCAATATTTTTCACTTATGCACTTATAGCATTGAACATAGGAGTATTGCTCGGTGGAGTGCAGAAAGGGATAGAAAAATTGTCAAATGTGTTGATGCCTGTTTTGTTTGTTATTTTGGTTGCGCTCTGTTGTGTAACCTTGACATTGCCGGGCGCAGGCGAAGGCGTCAGATTTTTCTTGTCGCCCGATTTTACCAAGATCACGCCGTCGGTCGTAGTCCAGGCCTTGGGACAGGCTTTATTTAGCTTGAGTATCGGTATGGGTATTCTAATAACATATTCATCGTATTATCCTTCAACGACTAAGTTGACGCGCACATCGGTTATAGTGGCGTTGTTGAGCTTGCTTGTTGCTATTCTCGTAGGCTTGATAATATTCCCCGCCGTTAAAAGTTTTGGTCTTGATAACGAGCCATTGCGAGGCGCAACGTTGGTCTTTGTAACCTTGCCTGAAGTTTTTGCGCGTATGCCCTTGCCGGCTTTGTGGTCAACGTTGTTTTTTGTGTTGCTATTAGTAGCGGCACTTACGTCGACGGTCTCTATAGCCGAGGTTTCGGTAGCGATGCTGCAAGACAGATTCAAAATGCGTCGTCGTAAAGCTGTATTGACAACAATGTTGCCCTTGTTTGTTTTTAGTGCATTGTGCTCGTTGTCGTTTGGTAGCTTGTCGAGTTTCACAATATTCGGATATACAATATTTGATTTACTCGATATGGTCACTTCCGATATCATTTTGCCGATAAGTTCTATAGCGTTGTGTATTTATATGGGTTGGTTTGCGCCTAAAGGTTTTCTTTCGGGCGAGCTCAGTAATAAAGGAGAACTGCATTCACGCTGGACACGACCTGTTATGTTTATAATTCGCTATCTTGCTCCGATATTGATAGCAATGATATTGATTTCCAACTGTATTTAGATTTATGTCGAGCAAACAGACTCGCCTTGGCGGCATTATATCGGCAGTTGTAATTATCGCCTTAATAATAGGTGTTAGGGCCTGTGTGCATTATGCAAACGATAGCAACGATGAGGCTGCTTTTGTTGTGAGCGCCGAACAGGTGCCGTTCCCCCAGATGACTACGAGCGATAGTGCTCTTGTAGATTCAGTCGAGCGTGCTGCTCAAAAGCACAAGGTGCGTAAAAAAGCAGTTAAAGTAAAAGATAAAAAAAATAGGCAAGTGCGCTTACGGTCGCCCTTAGATGAGCCGGTGCCATCGGAGCGTGATAGCGATTAATCGTCTAAAGCATTGTCGCCGCCATATTGCTGTATATACTCGTCACAGGTAAGCGATAACTCCTCATACCAAGCATCGCCAAAACGGCGGCGTAAAGGCCCTTCGAGAAATTTATAAGCCCTGATGCCTTTGCTCCGGCCCAGAACTTCGGCCGCTTTGCATATTTTCCAGCGGTGGAAATTAACGGCTGTAAAAGTGTCGTATTTTGTTAATCTTACCGGATAAAGGTGGCATGAAATAGGTTTGTAATAATCTATTCGACCTTGTCGATAAGCACGCTCGATGGCGCAAATCCAGCAGCCACTATCATCTATGGTAGCGAAAACGCAACATCCGCCATCGATGAGAGAGGTGACTTCGCACCCTTCGATGTCGATGTAGCTGACACCATTTTTTTCTATTTCCTGTCTGGCGGCAGGAAGAAGGTCGTTCCATATACATGGCAAAATACGCCTCAACTCATCGGCCTCTCCTTCTTCAAGAGGAGCCCCAGCATCACCTTCGATACAGCATTGCCCTTTGCATGCGTTGAGGTCGCAACAAAAGAAACGTTCGGCCAAGTCAAGGCTGACAAGAGTGTCTTGTATCTGGAGCATATAGTAATTAGTGTGTTGCTATTAAATATCTGTACGGCAAGAGGCTACGCCGATTAACCTGTCGTAACGCTCGTTGCGCTTGCGGTGGTAGACTCTTACGGAATATTCATTCACAGTCTGATATTTATCGCCTTCGATATATGAAGTATATCCGCGTTTTGCGCCTGGCGGGACTACAAGATATCTGTAATTGTAAGCTCCCTGCTTTAGGAGCAACGCGCGCTCGAAACGCCCCGACGAATAGTTGTAAAACATTCGTGAATTATCATCGAAGCGTCGTTGAACAAAATCACCGTCAATAAAAATCATAGAGCCGGCTTCTAATGGATAGTCAAGAGAGAAGTGAACGACACCATAATCGGCTTCGGTATCGCTGTCGGAAGCGTTTGCTCGGCGTATGAAAAATCTCCCGTGCTGAGTCTGATCATAGCTATATGTCTCGCGAGACCTGGCAAGGTCTTCATCGAGCACGTAATGATAATAAGGAGAGTGGTATTCGATGTGCTCAACTTTCATGCCGGGATAAGTGTCACTCACAGTCTCGAAGCGACGGTATTCGTTGCCGGCTTCAAAAATCAATTGAGGTTGATGCTCATATACGACCTTGCGCCCCATCATTCGTAATGGTTGGCTAAAAGCAATTTCAGAATCGAGCCTGCCGTTTTGCCCGGCCACAATCATAAGGTCGTTGAATGGGTCTTCGACGTCGGCTCTCTCTGTGTCAACGACTATTGTCAATTGCTGATGAGCTTTGTTATAGTCGATATCAGTTTGGGCCGAGGCTGAAAGGGCAATCGGTGCCGACTCCTCGCTTATATAGAAACGACACTGTAAAACGATGGAGTCGGGCTCGGATTCGGGATATACTTTTAGTAAGTAATTTCCTGATATAGTGGGGGCTGTATATTCATTGGGCAATGTTAAAGAATAATGGACGTAGTGCACCGCCGTAGCTTGCGAGAAGTCATAATTCTCAATAATACCTTCGTTAAATCCGTCGAGGAATTCACTATCGACAATAGGCGATGGTTGCCACGCTGCCGAGCAATGAGTTAGAGAATAACGGAAGTACTCGCGGTCTTCGGCAAGGTGATCAAAATCAATGCGTATATGGTCGTCGGAATTAAGGACTATTACCGGTTGTGCGAAATCATCGCCATCGAGTCGTACTTGCAACGACTTTATGTTTTCGTTGAAAATACCCGTCATGGTGTCGGCTATACGTTGGGCCGCCATTGCCCAGCACGAAAGCGCAAGGAATAGGCACGTCGAATATATATGTTTATTTTTTATAGCCATTGAATGGGCTCTTTGCCGTGTGCGATGAGATATTCGTTAGTTTTACTGAAATGGCGGTTTCCGAAAAAACCACGGTATGCAGATAGCGGAGAAGGGTGAGGTGAAGTGAGAACAAGGTGCTTAGAGCGGTCGATGAGAGCCCCTTTGCGTATAGCATACGAGCCCCAGAGCAGGAAAACTACATTTTCGCGGCCTCGGTTTATGGCGTCGATAACGGCATCGGTAAACAACTCCCACCCTTTTCCTTGATGAGATCCTGCTTTGTGCGCTTCGACAGTGAGAGTGGCGTTGAGCAAAAGAACACCCTGTTGTGCCCAATGAGATAAATCGCCATTAGAAGGTTTCCGCTCCGGGCAACCTAAGTCGTTGCTTATTTCAGTGAAAATATTTACGAGAGATGGTGGCAGAGGCACACCGTCGGGTACTGCAAAGCAGAGGCCGTTTGCTTGCCCCGGACCATGATAAGGGTCTTGACCGAGAATAACTACTTTAACCTTGTCGAACGGACAGCTGTCGAACGCCGCAAAAATGCGTCCCGGAGAAGGGAATACTTGAGTGCGCTTATACTCCTCACGCACAAATTGCGTAAGGTCTTTGAAATAAGGTGCTTCCCATTGCGCTGATAATGCTGTACGCCAGCTGTCTTCAATTCGTACTGCCATAAACGTATCTTTTCTTTTGCAAAACTACAAAAAAACGATTAATTTTGTACGCTCTAAGGCAATAAAAGTCTCCGTAGTTCAATGGATAGAATATCGGATTCCGGTTCCGACGATTGGGGTTCGACTCCCCACGGGGATACAATAATAAAATAGCAACTACCTAATAAATAGGTAATTGCTATAATTTTTTTATTGCTTTTTGTCCGCCTTTTTTATGCAGCTTGGGATGTGTTAGAGAGTTACGGTTAGCAAAGTGGCATCGCCTTCGATAGAGAACGAAGGAACGGCAGCGGGTACCAATACAGTGTGTCCGGCACATAGTTCTTTTCCTTCTCCATCGATGCTGATTTTTGCAGAACCTTTAACGGCGACAATGATAGTAAATGTAGAGCCATCGTGCTTAAAGCAGTGCTTGTCGCAAGGGTGAGCCTCTAAAAAATTGACGTTGAAAGAAGGCGTTTCTATGGTGTTGTTCGTTTCTAAGGGGTGTAACTCTCCCGATAGTTTAGCAGGCGGGAAAGAGTAGTCGATGGCGTCGATGGCTTCTTCGGTATGTAGTTGTCGCGGCTTACCATCGGAGTCGCACCTGTTGTAATCGTACACTCGATAAGTTATGTCGGAGGTCTGTTGTATTTCCAATATCAGGTTTCCGGCCCCGATTGCGTGTAAAGTTCCGGCCGGGATGTAATAGAAATGCCCTTTTTGCGTGTTGTATTTAGCGGTGTACTGTAAAATCGTATGGTCTTTTACGGCCTTTTGATAAGTCTCGGGCGTGAGCGGCGCCGAAAGGCCGCAAATAATATCAGAATCGTCGGCCGAGTCTATTATATACCACAATTCATTTTTGCCTCCCGAGTTATGACGCGAAAAAGCGAGAGTGTCGTTGGGGTGTACCTGGAGTGATAAGGTGAGCCTGGCATCGAGAAATTTTACTAAAATAGGGAAATTTCTACAGCCTTTTTCAACTGCTTTATTACCAATCAAATCAGCACCAAATCGCGATACCAAATTTTCGATGCTCTCACCATTAAACTCGCCTCCGTCAACGACAGATATCGAGCCTTCTACACCTGATATTTCCCAGCTTTCGCCAACATTAGAGCTGTGTGCCGGCTCGTTTTTTAGCGCAAAGATTCTGTTACCACCCCACAAAACATTTTTGTAGATTGGGCGGAATGACAATAAGTGTCTGATATTATTGTTGTTATAATCTTTGTGCCGATTGTTGGCCATACTTTGTAGTTACAAATTATATGCAAAGTTATAATTTATATTTTTTATAACACAAACATCTGCAGGCAAAATCGCTTAAAAGGCCTATATTTCGGGCATATTTTTAGCCTTTTCGGGGTGCTTAGGATTTGCCGCTGTCTGAAAATTTTTATACCTTTGTATGTCAAAAAAAGATAAACAATATAATGGCGACAATTAAGTGTATAGGCATATTGACATCGGGTGGCGATGCACCCGGAATGAATGCTGCTATCCGTGCCGTAACTCGTTCGGCAATTTTTAGCGGGTTAAAAGTAAAAGGCATATACCGTGGTTATCGAGGCCTCATAACCAATGAAATAGTTGAATTCCGCACCCAGAATGTGTCGAATATAATACAGCAGGGTGGAACGATATTGAAAACGGCACGATGCAAGGAGTTTATGACTCCCGAAGGTCGCCAGTTGGCTTATGATGTGCTACGACAACATGAAATAGACGCATTAGTGGTCATAGGAGGTGATGGCTCACTTACCGGCGCAAGAATTTTTGCCAACGAGTTCAATTTCCCGATAATAGGTCTGCCCGGCACAATCGATAATGACCTATATGGTACAGATACGACGATAGGGTATGATACTGCATTAAACACCATAATGGAGTGCGTTGATAAAATTCGAGATACGGCGACAAGTCACGAGCGACTATTCTTTATCGAGATAATGGGTCGTGATGCGGGTTTCTTGGCCCTCAATGGGGCAATAGCATCGGGCGCAGAAGCTGCTATAATACCGGAAATATCTACAGAGGTCGATCAGCTGGCAGAACTAATTCAAAATGGGTTCCGCAAGAGCAAAAACTCATCGATAGTTCTCGTGGCGGAGAGTCCGGTAACGGGCGGTGCTATGGGCTTAGCCGAACGTGTGAAAAATGAATATCCGGGATACGATGTGAGAGTGTCGATATTAGGACACCTACAGCGCGGAGGCTCTCCCACAGCTCACGACCGTATATTGGCATCGCGTATGGGTGCCGCGGCTATCGATGCCCTAATGGAAGATCAACGTAATGTGATGATAGGAGTTAAGAACGACGAGATAGTGTATGTGCCGTTCTCAAAGGCTATTAAAAACGACAAGCCTATCAATCGCGAGCTTTTAAACACTCTGCGCAGGCTCTCCATATAGTTAACTTAATTAAGAAATGCTTACATATACAAATCATTTAAGGCGTCTTATATTGCCTGAATACGGGCGCAACATACAGAACATGGTGGATTATTGCGTTACCATCGAAGACAGAGAGGAGCGGAATAATTGTGCCCATACCATAGTGAATGCTATGCTGACGCTTTTTCCCGTGACAGGCGATGCCGAGGAGTATCGTCGCAAACTATGGGACCACCTGTTGATAATGAGCGAGTTTAAGCTCGATATAGACTGGCCCTACGAGCACGTCGACCCTACTGTTTTTGATGCAATCCCCGACCCTGTTCCTCAAGAACGCCCGGGGGCGATGCAGTATCGTCATTATGGAGTTCATATTCCCCGTTTAGTAGAAGCCGCTGCTGCGATGGAAGAGGGTGAAGAACGAGAGGCTCTCATCTTTATGATAGCCAATCAGATGAAAAAGACGCTGCTTACGACAACGGCAGATTCTGTAGAGGATGCTCGTATCTTCTCCGACCTTCGCATGATGTCGCATGGCGCTATAAGAGTGTCGCCGGATGCAATGGAGTTGCAAGACTACAAACCGGCACCTGCTCAAACCGGAAAAAAGAAGAAAAAAAGATGATTAACAGGGCGCTGTTGGCTGAAATAGGCAGTTTTAACAAACCGCATGGTATCAAAGGCGAGATATCAGCATCGTTTGACGATGATGTTATGGATTTGCTTGACGACTTTAACCATCTGTTTGTTGAAATTGATGGTTTGATGGTGCCTTTTACAATTCTGTCGCAACGCCCGAAAGGTAGAGATTCAATATTGTTGTCATTAAAAAGTATAAGCGACGAAAAGCAAGCAGCGTTATTGGCAAATAGGCCGATATACATTGAAAATGAATTGTTGCCGGAATCAGAAGATGCCGAAGGATTTTTTATGGATGATCTTGTCGGATTCACACTATATAACGTCGAAAAATTAGTTGGCGTAATAAGCGGCTATGACGATTCAACAGAAAATGTGCTGTTCTCAGTGAGACTCAATGGAGGACAGGAGGTGTTAGTCCCGGCTTCTGATGAGCTTATAGAAGAAATAGATGTTGATAAGAAAATGATAGCGATGGTATTGCCATCCGGCCTATTAGATATAAATAGTTGAAGCATTATGAAAGAATATGACGAAACGGAAGCTGTTCGCTTGATGGGTGAGTCGATACCGGCAGAGTGCCGCGACACTGATTCGATATGCGAAGTGCTCGATTTAATATACGACTATTATGATGAAAACGGCGATCTTGATATTGATATAGACGAAGAAGATGCCGATGTAGATATAACGGAAATAGTGATGTATATCGAAAAATCATTCCGTAAAAACGCGCCCACAGTATTGTTTACAACAGAGCAGATAACAGCAATGGTAAAAGCCGAGATTGCTTATGAAGAGAGTTTGGTTTAACGCAAAGATAATATTGACATCGCTATTCGTTGTGCTGGCCGTTAATACATTTGCACAAAAGAATAATGATGATTTCGATCCATACAAAGCCGATATCGAAGAAAACATTAAATGGCCCACGGTCTCCGCTAAGCAAAGAGAGGGTGTTGTCGAAGAGATGGCAAAGTTGGAAAAGAAACTGAGCGACAAGGGCTATTCCTGCACACGCGTGCGTTCCGGCGAAGTTGTCTTGCTTACCATACCATGTTCGGAATTATTTGCTTCGTGTGATGTAAACTTGAAAGTTAAGGCCGACGACATCCTTGATCCACTGTATAAGTATATTCGTCGCACAGCCGATTATAAAGTTATCGTTGCCGTTCACTCCGATGATACCGGTGATGCAGAGTATTCCGATGATTTAACAGCCAAAAGGGCAACCGCAATCGATGACTATTACTATGCCAAAAACGACAATGAAGATACGGGTATAATACCTTATGGGTTAGGATATGATGAACCGTTAAAGCCCAACAACAGCTTTGTCAATAGAGAATTGAATCGAAGGGTTGAAATATATTTCGTGCCGACGAAGACATTGATAGAAAACACAAAACGCAAATAGTATGGAACAGACAGCCAACGGACATAAGCGTAATGCCAACAAGACGCAAGCATTACCGGCTGAAATAGCGGGGCGTCTTGTGCCTCGAGCAGTAGAGATAGAAGCAGCTGTACTTGGAGCACTTATGCTCGAAAAAGATGCGTTTACTATAGTTTGTGATTTGCTCCGGCCCGAGAGTTTCTATGAGCCAAAGCACGTCAAGATATACCAGGCGATACAATCGCTGGGCTTGGCGCAGGAACCTATTGACATGATTACGGTTACCAATCGGCTTAGACAAGACGGCGAATTAGAAAATGTTGGAGGCGCAGGTTTTGTCGCAAGTTTGACTATGAATGTAGCATCGGCGGCGCACGTTGAATATCATGCTCGCATCGTAGCTCAAAAATATCTGGCTCGCGAGTTGATTAATTTTGCTTCAAAAGTGGAGAATTCCGCGTTTGATGAGACAAACGACATCGACGATCTATTGCAAGAAGCGGAAAAACACCTCTTCGATATTTCACAAAGAAATCTAAAAAAAGAGGTATCGCAAATCGACCCTGTGTTAGATAAAGCGATAGAGCAAATGCAAATAGCCGGACGACAGCAGTCGGGCCTTAGCGGGCTTGATACCGGTTTCCGTGAATTGAATAAGATAACGTCGGGGTGGCAGAAATCCGACCTTGTCATAATAGCAGCTCGCCCGGCAATGGGTAAAACGGCTTTCGTGTTGTCGATGGCACTTAACATTGCGTCGCATAACGACCCTGTTGCTGTTTTCTCGTTAGAAATGAGCAATTTACAGCTTGTTAATCGTCTTATATCAAATGCTTGTGAATTACCCGGCGACAAGATTAAGAGCGGTGATTTGTCGACCTCAGACTGGGGGCGCCTCACAGCACGCTTGAGCAAACTACAAGGCTTGCCTTTTTATGTTGACGACTCGTCGGGCCTATCTATAATGGAGCTGCGCACTAAGGCGCGACGTTTGGTGCGAGAACACAATGTAAAACTTATTATTATCGACTACCTGCAACTTATGACTGCCGGAATTAAAATGGGATCACGAGAGCAAGAGGTGTCGACGATTTCTCGAAGTTTGAAGCAACTGGCAAAAGAGCTTGATATCCCCATAATAGCGTTGTCGCAGTTAAATCGTAAATTGGAAGATCGTGGTAATAAGGATAAACGCCCGCAATTAGCCGACCTTCGAGAGTCGGGAGCCATAGAGCAAGACGCTGATATTGTATGCTTTATTCACCGTCCTGAAATGTATACACACACGGGCCTTGATGCCGAAGGAAATGATATCAAGGGCAAAGTAGATTTCATTATAGCGAAGCATCGTAGCGGTAGTGTTGGCGATGTTTGTATGCGCTTCCGAAAAGAGTATGTCCGTTTCGAAAATTGGGATGAGACCGATGGCAACGAGAAATCGACATACGAATTAAGAGGATCGAGCGACAATGCAGCCACTATAGTGCCGCACGACAATCCGGAACAAGCGGCTGCCGATGCTGAAGCATTAGGCCAAAGCTCACAAATGAAACCAAATACGGATTTTTTATCAACTGAAGAAGAATATGTGTTCTAAACGGAACGCTGTGTGACGATTAAAAAACTATTTTTGTACAACATCTACAACTACGATATGAACGAACTCAACACTTCTCAAGAAATGCCACCACGCAAAAAAGGTGACAATAAAAGGAATCTCTTAATCTTGGGCGCAGCACTCATCGTTGCGTTGTTAGCCGGATGGCTTGTGTTTTCGACAGTTAAGGCCAACAAGCGAGCCAATAGAGTGCAGTTGCAAATGGAGCAACTGCAGCTTGAGTTTGCACAGAACCAACTTGAACGGGAATATCAAGATTTGAATGATGAATTTCAACAGTTTGAGAATTCGCGAAAATATATAAAAGACGACTCAATAAAACGCGAACTTAACGATAAGTATGAAGCAGCACGTATTCAAGTAGAAAAATTACAGCAAGAACTGGCTAACCAAAAAAACAAAAGTGCGGCTGAAATTGCTAAATTGCGTGGTGAAATCGATACCTTGCGCGCCCTTTTACGTCATTATGTGGAAGAAATCGACAGACTTAACAAAGAGAATGAGGCTCTCCGTACGGAGAATAAGGAAATAAAAGAGCAAAATACGCGACTTTCATCTCAGGTAACGGAAACAAAGCGAGCCAATGAGGTCCTCAACGAACGTATGACACTTGCCGAAAAATTAAATGTAACCGGACTTAATATAACGGCCCTTAACAAAAAAGGCAAGAATGAGAAGAAAGTTGAAAAGGCCGTTCAATTGATGGTATCGTTTACAATTCCGCAGAACAATTCCACTCCCGTAGGTGAAAAAACAATTTATTTAAGAATTATGTCTCCGTCGGGCCAACTTCTAACTTATGGAGGCACGTTCTCATTTGAAGGCGGCAGTGTTGAATACACCGCTAAAAAAACGATAGAGTATGCCGGAGAGGAAATAGGCGGAGTTACAATATATTACGATGTAAATACGCCACTGATAGCAGGTGATTATACAGTGGAACTATTTGCCGATAACTATCGTCTGATATCTCGTCACTTTAATCTTAAATAACAAGTCTGATATGCCATTAATCGAGCAAATCTACTATGCAGTTAATTCAATGGAAGTTAATACCATTGGCTCGATTTACCGTCTTGTGTTGAGTATGGTTCTTGGTGCCGTAATCGGCTATGAGCGACGACGTAAAGGGCAAACAGCCGGAGTACGCACATTCTCGCTTATATCTATGGGGGCAACCTTGGCCATGATATTGTCGATATATGTTCCCCAAGAGTATCTTGGCTTAAAAAATGGTGATCCGGGGCGTATTGCCGCACAGGTCATAACAGGTATAGGTTTTCTTGGTGCCGGGGCAATAATTCAGATGAAAGGCTCTATCCGAGGCTTGACAACAGCCGCCGGCATATGGATGGTTGCTATCATCGGCATGGCTGTTGGCTTGGGTATGTATTGGTTGTCGATAGTGGCCACGATTCTTATTCTATTTATCCTTGTTCAGCTCGAGCGCATAGAACAACGTGTAATCAGGGGGTCGGAATCAAGAATAATACATATTCGGGCTGCTACAATAATAAGTGATGTATCGGATTACAAAGAAATATTGAAGCAGCACAAAGTGCATTTGGGTAATTTTTTTGTCGATTACGACTATGAAAACGGTGAAACGAGTCTGAACTTGGTAGTATTATGCCACGGCAAAACAAATTACATCGAGTTATTCTCTCAATTATCTAATTTACACCCGACAAAGTCAATAACTTTGTCCAATCAGTTAAGTATCTAATGAATATCGAAGGTTTAATTACCGATTTGGCATTTATCCTACTATTAGGCGCCTTTGTTACAGTATTTTTTAAGTGGATAAAACAGCCGGTAGTGTTGGGTTACATCGTTGCGGGCTTTTTGGCGAGTCCACACTTTGAGTATTTACCTTCGGTCGCCAATGAAGATAATATTGAATTTTGGGCGCAGATAGGTATCGTTGTCTTGCTTTTTTCATTAGGCCTTGAATTTAGTTTTAAGAAATTGCTGAATTCGGGAGGCTCGGCAGTCGTTACGGCATTGATTATTATCGTCGGCATGATGGGCACCGGATTTATGATAGGCCATTTGATGCATTTCAACTATATCAATAGCCTGTTTTTAGGAGGAATGTTATCGATGTCGTCGACAACAATAATTATTAAGGCCTTCAATGATATGGGTTTGAGGCAGAAGAAATTTGCATCGCTCGTATTGGCTGTTCTAATCGTTGAAGATTTGTTTGCAGTGTTAATGATGGTGTTGTTGTCATCTATTGCTATAAATAACAGTGTCGAAGGCGGTGAATTGCTCTATAGCGTAGGCAAGTTGTTGTTTTTCCTTATTATATGGTTCTTGGTTGGGGTCTACGTGTTGCCGAGTATGCTCAATCGTATGCGTCGCTTCCTTAATGGAGAGACGTTGCTGGTAGTATCAATGGGCTTGTGTCTTGGTATGGCTGTTTTCTCCGTTTATTGCGGATTTTCACTTGCTCTTGGCGCCTTCGTCATGGGGTCGATACTTGCCGGCACGTCATATGCAGAGCGAATAGAACATGTAGTAACGCCTATTAAGGATTTATTCGGGTCGGTGTTTTTCATTTCAGTAGGTATGATGGTGCAGCCTATGATACTAACGCAATATTGGGGCCCGATATTATTACTATCTGGAGTCGTAATCGTAGGTATGATTTTCTTTGGGACAGCGGGTATGTTAGTTACCGGACAGACTCTTAAAGTTGCTTTGCAATCGGGGTTTTCGCTTACGCAAATAGGCGAATTTGCGTTCATTATAGCTACGTTAGGTATGTCGTTAGGGGTTCTCGACCATACGATATATCCCATAGTCGTTGCCGTATCGGTAATAACGACCTTTACCACTCCTTATTTTATAAAATTGTCAACACCGGCTTATGCCTTTGTAGAAAAGCATCTTCCCGAGCGCCTTCATTTCCTCATCGACCGCTATCAAAAAGATGCAGATATTAGCGAAGCCGCAGGTACTCCATGGGGAAAGATTCTTAAGAAGTATTTGTGGCGTACAGCTCTGTACTCTATAGTCTTGATTGGTATCTTGCTGGTATCAAATCAATTTTTGATGCCATATTTAGATAACATCGCCGGCCACTGGAGCAGATTAATATGCGCAGTAATAACGATGTCGGCTATGGCACCTTTTTTATTGGCACTTATGTTGCCGTTATCATCAGCCAAGGCAACATATGGCGTTGCCGGAACGGTACCATTGGTTGTAATGATGGTGTTTAGATATTTGGTAGCCATTGCATTTGTAGTACATGGTATTACAATCTTTTATTCGGCACGAGCTGGTTTAGCCGGAGCCGCCATTGTGGTATTGTTGCTTATTTTCATATTCTCGACACGTATCCGCGAGAGAATGAGGCGCATTGAGAATAAGTTTCTCGATAATCTAAATGAGCGAGAGCTTAGAAGAAGCGGCAAAAAAAATGCCGTTGTTCACGACTTACACCAGGCATATATGACAGTAGGAACGGCGTGTTCTTTTGTTGGCGAACGGCTTATGGATTCCGATTTGCGACGTAAATTTGGTGTCAATATCGTGGGCATACAGCGAGGTACAACATATATCCCGATACCCAATGGTAGAACGCGTATTTATCCCGGCGATATTATAAGTATAATTGGAACTGATGAGCAGATTGAACGAATGTTGCCAAAGGTAGAGGCAAATATGCCGGAAACAGATCTGCAGTACGACCCTACAAAGATAAAGTTGGTTAATATTTTACTATCGGAAACATCTCCATTGATATCCAAAACGCCGCAGTCATCGTCGTTAAGAGATAACTTCGATGCTCTCGTTATAGCAGTAGATCGCGGCGACGAACATATCGAAGCTACACCCGATTTACTCTTTGAAGTAGGTGATATACTGTGGGTTGTTGGCAATCCATCAAAATTAAATAAACTAAAATAACAAACATTAAAAGATATATCTATGTCTGACGAAAGATATGATCTCCGAGGAGTTTCGGCATCAAAAAAAGATGTCCATTCAGCAATTAAGAATATCGACAAAGGTATATTCCCCGGTGCATTCTGCAAAATAGTTCCGGATTATCTTGGCGGTGACCCTGAGTGGTGTAACATCATGCACGCCGACGGTGCCGGCACCAAGTCGTCTCTTGCCTATGCATATTGGCGCGAAACGGGTGATTTGTCGGTGTGGAAGGGTATTGCACAAGATGCCTTGATAATGAATATCGATGACTTGCTGTGTGTAGGAGCTACCGACAACATACTGCTGTCTTCTACGATAGGACGTAATAAACGATTGGTGCCCGGAGAAGTTATTTCGGCCATAATAAATAGCACTGAAGAACTTTTGGCGGAGTTGCGAAGTCATGGTGTGAATATTTATTCTACGGGAGGTGAAACAGCCGACGTAGGCGACCTCGTTAGAACTATAATAGTCGACAGCACTGTTACTTGCCGTATGCGTCGAGCCGATGTCATAGATAATTCTCGGATAGCTGCCGGAGATGTTATAGTCGGGCTTGCTTCTTATGGTAAGGCTAAATATGAAACAGATTATAATGGCGGTATGGGTAGTAACGGATTAACCTCGGCCCGTCATGATGTGTTTAACAAGTCTGTAGCAGCCAAATATCCCGAGACCTTCGATAACGGCTTGCCTCAGGAATTGGTATATTGCGGCAAGCTTGGATTAACAGATAGAGTAGAAAATGCGCCGCTAAATGCAGGGAAATTGGTGCTGTCGCCCACTCGCACGTACGCACCTGTTATTAAGGCCGTATTACAAAGCGTTAGAGCTCAGATACATGGCATGATACATTGCTCGGGTGGCGCTCAGACAAAAATTATGAATTTTGTCGATAAAAAGCATGTGATTAAAGACAATCTTTTCGATGTGCCACCTTTGTTTGAGTTAATCTGTATGCAATCGGGCACGGATCCTCGAGAAATGTATCGAGTATTCAATATGGGACACAGAATGGAAATATATTGTCCGAAGGAGGTTGCTTCGCAGATAATATCGATATCAGAATCTTTCGATGTTCCCGCTAAAATAATAGGTCGAGTAGAGGAGTGTGATAGTAAGCGATTAACGCTCGTAACACCATATGGAACTTTTGAATATTAACACCAAATTTATAAAAGCATGAAGAAAAAAGTTTTGACAGGCATTCTTGCCGCTGTGATGTGTGTTAGTATGGTTACAACACCATCGTGTATTGGTAGCTTTGCACTTACCAATCGTCTTATCAACTGGAATCGTCACATCGATAATAAGTTTATAAACGAACTTGTTTTCTTTGCATTTTGGGTGCTCCCTGTTTATCAAATAACCGCATTGGCTGATGTTCTTGTGCTGAATAGTATTGAATTCTGGAGTGGTGAAAATCCTATGGCTAAAGGTGAGAAAATTATAGAAGGCAACGATGGCCGTTACCTCGTAAAGTGCGATGGGAAAGGATATGATATTATAAGCTATAACGATGGTAGCAAGGTACGTCTTGATTTCAATGTTGAAGAGCAATCATGGAGCTACACAGTAGATGGTGAAAGTCACCTGCTGTTTACGTTTGTAGATGATACGCACATACGAGTACCTGCTGGCAGTGGCAACGATTGGCAGACGGTAGAAATATCGGAAGCAGGTGTATATGCTTATCAACAGATGATAGGCAATGCGAGCTATGCCGCACGCTAACTTAGCGCTTATTATCAAAATATGCCCGGAACGCGACCGGCAGAGTGGAAATGGCGCTTGTAGTAGTCTTGGTTTAGATTGCTTATAATCACTCCCTTTGAAGTTGACGAGTGTATAAAATCGCCATTCCCAATATATAAACCTACGTGATTTACTCGCCCCCCGTTGTTGCTCGTTATAAAGAAAACGAGATCGCCGGGGGCGAGATCTTTTTTGTCAATTTGTTTGCAATACTGTTGTTGGGAGTGAGAGTCGCGGGGTAATTTTATGCCTGTAACGGTCTCGAAAACAACCATAACCATACCAGAGCAATCGGTGCCCTTGCGCGACTCGCCTCCATATTTATATTTTGTTCCGAGCCATTCTCTGGCTTCTTTTTCAAGTCGTTTAGCTACATCGGTATTATGATGTTTCTTGTGTTCAACCTTTGGCTCGTATAGTTCATAATCGTGTACGCGGCTATCGGTGACGCTGTTTCTTTTGCTACTGCATGCCGACAAAATAAAAGCAATAACAACGATTGTGACTAATTTTTTCATACGAGCCTTAAAGCGAATACCACAGACTTAGTTTTTCTTTAGCGCGAGACCGTCTCTAAAAGCGTTACCGACTTTTTCACCCACTGCAAGATATGCGTTGTTTACAGGGTCGAAGGTTATGGGGCGCAATTTTTGCGGGTCGATTTTACCGTTGTTGTCGATGATGGATTCATCGGCCGACACGTTAACTATTTCACCAACCAAGTGGCACGATTTAGGGTCGTAAGAAACTAATCGACACTCTATTGTCATTGGTAATTCATTTATTATCGGAGCATTGACGAATTCCGATTTCGTGGCGTGGAAACCTGCTTTTGAAAATTTATCGGGCTCTTTATTGCCTGATTCAACACCAACATAATCACAGGCAACAAGGTGCTCGACTGTTGCCATGCTCACGGTGAAAGCTTTAGATTTCAAGATGTTGTCGACTGTTTTATGTTCCGAGCCAAGGCAAAGAGCAATTTGATCGTCATAATGAATACCTCCCCAAGCCGCATTCATAGCGCATGGTTTTTCATTTTCGTCGTATGCCGCCACGATAAACACTGGTTGTGGGTATGTCCATGGTTTTGAACCAAAATTCTTTCTCATAATAGGATGTTTATAGTATGTTTACAAATATAGCCAAATTATCTTGTATGTCAAATTTATTCGAAATTCTCGGTGCTAAGTATAGCAATACTATCGCTGTCGGCATAAACTATCAATCCTTCAACGTTGGCTCGTTTTACTATAGCTATAGCGCTGTCGAGAGTTGCCGATGCCATACACGCAGTTGCCACCGCATCGGCAGTAGCACAATCGCGGGCTTTAATTGTAGCCGCGAGGAGTTGGCCTTTAACGGTCATTCCGGTTAATGGCGATAACGTGTGCCCATAGATATTCCCTTCGCGATCGCTCTTAAAGTTTCGATAATTGCCCGATGTAGCCAAAGCAACAGATTCCGGGCCAAGTTCAATTATACTTAACCGTTCGTGTGTTAGACCACTGACCGGTGCGTCGATTTGAATTCTCCATTTATCCCCCTTACTATTTATTCCTTTACACAAGACTTCTCCTCCAATTTCAATCATGTAGTTGATTACGCCATTCTTTTCCAGGTGTTTACCGATGCAATCAATGCCATATCCTTTTGCTATAGATGAAAAATCGAAACTTGTATTTGCTTGTTTCTTATGAATTTTATTTTCGCTATCAATATAGCAATCAGCTATCCCAACGGCTTGTAAGGCTCGGAAGATAGCCGAGTCAGATGGGACATCGTTTTCTTGAGTGTTCCCAAATCCCCAGAGGTCGCATAACGGGCCAATAGTAGGGTCGTATACACCGCCGGAAAGCTTGTTTATTGATTTTGACAGATTAAAAACGTCGATAAAAGCATTGCTTGCAACATCGCAACTTCCTTTGTTAATAGCACTTACAACCGATGAACTATTGAACATCGATAATTCATTATCGATATATCGGAGAATTGAGTCGATGTCATTATTGAGTGATGTAGGCGATTTATATACAATATGATAAGTCGTACCCCAAGTTTGCCCATTGTATGTGAAATAATTTTGATTACAACTTGCAAAAGTCAGAAATAGTGCCGATATTAGCGAAAAAATTTTGAAAGACCGTATCATAGAATTTATTTTTGACAAAAATACAAAAATTTGCTTGATTAATTTATTATTGAAAAAATGAAGCCCTCTTTTGTTTTTCTTGCCGATGGATTTGAAGAGATAGAAGCCTTGGCTGTAGTTGATGTTATGCGTCGTGCCGGTATGGATGTGCACACAGTGTCTATAAAATCGACCTGCGAAGTTGTTGGAGCTCATGGCATTAAGGTTGTTGCTGATATGATTATCAGTGACTGCAATTTTAACGAGGCCGATTGGCTTATATTGCCCGGAGGTCTTCCAGGCGCAAGCAATCTTGCCGCCAGCGAAGTGCTGTGCGCGCACCTGAAAAGTTATACAGGCCGGATAGCATCTATTTGTGCATCTCCTGGCGTTGTGTTAGCACCATTGGGTCTACTTGAAGGGAAAGAGGCTACTTGTTATCCCGGTTTTGATGAGCCATGTATCGCAGCAGGAGCAACGATGCAAGATATGCCGGTGGTAGTAGCTGATAACCTTATCACCGCCAACGGCCCCAGTGCTGCATTGCGATTTGCCCTTGCTATAGTGGAGCACACATTAGGCGCTGATGTCGCTCAACAAGTAGGCAGTGGAATGCTTTATTATCCCGAGTCGACCGACTTCTATTTTTAATAGAATTGACTGAAAGGCAATTAATTAAATGACAAGATTGCAATAACTACAGGGAAATTCATGCAATTTAAGTTATGAATTTCCCTTAATTTTTAGGGTCAAGAAGTGCAAAATAACTTTATATGAACTCAGAAATTTGGCGATGCGAAGAAATATAAAGATAAAGAGGGCGCCTCAAGTAAAGTGCCCTCTTATCTATTATGAAAACTTTGTGGAGATATTACATATTCATGCCACCATCAACTTGGATGACTTGGCCTGTAACATAACTCGAGAGGTCTGAAGCAAGGAATGTTGCAACATTTGCAATATCTTCAACCTTACCACCACGACGAAGCGGAATTTTCTTCTTCCATTCTTCACGAACTTCATCAGAAAGCTGAGCCGTCATAGCCGTTTCGATAAACCCGGGAGCAATGGCGTTGGCGCGGATACCGCGAGAACCCACTTCTTGAGCTATACTTTTAGCCAGAGCTATAAGGCCGGCTTTAGATGCCGCATAATTAGCTTGTCCGGCATTGCCATGAACGCCCACAACCGATGCCATGTTGATGATAGAGCCACTGCGTTGGCGCATCATTGTTGGTAGGGTCGCATTAATAAAATTGAATGCACTCTTAAGGTTAACGGCGATAACGGCATCCCATTGAGCTTCAGTCATACGCATCATCAATCCGTCTTTAGTAATGCCGGCATTGTTAACAAGAATGTCGATAGCTCCGAAGTCTTCGATAACTTGAGCAACCACTTCTTTGGTTTGATTAAAATCGGCTGCGTTAGAAGCATATCCTTTAACTTTAACGCCGTGAGCGGCTATTTCTTCTTCTGTCGCTTTACCATTTTCATCGATAACGAGATCGGTGAATGCGATGTTTGCTCCTTCCTCAGCGAAGCGTAATGCGAGGGCCTTTCCGATTCCTCTCGCAGCGCCTGTGATGAGAGCTGTTTTTCCTTCAAGTAATTTCATAGTACGTTATTACTGGTTAATTCCGGCTGCAAATTTAACAAAAATTGCGTAGATAACCGAAAATTATAGTAAATTTGCGATACTAATAATTAAAATTAATGCACGGCCATGATGATTCTTTATCGTATATATCAGATATGTATAGCAATACCATTAATCATTGTCATTACGATTATCGCAGCCTTGGCTACAATCATCGGGAGCATCCTTGGTATGAGTCGCACCATGGGGTATTGGCCGGGCTGTATTTGGGCAAAACTATTTTGCGCACTAACTCTTGTGAGGGTAAAGGTAAAAGGGTATGAAAATATAGATAAAAACACATCGTATGTGTTTGTTGCTAATCATCAAGGCGCGTATGATATATTTGCTATATACGGATATTTGAAGCATAATTTCCGCTGGATGATGAAAAAAGGCCTAATGAAGATACCCTTGGTGGGTTATAGCTGCAAGGTCTCCGGCCATATTTTAGTCGATAACAGCACGCCATCGGCGACTCGCGAAACTATGAAAAAGGCCGAAACACAACTTTCAGGCGGTATGTCGGTGGTTGTCTTTCCGGAGGGGGCACGTACGCGAGATGGCAAGATGCATCCATTTCGCCGAGGCGCCTACACCCTTGCAATGGAATTCGGCCTTCCGGTTGTGCCTATAACAATTGATGGAGCTTATAAAATATTACCCCGAGGCTCTCTATTGCCGCGCCCCGGGGTTATAAGACTTACAATACATCAGCCGATACACACTCCCGAAGGAGGACGTCATGAGCTGGCTTCGTTGATGACAGAATCGTATAATGCTATAGCATCGGCACTCCCTGAAAATTAACCTAAACGGCAGCTTCGGCTGCAACTTGTAACATTTCGGAAATACTCGGGTGGGCGCTTACACTATGGAACGCAAATTTGCGTAGGTCGTAAGCAGCATCGATGGCTATAGCGGCTTCGGCCACTAAGTCTGCAGCGTGAGTCCCAACGGCTTGGCATCCAACAAGATTATAGGCATCGTTATAGACGAGTTTGAGTATCCCATCCGATTCTCCTGAGGCTAAGGCTTTGGCATTGGTGCTATAAGGTACTGTTACCGATTTCAGATTTTCGATAGAATCAACAGTAATGCCAACCGAAGCGCATTCCGGATTTGTAAAAACTATAGAAGGAATAACACCCGTTGAATTAGCCTTGCCGGTAACGATAGCCGCTTGTGCATACGCAGCGTGGGCAAGCATACAAGTGCCATTAACATCGCCGATAGCATAGATGCCTTTAACAGAAGTCTCATAAGACTTATCAACGGCTATGAATCCTTTTTCGGTAAGTTGAATACCCACATCGCTAATTCCGCCGGGCAATACGGGACGTCGGCCGACAGCACTTATGACAATATCAGATTCCAATGATTGGAGTTTATTCTTTGCCTCATAGGTAATTGTGTGATTACTATCGACTGATACTACTCGAGCGCCAAGAATAAATTTCACACCGCGACGACCCATATAAGTGCGCAGTCGTTTGGCAATCTGAGAGTCAAATCCCGGTAAGATTTCTTTACAGTATTCAACGATGGTAACATCTTTACCATAGGCTGAAATAATAGACGCAAATTCAAGCCCTATAACGCCGCCTCCTACAATTGCAATCTTTTCGGGCAGTTCTTCTCTCGCCAAGAAATCATCGCTGTTTTCAGTGTATTCTCCGCCTTCAGCCGGGAATGGCGCAGGCTGCGAACCGGTAGCAATAATAATATTCTTAGCTTCAAAAACTTGATTGCCCACCGACACCGTGTTGGGCCCGGTTATTTGAGCCGTTCCTTCAATTATATCGGCGCCATGGAGGTGCGCATTCACATCGTCGCGGAGAGTTGCGATAATGTCGATTGCCCGGCCGTGCGCTTTTGAAAAATCGGCTACAAAAGAAGTTACATCAATTCCAAAATCGGCAGCATGTTGAATTTCGAGAATACGGTCGGCAGCGGCGCAAAGACATTTTGTTGGCACACAACCTCTGTTGAGGCATGTGCCACCAAGATGACTTTTTTCAATGATTGCCACCCGTTTCCCGTCAGCGACACCATAACCGGCCGCTTTATATCCGCCGGGCCCGGCTCCAATAACTATTAAATCGTATTGTTGCATAATTGTCGATACGTAACGATGGGATTAAGAGCAGCCTCATCTTCGTCGGGATGCGATATAGGAGTGGAGTATGGTGCACTTTTGATTTTATCGGGCTCAGCTGAGGCCTTAAGAGCAATCTCCCGCATCACTTCGATAAAAGCATCGAGCGTTTCCGGAGTTTCTGTTTCGGTAGGCTCAATCATAAGAGATTCGTGGAAGAGTAGCGGGAAGTAAATAGTAGGCGCATGGAAGCCGTAGTCAAGCAGCGCTTTTGCTACGTGGAGTGTCGTAACCCCTGTCGACTTGTCTCGCAAGCCATCAAATACAAACTCATGTTTGCAGGGCCCGCTTATAGGCAATTCATAAAGGTCCTTTAATGAATGCATTATATAGTTGGCGTTTAATGTTGCCAAAGGCCCAACTTTTGCTAAGCCCTCACCACCAAGAGTGAGTATATATGCCAAAGCCTTAATATAGACCGAAAAATTACCGAGCCATGCACTGACACGTCCGAAAGCACCTTCGCTATAATGTATATCAAAAGAACCGTCATTATTTTCTACTACGCGGGGATTTGGCAAGAATTCTTCCAGGCCTTTGCGGACCCCAACAGGTCCTGCTCCGGGGCCACCGCCACCATGTGGAGTAGAGAATGTTTTGTGAAGATTGATATGCATCACGTCGAAACCCATATCACCCGGGCGAGCAACACCAAGTAAGGGGTTGAGGTTTGCGCCATCGTAGTAGAGCAGAGCTCCGGCAGAATGAACAAGATCGGCAATCGTAGGAATAGCTTTTTCAAACATTCCTACAGTATTAGGATTGGTCATCATAACGGCAGCTATGCTGTTATCAAGTTTCGAGCGCAAATCATCGACATTTATAGTGCCGTCGGAGAGGCTTTTTACTTCCACAATCTCATAACCGGCCATAGCAGCGCTTGCCGGATTTGTGCCGTGAGCCGAGTCGGGTACTATAACACGAGTACGAGCACTATCGCCACGCGACTGATGATAAGCGCGAATTACCATAAGACCGGTGTATTCTCCATGAGCACCGGCAAAAGGATTTAAGGTAAATTCGGCCATGCCTCCTATTTCTGCAAGATACTTTTCGAGGCTGTGATATAACCTCAAGGCCCCCTGCATGGTGTTTATAGGTTGTGCCGGATGCAGATTTGCTATTTTAGCGTGTGATACCATTGCTTCATTAACCTTTGGATTGTACTTCATCGTACACGATCCAAGTGGATAGAAACCGGTGTCAACTCCAAAATTGTTATTACTCGAGTTGGTGTAATGTCTTACAACAGTAGGTTCGTCAACTTCGGGCAAGGTTAGGTCGGCCTGACGAAGCAAATTTTGCTGGAGGTTTTCTATCGGGTCTTTGCTATATTCGTAGTGGGGTAGTGCATCGGCATTACGGCCCTTATGAGAAAGTTCGAAGATGAGTGGTGAATATAATTTCTTGTTCATGGCTTACAAACTTTTTACAATTGAAACGTAACGTGCAATGTCGTCGGGCGAGCACATTTCGGTTGCGGCAATAAGCATAGTGCTGTCTGATAATTTGACGCCACCGAGAATGTTTTCGTTAGCAAGCGCTTTTAATACATTGTCGGTGTTTGTTGACGCAATAAATTCAACCACAAACTCATTTAAGAATGGTTTGTCGGCATACTTTAGATTGCATTTTCCCGTAGCAGTAAGTTGAGCCGCCAGCGCGTGAGCCGCTTCGAAACTTAAGCGATTAACTTTCTTCATACCTTCGGTGCCCATTAGGCTTAAATACATAGCAGCATGAAGAGTCATCATACCTTGGTTAGAGCAAATATTGGAAGTGGCTTTTTGTCGACGGATGTGTTGTTCTCTCGCTTGAAGGGTAAGTACAAAAGAGCGGCGGCCTTCTGCATCGACAGTAGCACCAACGATACGTCCCGGCAATTTGCGCATTAATTGTTGCTTGCAACAAAGATAGCCTAAATAGGGACCTCCATAATTTAATGGCATACCGAGCGATTGAGCTTCACCACATGCAATGTCGGCTCCCCACTCATCGGGCGACTTCAGAGTGGCAAGAGTCGCCGCATGGCAATTCATAATGAAGAGTGCTTTATTGTTATGGCAGACGTCGGCATAGCCACTATAATCTTCGATAATGCCATAATAGTTTGGCGACGATACTATAACACCGGCAACATCGCCGTTGCTCATCATCTCTTCAAAAGCTTGTTTCGATGTCGTGCCGTTATTTTCCGGTATAATGTCGAGCTTTATTCCGGCGCCGGCAGCATAAGTGGCTGCAACTTGTTGGATTTCAGGAGCGACAGTAGCCGACATTAATATGCGATTTTTGCGTCGTGCAGCATTTACGGCCATAATCATAGCCTCTGCTGTTGCCGTTGCGCCATCGTACATTGAAGCATTGCTGACATCCATACCCGTGAGTTCGCACATCATACTCTGATACTCGAAGATGTATTGGAGTGTACCTTGCGAGATTTCAGGTTGATACGGAGTGTAAGCGGTAAGAAATTCCGAACGGCTTAAAATGGCCGGGATAGCTGCCGGTGTGTAGTGGTGATAAAAACCGGCACCGGCAAAGATTGCCATTTCGCGATTATCGGAAGCAATATCTCCGAAGAAGCGATATAGCTCGGGCTCGCTCATAGCCTTAGGCAGTGCATAGGGCTTAGAAAGACGAAGCGAAGCCGGGACATCGGCATACAGGTCATCGAGAGTTTTTGCTCCGCATTTATCGAGCATCAACTTTATATCTTCTTCTGTATGCGGAAGATATCGGTGTGGATTACTCATATCGAATTAATGTTGGCTTTCGCAGAATTCTGTATAAGCGGCCTTATCCATGAGGTCGTCGAGCTCTGACGGATTACTGATTTTTACTTTTATAATCCAAGCATCGAGAGGCGCGTTATTAATAAGTTTTGGATTATCGGCCAATTCTTCGTTTATTTCAACGACTTCGCCTGAAACGGGCGAGAAAAGGTCGGATGCTGCTTTGCGACTTTCAACAGCACCAAATTCTTCACCGGCAACAACTTCGTCGCCTTCTTCGGGCATATCAACATAGGTAACAGCGCCAAGTTGCTTTGCTGCGTATTCAGAGATTCCTACAAAACCGGTGTCACCATCAACTTTGATGTATTCGTGAGAAGGAAGATAATAGATTTTCATGTTGTTATTTTTGTTTATGAGGTTATTTTTTGTAATTGGGAGTATAAAAGCGTTTCTTTATCACCACGGCGGGAGTGGTTTTACGACGGATTCTAACTTCTACTTTGGAGTCGAGTGCGCTATATTTTGCATCGACCAAAGCCATAGCTATATTTTTGCCGAGAGTTAGAGAGTTATATCCTGTTGTGATGTATCCAATGACGTTAGCATCGTTGTCGAGCACTTCAAAACCATGACGAGCTGTAGCCCCTCCGTCGAGTTGCAAGCCAACGAGTTTTCGTTTTAGACCTTCTGCCTTTTGAATTTTTAATGCATCACTACCGATAAAGCCATTTGGTTTGTCCAGTTTTACAAACATACCTAAGCCCGCTTCTAAAGGGGTGATGTCGTCGGTTAATTCATCGCCATATAGTGGCAATCCGGCTTCGAAGCGCAAGGTGTCGCGGCAACCGAGACCACAAGGCGGAACGCCTCCTGCCATCAATTTATCCCACATATCGACAATGGCCTCCGGCTTTGCATATATCTCGAAACCGTCTTCACCGGTGTATCCTGTACGGCTTACTATTGTACCGTCGTCCAGCGTTTTGAAAGTGTAGAAGGAAAGATCGGATCCATCGATGCCCAGAAGCGATTTCATCATTTGTTCACTATCGGGGCCCTGTAAAGCAAGTTGACCAAAATCAACACATCTATCGCTAATGTTGACGTCGAACGATGCCGACCGGGCGTTTATCCACGCCAGGTCTTTGTCGATATTGGCGGCATTGATTACAAGCATATAGCTGTTGGCATTTTTGCGGTAAACGAGTAAGTCGTCAACAACACCACCATTCTCGTTGCACATCATGCCGTATAGTGCTTGACCGTCGTGCATGGTGCTAACGTCGCCCGTAAAAATATGGTTTACATACGAAGTCGCTTCCGGCCCGTCGATATCTACTTCGCCCATGTGTGATACGTCGAAGACTCCGACATGAGTGCGCACGGCAGTATGTTCGGCATCGAGTCCTTCGTATTCAATAGGCATATCATAACCGGCAAACGGTGCCATTTGAGCTCCTGCCTGACAGTGACGGCTGTGTAGACAGGTTTTCTTTGTTTCTTGCATGGTATTATTTGGTTTTACTAATATGTTTATCAAGTCGTTTTTAGAGAGCCCGGCAATAATTTTGCTTGTGTCTATGTTGGCTAAAGCAATCTCGATATCTTCTTTGGTATACCGAATCCCTTTTAACTTTGAAATAAGCGTCGATTCCATATCGGCAAGCACGAAAAAATCGCCGGAAATATTCAGCGCCGAGATCTGTCGTTTGCCATCAAGAATAATGGTAATATCCAACTCGCCAACGCCATCGATGTGCTTTGAAATTTCGATATCGGCTTTGTTGTCAGCTTTTATATTGTGTCGGCGGTGATGATCGTTGAAATAATCGGGTTTATAATACGACATTTCGATAGCTTCGATATCGGATATCTGGTCGGCTGTCAATACTAAATTGTCGCCTTGTGTTACGAAATCGGTGGCATAGGCCCCAAATTCCTCTATGGAAAGCTTGAGGCCTTCGGCTTTTAAGCTTGTGATACGCGATTGAACCGATTTTACCGCCTTTGACTCCAACTTAGCGCGAGAAGGTGTTATAGCGCGGCTCATACGCTCATTGTCGATGTCGCAAAGCATTGTGCCATGGACAATTGAGCGACCCGGAATATGGTAAAACGCATTTCCTGATACTTTTTTTTCATCAATGACAATATCGTTACGACCGGTAGCGATGGCGTTGAAACCGAGTGACGAAAGCATAGCCGCTATCATAGTAGTGTAGCGGCTAAATGTCGATGCCACCTCATCGCTTGGAGTTATATAGGAGAACATCCAATTATTCATGTCGGCATATACAGCGCCCCCACCACTTTTTCGGCGAACAATATCAATGTCTTCGGCACGACAATAGGCAATGTCGACTTCTTTATCTATTTCTTGATTGCGCCCGCATATAACCGTTGGGGCAACCCTCCACGCAAAAAAGTAATCGCCCGGCGGCAATTTTTTGGCGGCGTATTCCTCCATGGCGAGGTAGAAGGCGAGCCTCCGTGGTGTGTTGTCGGGCAATATTAAGTTTTTCATCGGTGGTAAACAGATTTGGAATTCAAAAGTAAGAATAAACTTTTGTTTATGCAATTATTCAAGCGAAAACTGAATACTTGTTCTGTGTAGAAAAATATTTTGTAAAAATAATTGTAAAAATTTTTGCATAAATACTTCCTTTGTTGTTAAATTCGCAGTGTCAAACGTAAAACTACACCAAAATAACGAACATAAAGTTTATATTATGATATTTAATTTCCGTATAGTTTCTGACGAAGTCGACAATTTTAAGCGTGAAATACAGATAGACTCGACAGCAACGTTTCTCGATCTTAAGAAAGCGATATGCAATAGTGTAGGATTTGATGCCATGCAGATGAGCTCATTCTTCCTGTGTGATCGCAATTGGGAAAAAGAGAAAGAAATCACATATGAAGATATGGGCGTCGATGCCGATCAAGAAGTGTGGCTGATGGATGAATCGGTGCTATCTGATTTTATCGAAGACGAAGGTCAGAAGTTGTTGTATGTATTTGATTACCTAACAGATAGGATGTTTTTCATTGAAATGACGCAGCTCGTGCCGGGTCGTTCGTTAAAAGACCCGCTGTGTACACTCTCTTTAGGTATAGCTCCACCCGAAACAATCGACATTGAGGAGTTTGAAGCAAAAGTTGAAGCAAAACGCTCGTCGAATGTGATGTCGGATCTCGACGAAGACTTTTATGGTGAAGACGGCTATAATGAAGATGAGTTTGACACACAAGGCTTTGATGAAATGACATTCGATGACTGATATATAGAACAATGCTTGATGCACTCGCAAATGTGTTTGCCGGGAACTGGATAATTTCAGTTTTGGCTTTTATTGCGGTTGCATCGACAGCTATAATAATAGTAATAATTCTTTCGGAGAACAGAAACCCCGTAAAGTCGTTGGCTTGGGTTACTGTTCTCTTGTTATTTCCAGTAGTCGGGATTATTTTATACCTCTTTTTCGGGCGTAGTTTTAAGAATACACGAATGATTTCGCGACGTTCGCGACGCAAGTTGCGCCGAAAAGAGAAGACCGGCTATGTCGACGCGCATCTGTTAGGGCTTGACGATAGTTCTGTACAGCAAATCAATATGGGCCGCTCACTCGCCGGAGCTCAGTTATATGTGGCGAATACGGTGGAAGTCTTTACTTGTGGCAAGGAGAAGTTTGACTCATTGATTAACGATCTACAAAGTGCTGAAAAGTATATTAATATACAATATTATATATTTGAAGATGATGAAATCGGCTCGCAAGTCGCTGATATTTTGATAGATAAAGCGCGCTCAGGTGTCACGGTGCGATTGATGTACGATCATGTTGGTTCTTTTGGGGTTAAGTCGCGATTTTTTAAGCGCTTGCGAAGTGAGGGAATTCAAGCCTATCCATTCTTTAGGGTTACGTTCCCACAATTGGCAACGCGCATTAATTGGCGAAACCACCGCAAAATGTGTATAGTCGATGGTAAAATAGGTTATCTCGGAGGGATGAACGTAGCCGATAGGTATATCACCGGAGGCCGTAATTTTGCAAAATGGCGAGATACTCATGTTAGAGTTACCGGCGATATTGTTTCGGCTTTGCAGTATTCGTTTGCAGTCGATTGGAATTTTATGGGCGGTGCTCTTATCGAAGATGACAAGATAGAAAATATAGAAGTCCCGGTTACAGAAAGGGCCGTGTCGAATGTTGGGGCGCAGTTACTAACATCAGGCCCATTATCTAAATGGCCAAATATCGGATTGGCTTTTCACAAAGCAATATCGAATGCCAAAAGGCGAGTATATATCCAAACACCATATTTTCTGCCAACTGAGGCCTTGCTTAAGACCTTACAGTCGGCAGCATTGTCGCATGTAGATGTACGTATTATGATGCCTCGATATAGCGATTCGGCAATGTTAAGTCATGCGTCGGCATCATATATTAATGAGTGTCTTGAAGCCGGAATAAAGTTTTATTTCTATACAGCTGGTATGCTACATTCAAAGATGATGATAGTAGACGATGAATTAGTTACAATAGGGTCAACGAACTTTGATTTCCGTAGCTTTGAATGTAATTTCGAATCAAATCTATTTTTCTATAGCAAAGAACTTACAGCCCGTATGCTAAGCGTATTTAAATCCGATCAAGCTTGTTGCGACCGAGTAGATGCATCGCAGTGGCGCCGCCGGCCATTTGCTGTCAAAGTAGCAGAATCGGTTCTCAGACTCCTCAGCCCGGTTCTCTAATCGGTAATGACGTCAATGATGCCATTGCAATGCCGTTGATGCCGTAAAGTGCAATTTGCCAATGTATTAGATGTTAAATTGGAGCGCCAATAAAGGCTTGTTGAAAGTAGGGAAACAAAAAAATAGGAAAAAATTTGGTGAGTTCACAAAAAGTGTCTAACTTTGCAGGGCAATTGCGAAAGCACCACTATGCGAAAATAGCTCAGTTGGTAGAGCACGACCTTGCCAAGGTCGGGGTCGCGGGTTCGAGTCCCGTTTTTCGCTCAACAAGAGATCTTTTATATACGTATGCGAAAATAGCTCAGTTGGTAGAGCACGACCTTGCCAAGGTCGGGGTCGCGGGTTCGAGTCCCGTTTTTCGCTCAACAACCCCTTGCTGCCATATGGCAGTCGTCCAACATGTCCGGGTGGTGGAATTGGTAGACACGCTACTTTGAGGGGGTAGTGGCCGTAGGGCTGTGTGAGTTCGAATCTCATCTCGGACACTTCAAATCGCAAATGACCAACTGGTTGTTTGCGATTTCTTCATATCATGGAATCAGGCTCATTTTATTATAAGGCACCGTGCGGTATTCTTAGTCTTAAAATTGAGAATGCCCACCTAATAATGTGCAAATGGGATGATAATATTGCAGGACTTATGCATATTAATGGCAAACTAAGAAGAGTTCTCGATGCCTATTTTAAGACTGGCAAGTTGGATTATGATTTTCCAATAGAGTTACGAGGTAGCGAATTTCAGAAGGCTGTGTGGGAAAAGACAAAGACAGTGGTTCCCGGCGCTACGATGTCGTATTCGCAATTAGCAGCGCTATGCGGATGCCCTAAGGCTTCGCGTGCTGTCGCCGGAGCCTTGCATCGTAATCCGGTATGTATATTTATCCCATGTCATCGCATCATTGGCGCCAATGGGAGTCTTACAGGCTATGCCGGAGGCTTAGATAAAAAATCTTTTTTGCTTGAGCTTGAAGGTGCTACGAAAAATCTTCTTCACTGCTCATATTAAGCATCTCAGCATTAATAGCAACAGCCATTTCTTTGCGAGAGAGAGGTGAAAAGTGATTTAGCACCGATTGTAGCACCACATCGGCTTGTTGACTCATACCTACGGCAAGTCTCTTTTTTGCTCTTGAAAAAGCTACATAAAGTAAGCGAGCATGGTCGTCGACACGGCTGTGCTTTGATGTCGCGTCCAATATCACAACATTATCGGCTTCAAGGCCTTTAGCCTTATGAACGGTCATTACCGAGAGGCGTTCACGTATTATGCCGTTGGCAAATAAATCGGATTCGTGGTATGTGAGAAGGTCGTATAGGTGGTGTGATAGCTGCTCACGTAGGTTGGGCTCGTCGTCGGTATCAACTATATAATCGTCGATTAGTTTAAGGATATATTCAAGACGGTCAATGCGATTTATAGCTCCAATTTTTATGAAAAAATCATGAGCAGACGAAATAGCTTCTGATAGGCATCCTTCTTGTGAATACAATTCTTTTCGGCATTGCTGATAGAATTCTCCATAATATTTGGCAAAGCGAAGCGATGCACGAGTTATTGCCGCGTCTGATTTTATTTGCTCAATACCAGGAATTTTTATCGCTATATGAGGTATAAATTCACATAGCAACAATGCAGTGGCTGCAACGTCGTCGCTTGCGTTATGGCTGTTGGTGCCATTAATCTTCAGCGCATCGATAAGATAGCTAAGCCTATGGTTACGTAATTGAGGGAAAATAAGTTGCGAAAGAGTGAGGGTGTCGATGTGCGGCGCATTTTCTGAAAGATAGCGGGGTATAGACAAGTTGCTGCGTCGCGAAATATTATTTCGCAATATTGCCAAATCGAATTCAATATTATGCCCGGCGATAACAGCGTCGTAGCCGATATATTCGAAAAATTTAGAGAATGCGGTAGCGGCATCTTCTTTCGCGACACTGTTATATATTTCATAAATGGGATTAGGAACGCCGTCGGCCAATTCGAGCGGCACTCGTTTTTCGCTGTTTATGAATATTTCAAATTGAGAACCTTCAATTATCTTTCCTTTTTGAATCTTAACGGCAGCAATCTGAACGATATCATCGGTAAAAATGTCGATACCTGTAGTTTCGGTGTCGATAACTACAATAGTAGAATTCTCATCATTGATAATATGTGAACATTGTTGCAGTATCCCCGGTTTTCCCGGAGCCAAAAGCTCGATCGGTGATATAGCATTTTCGCGTAGCAGTGCAACGAGTTGCCGAGCTTCGGCAAGAGTTTTGGTTGCATCGGTCTGATATAGCAGCCTTGCCCACGAGTGCCATTGATGAGGCGTTAATACGGCGGCAAGGTGCGACCACACTGTTTTGAAAGGTATCTGATGAAATACGTCTTGCTTAGATATGTGAAAATGCTTAATACCGAGATGATTAAGGACATACGACATATCGTCGCCTTCACCGTTTGTCCGTACTAATATCATCACATTTTCATCGCTTTGTTCGGCCAACCACCGGCGAGCTGTCGATGCCGCTATAATACGAAGATTAGACAACGAGGCCGAGAAGCAGGTTAGCGGTCGGTCGAGATATGACTCGCAGATAGCTGTAGGGAGTAATGATACATCGATATTAAGCCATGAGGCTGCGATATTATTACACATCTCCACCAAGTATTTTGGCGAGCGATAGTTGCGGTAGAGGTGGATAATATTGCCGGAGCACATGCGCTTTATAGAATCGAGCGCACGACCGCCAGCCCCAATGAAATTAAAAATCGCCTGTTGTTCATCGCCAAGGAACATTGCCGTGCGTCCAATGCTATCACAAACACTTTCTATAATAGCGAGTTGAAGAGGTGTCATATCCTGCACTTCATCGACTTGTACCCAGCTATAAGAAGCCATTTTTAGTGATGATTTATCGGAAAGCAGGGCAGTGTAGGTGCGAAGAAGTATTTCATCAAAGTCGACAAGTTTATTGTCGGCTTTGAATTGCAAATATCTCTCGTAGCGCTCGTAATCGGTATCGCTTGGTAGAAATTGGGGGCGTCGTGTCACCCAGTCGGGATGATCGTTTTCACGTTGATAGATATATGCGATTTTTTCTGTGAAGTCTTTAATATCTGATGACTTTCGGAGCCCGAATTCCGATGCGAAAAAATCGCGTTGATCGTCTTCATCGAGTATTGTCGTATCTGATGATATTATAGCGTTTTCGTATAGAAAACGTAAACAGAAACGGTGGATATTACCTACAAAAAGCCCGTCGGGATGGTGCCCGATATATGTTTCGATGCGTTTTTTCATTTCACGAGCGGCGCGATTGGTAAATGTTACGCATAACATTTCACCAAAAGGCACGCCGCACGTGATATTGGCATGAGAAATACGACGAGCAAGAATATGAGTTTTACCACACCCCGGTCCGGCGAGCACTAAAGTAGCGCCGGTCTGTAGTTCGATAATGGCTTCTTGACTCTTGTCGTTTATTTCTCCCATTAATGTTGATTATTCCTCAATATAGGGCATAATCACCTCTTTCCAAATGAGGTATCCCGGAGCAAGAAGATGGAGACCATCGTTGGTCAAATCTTTACGCAAGTTTTGCTCATCATCGCAAAAATAGGGATAAAGATTAATCCATGTGGCCCCTTTTTCGGCAGCCATCGGTTCAAGCAACGTGTTTATGTCGCGAATAACCTGCTCTTTACCAGCCATTTTCTTATAACGGCCAAACGAGTTGTTAATCGGTAGCAGCGATTGCAAGTAGAGCTTTGTGGAAGGCGATTCTGTGCGAATTCTATCAACTAAAGCTCCAATAGCAAATGCTATAGAGTCGGGAGTGAGGTCGTGGCTCACGTCGTTAGCTCCTGTCAAGAGGAAAATCTTAGCCGGTTTACCTTCGAGAATGCTATTAAGACGTAGGTCGATTCCTTCAGCAATATCGCCGTTTATGCCACGATTGACAACTTTGTTGTTGTCTAACAATTCATGCCATTCACAACCATGGGTAAGACTATTACCCAGCATAACAATCGTGGTGCTATCCACTCCAAGTTCTGCAAAGAGAGACGCCCGTTGATAATACAACTCGGTAAATTTTTCAGCCGGAGGCGGTGTCGTTGTCGTTACCTCAGAACTTTGACCGCCGCACGATGTCAAACAAGCCGTGGCCACAAGGGCCACGGGAAGTATAAAATTGCGTGTTTTCATATTAATCTTGTTGTTCTATTCCGTGATAAGCATCAACAGCTTTTTTCACCGAGCCGTGAAGCAGTAACAGGCGCTTAGCATCATCGTAAGGCAATCCAAGTTCTTCAACAATCATACGAGTGCCGCGGTCAACGAGCTTGGCGTTAGAAAGTTGCATATTTACCATTTTGTTGCCTTTTACACGGCCCATCTGTATCATGGTAGCGGTGGTAATCATGTTGCAAATCATTTTTTGACCTGTTCCGCTCTTCATACGAGAGCTGCCCGTAACATATTCCGGGCCAACAATCATTTCGATAGCGATATCAGCGGCTTCCGAAACGGGCGCGTCGGGGTTTGATGTTATAGCAGCGGTCAGGATGCCATGTTTGCGACATTCTTTAATAGCCCCGATAACGTATGGTGTTGTGCCCGAAGCTGCAATGCCGATAACAGTGTCTTTGTCGTTGATGTCGAATTTTTCGAGGTCGTGCCATCCTTGCATCGTATCGTCTTCGGCATTCTCTACAGGGTTTCTCAGAGCGATGTCGCCACCGGCAATAAGACCAATAACCCAAGTGGGCTCCATGCCGAATGTTGGGGGTATTTCAGATGCGTCGAGAACACCAAGTCGGCCCGAAGTGCCGGCACCCATATAGAATATACGGCCGCCACGTTTCATACGCGGCACGATTTCACTAACAAGTTTTTCAACAGCAGGAAGGGCTTTTTCAACGGCTAAAGCCACTTTCTTGTCTTCGTTGTTAATATCGCGGAGAATCTCTCCTACCGATTTTTTTTCGAGATCGTTGTAGAGCGATGGTTGTTCGCTAATTTTAACAAAAGCCATTGTTTTAGATATTTATTGTTTTTCTATTTAACCGCATGGAATTTTAGCAATCCTTCCATCGGGCTTTTCAAGATTGAGCCAATAGTGCAATTTTCGGCAGCAGCAGCTTCTTCAAGCACGTTGCGGAAGTAATATGCAATCGAACCGATGAAATTGACTTTGTAGTTGGCGTAGTTTACATATTGCTTGATGTTACGGCGGAAGAATGCACGGAAAGCGTTAAGTACGAGGTCGTGAATTTCCGGCACATCGATATTCTGGCTCAAGAAAGGCGTAACCGAAGCAAGGAATCTATTGGGCTGCGGTTCTCTATAAACGCGGCGAATAATACCGAGCAAATCAAGATTATACTCGTTTAAGAATTTCGTGCAAATATACTCAGGCAGTTGTTTTTTCAACACGTCGCCAAGAAATATTTTACCAAGAACGGCACCGCTACCTTCATCGCCAAGAATAAAACCGAGCGGAGATACATTTGCTACTATCGTAGAGCCGTCATACAGGCAAGAGTTGGAGCCTGTGCCCATGATACAAGCGATACCGGCTTCTCTACCGCACAAAGCTCTGGCGGCCGCTAATAAATCGGTGTATACCTCAACCGTTTCTGCCGTTGGGATCTTAGTTCTGATCGCTCCGGCAACATTTCCGCATACTTCGGCAGAAATACAACCTGCACCGTAGAAATACACGGCAGTAATCTTAGAAGCGAGATTTCCAAGTTCTGGCATCAATTCACCTGATAGGCGTTGGCTTATCTCTTCTTGAGTCATCATGAGGGCATTCATCCCCATGGTAAATACTTGTTTTTCGACTTTTTTGTTGTTAAGTACGCACCAGTCGACTTTAGTGCTTCCGCAGTCGGCAACTAATATCATATCTTTATGTAAATTTTCTTTTTGTAAAGGATATATCCAATACACCAGTTAAACAATACAAATAATATAGCAAAGGCGAGCGAAGCCAATGTGGCATCATCGCCACAAGCAGGCATTAACACGCCTTTATAAATCCATCCTTTGAGAGAAATCATACCTGATTCCATAGCGCTGTATGGTACTTTGATAGCGCCCATGACAATAGATAATATAGCGCCTAAACAGTACATAAACAGCGGATTGATGCCGAAAGACTCAAAGAACCGGCACCATTTTTTATGGCCCTTAATGTCGATTATCCATATCAGCAAGCCAAGGAAACTCGAAGCTAAGCCGCATGTTGTTAATACGAACGTAGGCGACCATATTTTTTTGTTGATAGGCAACCCATACTGCAATAGCAGTCCGCTAAATGTGAGTATCGTACCCACGATAAAAAGGCTGTTGATGCGGAGATTATTGTCTTTCGTTTTCGTGATAAGACCACCACAGATAAAGCCAATAAGCATATGTGCGATAGCAGGTAGGGTGCTAAGAAGACCTTCCGGGTCCAATTTAAGCGAAACACCATTTACAGTATCGGTGTAAAGATGGTTTGGACCGAGGATTTTGTTATCAATAATGTAGAGAATGTTTGTTTCGGAGAATTCGTAGCCGTTACCTAATAGAAGTATTATGGTATACACTACTAATATGGCGGCAACCAACCAAGGAAGACGTTTATATGGTAATAGTAGGGCGAGAGAAGCACCAATGCCGTAGCATAAAGCTAAACGAGGCATTACTCCGAGAATGCGCATTTGTGAGAAGGTGTTCACCGATTCGGCAAAAGACTTACCAGAGACCATGCCGTTGAGAAATCTTCCAAACCATGCTATTGCAAGGCCGATAAAGAATATTACAACAGTGCGTCGCAATAATTTTAAGAAAGATTTCCATGAAAATTTAAAATCGTATTTCCTCAATGAAAAGTAAGTGGAAATACCCATGATGAACATAAAAAATGGAAACACGAGGTCGGTGGGTGTAAATCCATTCCATTCAGCATGTCTTAATGGAGCGTAGATATTGCCCCATGAGCCGGGATTGTTTACCATAATCATCCCGGCAATAGTAATACCGCGCAGAATGTCGAGGGCAAGAAGACGATTAGACTCCTTCTTGCGCTCTTTTACGGCACTTTTCGTATGGGATGTCTGCATTTTAACAGTAGCGTTTTATATGATTATTGAGTATAATTAATTCTGATTTAACGGGGTGGTGCACTCATCGACAAGGTAAACGATAGATTTATAAGGGATACCGCTATTTGTAGTGAGACCTATTTCGCAAGTGCGAGAGTTGGAGTAGCCATATTTTACGCCGGCCGCTTCAATCTGTGGTTTGAGTTTTCTTAGGCCCCACCGGTTGAGTTCAGGTTGTGTAAAACCTTTGTCTCCGGCAAAACCGCAGCAGCCCACTTCTGCCGGCACCAGAACACTCGATGAGCACATTTGAGCCAGTCCAATAATCTTGTTGGCCAATCCCATACGGCGGCTTGAACAAGTAACATGCACTGCAATGGGCGTATCACAACGATGGAACTCAAGGTGCTGAGCGAGGTGCTCGTAGATAAATTCAGCAGGCTCGTAGAGATACATACCCCTTATGTGCTCACGCATACGGTGTAAGCAAGGGCTTTGGTCGCATACAACCGGAATCCGACCTCCGTCAGATGCTATCACAAGGGCCGCCTCCAACTCACGAACTTTAGAATCGGCAATGTCGGGCATACCTTTGCTTTCCCAAATCATACCGCAACATAGCCCCATCATGTCTTTGGGGAATATTACTTCATATCCGGCCTTTTTACACAAGCTAACGAATACGTCGGTGAGCGGTTGCACTTTTGTCCCTTTTTCTTTGCTCTCTCCCATTGTGCGGTTGATACAAGAAGGGAAATAGACCAGCTTACGCTCTTGCTCGGGTTGCATTTCGTTGCTAATCTTTTTTGGGCTGTATGGCGCCGGTAAAGAAGGTGTCCAAAGAGGTATACCCACTTTGTGAAGTCCCTTGCCTATTGATTCAATACCTTTGTCTCCGATAACAGAGTGGGCAATATCAGCAGCGCCAAGCATTAATCTTAGCCCTGACGACACGCCTGCCAGATGCACAGCCGCCCATTTGCCTACTTTCTTCCCTGAAGGTGATAGACGTTGTTCTCTAATATCGTGAATTAGATCAGACGTGTTTATTCTCATCGGACAAGAAGTGGAGCACAAACCATCGCCTGCGCATGTCTGATTACCATAATATTGGAACGATTTTTCGAGACGTTTTAGACGTTCAGGGTCGGTGCCGTCTTTGCGTAGACGTGATATTTCGCGTTGAACTACAATGCGTTGGCGCGCCGATAAAGTGAGTCCGCAACTAATGCAATTGACTTCGCAGAAGCCACATTCGATACATTTATCGACATGACGATTTGTTAGCGGTAGTGGCTTCATCCCATGTATGAAACACTCAGGGTCATCGTTAAATATAACACCAGGATTGAGAAGGTTTTGCGGGTCGAAGGCCTTCTTTAGTCGTTTCATCATGCGCCATGCTTTGGAGCCCCATTCGGCCTCTACAAAAGGTGCCATGTTGCGTCCTGTGCCATGCTCGGCTTTGAGCGAGCCATCGTATTTACCTACAACAAGTTTCTCAATTTCTTCCATCAAATGGCGATATTTATCAATCTCGGCATAGCTGTCGAATGATTGAGCAATAACGAAGTGATAGTTGCCTTCGAGCGCATGTCCATATATACAAGCGTCGTCGTATCCGCATTTCTCAAGCAGATTAGCGAGTTCGACGGTTGCTTCGGGTAGGTTGTCGATATGGAAAGCTACATCTTCGATTAGCGAGGTAGTGCCAAGGGGGCGAGTACCTCCAACGGCTGGAAATACTCCGGAACGCGTTTGCCACCAAGCCGCAGTCTCAGTCGGATCGGATGAGAAGTGCGCAGGTTTGAACAAGTTGAAAGGCTTTAGCACTTCCAACGTCTCTGCTATTTGCTTGTCGAGTTGTTCTTGTGTTTTAGCCTCGGTCTGGAGCAGTAAAGCAGTAAGATTCTCGCCAGTGCTATCGTTAACCGATGCAAGAGATTTGCGGTCTAACAATTCGCACGCTTGTATCGGAGCTTTCTTACGCATTTCAACTACAGCGCGACAAGCTTCTGCCAAGTCTTGGAAGTAGAGCATTGCCGATGCTGTATATGGCATCTCTTCGGCGGTGTTCATGGTAACCTCACTGATGAATGCAAGAGTACCTTCACTGCCTACCATACAGTGAGCCATTATTTCGAACGGGTCGTCGAAAATAACAAAGGGTAATAAGTTAAGGCCGGTAACGTTCTTGATAGAATATTTATGTTTAATTAAATCATAAAGTTCGTTATCGTTTCTTATCTCATCTCTTATAGCCTCAATTTCGGCAATCATTTCGGCGTGAGATGTCTTAAAGTCGTCTCTCGATTTCTCATCGGCAGTATCTAAGACAGTGCCATCTGCCAAAATAATGCGAATAGAACGCAATACGCGGTCGCTATTGGCATGCGTACCACACTTCATGCCGGAAGCGTTGTTTGCCACAATACCGCCAACCATAGCAGAATTTTTCGAGGCCGGGTCGGGTGGAAAAACACGATGATATGGCTTCAGAATTTCGCTTACACGTGCCCCCACAATACCCGGTTGCAATGCTATTACATGAGCTTGATCATCAAGCAGTCGATAGCCTTCCCACGATTTACCGGCCACAACAAGGATAGAATCAGAAATCGCCTGTCCGGATAGGCTTGTGCCTGCTGCACGGAAAGTTACCGGCAACTCAAGTTTCGATGCCACGCGCAAAATAGTTACAATTTCGGCTTCGTTAGCAGCGCGAACTACAACTTTAGGCAGCATTCGATAAAATCCGGCATCGGTGCCCCAGGCGAGGAGTCGCAAGTCATCGGTATAGATGCGGTTTACATCGATATAGCGGCTTACCTCTTGTGTAAACTGTTGATATTTATGCTCTGTAGTTGACATATTGTGTGATAATATATACGTATGCGTCTAATAGCGGTATATAAAACAGCCCTTGATATTATTTGTAAAGATAATATTTCGATGCAGTAGCGCGGAATTGCTCAACGTCTTTATACCAATACTCTTCAATGTCGGCCACTTTGTAGTTTTGTGAGAAACGACGACGAATTTCTTTGCTTCCGCATACTTTGTCAAACATATTAAATCTTTTTTCGTCAGCATTGTCGAAAATTCTATGTTCGGGATACATCTCAGCGAGTTCTTCCATAACATAGAATTGAGTGAGTGTTAGGGGCGCAATAGACTTATCGGTTACAAATACTTCAACACCTTGAATATTTGTATCTTTGCTCGTTGAATAGAATGGTTTGATATATATCGGGCGGAACATCATACCCGGGATGTTACGCTCATTGAGTCGTTTCGAGAGCTTTTCAGCCTCAACCCATTCAGCGCAGAAAAGTTTGAATGGCAATGTGTATCCGATACCGATAGACATGAAGTATAGTTCACCAAGAATTCCGGTCATAGGATAGTATATCGCTGTTTCAGGTGTTGGAATGTGAGGCGAGGGCAGTATCCAAGGCATTCCTGTTTCGCGGAAATCCATGTTGCGAGTGTAACCTTCCATCGGTATTACTTGTAAATCAACTTTTTTACCTTCGCCAAGTAATCCTTCTTCATTCAAATATATGGCAAGTTCACCGGGGGTGAGGCCATATAAATAAGGTATGGGGAATTGGCTTACAAAAGAAATGCAATCTTCTTCAGTGAGGTTTCCTTCGATAATGTCACCGCCAACGGGATTAGGGCGATCGAGAACCATAAATTGTTTGCCTTGTTCTGCACAAGCTTCCATAGCAAGGCCCATAGTAGAGATAAAGGTAAACGAGCGGCATCCGTTATCTTGAATGTCATAAATGAGCACGTCGACATCTTTAAGCATTTCGGCGGTCGGTTTACGAGTTTTGCCGTAGATAGAATAAACGGTAACACCGGTTGTCGGGTCAACCATATTTTCCACCTTGTCTCCGGCATGTATATCACCGCGAACACCGTGCTCGGGAGCGTATAGCCCTACGAGCTCTACGCCTGGAGCCTCGGCAAGTATATCAACTGTAGATTTGAGTTTGTTGTCAACACCACTTGGGTTGGTGATAAGACCAACGCGCTTGCCTTGTAGTTGTGCGAAACCGCCATCGCGCAATACTTCAACGCCCGGTTTTACTTGTGCACCGGCGATGAGTGCGCCCGTTAATAAAATAGAAGTTAGTATATTGCGAATCATAATAGTTGTGTTATTTAGATTTAGCGCCGTAATTAGGGTCGATATGACGACGAACGAGGAATGTTACAAGCCAAGTGGCAAGGTTACAGCATAATACCCAGAAGAAGAAGTTGCTGTAAGAGTTTCCAAGGAGCACCTCTTTAATCCAACCGGCAGCCATGCCCGGCAACATCATGCCAAGCGCCATAAAGGCAGTACAGATAGCGTAGTGTGATGTTTTGTATGGGCCATCAGCAAAATACATCATGAACAACATAAATGCAGTGAAACCGAATCCATATGCAAATTGCTCAAGAATGATAGCGCAGTAAATCTGAATTTTACCACTAACGAGAGCATATTCGGGTTGCACGTTCGATAGGAAGATATATGCAACGCAGTTGAGCGATGTTGCAAGAGCCATCGGCCAGATCCATTTTTTTAAGCCTCCTTGAGCAGCACAGATACCACCAATAATGCCACCTACAGTAAGGCCGATGATAGCAAGTGTACCATATGCAAATCCAACTTCTGTCGGAGTCATGCCAAGGCCACCGGCATCGCGCGAAGCAAGAAGGAATGGCTGGCAGAGTTTAACAACTTGAGCTTCAGGAAGACGATAGAGGAGCATAAAGAGCATTGCAAGGATAACATGTTTTTTCTTGAAGAAAGTAACAAAAGAACCTGCAAATTCTTTGGCGATGTCTCCGATAGTCTTTTTCTCTTCACTACCAACAGCTTTATCGCTTACCGGACGAGGTAAAACGAAAATGTGATATAGCGAAACGATGCCGAAGAATACGGCACATATTGCAACTGTATACTTCCAAGCGATAGCCGCACCACCGTAATATGCTTCAAGGGCACCAGCAATCATAACAAGACCACCTTGGCCAAATACGTTGGCGCAACGATAGAATGTAGAACGGATGCCGACAAAGACACTCTGTTGGTTGGTGTCTAAGGCAATCATATAGAAACCGTCGGATGCAATGTCGTGTGTAGCAGAGCAAAACGCTGTCATTACATAGAAACAAAGTGCAATAGAGAAAGCGCTTACGGGAAGCCCCTTAGAAATCGCATTGGCATCAGGCAACGGCAATGTAAAAGCTATAGCGCCTAAACCGATAGCGATGCATATCTGCATAGTAACTGTCCACCAGCGTTTTGTGCGTAAAATGTCTACAATCGGCCCCCAGAATGGTTTGATAACCCAAGGCAGGTAAAGCCATCCGGTGTAAAGGGCTGCATTCGTTTCCGACATGCCAAGTTGAGTAAACAGCACCATTGATACCATATTTATAAAAATGAATGGTATGCCTTGTGCAAAATATAGAGTTGGGATCCATGCCCAAGGATTTACTTTTGTTGAAGTTTTCATTGCAATTATATGGCAGTGATTATATTAAATATAATGTTATTAACGCGATTAATATAGGGTCTTAAGTTCGGCGCCGCCAAAGTAGTGGCTGAGTATTGCATCGAATTTGTGACCATTGGCACCCATCATGGCAGCACCAATTTGGCATAGACCAACGCCGTGGCCCCAACCTGCGCCCCGCAACGTGAAAGAAGCCGGAACACCGAGTTCATTGTCCGCTTCTGTCTCGACAACAAAAGCCGAAGAATAGAGGTGCGATGTTGAGAGAGTACGGCGAATCTCAAGTTCTTTGCCGATAACCATGGTCCGTTTTGTACCTACAATACGAAGTTTTACTAAACGACCCGATGTGCCGCGTTGAACGGGCTCAAGGGCTTTAATCAAACCGAAGTCAATACCGGAGCGTTTCGCTATCAGCTGCGAAATTTCTTCTTGAGTGTATTTGACGGTCCAACGATAGAAATCGTGTGTTTCTTGATCGTAATCGTTTAGCACCTGGCTTAGAATCTCAGCATCGGAAGTGTTGCAATATGATTCCGGTCGGCTCAAAATCCATTCGCGAGCATTTTCTTCGATTGTAAGGTCGGGGAAATCGCGTTCGTTAGCAGTGTCGCGAGTAGCCTCAAGATAGTGATAGTGTTTTGGTTCCCAGCAATTTTCAAATTCTTCATATACGCCACCGCACGATTTTGAGAAACGCGCGTCACATAAATTGCCCTCGTTATCGACAAGAACCAAACCTCTTGTGCCTTCAACAGCTTGACGCACAATAGGAGTAGTCTGGCGAGTGATGCCTTGATATCGTTGGCAATGGTCGTCGGCACATACGTCGAAATTCACGTGGTCTTCGCGGTCGTACCAACGTATAATCTCGTCGTCGTTAACTATCATAGAAGAGTAGCTCTCGTTCGATTGGCTGATGCGTTTGTTTTTATCAATCTGAGCGAGAAGCCAGCTACGCGAAATAACAGCATGTGCTTTTAGGAATTCTAACGAAGCTGTAGCGCTCATTTCTGATGAAATAACACTTACGAGGTAATCTTCTACGGGAAGGATGTTTACGATTGTAAGTTTATCGCCTTCAGTAATTATTCTGAGCGAACCGAGAAAACGCTGTGTTTCTTTACGCTCCCAGTGGAAATTAACGCCGATAATAACGTCGAATACTTCGAACGAAGATCCGTCTTTTTCGGGCTTAAATTCCACATAATCGTATTCAGTGCCTTGCCAAAGCACACGCCCATTTGAAGATAAAGCGAAAGAGTGTGTTCCGGAAGTGACAGCACCGGTACATTCACATTTATATGGTTCAAGCAGGTTTACGCGAATTTCTTTCGCGCTTAAAACACCCACTTTAATATTCGGTTGTTTTTCCATTAGATTAAGTTTATTTTTTGAGCAATAGTTTCAACTTCATCTTCACTGAGGCAAAGCTCGTCGAAAATTCGTGCTATTATTTCAGTGTCAATTCTGTCAAAGTCTTGAGGCCTGGGAGTGATAAAAACACCGCCCATGTCGACCGAAGCCGGGCTTATAAGCATGCAATCATCGCCTTCAGTGCCATAGAACGAAGGACGATGGCGCTTACGAGGAATAACAACCATACGAACGCCTTCGGCAGTGGCATAGCACAAGATATTCATCATAGGCTCACTCTCACCTTCGGGTATCGGTAGGGCACGATATAAAGTATCAAATAGGATTGCGCCTTCATCAAAATCGGCAGCATCAATCACGAATACTCTTACCGGAAGATCGTCGACAAGAGACAGACGATTAGCCCCTTTTTCAATAATCACCTTATGATTGGCATATTCCAGCGCTTCGCCGATTGTAAGGAAATCGGAGTTGCCGGCTTGAAAGTGCATGTGGTCGGGAGCAGAAGCACCGCAACGAGGTCCATTATAGAAAACGGTATATCCATCGAGGGCCGATGCAAGTTTCATCATGTCGGCAGCACGACCGGATATCAGTTGGTCGGTATGCGAGCAATCGGGAATCGTTAGGTGACGTGGAAAAATAGGAAATGGGTTTAGCAATATAATATATTTGCCACCCCATTCAATACCACGTTGAACATCAGGACGATTTTCGGCACACAAAAAACATTTACGAGCTTTCAGAGATGCCGCATCAACTTTAGCAGCCGACGACACCATACGAGCAGGGTTGAACTGCACCTTTATTTTCATTCCTTGCAGAGTAAATTCTTTAACTTTAACATCTGCCAAGGCCGCAAAATTGCCGGCGGCCTGAGGCCACTCGGCAATTTGCGCTGTTATGAAATCATTTACCTGTTCGGTTATAACTTCTGCCATTGTTTTTTATTTCTTTTTGTTCATTTCGCATCGGGCTTCAAGTTCCCAAGTGCGGATACGATCTTTATAAAGATTGTTAGCGTTCATTTTGTTGATGTCGAGCGCTGCATCTGAGTTGTCTTCCCAACGGCGGCAGAGATAAACGACATCGTAAACGCGTCCAATCTGATGATGACGAGAGAATGCAAGACCGAGCGCATAGTCTTCGCCATAAGAAGTGTTAGGAACGTGAATTTCACGCAACATAGGAGTATAGAATGCACGAGGAGCACCGAGACCATTGATGCGCAGGGCATTGTTACGTCCATTTTCGGGAGTCCATTCTTTGTGGTCGATTACGCCCGGTGGAATCATGTTCATGTCAATGTCGGTGAGCATATAAGTACCAACAACCATAGCCGAATTGTTGTCGTAGAACGCTTTCACCATTTTAGCCAATGTGTTTTCGTCGGAGTAAACGTCGTCGGAGTCGAGTTGTACGCAGAATTTACCGGCTTCGGGGTGATTTGCTCCCACATTCCAGCAACCGCCAATTCCGAGGTCGTCGCGCTGAGGAATGACATGTATCACGCGAGGATCAGATGCAAATTCATCTATAGCTTCAGAAGTGCCATCGGTAGAGTGGTTGTCTATAATAATAAGGTTGAAGGGGAATTCTGTTTTTTGAGAAAGGACGCTACGGATTGCATCGCGGATGGTGCGAACACGATTGCGAACGGGAATAATTACCGATGCTTCATATTTGAAGTCGCCGCGATTGAATTCAATTTTATCGAAAACGGGTTCGAGATAACCGCCAATAGCTTTAAGGTGAGCGGTGCATGCTTCTTCCATTTCGATTTGTACACCACGATTCTTGGGGTCTACATAGTCAAATATCTTTTCACCGGAAGTGCGGTTATCTAAAGTAACATCACTGTAGAGATATTCGTTGATGTGTACCAGCGGTGCGATACGGCTCAAGCGAAGACGCAAGTCGTACAAACCTGCGGCATTGTATTTTTTGTCAATACCGGCAGCTACCTGTTTGAAGTTTGCAGCGTTGAAAAACAATACAGAACCGAAATTGAAATCGTCGCGGAGTGAACCAAATTGATAATCAATAACGGGGGCGTTGCTCTTCTTGCCATCGATAACGGTGTATGAATCAGCGTAAGCCATGCCGGCTTTAGAGTCTCTTGCTATTTTCACAAAACGGTCGAGAGCAAAATATCCCGGCACGAGCTTGTTCTGCTTTGTATATAGTAGTATAAAGTCACCTTGAGCTGCTTGAGCAATTTTGAGCATAGTTTCCGAAGATGTGAGCGTGTCGATATGAATAATATCGCAGCCTAAGCACGCTTTGGCCTCTGCCGATGTCGCGAGAAGAGTGATTTTAGATACGAGAGCACTTTCCTTCAGTGCTTCGACTGTAGCTTTAACTTGAGCCTCGTCGACAAATGGGAGGAAACAATGAATAGTTGTTTTCATATTGTTTTGTTTGATAATATATTGATAATAAATTATTTTTTTATTTGTTACCCTCAAAGAATTTTAGTACTTGTTTCATGAGGTTGGCACGGCTATTGTCGTCGTTAACAGTCTCTAATGGGAAGCCGATAACAACTGTGCGATATTTCTCGTTATCGAAAGCAGTGCCTGCGATGAGATTGTTTTCTGTATAGCGCATAAAAGTAGCACCTTTCTTGTCGTCGGAAGGATAAAATGAGTCGGGCGATTCAACTACATAGCAGTCGGCGTTAAGTTCGTTGGAGAACTTGTAATTTCCCTTGGTTAAAGCTTTGAAACGAGTGGGCACCTGATAAGCCTCGCCTGTTACCGAAGCTTGGCCTACGCGCCAGCAATATCCGAGAACGTTTTGTGCAAACTCTTTGTCTTTTTTAGCAGTCTCATCCGAAGAATTGGGGTTATCCCAAATATCTGTAGCGACAAATGAGCCGCTGATGAAGAAATTGGTGCCATCTTCCGTAAGTTTTGTGATACGTTCCTGGAGTTCTGTCGGGAATGCTTTGTACTTCGTGCCGAAGGCTCCGCGGCCTTGTTTGATTTCTTTTTGTTTGCCCAAAATCAAATCAACGTTCTGAGGCTTGTCGGTGGCAGCCGTAAAGGCTTCAACGCTGCTCGAGATAAATGAATACCCGGCATCGCGGATAGCTTTTCCGTGTGTATAAACAAAATCGAATGTGTTACCGGCAATAACTTTTTCTTCATAATTGCTTCGCGACGCACCAAAACCGGCGGCATCATCGTCCATCCATGGTATGTCTCTGCGGAACTCAAATTGACTTCCGATGAAAGAAATGTCTTTTACGAATGGAATGCCGTGGTCTCTGACGTCATAAAAACCGGCAATCTCTCCTGAGTCGAATCGGTCGGGAGCGCTTACTCGGGTGAAGCCGTTTACTATCGTTACCACAGGCTTGTCGTTTGAAAGTTGGCACAGAGCCAACACTTCCGATGGGAATGAAACGCCGCCATCGTTAGCTGCGATAATGCGGTATGAATGAATCTTATCGTCGGAAATGTTAAATTCGTAATAAGTTGATAGGGTAGTGCCGATATTGGTGAAAGCACCGTTGTCGATGCGCTCTTCAATAATATAATACGAAGGAGTTGCTGTGCTTTCGAGTTTATCTATAGTCTCTTGCCATGAAAGACGATAGTTGTTTTGCGATAGCTTTGTTATCTCCATTTTGTGAACGGGAAGCGGTTGAACAACATATGCACGGCCATCGCGTTGAGCCAAGAATTTCAGCATGCCTTTGTATATAGCGCGAGATACGTCAAAGCGGAAATTCGGGTCAAGACCATAAGACATGTCGGCGAAATTTTGGTGCGACAGGAATTCAAGTAGCATAGCGGGTACTTCCGGAACGCGAGCTTCGAAATAACTCTTATCCCACATGCCGCGGCGGGTCCAATTTGGCTCATAGAGAGCTCTTACATCGTTTACGAGGTTTGTCATCACTTCGTTAGTGAAGTCGCGTGAAGCATAACGGCTACTTCCGTTGCCCAATTTTTCACCTGCTGTGCAGTATATGCCGAGTGTGCCTATGATTGAGTCGTTTAACGTAGTGCCGGCATCGGTATGGAATGCAAAGCTTAAATCAACCGGAATATTGAGCCCTTTTTGTTTTGGCAACATTGAAGAACCGCCGGTGAGCCAATTAACCCAAAGACCACGCGATTTGTAGTCATCGGTGTAATCGTTGACATAATCAGATGGCGTAAATACACTGTCGGGAGCTCCGGCCCACTGAAGGAAATAACGCGCACCTTCAGTAAAACGAGGATATCCACTTAGAACATATTCATAGTCAATGTTATCAAGTGGTTCTTTTACGATACGAGCTACATTACCCATACCACCACCAATCTTAACAGCATCGGCCGTAACTACTTGTTTTTTGTTTTTACCACTGTTCAGCAGTTCAACTACTTTAATTTCGCCTCTCGATTTGCACAAGGGGAAATGTCCGAGGTAAATCCAAGTGCCACCGCCCATCTTTTGATTTACGGTGAAATTGTGTATGCCGTCGGCAGCGTATACTTTATATTTTGCTTCTTCTGCGCTGTTTGGGAGAGTTGTGTAGCTAACATATACAGCATAGCTACCGTCTTCCGGAATATTAGCTTTCCACTCGGCGCTTGCTGTTGCTTCCGCCTTGCCCGACAAAGATGCTTTGAGGGCAGTTCCCTCGCGGAAAGGATTGTCGCCATTGCGCAATTCTTTTTTTGTATATGCAAATGCGGGAATCCCGGTTTCGCTCCATGAGCCTGTAATGTCGAATGTTCCACCCACGAGCTTGCCGCCGTCATTATCAACAATAATCTCGTTGAGATTGGTGTCTCTTTCGCGCGGGCTCATTACATATGCACCGGCATTTTCGAGCATAGGCATCAAAAACGGCATTACGTAGCTCTGTGTATATAAGTCTTCAACGGTCTGTAAAATACGTGCGCGTTGCCACTCCCAACGGTTGAGCTTCGGCTCGAAATACCATCCGTGGCTCTGCCAGATAGCGATATTGCTTCCGTCAAGACCCTTCGATGCTTTCGGAGCATCATCGCGGGTTATAAATCTTTTTTTCTCGGTAGGACCTATATTTTTCTTCGGGCCATATTGAATTAGGTTGTCGAGGTTGGCATCGTCGGCATATAAGGTAACTTTGTAATTGCTATAGTTAGCCCCCAGAGCCTCTTGACAATCTTTCTTCAAAGCAGCAAGGTTTTCTGAATTAATTGGAAGATATGATGCTTCTTCATTGAATTTGATGGTAACAGTACGCTTAGAGTTGTTTACTTTGATATCTCTAACTTTGATTCTACCAAAGCCGGTAACACCGGGCAGATACTTTGTTGTAGCCTTAGCGACAGCGTTGGCATAAGCTTGATAATCAGTAACGATTTCTGATAGCGGAGTATCGACAGCCGCAGCGTTGGCTGAGAACCCCGATGAAATTGTGATTGACAATAAACATGAAAGTGTTATTGCACCGAATTTTTTCATTATTTAGATCTAAATTAAGGTAAGAAAATTAGTGTTTCAGTTTCCTACAAAGTTAGCGTTTTTTACTCAATAAGTAAAACTTTTATTTTGAAACCTTATATTTTAACAAATATTTAGCATTTTGATACAAAAATTAAAATAAGGGTAGTTCTCAATCATGGTGATACGGCTCGCCCTTTGATATTGTGCCTGCACGATATAACTGTTCAACAAAAAAAAGACGTACGAGCTCATGTGGAAATGTCATTTTTGAGAGAGAAAGTAGCGCATCGGCTCGCTCATAAACTTTAGGGCTGAAGCCATACGGGCCACCTACAATAAAGACCAGCGATTTTGGTAGTTCTATGCTTTTTTTGTTGATAAATTCAGCAAATTGTCGTGAAGAAAACTCTTTGCCGCGTTCATCAAGTAGAACTACAAAATCGCCCGGTTGTATTTCTCCTAAAATTTTTTTGCCCTCAAGTTCTTTCTGTTTATCAGTTCCGGTTGCTTTAGATGTTTTTACATCCGGAAGGCACGTCATAGAAAACGGCCAATAGAATGGTATTCGTTTGGCATATTGTGTAATAGCGGCATCGATATTTTTGTCGCGAACCGCCCCCATGCATAATAATTCTATTTTCATGCTACAAAAGTAAGCAAATTATCATATTTTTATTATTGTCTGAGAAAAAAACAGTACATTTGCATTTATAAAACGAATAACATGGCAAACACACCCGATACAAAGCAGCAATTTGCGCAAGCAATGAGTAAGTGCCGCGATTTATTTATCGCAAAACTTGGCGATTATGGACCATCGTGGCGCATCATGAGACCCGAAGCAATAACCGACCAGATATTTATCAAGGCAAAACGTATAAGGACTTTGCAAGTAAAAGGCACTTCTGCCGTAGGAGAAGGCACCTTGCCGGAGTTTATTGGTATTGTAAATTATGGAATTATTGGTGTAATACAATTGATAAAAGGCTATTCCGACCATAAAGACATCACAAATGAAGAGGCTATCAGGCTATATGATGAGATAGCAATGCGGGCAACAAACTTGATGATTGCCAAAAACACCGATTACGATGAGGCGTGGCGTGGAATGAGAGTGTTGTCGTACGTTGATTTGATTCTTACGAAGATTGCCAGAACAAAAGAGATAGAAGACCATGCCGGGCATACCGCTGTGTCGGAAGGCATTGATGCCAATTATTTCGATATGGTTAATTATGCTGTCTTTGGAATAATAAAGCTTAGCGAAGATGCAACTGCGCACTAAATTGCGGCTGCGTCGCATTGCTGTATGGCTGTGCCGATTCATTGTCGGTGCCGCCTTTATTATATCGGGATGGGCTAAATCAATTGATCCACGAGGCTTTATAATAAAAGTAAATGAATATCTTTCGGCATGGGATTTTTCGCTCCCAGTAGAGGTCGTTTTCACTGCTTGTGTAGCCCTGTCGTGTGTTGAATTTATAGTAGGCCTATTGTTATTTACGGGGTCGCTTAAACGTAGCTCCGCGATAATAGCAACAGCGATTATGGCTTTTATGTTGCCGTTAACATTGTACATTGCCATAAAGAATCCGGTGTCGGATTGTGGCTGCTTCGGCGATTTTATTGTACTATCGAATTGGGCAACTTTCTTCAAGAATGTAGCGATTGTGGCTATGTCGGTATATCTATTGAAAGTAAACCATACCATCAAAGGCATATTTGCTCCTCCCGTTCAGTGGCTTACGATAATTGTCTCGGTAGTATTTGTGCTGTACATTGTTCTGGTGGGGTATAACGTGCAACCATTAGTTGATTTTCGGCCCTATAAACTGGGCACGGTATTATTCGATGAAGACGCCATGTCGCAAGAAACGATCGAATATTATATCTATGAGAAAAATGGTCATAGAGAGCGTTTTACTTTGTCCGATATGCCCGATACCACTTGGACGTTCATTGATGTTGTGGAAGATGGTGGTGTTGGTCCTATTGCAGGTTTTGATGTTCACGATAGCGACGGATATGATGTTACGGAAGAATTGTCGACCATGTATGGAGCTGTGTTGTATCTCATAGTACCTAACCCTGATGTTCAGTTCTTATCAAGGGCTCATTATGTGAATCGACTTTATGAATATGCACGCGCACATGGTGTTAAAATGATAGGAATCGCTGGTACGGACGGCACTACTTTAGAGAAATGGACCGAATTGACACGCCCGCAATTCGAGGTCTTTTCGGCCGAAGATACTGCCTTGAAGCAGTTGGTGAGAGGAGACGCCGCGTTAGTATACACTTATGATGGTGCTATAAAGTGGAAACGCACTCTTTCATCAATGAAATCTACCCTTCCAGAGGATACAACTCCAGGTAATGCGTTAGACGGCGTGCGGCCCGTCGACGATGGTAAAATACATACCTTGGTGGTGTGTCTATACCTGTTTTCGCTCGCGATAATTTATATGCTGAGTCTTTCGCCTAAAATCTTGAGTTTCTTTGTGCGACTTGCCAAAAAAAATAATTAACTTTGCAACCCGAAATTAATTAAACCTTACATAACTGATGAGAAAAAATATTGTTGCAGGCAACTGGAAAATGAACACCACTGTTTCAGAAGGTGTTGAACTTGCCAAAGAAGTAAACGCAGCGCTTAAAGCTGCGAAAGCAAATTGCGACGTAGTTATCTGCGTGCCTTTTACACACTTATGCCCTGTAGCGGCTGCTATCGACGCAACTGTGCTTGGCCTCGGTGCTGAAAATTGTGCCGACCATAAATCGGGAGCATATACAGGTGAAGTTTCTGCAGCCATGGTAGCGTCGACAGGTGCTAACTATGTAATTCTTGGCCACAGCGAACGCCGTCAATATTACGGCGAAACATCGGAAACGCTTCGCGAAAAAGTTGCTCTTGCGCTTGAAAATAATCTCAAACCTATTTTCTGCATTGGTGAAGTTCTTGAAGAACGCGAAAATGGTACATTCAACGAAGTAGTACGTTGTCAAGTAGAAGAAGGCCTGTTTAACCTCAGCGCCGAAGATTTCGGTAAAATCGTACTTGCTTACGAGCCGGTATGGGCAATCGGAACCGGTAAGACAGCTACAGCAGAACAAGCTGAAGATATGCACGCATTTATTCGTGGTGTCATTGCAGAAAAGTATGGTAAAGAAATTGCCGACAACACATCGATACTTTACGGTGGTAGCTGTAAGCCTTCAAACGCAGCCGAATTATTTGCCAAACCTAATGTTGATGGCGGCCTAATCGGTGGTGCAGCTCTTAAATGCGCCGATTTTATGGGCATTGTTAGCGCTTTTTGATATTAAACATGAATAATACCAACCTTGGTCGGATAATTCCGACCCGGGTTGCGTCTTTTTAGAGCTTAGAATGAAACTATGCACAATAATAGCGGGATTGTTAGTGTTGCCGTCAATGATGGCAGCGCAGAATGTTGCTGACACCGTGTCTATAGTTAACTCGATAAACAACTCCGGAAGTATAAAACTAAATCAGCCGGAGGCTCTGTCTGCTTTATTGCTTAAAAAACAATCGCCTGCGATTGAAGCCGAAAAAGAAACGACACCCAAAGAACAAGCTACGACTCGAAGCGGTTATAGAGTGCAGGTGTTCGATGATAACAATCCTCATACAGCTCGCCGTAATGCCGAGAATACTCACCAGAGGCTTGTTGCAGAGTTTCCCTATCTAAGAAGTTATATAACGTTCAACTCTCCGTATTGGCGAGTAAAAGCCGGCGACTTCCGCACTCGGGCAGAGGCAGAGGCCGCTATGGCTCAAATTCAAGAGGCATTTCCATCGCTTAGTGCCTATATCAGAGTTGTTCGTGATAAAATCAATATAATAGACTGATGCAAGAACTTAGCGAAAAAGAACGTATCGACGCGCTGGCATCGCATATTGAGGCCGTAATTAAGCTTTTGGGAGAGGATCCGACAAGGGAAGGACTCCTAAAGACTCCGCAGAGAGCGGCTAAGGCGTTATGGTTTTTAACATCTGGCTATCGCGAAAATGCTTCTGCTATAATTGAGCAGGCAATGTTTGAGAACGAAGGCTCTCAGTTGATAGTTGTAAAAGACATCGAGTTTTATTCGATGTGCGAGCACCATATACTTCCCTTTTTCGGCAAGGTGTCTATAGGATACATCCCCGGAGATAAAATTGTAGGACTAAGCAAATTGGCGAGAATTGTAAATGTGTATGCACGTCGTTTGCAGGTTCAAGAGCGTTTTACCGCTCAAATATGTGAAGAGGTGCGCAAGACTCTTGGCGCAAAGGGCGTGATTGTTTCATGCTCGGGCGAGCATCTTTGTATGAAGATGAGAGGTGTAGAAAAACAACACTCATCAACTACAACAATGCACTACAATGGAGTTTTCGAAACAGACGCTACTTTACGGGCAGAGTTTTTTGAGGCAATAAAATAACCCCCTTTTCTCGTAAAGCGCAAACAATAAAACAGATGGCGGCGAGGCTTTGATGCTTGCGCCGTTTTTTTGTTATCCCATAATTTCAATTCTACGCCAAAGCGCATTGGGGATTAGTTTCCAAAGTGCTGTTACGACCGCCCATCGAGAATCGATAACAGCTATTCGTTTTGAACGCAGAATTGCTTTTTCGAGTCGTGGCGCCACATAGTCCACGCTCATTTCGAGAGGGTAGTCCGATTTACCATTTAATAAGGGAGTGTCGACAAATCCAGGCCGAATGTCGGTTATCGAAATGTTAACCCTTTGTTGATTGGCCAATTGCTCGATAGCTTGAAGATAGCACCACTGATAACGCTTCGATGCTGAGTATGTCGCAGATATGCCAATACCTTTGGTGCCGGCAATGGATGTTATAGCGGCAATGTGCCCTCGTTGTTGCCTTTTGGAGGTCTTATAGTACTTGTATGCCGCATTTATAATTCGCGTAAAACCAACGACGTTAACTCCAATGGTTTCCTCGTCGCGTGTTGTGTCAAGTTCGGGATTTTGCCATCCGCAACCGGAGGCATATAATAGATAGTCCATTCCACCTATCATATCGATAAGCTTGTAGAAACGCTCAACGGCATCGTCGGCTGTAACATCAATAGTAAGATATTCGATATTATTGGGGTAACGCTCTTTTAATTCTTCGAGTCTGTCTTGTCGTCGCGCTGCAATGCCCACTTGCCATCCTAATCTTGCAAAATCGGATGCCACACGCATACCCATACCCGACGACGCGCCGATAACAATAATTTTTTTCATTCTTCTATAATAAAAACTTGCGATTGTGATAATGTATCAATACTGTCGTTTTCTATACTATTTGAAATGGGTATAGCATCATCTATGGGCTCTAATAATTTCTTTTTCTCTTTAAAGCCAAGAGTGTAAACTACCGAAAAACTGCCGGTAATGCTACTGTTACGGGAGCCGAATCCGGGGATATACCAAGGCTCGCCATATGAGGCCTTGCTTTGATGTAGAAAGTTTTGATATTTGAAAGTCCATCCTGCAGAGATAGGCCCATATATTTTCACTCTAAGGCCCAGAGCCAGTTCCAGCCATCCTGCAGAGGCGTGTTGCGCTTCAACGCCAAAATATGTCGACTCATCCCAGTATGGTGAATTGAGTGTAACATCGTCGATACTATATTTAAAATTGGAATATCCATATTTAACTCCTGCCATAAAAGAGTAATCGGGATTAGAATTATATAGGAAATTATAATATGCGCCAACACGGAAATATACGCTCATAGGACTTCTATAAGTGTAATTGCCACCTTCAGGCCTATATTTTGCAGCACCGAGACCTACTTCTACGACAGGCTTGAATCTATTATATAGCGATAACTCAACAAAAGCATCGGCTATGCCATATTTTTGGCCTACGGCGCGCATTACGGGATCCCATATGTTAACCCCGACACTTATTGCATGAAGGAGCGGCTGCTCCATTTTTTTCCCATGTTTAAGTAGGGTAGAATCCATCCATTCTTCACCGGTTATGGTGTCGACATAGATTGTGTAGCCTCTATCATCTACATAATTGATGGAAGCGGCACGGCGCTTGGCATTGATACGTGAAGTATCGTTTGCCGTTTCGTTAATTGCCTGTGTTGTAGTAGCTGCGGTATTGACAGGTGTCATACGCCGACGTCCTTCAGCTTGGAAGACAAGGAGAATGCAAAACGCAATCAAAAGTATAATAATCGAGCGCCTCTTCATATGCTATCACCCTCTTTGGCGTTATTGTCTTCTTGGTTTTCAGAATCGTTAGGCTCTTCCGATTCTTCCGGCTCTTGCGGCTGTTCGGGTTCAGGGTCGGCTGTTCTGAAATATATACGGATTCGTTCGATGTCGGCATTTGTCATTAACGAATCTGTCAAAGCAACGGAGTCAAGTAGATGTGTCGTATAGCGCAAAGATTCAATACGATATTGATAGTAGGCGCCGCATTCTTCAGAGGCGAAATAAGGAATCGATTTATAATCAAATTCGATGGTATCGTTAAATGCGGGGTCGGATATGTTGCTTTGGGTATAGTGTAAACACCACGTAGTTGTCGACATGGTAGAGCGCATTGGCAGATACACTCGTGATATGGAGGTGCCGCCTCTTACAATTAAAGAATCGTTAGGGGCACCCACGCCATGAATCTCAACAATATTAACCGATATCGCTTTTCCCGTCTCCGAGGAATACATGCCGGCCAACGGTATGGCACTCTGATTATCGAGACACCCGGAATTATTGCATGCATAGGTTAGAGCTGCAACAATTAATACTATGAATATGCGGGTTGTTAATTTTAACGCCATTCAACGATTTCAGATAATGGTTTGCGAGTTTTGTTTGGCACAACTTGTTCCGGAGCCGGTTTGCCTACCGGGAGTATTACTTTGGGTGTTACTCCTTCCGGAAATGAGATGTTGTCGATAAGAGTAGCCGGATCAAAGTTGCATATCCAGCAAGTTGCGAGCCCTATTTCAGTGGCTTTAAGACAGATATGCTCGGTTGCAATAGCGATATCGATATCTATATGATTATGATTGTCGAAAGGCCTTACCCAAGCGCTGTCTTCGATGCCACCAACAATGATAAAAGTGTTGGCACTTGCAATCCAATCGCGTGAATATGCTTTTAGAATTGCATTGCGCCCGGTAGTGTCGCCGGGTGTTACTATTGTAAAATGCCATGGTTGACGATTACAAGCCGATGGCGCTATGTTGGCAGCTTCGAGTAATAGGGTTATTTCTTCTTTTGACGGAATGTATTCTGAATATTTGCGGCACGAGAAACGCTCGCGCATGAGCCTTGTTAAATCCATAGCTTTAAATCTTAATATTTTCTCCAATAACGTCTTCGATTTCGTAGTCGTTGCGCTTAGATGAATTGCGCACAACGAGCTCTCCTATAAATCCTGTGAGAAATAATTGAGCTCCTAACAACATTAGCACCAGCGAAATATAAAAATAAGGAGAGTCGGTTACGAGAATATAAGGATGCCCTGAATGCATATAATACAGCTTAGTGGCACCAACTATTATCACTGCAATCAAGCCAAGTAAAAACATCAAGCTACCGAGAAGCCCAAATAGGTGCATTGGTTTCTTGCCAAATTTTCCGGTAAACCAAAGTGTTGCTAAATCGAGATATCCATTGACAAAACGATCGAGCCCAAACTTTGTTTTTCCGTACTTGCGAGCTTGGTGCTGAACCACCTTTTCGCCTATGCGATTAAAGCCAGCAAGCTTGGCAAGGTATGGTATGTATCGGTGCATATCACCATAGACTTCGATGTGTTTAACAACAATAGAACGATACGCCTTGAGGCCACAATTGAAGTCGTGAAGATTTTTTATGCCGCTCACCTTCCTGGCTGTAGCATTGAAAAGCTTGGTGGGTATGGTCTTAGAAAGAGGATCGTAGCGTTTTTGTTTATAACCGCTCACGAGGTCGTAACCATCTTCCTTTATCATTCTGAACAGTTCCGGAATCTCATCGGGGCTATCTTGCAAGTCGGCATCCATTGTTATTACCACATCACCTTTAGCGTGGCGGAAGCCGGTGTTGAGGGCCGGCGATTTACCATAATTGCGTCGGAAAGAGATGCCTTTAATATGCTCGGCATCTTCTTCTCTGAGCTTGCGAATAACTTCCCAAGAGGCGTCTGTCGACCCGTCGTCGATAAACAAGACTTCATAAGAGAAGCCATTGTCGTCCATTACACGTTTTATCCACGCGCTCAGCTCCCGCAGCGACTCCGCTTCGTTGTATAATGGAATAATTACTGAAATATCCATTTTGTTAATTGTTAAACGTTCTGTTATCATTCCCTCGTGCCGACACTCGTACTTTAAGCCATAGAGCAACTATTAAAGATAGAACAGTTCCTACTATTATGTTGAATGATATAATTTGAGCGGCTACGTCGGACGGTGTCGGAAGGTTGGCCTTCGACTTAATATCCTCAAGTGTCTCGGCCCATAGCTCGCCTTCGTCGGTATTGAGATTGCGGAATAGTTCAACGGCATTATTAAAAGTATCGTCGATAAATGTAGGCGCGTAAAACCGCAATAAAATATAGGCGAGCACAGCCGGAAGCAAAGTGCCTAAGAAGAAAGAAGCTATGCCCTCGGCCCATAGTTCAGGAAAACCCAATGTACCATTGGCGCTCAACATGCTTTTCTTCAGCAGACGATATAGGAAAAAAGGCATTACCAAAGAACCAGCCCATACAATAAAAGATGCAGGCGCAAACGAAGTGGCCATACCTGTCGCTATGACAAGTACGCAGATATAAATGCTTAAATAAAGACCATTTTCGGCCGCTCGTGCTGTTATCGGGCGTGGTGGCGGTGTCGGTTGTGCACTTAGCATTATTGTTGCGTGTGAATTATCTGACTACAAAAGTAAAAAAAAATCGCCATACATAGAATATTTTAGCTTGTTAATTGTTATATATATAGAAATGAAAAAATATTACTACAATGAAAGGTCGAAATTTAATCTTTACAGGTGTTGCTACCACTCTAATAGGCATAATTCTTATTTTATGCCGGCAGTATTTAGCCAGTGGCGGCGTAGTTGAAACGGCCGGTGTGCTCTTCGTGCTGGCTGGTGTGTTAAATATTACCATAGTTCTCGGTTCTCGCGGCAAGGACGGGCAGATGCGCTTTGGCGTTGTGGGTACGGTCTTTGCGTGGATAGCCAATGCCGCAGTTGTGCTCGTTGGCCTTGCTATGCTGATATTTAGTGATAAATTTGTAGCATTCTCGGGATATCTGTTTGGTGTGCTCGTTGCACTTGCAGCATTATTCCAGGTCTCTGTTATTCTTTTTGGTTCACGCGCAGTACGACTACATCCATCCTTTCTGATAATACCGGCATTGCTCACCGGTGCGGCCATATTCTTATTCATACGCAAGCCTGAGGAGGTCGGTGAACATATAATAATGATAGTATCGGGCATTTCATTAATTTTATTTGGTATATCATCGGTGGTAGAAGGAATCTTGATAGGAAAGGCCAATAGAGCCTTGAAGCTTGAGCAGCAAGAAGAGCAGCAAGAAGACGACACGGTTATTTTTGTTGATGAGTTCGAAGATGATTTGGAATAAAAAGAGTATAAAACTTGGATTATAAGATAAAATGCACCGAAATCTCAGAAAAAACACTTAAAATGGGGTGTCGGAGTAAAAAAAATGCAAATTTGGGCTTTTTCTTTGTGCTTGAATGAAAAATAATTACGATATTTGCACCGCGAAACCAACGAAGGTGCTTAAGCGCCTGCGAATTTTGCATGAATAATCATTTATCTTAACATATAAAAAAATACAACAATGACTAAAGCAGACATCGTTAACGAAATCGCTAAGAGCACCGGTCTTGAAAAAGCAGCTGTGCTCGCTACTGTTGAAAAATTTATGGAAGTCGTTAAAGAATCACTTGTTAGCGGCGAAAACGTATACCTCCGCGGTTTTGGTAGCTTCATCGTTAAGACTCGTTGCCAGAAAACAGCTCGCAACATCTCAAAGAACACCACCATCATCATACCCGAGCATAAAATTCCCGCTTTCAAGCCCGCTCGCGTGTTCATGGACGAAGTAAAGAAATAATACAAATTAGAATAACATCCTAAAGCGTAATAAAAATGCCCAGCGGAAAGAAAAGAAAAGGCCACAAGATGGCCACTCACAAACGTAAAAAACGTCTGAGAAAGAATCGTCATAAGAAGAAATAAAGAAAGCCGTTATCGGCTATAGTCCGCCCTTGCTGCGCTTGTGTAAGCCCGGTATGGGCGGGCAATTGTTTATAACCGTTTGATACGGATATTTTCACAACCCACACAACAACCTGCATTATGAAAAGTGAACTTATTGTAGACGTGCAGGCAGCTGATGTTTCGATAGCATTACTTGAAGACGGACGCTTGATGTCTTTTCAGAAAGAGGCTCGAAATATCGAATATGCCGTGGGCGATATTTACCTCGCTAAAGTGAAGAAACTTATGCCGGGGCTGAATGCCGCCTTTGTGAACGTGGGCTATGAAAAAGATGCATTCCTTCATTATCTCGACCTCGGGCCGCATTTTACATCCTATGCCGAGTATGTTAAGCGTTTGCTTGGCGAGCGTAGAAAGCAGCCCAAAATTCAGCAAATAGATTTGCTCCCGGAAATAGATAAACACGGCTCGATATCCGATGTGTTATCTCCGGGGCATGAACTGCTTGTTCAGATAGTAAAAGAGCCTATTTCGTCGAAAGGGCCGCGACTTACTACTGAGATATCGTTTACCGGCCGCTTTTTGGTTCTCACTCCCTTTGCCGATAAAGTTTCTATCTCACAGAAAATAAAATCGAAGGAGGAGAAGATGCGTTTGCGTCAATTAATAGAAAGTATTAAGCCTCGCAATTTTGGCGTTATAGTAAGGACTTCGGCCGAAGGCAAAAAGGTTGCAGAGCTCAATCATGAGATGAAAGCGCTTGTGCAGTCGTTTGAAGATGCTTGTGCCAAAGCACAGCGCACCGAGGCTCCGGCACTTGTCTTTGAAGAGCAAAACCGCGTGGTGGGAATGCTACGCGATGTGTTCAGCCCTTCATTTGAGAGTATACACGTGAACGATGCCGATACTTACGAGCAGATTAAGAAGTATGTAAACCTGATAGCACCTGAGAGAAGCGATATCGTGAAACTCTACTCGAAAGAGTTGCCTATTTTCGACCATTTCAATGTTACACGGCAGATGAAATCGTCTTTCGGCAAAACGGTATCTTTCAAATCGGGTTCTTACATTATTATAGAACATACCGAAGCGCTGCATGTTATCGATGTAAACTCAGGTAATCGAGCCAAGGCATCTAACGATCAAGAAACGAATGCCCTTGATGTAAATCTGCGTGCTGCCGATGAAATAGCACGACAGCTAAGGCTTCGCGATATGGGTGGTATTATTGTTGTCGATTTTATCGATATGGCTAAGAATGAACATCGACAGCAGCTATATGACCATATGCGAGAAGTTATGGCTAACGATCGGGCACGGCACAACATATTGCCTTTGAGTAAGTTTGGCCTAATGCAGATAACGCGTCAGCGAGTGCGTCCGGCTATCAATATACCCACAGCAGAAAAATGTCCTTCTTGTTTGGGACAAGGCGAAGTGCAACCATCGATATTATTTACCGACACTCTCTATGAAAAGCTCGATTATCTCATAAGTGAGCTTGGTCAGCGCGATTTTACATTGTATGTGCATCCATATGTTGAGGCTTATCTTAAAAAAGGATTTATTTTCAATTCTATTTATGCCGGCTGGCGTCGTCGTTTGGGCAAGTGTTTCAAAATCTTGCCCGACCAATCGTTGGCCTATCTCCAATATAAGGTTGTCGACAAAAATCGCAATGAATTGCATTTGCGCGACGAAAAAGATAGTGGGCAGACATCGGCATCGAAAACAGCAGATAAACGTAAAAGGGTAGTAGACGCTGCCGAAAGTGAGCCTATGGCTCCTCCGGCTGAAGCCTTGATGGTTATAGAGCCAGACGTAGAAGAGTTAACTACGCAGCCTCAAGATATTAATCAGCCACAAACCGACGACACTACAATGATAGTAGAAGCTGAGAATGATGCCGATGAGGCATCGGTAAAGCGCAAACGTCGTCGCAAGCGTAAACCTAAGACTGCAACATCAGATGATGTAGGAGAGAATCTCTCTGAAGACGACAATGATGCACAATTAGAAACAAACAACGAAGCAAAAACAGAAGAGACAGACTTGGTCGAGTCTGAATAGGAATGAATTTTTAGCTTAACCCACAAATAAAAATCGCACCCGTCAAAACCGAGTGCGATTTTTTATTTGTGATTAGTGGTGTAACCTTTATTCGTATATCATTTTAATATCGTCGATATACATCGTAGAACCTTCGCCACCTTGGAAATAGTCACCATAGCGGCTTGCCGAAGCTACAAAAATGATATTCGACGGAGTCTTAGCACTTTTGTATTTAAATGGAATCTCAATTAAGATAAGGCCTTCACCCTCTGTAGCTTCCATGAAAATCTGTTCACCGTAGGCTATCACGTTAGCTCCGTCTTTATCGAACAATTCGGCAGAAGCTGTTCTCACGATGCATGGCCACTCGGTTCCATTAAAGTTGTTGCCGCTCTGAGTATATTTCTGTTTAGTATCATCGACTAAAGCTGCATAAATGATACCTTGGTCGAGACTACCGGCAGGCATATAATTTCCATCGCCGCTTTTGCTTCCGCTTTGTACGGTTTTAGGAATGTATTTAACCCATAGCTGAACAGATTTCGGTTTTGCCGCAAATGGGCGTCCCCAACCGAGTTCGCCGCCTGTAGTGCCAACGGTACGGAGATAGTTGCCTGCAAAAATGTTGCCGGCGGCAAATTTGCCCAGACTTCCGCCAACACCTACATATTGCGATTTCAAGCGTGCCGAGTACTGGCCATCGTGGGCATAATCTGTTGAGTTTTCGGTAACATTTATACTCAATGTAGTAGAGCCATGGTTGCCACTATCCCAGAATGTAGTAGCGTAACTCGTTCCGGGAACAAGAGCTTTCCCTTCTGTGCACCAATCTTCAAAACTTGAATTCGGCAGCTGTATACAACGGAGTGTAGTGAAGCGCTGCGTAATAGTCGATTCATAGTCGTCGGAAGTGGCTACATATTCATATTCAGCGCCATCTTCAAGGCCGGTGACAGTTGCGGTATATTCGGTGCCGACAGCATAACTACGACTCATTGCCACGCCTTCGACTGTTGACCATTCTTCGGTGCCCACACGGCGATATTTGAACCCAATGTTTTCAACACCATCTTTTGTAACAGTGCCGTAGAGGGTCGCGCTAAAGTGCGATACTGCACCATCTTCGGGCATGGGAGATGTCATTACCAATGCATCGCTAATCAACAACCTCCAATCGCAAGTCGAAGTTTTGCCATATTGGTCGGTTGCGACAATCTCGATAGAGTAGTTGCCATTGTCGAGAGTGTTGGTAAAGGGCTCTTCAAAATTAATCTTAATGAGTGTTTCGTCATTTTCCTCATTATAATTATTCTGATGATTAATCCCGGCCTCATTGATAACTTTTAAGCCGGCTTCGTTCATCTTGAGCAAGTCGAATTCGTTACCGCCAAGTATTGTCATTGAATTGAAAATATCACTGCGCAATATAACCGAGTTTACTTTAGTTGCACTCGATACATATATAGTGCGCTTGCCAACTGTGCCTTTTTCGGTCATCAGTGGTGTGTCGATACTAAAGCCGTATCCACTAATTTTGGGAGCGGCAATAACTTGTAAATCAACACCTTTTTCAATAGTGGTATTGTCAATGGTGATAGAGAATATAGCACCGCCGACTTCATTGCTCACAGGCGTAAATGTTACTTTCAAAGCATATTCTGTGCCGGGTTGAGCATCTTCGATAACACCGTTATAAACAAATTCTTTACCGTCGAGTTGAGTGCCTCGAAGTTCGTAGGCAAGATTTTTATCGAACGACGGCATCATAAAGTAGCCACGACGTTCTTCACGGCCAGAGTATATAAGAGAGCCTCCTTTATGTCCGATAGTCATAGAGAAGTCGTGTAACACATTTTCCATGCCATCGGCATACGATACTGTCGCTGCCACATTGGCAATCTTACATTCGAGATTAACGGTCTTAGTATCCGACGATTCAATATCGAATTCTTCGCGCCCCTTGAACCAGCGTTTTTCAAATGACGCGGGCACAGAGTCGCCGGTCCATGCTTCAGCTACATAGTGTCCCGACAAGAGAGAAATTGGTTCGGTTGGTACATCGTTGTATTTATCATATCGACGTATCAGTCCCTTTTCATTTGAAATCCATACCATACAGTTGTCGATAAGATCTTGTTCAACCGTACGCGATACTACGGTCATGTCGGTGCTTAAACTTGTTTTTAGCACGAGTTTGCCCTCGCCACCGATATTAATTTGCTCTTCCGAGCATGCAGCTATCGTTACTGCGAGTAGAGCGATAGCGCTATATTGATATATCTTCTTTTTCATTTGGCAAGGAGTTTTTAGTTATCAGCTTTAAATCGTAAGTCTAATGAGGCTTTCTTACCTTCATTATCTGTTACTGTTATATTGAATGTATGGGTTCCACTAAAGTTGGCAAGGAGCGATACAAATTGAGTGATGTTAAATTCAACTTCCTGTTTATTAATTACTTGGTCGCCGTATGCAAGCTCTAAAGACTTGATGTTATCTTCAGCATCACCGGGATAAGCCAAATCAAACGATTTCAGTTTCATTTCATCGATAATATCTGCAAAGCCGTCGTCGGTTGTCGATATTGTAACCACGAGGTGTTGAATTTTCTTTTCGCAATGTATTGTTACAATGGCGTTACCGGCGGGAACTTCTCCTTCAGGGAAATCCGACACCATGTTGATGTCGTCGAGCTTGAGATTAGGCGAATTGGTAGCTTCGAAAGTAGCAGCCGGAGCCGATGGCTCATCATCACCCGGGCCCGGATTGGGGCTTTCTTGAGGTTCTTCCTGACCGGGGCGGTCGGTAGGTGTTGTAGCATCTTCCGATGGGGTTACATTTCCATTGATAGTGCCTCCGTTTGCAACTTCAACATCAACAAACAGTCCTTCCGATGGGTCGATATTTCCCGATTGTTCAGGTATTTCAGGTCCCCTTTTTGTGCTGTAGGTGATGATACGGTGTTGACCGGGTTCAACATCGGTAAATGGAGTGTCTTGAACGGTGTACACGCCATCGATAGAACCTTCGAAATGCGCAATCATTGTCATCGAGTTATCGATAACCTCAAAATAACCGGCGCGCTGCTCATCTACTTTATAAACAAGTTGTCCGCGATCGTTGGCTGAGATAGTGACAGTTGCATCGTTGCTTAACACAGCTCGGAGGTCGGCGTCGAATACCACGGAAACTTTCAAAGAGGCAAATTTGGCCTCTACAGAACCTATTTGAGTTATTTTTCCGTTTGTTATTTCGAAGCTTGTTGATCCTTTGAAATATGGAGCATCCCATTCAGCCGGTTTAACTTCATGAGATTCCACTTCTAAGTTGTACGTGCCAACAGGCAGAACAAGCACCTCAGGCATTTCTCCGAAAATAAACTCTTTTGGAGCACTGTTGCCATTTTGGTTAGACACTTTAACTTTGAAATTCTCGACCCTGATATTGCTGATATCAATTTGGCCACGCGACGAGGTATTTATAACCTTTTCGGCATCGCTTAGCTCAATAGTCATTGAGCTAAGTTTTACCGAGCCTTCTTCGCTCGTTTGAGGAGTCCAGCCTTCATCACAAGAGCTTGCTCCTAATAGCAACGCACCTAACGCTACTATATTTAATATATTGATTTTCATATATCTTTTCATTAGTAGATTAATTCAATGTCGTCGATGTAGAGTTTCGAGCCAATAAATCCTTCAGCGGTGCCTAAAAGCCCTTCGGTGTAGTCAAAATTGTCGGCGCTGAACTCTAAACAAGCATCATTGCCTGTCGAACGGAATGTTACTTGCAGTTTTGCTGCTTTTTTCAAGCCGGGCGTAAATGCCAGGTCGACGCTTGCCTCAGTATATTCGTCGGATCTATTGAGAGTTATCTGCTTTTCAGCAATAACAGAATTTGTTTCGTCGAGTATGTGAATTTCGGCGACACCCCAATCTGCTTCGTTCTTAGGCATGTACTTATACCAGAATTTAAGTGCTGATGGGCGTGATGAGAATTCAATGCCATAGTCGGCTGTCTTTGAGTCGTTGTTATATACTCCTAAGTATAGTTCTCCCGGAGTAGTATTATCACATCGTAAGGGATAGTTTACTCGCGTAAGCCCTATTGAGCCGGAATATCCGAGCCCGTTTGCGCTTCCCCATCCTACAGTCTGGATAAGAGCGGCTCTGCCTGAGTGTGAATCGGAAGTTTCAATTGTTCCCGATTTAGCGCGATAACCGGCTCCGCCATTGTTATTAATTTGCTGGCCGGTCAAAATTGTACTTCTGCTATAAGCAGCTCCTTCAGAGGTAGTCAATAGATTCATGGTGTCCCAAACAGACTGGCTGTCTTCTCCGGGATAATAAATTTGCCAATCGGAATCGGATTGTGGTTTTTCTTGATACCATGATTCCATATCACTGTTATAAAGCTGAGTGGCATCTTCGGTGTGTATGGTTGTAGCTTTTGAATTTTGGCCGTCAACACTAACTTTGATGTCGTAGTCATAACCACCGATTAGTCCGGTAATATGAGCAAATCCGCTTTCAATAGTGTGGCTTACAGTATTGAAATCTGCCTCGCCGGCCCTTCTTGCATAGAAGATAGCGTTATCGAGAGCAGGGCTACCACCGTCTTCGGTGTTGTTGACACTTACGAACGCGTGAGTAGCATAAACATTATCATTATCAGCGACAATAGTATACGGGGCTGTCATTTCGAGTGATATTTCTTCACTCTTTCGGTCGCCGCAAATAGCGAATACTACGAGTTCCTCTTCAAAATTCTCGGGAGCACGAAGTGTTACAGTATAGTCCGACATAGAGCGACTTACAGCCTCGGACACCTCTATTATCTCGAGCGTTTTATCAGTACCGGATATCGGATTGCGATATTTGAATTCAACATTATCTTTTACGGCATTGCCGTTGAAACCAAGCTTAACCTTAAAAGGATTGCCGGGGTTATATTTCTCGTCAACTTTGGCAAGATCAATATCGACGCCTTCAACCTTAAGTGCAAGTGTCTGCGGGAGGCTTGCTCTTAGCAATTTGTCTTTTACAACCAGGGTAAACGTTACGTCGTTATTGTCGGTAGATATCTTCAAGTTCTTGGGCACTCCGGCAAAATCTATGAAAGCCATTTCCCCCGGCGCTTTCCACAAACCGAGAACGTTAAGGCCAAGACTTGTCATGGTAGCCTGCTGTTGTGCATCGGCTTTTAAGAGGTCAATCTCGGCAGGCCATCCACGCGCGATGAGATATGACGAAGAAGTTGTCATGATAACTTCACCTATACCGGCCTGTGCTATAAGGCTCATCGAGAGGGTTTGGTCGGTGCTTAATCCGGCAACAACATCAACTGGAACTTCCGAAGTGAAACCATCAACGTCAATTATCGGTTCGGGTTTTACCAACAAATCATCGCTAATGTCGATGACAACATCTTGATTAGCCATATTATCGTCGAATGTTATGCTCAACTGAGCGTCACCTACGTTGCCATTGTTAACGTCGACCAACACTGTGTAGTGATAGCGAGCTTGAGTGCTTACTTTATCAAGTGTGAAATCGGCTTTCAATCCGTTGGGCTTTGTTACAGAAATAACGATAGTAACGTCGCCGGGCTTTATGTATACAGGCTTAGTTTCGCCTTTAGAATAAGCGATGCCGTTGACATTAGCACTCCAATCGGCCATATATGCCTTAAAAGCATCGGTGTAATCGATTGTTAGCATGCTTTTCGACATTGTTGCCGTAAGAGCGAGGCTTGTGGTTTGACCGTCGGAAACGGTAAGGCTTTGTTTGCCATAATATGAAGGACAGTCAAATCCTTCTTTGTTTTCGTCGCCATAAAAAGCCTCGAGGGTGTATTCACCAACTCCAAACTTCTGCTCGGAATCAAAATCGGCAACAGATTCCCATTCCCATGATCTTGAACCATCGGATTTGGTTAGACGAAGCGACAAGTCGGCAGCCGTAATATCGGCAGCTCTCGAACTCGTCGAAGTTTCCGACGGACGAGATGTGACGACATCGGTGTCGAGTCCTACTGAAAAGGAGATGCGTCCGCTGCCTTTCTGATTGTCGCTTAACCCCCACTCATCGGCACACGACCATAGTAGAGATGCGGCAGTGAGAACGCCAATCCCCGTCAGGATAGTTTTCTTCATTGCTTTATTGTTTAGTTGTTTGTTTATTAGCATAATAACAAGACGGACACTTCGGAAAACCGGCCCCGCCTCAGATATAAATAGTAGTTATATTTTCACAAAAGTACTTAAAAATGGCCGAACGTGCAAGCAAATAAAGACAAAACGGACAGATTTTGCCCGTTTGTACCAATTAGTTGGAATAATCTCACTCGAGGAGATTATAACATTCAATCTATAAATCGCGAACAGATATTGCCGTAGGCATCGATTCGTCTATCGCGAAGGAAGGGCCACCACCGACGCACCGATTCGCTACGATGGATGTCGATATCAACAATAGCTTCCGTTTCTTTATCAGAAGGCGCTTGATATAGGAATTCTCCTTGTGGCCCTACGACAAAACTTGAGCCCCAGAATTTAATTCCTTGAGTGGCGCTGGAAGGGTCGGGCTCGTGTCCGACGCGATTTACTGCTATTACTGGCAGGCCGTTGGCAACGGCATGACCTCTCTGAACAGTGATCCATGCTTCTCGCTGGCGCAGTTTCTCGTCAGGCGTATCACTTGATTCCCATCCGATAGCTGTAGGATAGATTAATATTTCGGCACCGGCAAGTGCCATTAGACGAGCAGCTTCGGGATACCATTGGTCCCAGCATACTAATACACCTAACCGTCCCACCGACGTTTCAATAGGGCTAAATCCTAAATCTCCAGGTGTGAAATAGAACTTCTCATAGTATGCAGGATCATCGGGTATATGCATCTTTCGATATTTACCTGCGATAGAACCGTCTTTTTCAAAAACGATAGCTGTGTTGTGGTACAATCCGGCAGCACGCCGCTCGAAGAGAGAGCATACAATGACGACAGCACACTCTTTTGCTAAGGCCGAATAGAAATCACATACTTCTCCGGGTATTTCAACGGCCAGGCTACACAAGTCGACATTCTCTGTTTGACAAAAATAAAGAGAGTCATGCAACTCTTGATTAACAATGAGTTGCGCCCCATTAGAAGCTAATTTCCGTATTTTATGAGCCAAACGATTGCGATTGTCGACAATATCGGCTGTGTTGTGTTGTTGTATTAAGCCTATTTTGAGAATATTCATATTCAGATGTTTAAAGAGTTTGACGGTAGCTGCATTGTGGCACAATGCAAAGAGCCATGTTGGCGTATCAAAGCGTTGCAATCAATGCCTATAACGTCATAGTCGGGCATAGCACTTTCAATAGCCATTTTAGCCATGAGATCTTTCATCGGCTGATTATAAATAGGTAATAATACCGTGTGATTCAGAATTAGAAAATTGGCGTAGGTGGCTGGCAGACGTACACCTTCATCGGCATCGTAAATAGGGTCGGGTAGTGGTAATTCGATAAGGTGAAATGGCTTGCCGTCGGAAGTGCGGAGAGCTTCAAGCTCTTTTTTCATTTCTGACAAAACTGTGTGGTGAGAATCATCTGTTTCGTGGCAGCCTGTGTAAAAAATAACGTCGCCAGGAGGTGCAAGTCGAGCAAGTGTGTCGATATGCCCGTCGGTATCGTCACCTTCGAGCGCACCTTTTGTTAACCAGAGCACACGCTCTGCCCCAAGCGTATCTTTTAGATATTGCTCAATATGGTCTCGGCTCATGTTGCCATTGCGGTTGGGCGATAAAAGACAATCGCTGCTTGTTAAGATAGTGCCTTTTCCGTCACTTTCGATAGAGCCCCCTTCGAGCACAAAGCCAAGACAATTATTTCGGGTGCCGTTAAGTATGCCTTTTTCGTAAAGTAGCGATGTGGCAAGGTTGTCTTTGTCGGCAGCAAATTTCAAACCCCATCCGTTGAATTTGAAGTCGTTGAAAATTAGCTTGTTGTCACTGCCAATGGTCGTGATGGGACCATAATCGCGAGTCCAGGTATCGTTAGTGGGGATATCTATATATATAATGTTGTCGCGATAAGGGGCCGACGGAAGATAGCGGTCGTCGGGCATCTCCGGCCCGATGATAATAACTTTTACCTGTTTTGCCGCCGCTGAAATAATATTAGCATAACAATCTCTCACCTCATCGAGCATATATGCCCAATCGGTGTTGGCGTGTGGCCATGCCAAAATGATAGCTTGAGCGGGCTCCCATTCGGCAGGTAAACGCAGTTTAGGATGCATCATTCTTCGTCATTATAGTCGTTTAGCACATCCCATACCATATCTCGTTCGCTACAATAAGCGTCGCAATATTCAAGAAACCCGTTGCGCTCCGAAGTCCCTTGTTCGCGGCAATATTCCCGATATATACGACGTAGCTCAGGGTCATCGACTAACATACGCTTAAATTCCGATTCTGCAATGTCGATGCTTGGCGCTTCGTTTATGATAGATTCAAATATTTTAGTTAAGTTATCCATAATCATTGGTTTAAGTTAAATCATAGATGGATATCCGAGCCCAAAAATAGAAAAAAATGCGGGGGCGACAAAGCTCTTGATGTTAAAGAATATTAAGCATTGCCAGTATTATATTGTAGCGTGCATCATATTGACTATTTTTGTAAAAAATAAAAAATGACAATTAATAATACAGATTAACTATGAAACGACTGCTTTATATTGCATTTATTTCAATTGTACTAATCTTTGCCGATAGTGCTATAGCTCAGGGGTATAAATACTATAACCTCGATTGTTTCCCGGTGCTTGGAACTTTAGCGCCCAATGCCACGGCCCGATATTCGCGTCTACCGGATGAAATGAAAGACAGTATTCGTAGTGATTTGTGGGGCTTAGGATTGCATTCCGCGGGCTTGGCTGTGAGATTCCGCTCCAACTCATCGCGTCTATCAGCAAAATGGCATTCAAGAAATAAATTCAATATGAATCACATGACGGCAACAGGTATTCGTGGTCTTGATTTGTATGTACTTCAAGACAGTATATGGACAACCGTGTCGAGCGCTCGCCCGTCGTTTAATAATCACAATTCAACATCGACTCTCGTTACGGATATGAAGCCGGGAGTTATGCGCGAATATATGTTGTATCTGTCGCTATATGATGGTGTTGATTCACTCTATATAGGCGTCGATTCATCAGCCGTGGTAATGCCCCCTGTTTTGAACCTTCCGCGGGTGGGTAAACCTATAATTATGTACGGCACGAGTATTCTCCAAGGAGGTTGTGCCACGCGACCCGGTATGGCTCACACCAATATACTACAACGTCAACTACAGCGAGAGGTCGTAAATCTGGGCTTTAGTGGCAATGCCAGGCTCGACCCTGAAATAGGGCGTTTGATGGCCGACAGTGACGCGTCGTTATTTGTACTTGATATGCTGCCGAATTGCACTGCTGATATGCTTGACGAGCGCCTCGAAAATTTTGTGACGATATTGAGAAACAAGCACCCTGAGACGCCTATTCTCTTTGTAGAGAGTCCCATGTTCCCAATATCGCGATTTAGCACGGAAGTATTTGAGACCTTAACAGAGAAAAATGCGCGGTTCCGCAAAATTTATGAGCGCTTGGTAGAAGCAGGCGATGCCAATATTCATTATTTCAGATCTGAAGATATTCTTGGCGTCGACTATGAAGCTACGGTCGACAACTACCATTTTACCGATACGGGATTTCAGCGCTTTGCCGACTCGATGCTGCCGGTTGTGAAATCTTTGCTTAAAGATTGATATTTTATAATCGTAATTTATACGATATTTCTTAATTTTGCACCATAAAAAGCAAAAACACCATGGCACAGAAACCCTCGACACCCAAAGGCACGCGCGATTTCACGCCTATTGAAATGGCGCGCCGAAACTATATCTTTGATACTATTAGAGAAGTATTTCGACTATTTGGATATCGCCAGATTGAAACTCCGGCAATGGAAAATCTTTCCACACTTATGGGAAAATATGGAGAAGAAGGCGATAAACTTTTATTCAAAATTCTTAACTCAGGTGATTATCTCAAAGGCGTCGACCGAGAATTAATCGAAAACAATGACACGACGCGCCTTGCGGCAAAACTGTGTGATCGTGGCTTGAGATACGACCTTACGGTGCCCTTTGCAAGGTTTGTTGTTCAACATAGAGACGAATTGCAGCTCCCATTCAAGCGCTTTCAAATACAGCCGGTGTGGCGTGCCGACCGCCCGCAAAAAGGCCGTTATCGTGAGTTTTATCAATGCGATGCCGATGTGGTAGGCTCTAACTCTCTTATCAATGAAATAGAACTACTACAGATGGAAGACCTCGTGTTTTCTCGTCTTGGCATAAATGTTGCAATAAAACTCAATAACCGTAAGGTGCTTGCCGGAATTGCTGAATTGATTGGAGAACCCGACAAACTCATTGATATAACGGTCGCGATAGATAAAATCGACAAAATTGGCATTGAAAAGGTCAATGAAGAGCTATCTGACAGAGGATTGAGCCAACAAGCGATAACGGCGTTACGACCAATCCTCGAGATTGACGGAACAGGGACGGAGCGGCTTAATAAACTTGCAACATTGCTCGCACCAAGCGAAGTCGGAACAAAAGGTGTAGAAGAGTTGCGTACGGTATTTGAAGGTACGCTTGCTCTCGGCCTTAAAGCACAACTCGATATCGATGTATCCCTGGCCCGTGGATTGAATTATTATACTGGAACAATAATCGAAGTTAAAGCTCTCGATACCGAAATCGGAAGTATCTCGGGCGGTGGTAGATACGACAACCTTACCGGCGTTTTTGGTCTTGATGGCATTTCAGGTGTGGGCATTTCATTTGGCGCTGATAGGATATATGATGTGCTAAACGCGCTTAATCTGTTCCCTGAGGAGGCGTTGAAAACGACACAAGTTTTATTTGCTAATTTTGGACAGGCCGAAGCCGATGCATCGTTGAAATTGATTAAGCAACTTCGAGTTAATGGTATTTCGGCCGAAATTTATCCTGACGCATCAAAAATGAAAAAGCAAATAGGATATGCCGACGCTATCGGAGTGCCGTATTTCGCAATCGTAGGCGAAAGTGAACTCGCCGAAGGCATGGTTACCATTAAGAATATGGCCGATGGTACGCAAACGTCAATAGAAGCCGAAAAACTTGTAGATTTCTTCTCATGAATTTGCATAAATGAACAAATTCGTATAACTTTGTGTTAAAGTAACAGAGGAAAGTTAGAGAACTTTTACCCAATAGCCACATCAAAGTAGATTGGGAAACTCTTCAAATTATTATGAAATGCCGAGACATGCGAGCCGACCAATGGCGGGCCTCAACGACAGTAATTGTCGGTGCCACAGTGCCGGAGGATTACAAAGGTCGGTGAGCACTCAAACCCTGTCTTATCGGAGTTTCATCGCATCCTTTGGTGTGGACTTTATAGTGTCGCAGTGCGTAAAAGCATTGCGGCATTTTTTTTATTTGTGTAGCTTAATGTATTTGATTATATTTGCTTGCCATTTGGATAAATGGTAATAACAATCGGTGTATATGAAAAAAGTAATAACATACGGAACTTATGATTTACTGCACCAAGGGCATATAAACCTACTCACACGAGCAAAAGCTCTTGGCGATTATCTTATTGTAGGAGTTACGTCGGATAATTTTGATAGAAACAGAGGAAAACTTAATGTGCGCAATAATGTACTTGAGCGCATAGAAGCAGTGAAAAACACCGGATTAGCCGATGAGATAATAATAGAGGACTATGACGGACAAAAAATCGACGATATTCAGAAGTATGAAGTCGATGTATTTACGGTAGGTTCGGATTGGGTGGGCAAATTTGACTATTTGCAAGAGTTTTGCGAAGTGATATATCTGCCGCGAACAGAAGGCGTGTCTTCTACAATGCTTCGCTCCGCCGATACAATAAATATAAAGCTCGGTGTCATCGGGACGGGGCGTATGGCCAATCGCTTTATGCCGGAATCAAAGCACGTAAGTGGTGTTGAGATTGTATCGGCTTATAATCCTATAGATAAAATTGGCCTCTCAGACTTCTCTTCGAGGTATGATGTCAAAGATTTTGAGAATCTTGAAAAATTTTTAGAAAGTGTTGATGCAGTCTATATAGCATCACCACATCTTAGCCATTATTCATATATAAAATCGGCACTTGAGGCAAATAAGCATGTGCTTTGCGAAATCCCCATAGTGCTGTCCAAAGCAGAGGCGGAAGAGTTGTATTCTCTTGCCGAATCACGTCATTTAGTGCTTCTTGAAGCGAGTAAAACGGCTCATTGTCCGGCGTTTAACCATCTCATTAACATCGTAAAAGGTGGCGCTATCGGCACGGTTATAGATGTTACGGCATCTTTGTCGAAACTTGTGAGTGGAGAATTGCGAGAACTTGACCCCCAACAAGCCGGAGGCTCGATGACCGAACTCGCTCATTTCCCATTGTTGTCGATAGTTAAGCTTCTTGGAAAAGATTTTACCGATATCTCGTTCTTCTCCAAGTTTGAAAACGGAGTGGATATTTTCACAAGGGGCATTATTAATTATGAACACGCGGTGTCGTCGATAACTCTTGGCTTGGGTGTTAAAACAGAAGGCAACCTCGTTATCTCCGGTACGAAAGGTTATGTTTATGTGCCCGCGCCGTGGTGGCTTACCGACTTTTTTGAAGTGCGTTACGAAAATCAAAACCTCAATAAAAAATATTTCTATTCATTCGATGGCGATGGCCTTAGATATGAATTACAGGAGTTTATATCAATGATAAGAAACAATCGATTAACATCACATCGTCTTCGTCGTGAGGAGTCGATAGTTATAGTATCGGTAATTGAAAAATTCCTTAACTCAGAAAACGTTAAGCAACTATGAAAAAAGCATTAATCGTAGGAGGTGCCAGCGGTATTGGTCTTGCAATATCTGTGGCCTTGGCAGAGCGTGAAGATTACGACAAAGTATATATTCTCGACAAGAAGCAGCTTGATACAACCAAGTTCTCTCACAAAATAACAAGTCGGATATTTGATATTACGCAATTAGATTATAGTTTGTTGTCGGAATATAAAGATATTGATACGCTGATGATTACGGCAGGGTTTGGACGTCTTGCCAGATTTGAGGATTTGTCGGAACGGCATATAATCGATTCGTTTAACGTAAACGCTGTTGGCGCAATACGTATAATACACTATTTCTATGATCGGTTGTTGTCGAAAGAAACGTTTCGTTGTGGTGTAATGGTGAGTATCGCAGGGTTTATGTCATCACCATTGTTTTCGGTATATGCATCTACGAAGGCCGCATTAAAAATATTCATAGAAAGTGTAAATGTTGAACTCCTTAAGAGCGGTACGCACAACTGTATCTTGAATATTTCTCCGGGGTCGATAAAAGGCACGGCGTTTAATAATGGCCAAACAGATTTAAGCCTCACCATGCCTTTGGCCAATGAAATAATAGAAAATCTTGAAAATGGCAACGACCTATTTATACCTCAATATGAAGAGGTATATAAAACCGTTTTAGCGCGTTATGCTAACGACTTCAGGAAAGAAGGAGAGCATAGCTACGAATATAAAATGAATTCGGGTCGATTTTCTTAATAATACACTTACACCAGAGCTATTCTACTGCGAGTAACGGTAGTTTGTTCATTTCTTCGATGTAATTTAGAATTTCATCTTTTCCAAAACCCTTTTCGCTCGATGTTCGGAATATCGGAGGCAACTCTTCCCATGTTTCGAGGAGGGTCGCCAAGTAATCATTTGTTTTCGATTCACCTGCAGTTGCCGACTGCTTGTCCATTTTAGTAAACACAATGCTGAACGGGATGCCGCTAACACCGAGCCACTCCATGAATTCAAGATCTATTTTCAATGGCTTGTGACGGCTATCGATGAGTACAAAAAGATTTGTCATCTGTTCACGCCCTAAAATATAGCTTTTAATTATTTTCTCAAGCCTGTCTCGGTCGGCTTTGCTGCGTTGAGCAAAGCCATAACCCGGAAGATCGACAATATACCATTGATTGTTAACCAAAAAGTGATTGATTAGCATGGTCTTTCCGGGTGTCGCCGACGTTTTGGCAAGCCCCTTAACGCCAGTCAACATATTTATTAGCGACGATTTACCAACATTAGATCTGCCGATAAACGCATATTCATGCCTAACTTCTTGAGGACATTTTCGATAATCTGTGTTACTTATTATAAATCGTGCGTTATTGATTATCATATTAAGCAATTACTTGTTTTAGTGCAACAAAGTTAGCAAAAAACTATAAATGCAGCAATAATAGGCTAATAGGTTGTTATAAAGTGGCAATGCTATATTAAAGTATGTTAAATGCAGCTGTGGCGTATTGTTTTGCCAAAATTTATAGCTATCTTTGCACTACAAAACATCGCGGGGTGGAGCAGTGGTAGCTCGTTGGGCTCATAACCCAAAGGTCGTAGGTTCAAGTCCTGCCCCCGCAACTACAAATAACTGAATGTGTCTCGAAAATCTTTGGGACACTTTTTTTGTGTTATTGTTTCAGTTTTAACTCTAAATTATTTGATAGTGCTAATGGAGAAAAAATTGGATAAAAGGTCTTATCGAATATGTAGCGTGGGAAAAAATGATTAACTTTGCACGTATACATTACTTGAAAATTGTAAACAGATATGATATTGACAGATTCTTTGGCTACATTCGGGCGCTATTGTCTCTTTGTACGTCGCGTATTTGCATTGCCTGATCGGTTCAAGATATTTCTAAAACGGACGGTGCAAGAAGTGTCGAAACTTGGCCTTGACTCTATTCCGCTTGTGATAATAATATCACTTTTCATAGGAGCTGTAATAGCTATTCAGATGCAACTAAACATATCCTCTCCTTTGATACCTGCATACAGTGTTGGCTTGGCAACCCGTGAAATTATTTTACTTGAATTTTCCAACTCTATCTTATGTCTGATATTGGCAGGTAAAGTTGGCTCGAATATAGCCTCTGAAATTGGTACAATGCGAGTAACCGAGCAGATTGATGCGCTCGAAATAATGGGAGTAAATTCGGCCAATTTTCTTGTGTTGCCAAAAATAGTGGCATTTGTGGGTTTTATGCCCGTGCTCGTTGTGTTGTGTATGGGCACCTCGCTTCTGGGAGGCTATCTTGTAGCAGTCGTTACCGATATTATTACAGAGTCACGCTACCTTTATGGACTTCAGACGATGTTTATTGATTGGTATGTATGGTATTCGCTTATCAAATCATTGGTATTTGGTTTTATCATTGCTTCCGTGTCATCGTTTTTTGGATACTATGTTAAGGGGGGCGCTCTCCAAGTTGGTAAGGCGAGTACAGATGCCGTAGTTACGAGTAGCGTATTTATCTTACTATTCGATGTTATTCTCACCAAACTCTTGCTCCAATGATTGAGATTAAAAATATTACCAAGTCGTTCGATGATCGCACAGTGTTACATAGCATCAACGCTACATTCTATACGGGCAAGACAAATCTTATAATCGGGCAGAGTGGCTCCGGTAAGACTGTCTTGATGAAGTCGCTTGTCGGGCTGGTAACACCCGAAGAAGGCGAAATATTATTCGATGGTCGCAATTTGCTAACAATGGCCGACGAAGAGATAATTAATTTGCGAAAGGAAATTGGAATGTTGTTTCAAGGTTCGGCACTTTTCGACTCGGAAACGGTGCTTGGCAACGTGATGTTTCCTTTGGTAATGTTTACAAACAAGAGCAAGGCTGAGATTTTAGAGCGGGCAATGTTCTGTATTGAGCGCGTGAATTTACTTGGCGCTGAAAACAAATATCCCTCGGAAATATCGGGTGGTATGCAGAAACGTGTGGCCATTGCCAGAGCAATAGCTCTAAATCCTAAATACCTCTTCTGCGATGAGCCTAATTCGGGGCTTGACCCAAAAACATCAATATTAATTGATGAACTTCTTCACGATATCACTCACGAGTATAAAATTACAACAGTTATCAACACTCACGACATGAATAGTGTGCTTGGTATTGGTGAAAATATTATTTTCATCAATAAGGGACACCGTGAATGGGTGGGTGATATGAGTATGATATACACAACGTCAAACCAACCCCTCAACGATTTTGTATTCGCCACTCGTCAATTTAGAGAGGTGCGCGAGTATGTAGCCGAACACGGGTTAATACAATCGTCACAAAAGTGAAATTCGCCGATATCCCAGGACACGATGATGTGAAAAAGCACCTGCGTGAGATGGTCGATAATAATCGCATCCCACACGCCGTGCTACTTGAAGGGCCTGCCGGCTCCGGCAAGTTTGCCCTCGCACGTGCTTTTGCCCAGTATATCCATTGCACAAACCATACGAGCGACGGAGATAGCTGTGGACACTGTTCGGCATGTCGGCAACACCAGTCGTTTAATCATATCGATACAGTATTTTCTTTCCCTATAACAAAAAAGAGCAGTAATAAACCGGCACTTTCTGACGATTATATCGATGTTTTCAGAGAATTCATGAGCAAGTATCCATATATGGATTTTGACCAATGGCTCATCTCTCTCGATAATATCAATGCCCAGCCGCTAATATACGTTGATGAAGGAACGGAGTTGCTTCGGCGCCTCACTTACATGGCGCGTCAATCTAAGTATAAAGTTGTGCTATTATGGTTGCCAGAGAGGTTGAAAGAAGATGCGGCAAACAAACTGTTGAAGCTGGTAGAAGAGCCATTTGGCGACACTATTTTCATAATGGTGAGCAACAACTCTCGGCGCATTCTCGGCACTATATATTCGCGCACGCAACGTATACAAGTTAAACGTTACGAAGAAGATGAAATAGCCGATATTCTTGAAGGTATGGGATATGACCCATACGCGGCAAGCGATGTGGCAAGAATAGCTGAAGGCAATATGAATGAGGCTCTTAAGCTTATAGACATATCGGCTGAACGCTTGAAGTATTTCGACTTATTTGTAGAACTTATGCGAAAAGCATATGCGCGTAAGGTCGCAGATTTGCGAGAATGGAGCCTGAACGTTGCTGCTTTAGGGAGAGAACCTTCGATGCAATTTATCGATTACGCAACGCGCCTTGTAAGAGAAAGCTTTTTGATGCATTTAGGCGATGATAAATTATTGACGTTAAATCAATCAGAACGAGCTTTCATAGTTAAGTTCTTCCCATTCATAAATGAGAAGAATGTGCTTGATATGATACAACTGTTTGATTTAGCCCGTCGTGATATTGCAGCAAACGGAAATGCCAAGATTGTATTTTTTGATTTGGCAGTGCGAGTAATAATATTAATTCGTCGCAAATGAACTCAGAGAACTTCCTGCGGTCGGTAGCTGCATACTATGCCGAAAATGTAGCCGGGAGACCAGCTCCCGAAAATATCGTTTATATCCTCCCGAATAAACGTAGTGCAATGTTCCTTAAAAAATATGTGCGGGAATATGTCGAAGGTATTGCCGTTATGCCTCGTTTTATGACGATGCGCTCGTTTATAAGCATCTTTTCACAATATCCTGAGGCTTCGCAGCGTGAGTTGTTGTTTATATTATATGACGCGTATAGAAAGGTATTACAAACTAAAAATCAAAATGATAGCATAAGCGACTTCGATTCTTTTATATTTTGGGGAGATATGATGCTATCCGATTTTGATGAAATAGATACCTCTCTTGTAAACGCTTCGGCTCTTTTCAAAAATCTGAAGGACTTAAAACAAATACAAGCAAATTACTTAGATGAGCATCAAAAAGAAGTGATACGCAGAGTCTGGGGGGAAAGCCGTCTAACAGCCGATATCGATATCTTTTGGGAACATCTCAAACCTAATGATGGTTCTGAAGGCGAAATGGCATCTAAATTTATCTATCTATGGGAAATCCTTGGCGATGTATACCGGGAATTTCATAGCATATTGACAGACAAAAAGTTGTCGTCGATCGGTAGTCAGTATCGCTCTGCATTAGACGCTATTAAAGGCTTGGATATTAACGAGATAGACGATAGTGTTCATTATGCCTTTGTCGGATTTAATGATTTGACAGTGGTCGAAACGTTAATTTTCGACCACCTCAAAACTATGAATGTGGCTTCGTTTTTCTGGGATACCGCGGCAATGTCGTTATTCAATATATCAGAAAAAACAGCTTTGCCAAAGCCAATAAAACGTATGCGCGAGCTTTTACGCCACTTCCCCATGCCGGATGATTATGTGGCTCCGTCGCCCCAGACACTCCCGCAAATAACAGTTACTGCATGCCCATCCGATGTGGGGCAGGCTAAGGCTATTAATTCTGTTCTCTCGCAATGGATTAATGGTGAATTTATCGACGTAAATAACCCATTAAATACCGCGATAGTTCTTCCGGACCAAAATTTACTATTGCCGACACTCTTGTCAATTCCGGACGACATTGAGAAGATAAATATTACAATGGGGCTGCCGTATCGAACGACTACTTTTGCAACATTGTTGCATGCTATAATCAGTATGCAACTGAGAGCTCGAAAAATACATGGCAGCATACACTTTTTCTATGAAGATGTCAATGCAGTACTTGTACATCCACATATTCAATTTATCGCGGCTTCTGCTGCAGACAAAATTTCACGGCAAATATCCGATAATAAGCTATATAACATATCGACAGATGAATTGTTGTCGGTAGCCCCGGTCTTGGCTCCTATATTTGCTCCGGTGGCAGATAATAGTAGTGTATCCGAAGTCGCTTCTTATCTTACCGGTTTACTCGATTTCTTATATGAGCAACTGTCGGGTGATGCAGAAAAACAGAGTTCTACGCCTAAATTTGAGATAAAGGCTATAAAATATTTCCGAGAGGAGGTTGAAGACATATCGCAACTCGTAAAAGAGTATGGCATTGATATGAATGAGCGCACATTCTTCCTTCTTTTTGAAAAAATATTCAATAGCCGTGCACTATCTGTTAACGGGACGCCTCTTCAGGGTTTACAAGTATTGGGAGTGCTTGAAACCCGAGCCCTCGATTTCGACAATGTAATAATATTGTCGATGAATGAACGAATTTTCCCGCGCCGGCAGTATTCTAAGACAATGATTCCCGGAAACTTACGATCGGGGTTTGGCCTTCCCGATTTTGAGAGTTTGGAATGGACATATGCCTATTGTTTCTATCGGTTGATAGCTCGAGCGAAACGTGTGGAATTGTTCTACGATTCACGTGACGATGGGCAAGGTTATGGAGAGGTGTCGCGATATGTATCGCAGATGCACTATCTGATGCCAAATGTAAAAGTCGTGATGCAAGCGTTGACTTATTCGTCAACTCCCGATACCTATCGAAGTATAGAAATAGAGAAAACATCTGAAGTCATGAAGTATATCAATCAATTCCGGGCCGGCGGCAATTTGCGACTTTCGGCATCGGCTTTGAAGACATATAAAAAGTGTCCGATGAAGTTTTACTTGGAATATGCGCGACGAATGCGTGGAAGCGACGAATTGGTCGATTATATTTCCTCTGCTGAGTTTGGGACTATTGTACATAATGTGATACAACAGTTGTATAGTGGCTATAAAAAACAATTGATAACATCAGATCTTATTAACAGATGGCTCGATGCTTCAAACCCAATAATTGACAATGTGGCTCGCGAACAAGTAATAAAAGAGCGCTATCCAAAGGTTAAAGATGTGTCGCAAGTGACTCTATTGGCAGAGGCACAACTTGCTTGTCGATTGGTAGCATCAATTGCACGAGCTGATTTGGCCGCTGAAGCAAAGCTATATTGTAGCAATGGCTCGGCATTTACTTTTATTGAAAATGAATATAAAGTAAATGATGTATGGCATATCGACAACGGACTTGATGTAAATTTTTATATGTCAATCGACCGTGTCGACAGTATCGATGCGAAAAAACTTCGCTTTATAGATTTTAAGACCGGTAATGACAACTATTGTGTGAAATCTGTTCCGGAACTTTTCAATAGTGACGCAGATGATACAGATGGCATATTTCAACTATTCACCTACTGCGAGGCATATAATTCCATTGTAAACGATAATGTGGAACTACAACCGGTATTGCACCCGATGCGAAAATTATCGGCAGGTGATGATTTGTCTCCAATAATGGTAGATGAAGATAGTGTAATGGCTTATAGCGAGTATAGAGAGCTGTTCCAACCTCTTTTGCGCGATTTTATCAAAGAGATTTTTGATGATAAAGTAAAAATACGTCAGTGCGATAAGATAGAGAACTGCACTTACTGTCATTTCCAGACGCTTTGCGGACGTATCCAGAATAAAAATTGATATAATGGCCGGATTATATGTCCATATACCATATTGTCATAGCAAATGCGCATATTGCGATTTTTATTCTGTAGCAAATACGCTGAGTATATCACAGTTCCTACCTGCTATCACAAACGAATGGCATAAGCGTTGCTCTGAAATTGACAAAAACGACATTAAGACCATCTATTTTGGAGGTGGGACACCTTCGATATTGTCACCCTCGCAATTTGAGCTTATTGCATCTGTATTCCCTAAAGATAAACTTGAAGAGTTTACTATAGAAGTAAATCCTGAAGATGTTTCGGCCGATGCTGTAAGGATATGGCGCAGATCAGGCGTTAACAGGGTGAGTATGGGCGTACAATCTTTAGTCGATAGCGAACTGCGATTTATAGGCCGCCGACATGATGCTACAAAAGCTCTCGATGCGATTTCTATTCTTAAAGACGGCGGCATATCCAATATTAGTTGCGACTTGATATATGGCCTTCCATTGCAAACATGTCAATCGTGGCAATATTCGTTGGAAAAGCTTTTGGAGCAGAATATTCAACATCTTTCGGCCTATTGCCTAAGCTATGAAGAAGGTACGCGCTTATATCGCATGCTTGCCAAAGGCAAAATCGCTGAATGCGACGATAATTTGATAAGCGAAATGTATGGCGTCTTGTGTAAAGTTGCAAAAGCACACTTGATGGAGCATTACGAAATATCAAATTTTGCAATGCCGGGTATGTATTCACGTCATAATTCTGCCTATTGGAATTCGACCCCATACCTTGGTCTTGGGCCCGGTGCTCATAGTATGGACAGTAACGGATTTCGTCGCTATGTCCCGGCTGATGTTAAGGCGTATATAAACTCTCTCGGATTGACGGTAGTTGAAGACATGGAAGACGAGATAGACAAGCTAAATGATATAATACTCACGGGATTACGAACTGCAATAGGAGTTGACTTGTCTAAGTTTACAGAAGCACAAAAGGAACGAATCATTATTTTAGCTGATTCTTACCTTCGAAAAGGCATGGTGGTGTGTGACGGCTCAACGATGAAAATTACAGAAGAATCGTGGCTTTTATCCGATGCGATAATCAGAGATTTATTTTTTGAGCGAGATTGTTGAAAGGAAATCGGCTACAACAAAAGTGCTACCGCCGATAAATATTGTATCACCTATTTTTGCATCGTTCATAGCTGCGTTGTACGCGTCTTTAACACTATCAAAAGCCCTGCCTTTAAGATTGTGGGCTGCACCTAACAATGCCGTTTCGCCTGCTATCCGTCCACGTTTTACAGAAGGGCTCGCAAAATAGTATGAAGCTCCGGTTGGCATCTGTTCCATAATGGCGTTGATATCTTTGTCGTTGACAAACCCTAACACCATGTGAAGCTGCGATTTAGATGCTATTTCTTTAAGTTTTGCTCCAAGCAAAATCCACCCGCCGATATTGTGCCCTGTATCGCATATAATCTTTATAGGGCCCTCGGAAATTACCATCCATCGGCCCATAAAGCCTGTCAATTCACACACATTCTTAAAACCATTAAGAACAGCTGCTTTAGTTATCTTTTCAAATTTCCTTTCAAGAAATTTAAGTGCAGCGAGTATTGTTGCGGTATTTTCTATTTGACAATCTCCGGTAAGCTCTCCTTGGATATCGCCCCAAGGAGTTCGGGTGTAAGTAATGTAGTTGCCTACAACAGATGCTGAAGAATAAAGCGGGCTATCGCTGGCATAAATAATCTCAGAATTAGTCTCTGTTGCTTTCCGCTCAAAAACGTCTCTAACAGCTCCATGTGCATTACCTATAACAATAGGCACACCACTCTTAATAATTCCAGCTTTTTCGTGAGCTATTTCGGGCTCGGTGTTACCCAAAAGCGCAGTATGATCGAGCGATATATTTGTAATTATAGAAAGGCACGGCATAATGATATTAGTGCAATCAAGACGCCCGCCCAGGCCAACCTCTATGATGGCTACATCTACATCGCACTCAACGAAATAGTTTAAAGCCATTATCGTGGTAAGTTCAAAGAAAGTAGGGTGGAGCTCTATTAGATTTTCTTGGGCTAAATATTCCTCAACAAAATCTGTTACGTATTTTTCGGCAATAGGAGTACCATTTACTCGTATTCTCTCCCGAAAATCTATTAGGTGAGGAGATGTGTACAAACCGGTTTTATAACCGGCCGATTGCAAGATAGCGGCTAAGGTGTGAGCTGTGCTACCTTTGCCATTTGTGCCTCCGACATGAACAGCAGCACGTAATTTTTTATGAGGATTGTGCCAATATTTTGCCAACGCCAGAGTGGTGTCAAGCCCCGGTTTATAGGCTCCGGCACCAAGATTTTGAAACATAGGTACCTGCGAGTATAAAAAATCTATAGTCTCTGCGTATGTCATATCGCTAAAAAATACAATAACCGATTAATCCGGATATAATGATGAGCACAATAGGATGTACTCGAGTAAAAAGCACACAAGCTAAAACGCCGACTGCAATAGCAATACTCTTGCTTATCTCGGGAGTTGTATACCCAAAATTCTCACCATTCATTAACAGAAGAGCTGCCGATGCTATCAGCCCTATCACAACCGGGCGCAAGCCCTTAAATATACCCGATAAGGCTTCGCTCTGCTTATGCTTGGCAATATAATGTCCGGCATACCTTACTATAATGAATGAGGGCAAAATTACCACCAAAGTACATATCAACGCACCTATAATGCCGTAGATTGGCGATGCTAACTCAGGCGAAGCACCCCCGGGGGCTATATATCCAATGTAAGTGGCGGAGTTTATACCTATTGGGCCGGGAGTCATTTGTGAAATCGCTACAATGTCGGTAAACATTTGCTTTGAAATCCAACCGGGACTCACTATCTCGTTTTCGATGAGAGACAACATTGCATATCCTCCACCAAAACCGAAGAATCCTATTTTAAGGTAACTCCATATTAATCGCAGATAGATCATCACTTGTCTTCTTTATGATTATTTGTTTCGGCTAAACGCCGGAGCGATTTAGTAGTTAGATAGTATCCAATAACACCTCCGGCTACAATATATAGAATGGGATTAGATATAACAGGTAATTTCGACCATATTAGAAGAGCCACACACGTCGGTATCCACGCCATTTTCCACCCTATATGAGCTGAGCGGGCCGAAGTAATAACAGGTGCTACAATGAGGGCGACAACAGCAGGGCGAATACCCTTGAATATGGCGCGTAAAGTGGGATTCGACGTAATTGTCTCGGGTGTAAGAAACATTGCGATAAACAATATTATAAAAAAGCATGGCATTATAGTGCCGGCGGCAGCTGTTAATGCACCCTTGAGGCCGCGTAGTTTATCGCCAACAACTACTGAAATATTAACAGCAAGTATGCCAGGAAGCGATTGTGCTACGGCGATAAGATCGAGGAATTCGGCTTTATCGATCCATTTATGTTTATCAACGACTTCGCGTTCTATGATGGAAATCATGGCCCATCCTCCGCCGAAAGTGAAGGCGCCAATCTTAGCAAATGTGGCAAATAGTTTTCCCAACATACTTTTCAAAATTCAACAACTGTAATTCCGGCACCTCCCAATCTAACATCTTCATCATGATATGAGTGCACGGCTCCAACCGTGTCGAGATATCGACGTATGTATTGACGCAAAACACCTGTGCCTGTACCATGCAGTATTCTCACCCTGCTACTGTTGAACTGTATGGCATCGTCGATATAATACATCACAGCTTGAACAGCTTCATCGGCTCGCATACCTCGTACATCTATCTCTTGGCTAAAAGCCAACTGCCGTTCGCGACTTGAATCGGATGTTTGTGAAGAAATGAAGCTAACACCACCTTTTACGGCACCGCTTGGAGCTTTTTTTATTGTCCTTTTTAAGCGATTTAGTTTTACCATAGTCTTCATTTGACCGAAAACGACATAGGCATCCTTCCCGTTAATTTCAGTTATGGTGCCAACAGTGCCACCGCCATCAAGGATAACGTTATCGCCAACACTAAGAGGACGCTCTTCCGTAGCCTTTGTGTTGGTTTGTATCGTATTTTTTTTCTTTTTAGGGACTTTGCGGTCGAGCAGGGGATGATTATTTGCTTTTTCGGCATTCTCTTTCAGGGCTTGACGCTCGGCTTCGAAACGTCGTCTTGCTTCTTGCGTCCGCTCCTTTTCGGCTTGAGCACTACGTATTTCGCGAATTGTACGTTCAATAGTGGCGTTGCTGCTATCGAGTATCCGTTTTGCTTCATCTTGTGCTTCGCTAATAATTTCGCGACGTTTGCCACGCAGAGTTTCCATCTCGGCTTCGTAGCGAGATAGCACATCTTCGATTTGCTTTTCTTTCTGTCGGATAGATTGTCGTTTGTTTTCCCAATATCGGCGGTCACGGGCAATATCTAAAAGATACTTGTCCATATTGATATAATCGCTTCCAACAATCTCTTTTGCATCAGAAATAATATTATCGGGCAAGCCTGTGTTACGTGCAATCTCGATAGCGAAAGAACTGCCTGGTTGACCAATCGACAATCGAAATAAAGGTTTCATGTGTTGCCTATCGTAGAGCATGGAGCCATTAGTGAGACCGGGCGTTTCTTCTGCAAATTGTTTCAAATTATGATAGTGCGTGGTGATTACACCCCACATCTTCTTGATATTGAACTGCTTGAGTAAGGCCTGCGCGATAGCTCCTCCAATTTGTGGCTCGGTACCACCTCCAAATTCGTCGATAAGCGCAAGAGTCTTTTCATTGCCTTTTGCCAGGAAGAACTTCATATTGCGCAAATGAGATGAGTAGGTAGATAAATCATCTTCTATTGATTGATCGTCGCCAATATCGATGAAAATACTATCCATAATTCCGAGGTGTGAATTGTCGTAGACAGTAGGCAGCACACCACATTGAGCCATATATTGAATTATTCCTACTGTTTTAAGGGTCACCGATTTACCACCGGCATTAGGGCCTGAGATAACTAATAGACGTTTAGACTCATTCAATGTAATGTCAAGAGGCACAATCTCTTTGCCTTGTCGCTCAAGCGAAAGTTTAAGTCCAGGGTGACATGCGTGATACCACTCTAATTCGGGGCTGTCGGAAATATGCGGAAGGGTACCGTCAACTATTTTAGCGTACTGCGCTTTAGCATAGATGAAATCGAAAGTGCCCAGAAGTTCAAAGCCATCAAGTAGAGCATCAATTTCAGGACGTATATTGTCGGCAAGAGACGTTAATATTTTAACTATTTCGCGGCGCTCTTCTATGCCGAGCTCCCTAAGGCGATTATTGGCCTCCACAATCTCGGCCGGTTCTATGTAGAATGTTTTACCGGATGCAGATTCATCGTGAACGATACCCGATATCTTACGTTTGTGCATAGGGGTGACAGGAATTACCAATCGGCCTTCACGCATCGACGGCGTAACATCAGCATCCAGATATCCTTCCTTAATAGCCCTCGAAATTACCTTACGCATAGTGGAGTTTATACTCCCGGCACAGGCGACGATAGAGCGTCGTATTTCTGCAAGGTCGGGCGATGCATTGTCTTTAATTTCTCCGTGGCGGTCAATTATTCTATCAATAGCGCTGCTGATAAGTGGAAATGCAAACATCTCGCGAGCTATTGTGTCGAGCTCGGGATATGGTGTATCGATAGTATTTCCGTCGTATTTACGCAATTTGCCGAAAAAATTGGCGATATCTGCCATCGCTTCAAGGGAAGAACGCAATCCGAGCAACTCGCTTTCTGGCGGAAATGACCCGGCAACTCGCAGTGACAGTAATAGCTGTCGTTTGTCGTGAATATTGCCCAAACTGAAATCATTATTGCCTGTTATAATATCTAACATTTCGGCTACCTCGTGTAGCTGACGTCGCACGATGCTATAATCGGTCTGGAACGACATTGCGTCGCATGCCGTTAAGCCTAATGGTGATACGCAAAGCCGCCCGATGTGTTGTCTAACAGCATCGAAGCCAATTTTATGTTCTATCGAGTCGGGATATACCAAAGCTACAGAATTTATAAGACTAATACACTCTATTTTTGCATGAGCCGAGCAAGATTGCGTTTATCTTCACGCTCTTTGATAGCCTGTCGTTTATCATATTCTTTCTTACCTCGAGCGATGCCTATAACTAACTTAGCTAAGCCGCGCTCATTGATGAATAGTCGCAGGGGAACTATAGTAAAGCCGGTGTCGTGGCTCTTTGCAAGCCGTGCAATTTCTTTTTTATTTAATAGTAGCTTGCGATCACGACGCGTTTCATGATTATTGTAGCTGCCATAAAAGTAGGTGGCGATATTCATATTTTTTACCCACACCTCTTTTTGGGCTGTCACATAACAAAAGGTGTCGACAAGAGAGGCATGCCCCGTGCGTATGCTTTTTATTTCCGTGCCGGTAAGAACGATGCCCGCCGTAAAAGTCTCTACTATTTCGTAGTCGAATGTAGCACGACGATTTTTTATGTTTATATCTTTAGCATTCATGATATAATCAGATGAAGGAGATAGTAGATAATGAGAGGCACTGCAACGATAGCACCTGCGCATAACCCTGTAAACTTGAGCTCGTTGTCTTTATTTATCCCTATATATGGAATGGCTTTGAATAATACAAGGATAACATATATCGGAAGTATTGTTAATACAACAAGCGACCATGGTAGGCAATTATTTATTATCTGTGTTAGAGTCATAAGGCCAATGCCAATAACTGCCAAGGTGTCGATTCTGTTGCTGTCGGGTCTTGAGGCGGTTAATCGTCCGATATAGAGCTCTATGATGAGTTTTGCTATAAACAGGGACGCGAAAAAGGTGCCAAAATCGGTTATTGCTCTTATGAGTACTTCTCCTATTGTGATATCTTTTTCATAGAAAAACGACAAAAGTTCTGTAGCTGCAAGTATGCCTAATAAAGGATACAATCCGGTGCGTGCAAGTTTTGTGGCATCGGGTTTGCTATTTTCTAAGTCTTGCCAACCATTTTCCGGCGACAATATAAGCTGAATGAGATATTTTAGAAATAAAAACATTGTGTTTTTACAATAGATTACACGAAAATACACCACAAAGTTACGAAATTTGAACTGTATTTCGCGATGATTTGCTATTTTTGCACTCGTAAATTGTAGTATGAAACATAATTAATACTGAAAAATGATAAAAGGAATACTTTCAATAACAGGGAAGCCCGGTTTGTATCGTCTCCTGAGCCGTGGCCGAAACTCTCTCATCGTAGAAAATCTTGCAACAAAAAAACGAATGCCGACCTATGCTCACGAAAAAGTAATATCGCTTGCAGATATTACGATGTTTACTGAGCATGGTGACGAACCATTGCCAAATGTTTTCCAGAAAGTATTTGACTTCACAGAAGGAAAAGCTGTAGATGTGAAATCATTTGCATCAGATGGCGATATTCGCGATTATTTTGGCAAAATACTGCCCGATTTTGATTCGGAAAGAGTATATACCTCCGATATACGGAAGCTGTTTTCGTGGTATAACCAGTTGATTGATGCAGGAATTACAGAATTCAACGAACCGGAAGAAGAGGAATCGACAGAAGTACCGACTGAATAAGTGTAATGTTATAATATTGAGCTCTGCTGCATATATATATTTCATCCTTGCAGCAGAGTTTTTTAATGTAGACTTTACTTTTTGTGGTTTCTTGAGTCTAATAAACAAAAAGCCTTATGAAAAGATTTTATCTCATACTCATTTTCGCGCTTTTATTCCCCTTTGGAAGTGTTGTGGCGCAAAGACCATATAATAATCCGCCGCGGCACGGACATCAGAATAATCAGAACCGTCCTACGCCGCCACCGGCCCCACGCATGATGCCTTCGCATCGCCCGTCGTCGCCTTATTTTGTGAGTGGGAATGCCGTTTTCTTTAACGGGCATTTAATAAAAGAAGCCTCGGCTCAAAGTTTCGTCATTCTTGCCGATGGTTATGCTAAAGATCGGTGGAATGTCTATTATGCAGGCAAGAGGTTAAAGAATGCATCGACTAATTCATTTCATACACTTGGCTATGGTTATGCCAAAGATTCGTGGAATGTGTACTTTAATGGAGGTGTTGTAAAGAATGCATCGGCGAATTCGTTTCACGTGTTAATTGATGGCTATGCAAAAGATACTTGGAATGTATATTATGCCGGAAAAAGGATAAAAGAAGCCTCGCCCAACACTTTTCGCATTTTACGCGATGGTTATGCCCAAGATGCATGGCACACCTATCGATATGGCACAAGAGTAAGATGAAAATAGAGTGAAAGTATTAAAAGAACGACAGGCGTGGATTTCCACGCCTGTCGTCGTATATTGATTTATGATTGTTATTTAATGCCTTTAGTACCTTTGACGCCTTTTACGCCTCCGCCCAGAGCGAAAATGTTGGCATCGTAACTTACTGTTTTGGAGCCTTGATCGCGTTTTCTCTTAAGGGCTAAACGTACGAGCCGTTCCATCAGTTCGGAGAATTTAATGCCGGCAGCTTCCCAGAGATAGAAAGATAGAGACCCTGGAATGGTGTTTATTTCATTTACATAAATGTTGCGCGACTTAGCATCGATCATCATGTCGACACGGCTAACACCATGGCAGGAAAGCACGCGGAATGTCTCACCGGCGAGGTGCTGAATTCGCGCTGTTTCGTCGGCTGGTAAATCGGCCGGAATACGCTTCTGCGCGGCATGCATACCGCGATTATCTTTCGTTCCGCCCATATACTTATCGGTATATGATAAAATTTCACCGCTTTTTATCGGCTCCTCTAAAACAGATGTTTCGTATTCATCGCAATCGCCAAGTACAGAGCAGTTTATTTCTTGAAGATTTTCAACCATATCTTCAACTATAATGCGCGCAGAATATCTCTGGGCGTCATCAACGCGTTCGAGTAATTGTTGGCGATTTTCTGCACGACCAATTCCGACACTCGATCCGAGGTTGGCCGGCTTAACGATTACGGGATAGCCAAGTCGTTGCTCAATTTTGTTTATAAGTTCATCGCGCATTCCAAACCACTGTTTGTCGGTAAACCAAACGTAATCGACAACGGGAATGTCGTTGGCGGCAAGAATCATCTTCATAGTAATTTTATCCATGCCATTTGCCGATGCAAGAGTATTACAGCCGGCGTAAGGTAGGCCTATGGTTTCGAGAACGCCTTCAAAAATGCCGTCCTCACCGTTAGAACCATGAAGCACAGGGATAGCGACGTCGAGAGTTGCCACTACGTCGCTTTTAAACATTTTCTTTTTAACAGTGTAAAGGTTGTAATCGCCGAAAACAGGGCGCATATACACTTCTTCACATGAGCTTAATAGACTTTTTGAATCACGATAATTTTTTACATCGGTGAGCGCTTGTCCGGTGTACCATTTGCCTTGCTTTGTAATATAAACCGGTACAACATTGTATTTATCATGGTTGATAGCTGCCATCGCCTGATTGGCAGAGATTACCGATATTTCGTGTTCGGTTGAGCGACCACCGAAAAAAATTCCTATTGTGGTTTTCATTGTTGATAAAACTATTTGAATGTGTCTGGAAGATCGTTTTCATATAGTATGGTATCGCCGCCAACAGCCATTGATGTCAGTAGCGATTGAGCTTGTGCAAAGCTGTCTACCTGATGTATTGAATCAAGAGCCATCCCGCCTTCGGTTAGCCCGTTGACGATAGCATCGCGGTTATACCGGCCGACAACAATTGCGATATCGCAACAAGAAGCGGCCTTAAAACCAAATTGACGATTGAGTTCTTGCTGCTCATCGCCAAGCTCAATCATTCCCGGAGTGATAAGGAATCGACGTCCGCCTTTCATCGATGCGAGTACATCAAGAGCCATAGCAGAGCCTACGGGATTGCTGTTGAATGCATCGTCGATAATTGTAAGTCCTCCGGGTATACGTTTAATGCTCAAGCGATGTTCTACCTGTTCTATTTTCTCAACGGCATAAGCTATGCGTTCATCGCTCACGCCTAAGCTGTGTGCAACGGCAACCGCAGCAAGTATGTTGGAGATATTACATTCTCCCACAAGGTGTGTGTAGAGGCTGAGTTTATGCCCGTCGGCACAACGAATAATATCGAAACGAGTACCAATAGGGCTATATTCGATATTTGAAGCAATATAGTCGGCCTCCTCGGTGTTTTTTACGGCATAACGCAATACCTTGGTGTTAGTTACGATGCGATCGGAAATCTTTTCAAAATCGTTGTTTATAACCGCTAAGCCATCGCTTGGCAAGGCGTCGGCAAGTTCAAATTTAGTGGCCTGTACGTTATCTATCGATTTAAATGATTCGAGGTGCTGAGGTCCTACGGCGGTAATGACTCCACCCCAAGGATGCACGAGATCGCATATTTCACGAATATCACCGGTCTGTTTGGCGCCCATTTCAACTATAAACACTTCGTGATAAGGCTTCAACATTTCGCGGATTGTACGGACAACTCCTAATGTGGTGTTAAAGCTTCCGGGTGTCATAATTGTCTCGAATTGTTCAGACAATATTCTATGTAAATAGTGTTTTGTTGTTGTCTTACCATAGCTACCCGTTACTCCAATTATTTTTAAATCGGGCATAGCCGCCAAGATAGAGGCTGCTTCGTTGCAATATCTTTTTGTTATGCGTTTTTCGATAGGAGTGAGCATATAATTCGCAGCCAAAATAATTGCGTGGGATAGGCAATAAGCAGCAAGCAATACTTTAATAAATACCATATAATTATCCCATCCGGCAATAGTCATTATTAGTGACGAAGCAAGAGCTACAATAAGCAATGAGCTAATGATAATACGATAAGCTCGTTTGGTCATTACAAGAGGCTTTTTGTATTTGCGTCTTGATAATTTAATGATACTCACTATGCTAAATAATGCAACTAATGGCATCATTACCACAAACGAATTGCAAAAAGGAGAGAGCGTAAGCATCAAGACTATAATGCCGAAAAGCCTTAAAGTAGAAGTGCTGTCGCCCGACTCCTTTAACCAACGGTTATAACGTTCAGGCCGATAACTATTCTGTTGAAACATCATCAGGCATCGCCTCAACTCAATGATGAGGTTAACAAGACATAAAGCTACCACCGTAGTAATTATCAGAATTATGGCGTATGTTACTATTTTGAGCGACATGGTGCAAGTTTTCTGTGTGTTATTTAATATTTAAGAAACTCTTAACGACCGCAGCGGTCTGACCCGGGCGGTCGAGAAAAGAGTAGTGCCCGGCTTCGGGATAAGAAACGAGGCCGGCATCGGGAATTTCTCTCTCCATGATTTTGGCATCGCGAAGAGGTGTGGCAGTATCTTTTTCACCCCAAATGAGCAGGGTGGGAGCTTTTATCAGGTGTAATAGATGGGTGAGATCTTCATTTACAACACGGCTCATTATGGTGCGCATCTTTGGCGAGGCTTGTTTATAGTCGGTGGAGCCGGACTTATTACGCATTTTTTCAATAATTTTAGAAGCACGATTCTTCCCCAAAATATATGGTAAAATATGTTTCGCCGCTTTGAATGGATATACTTTTAGATAATATTTCATGCTTCGGCGAGGCTTAATTCCCGCAGCATCAACCAATATTACGCGGTCGGTCTTATTGCGCGATGCAAAAACAATTGCGATGCGACCGCCGAAAGAATGCCCTATTAGCACCGGGTTCTCAATGCGCTCCATCTTTGCGAAATCTTCGATGAATTTGGTGTACATATCTACGCCCCACACTTCAGCCGGCTCAGTTGACTCACCAAAACCAGGCAGATCGAGGTTGTATACGGTAGTGGTTGAATCTGTCGCGGCATTGGCGAGGATAGCCATTGTTGAAGCTTTGCACCCCCAACCATGCATGACAATGACAGGGCGCTGGCCGCTGCCTTCAACATCATAGCGCATTTTAACGCCGCCTATTTCGATTGTGCGTTCCATAAAATGTTTTGCAAAACACCTACAAAATTAAGCAAACACAACGGACTTACGAAAAGTTTTTGCAAAAAAAACGCTAACTTTGTGGCTCAACTATTAAACTTAACAACAGTGTCAAGAAAAAGAAAACCTCTTCCTGTCTTGCAGGATGTTGAGATAGTAGATGTTGCGGCTGAAGGTAATGCCTTGGCTCGTGTCGACGATATGGTCGTTTTTGTTCCTTTTGGAGCTCCTGGGGACTGTGTTGACATAAAACTGGAAAAAAAGAAAAAGAATTACGCCGAAGGTCGTATTACTGTTTTTCATAAACAAAGCGAACTGCGTGTCGAGTCTCCATGTTGCCATTTTACGATATGTGGTGGTTGTCGATGGCAACATCTGCCATACGATTATCAGCTTCAATGTAAGCGCAAGCAAGTGGTCGATGCACTCCAACGGATTGCAAAGGTGGAATTGCCTGAAATACCACAAGTTATAGGTAGTAAAAATGTTTGGGAATATAGGAATAAGATGGAGTATACATTCTCAAATAAATCGTGGCTTACATTTGAGCAACTTAATAGTGGCGTGGATTTTCCCGACCGTGATGCCGCCGGTTTTCATATCCCCGGAGCTTTCGACAAGGTATTGGATATAAATCGATGCTATTTGCAGGATGATATCTCTAATGCAATGCGCCGATTTGTAAAAGATTATGGAAAAAAACATTCTTTGCCATTTTACGACCTCAAGGCACAACAAGGATTTTTACGCACTATGATGGTGCGTATTGCGTCGACGGGAGAGATTATGGTCGTACTCGTTGTTGGAGAATCTCGGCCAACAGAAACGGAGTCTTTGCTGAAAGCTCTTATTGACGAATTCCCGCAAATAACGTCGTTGATGTATGTTATCAACACAAAGGTTAATGACACAATAGGAGATTTACCCGTACACCTATTTTATGGCAAGGAATATATCGAAGAAGAAATGGAGGGTCTGAGGTTCAGAGTAGGGCCAAAATCTTTCTATCAGACAAATTCGGTGCAAGCTTACGAGTTATATAAGGTGGCACGAAACTTTGCAGGGCTAACAGGTAACGAACTCGTGTATGACCTTTATACCGGGACTGGTACGATAGCAAATTTTGTAAGCCGTAGGGCTCGAAAGGTCATTGGTGTGGAATATGTTCCTGAAGCCATTGAAGACGCTAAGGTGAATTCAGCCATAAATGGAATCGAGAATACTATGTTTTTTGCTGGCGACATGAAAGATGTCCTTACCGATGATTTTATTTCAGAGCATGGTAGACCCGATATAATGATTATCGACCCCCCACGAGCAGGTATGCACAACGACGTCGTTGAAACGATTCTTCGCGCTGAGCCTCCTGTGATAGTTTATGTAAGTTGTAATCCGGCCACTCAAGCACGTGATATCGCAATTCTCGATAGCAAGTATAGAGTTAAGGCGGTGCAGCCTGTTGACATGTTCCCTCATACACAACATATTGAAAATGTTGTGAAGCTGGTAAAACGTTAAGAAAGACTTAAATTTGAGTTGTAATATCTGGTGTCGCCGGTTACCTCTTCACCTATATAAGGGGGCTTGACAAAGGATGTTTCTTCAGATGGAAGTTCAATCTCTGCAATAACAAGACCTGAATGGCGCCCATGAAACTCGTCTATCTCCCAACGAAGCCCATCTTCGGCGTCAATAATATAGCGCGTTTTTTCTATCTTTCGAGAACCACAACACGCAAGCATCTCACGAGCATCGTTCAGAGGAACGGAGTATTCCCATTCGTCACGTGTGGCGCCTATGGTGCGGCTCTTAACGGTTATCCAGGCTTGATTATCTGAAATACGTATTCTGACAGTACTATCTGGTGACACGCTTAGATATCCTTGAGCAATTTCAAACCGCTTAATAGCAAGATGTTTGAACGGGCCTACGACAAGAAATTTTCGTTCTATTTCTACTGACATGTTATAAAATTTTGGTAAAGTTAAACAAAAAAATTGAATAGAATAAAACATATTGCATTAGCGTTCATTGCTTGCCTTATAATAGGTATAGTCGATGCGAATGCTTATGTGGCATCGGCGACATTCATAAAAGGTATTGTACGCGATTCCCTTTCGACTCAAGGTCTGCCGTATTCCTCTGTTACGGCACAACCATCGGGAGTTGCTACCGTAACTGATAGTCGAGGCATTTTTGAGTTTAATGTTCCGGCAGGGACTGTGAGCGTAACCGCCTCATGTCAAGGTTATGCTTCTAAAACAGTAGAAGTAAAACCTTCGGCATTAAATCTATACGATATAAATCTTACTACTCAAGCTGTTGAACTTAAGGCTCTTGAGGTGAGGAAGAGCAAGTATTCGAAACGCAATAATCCGGCTGTTGATTTTGCTCGCCGTCTCAGAAATGCGCGACATTTAAGCGACCCTAAACAAAATGACTATTACACCTACGATAAGTATGAACGCATTTCGCTGGGAATAAACAATTTTGACACCACGATGCAAAATGGCATCCTCAAGCGTATGCCGTTTTTGATGGAGCATGTCGATTCATCTGAAATTAATGGCGTTCCGGTGTTAAATCTGTCACTTAAAGAAAATGCAACGACAGTGATGTGGAACAAGGCTTCAGATAAAGAGCGTGTAATGGTCCGTGGCACACAAAGTTATGGTGTTGACGAGTTTCTTGAAAAAGAGAATGTCGATGTGTTGTTGGCCGATTTGTTGCGCGAGGTTGATTTATATGCCGATAACATTACTTTGTTAAGGAATACGTTTATAAGTCCGCTGTCGCCTATCGCCCCCGATTTTTATAGGTTTTATCTTGTCGACAGCACAGCTCAGGTAGAGGGATATCCGGGAGATCACATAGCGCTCGCATTTTATCCTCGCAACAAAGCTTCGTTTGGCTTTAGTGGTCATGTATATATTCCGGCGAATGATTCGACAATGTTTATACGACGTGTCGATATGCATACGCCTAAAGACATAAACCTGAATTTCATAAAAGATTTACGCATAACTCAGTCGTATGACCGCGCCGATAACGGCTTTCGATTGAAGCGTAATGATGATATGTGTATGATTTTTAGTGTGTTGCCTAACTTGCCAGAGTTGTATGTTTCGCGTAAAATAAATTATAAAAATCATTCGTTCGACCACAATGCTATTGCCGACTCTTTAATGATGAAACTTGGGAAAGAATATGTGCAAGATGAGGCAAATTCACGCGATTCTATATTTTGGATTAATGAGCGAGTCGTTCCCGAGCTGCCTGGCGAGAAGAATATCCCCTTGTTGGTACAACGATTACGCCAGAACAAAGTTTTTTATTGGGGCGAAAAAGTTCTTAAGATACTTTTTTCAGGCTATGTTGGCACATCGCCCAAAGATAGTAAGTTTGATATAGGCCCGGTCAACACTTTTGCAAGTTATAATGCCTTCGAAGGGTTGAGGTTGCGATTTGGAGGGGTGACGACAGCATCATTGAGTAAGCATTGGTTTGGCCGTGCTTACGTAGCACATGGTTTTCGCGATCATCATTGGAAGTATGGAGCAGAATTAGAGTATTCTTTCAACGAAAAGAAATATCATTCAAGAGAATTCCCAGTGCATTCGTTGAGGCTAACTCACAACTACGATGTCGACCGACTTGGATCTAAGTATATGTTTACCAATCCCGATAATTTTGTTTTATCCGTATCGCGACAAGACAATCGTCGCTACACATACTTGAGAGATTCTAAATTGGAATATACATTAGAACTTGATAACAATCTTTCAATAGCGGCAAACATAGAACATACGCGGCAAGAAGCAACACCATATGTTCCATTTGTTAAGGGCAATGGTCAGGTTTTCAATTACTTCAATGAAATGGCTGTGGGTATGCAGTTGCGATTTGCTCCCGGTGAGAAGTTTTATCAGACAAAGTCGGAACGAATTCCCGTTGACTTAGCTACCCCCGTTTTTATTTTATCGCATAAAACGGCTGCAAGAGGGATTTTGGGTAGCGCTTATACGATAAACCGAACAGAACTTTCTGTGTCGAAACTTTTCCGTCTGCCTGTTGTAGGTAATCTGTACATGATACTCAAAGGCGGACATATCTGGGGAAGCGCCCCATTTACAGAACTCTTTTTGCCTAATGCCAATTTGTCATACACAATACAGCCCGAAAGCTTTGCTCTGATGAATCCTATGGAATTTATGAATTCAACCTATGCAGCCATCCATGCCACGTGGTATCTCAGAGGAGCATTGTTCAACCTTATTCCGGGTTTCAAAAAACTCGGACTACGCGAAGTCTTTACATTTAACGGATTATATGGGCATTTATCGAAGCGTAGTAATCCGGAGTATAATAGCGACTTGCTTATATTTCCCGAGTCGGCAGGCATAACATCGTTACGCCATAAGCCATATATGGAAGTATCTGCAGGAATTGATAATATATTTAGGGTGTTACGAGTAGATTATGTTTGGCGTCTCACCTATCTCGATGTGCCATATTCTATCGATAGGCACGGAGTGAGGGTAGCCCTCCATTTTACCTTTTAATAAGCCTATGTTGTATGAACGAAATATTCAATCTTAAGCGATATGAATGATGTGTTGGGTCGCATATTAGAACTATTGCGATATGACCAATCGCAGCCTATGCTTTTTAATACGGGGCTTTTCTTCGTACTGTTTGTCGTGTTTCTGCTCATATATCAAAATCTGCATCGTTGGCAAACGATTAAAAAGTTGTTTGTGATAGCTTTTTCGTTATATTTCTACTATAAGTCAAGTTCTTGGTGTGTAGTCATTTTGTGTTTCGTTTGTGTTTGCGATTATTTACTTGGATTATGGTTGGGATGTACCGAAAATCGTTTGATGCGAAGGTTTATAGTGGCCCTAAACGTTGTGGCGAATGTGGCGATGCTATCATACTTTAAGTACTTTAATTTACTAATTGATGCAATTAATGGCCTTTTTAACTTTAGCTATAATTTTGTTGATATTATATTACCTGCCGGAATATCATTTTTCACGTTCCGTTCAATAAGTTATATCGTTGACATATATCGTCGAACACTCGCTCCGTGCAAAAGTTTACTCGATTATACATTTTTCCTCACATTCTTTCCTCCGTTACTTGCCGGCCCTGTTGTAAGGGCAAAAGACATGCTTGGCCAGATTAAAGAAAACAAACCGCCAACCTCGGCAATGTTTTCTGAAGGAATCTTCTTGATTATGTGCGGACTTGTAAAAAAGGTAGTTATAGCCGATTATATTAGCGGAAACTTTGTCGATCGTATTTTCGATAATCCGGCCCTTTATACCGGATTTGAAAACTTACTCGGAGCTATTGGCTTTACAATACAGTTATATTGCGATTTCTCCGGCTACTCTGATATGGCCATAGGATTGGCGTTGGTGTTAGGTTATCGTTTCAAAGAAAATTTCTCATCACCTTTTAAGTCTCAAAATCCCACAGAGTTTTGGCGTCGCTGGCACATATCTCTCTCAACGTGGTTGCGCGATTATATCTACATACCCTTGGGCGGAAATCGTCGTGGTCGGATTCGGGCCTACTTTAATCAGTTTGTCACCATGGTGATTGGGGGACTATGGCATGGAGCTTCGTGGATGTATATCATCTGGGGTGTATATCATGGCTTGTTACTGGTATTGCATAAAATAATGCATCGGTTGTGGCGGCTCCCGACATTTTTACAGGATACCATTGTGATACGCGTCTCAAACATGGCTTTTACTTTCTTGCTTATTGTTTTTGGCTTTATACTTTTCAGGGCTTCGTCGCTGGAGACCGTTGGTGTGATGCTATATCAGATAGTCTCCGATTTCCATATATCGGTAGCACCACAATTTTTCGCAGGATACACTCTGATAGTGGCACTAATGATATTTGCCTTTATTGCCCACATGTTGCCTCATTCAGTAACACTTAAGTTTGAGAAGGTCTACGCGTCATTGCCGGCGGTGTTACAAGGGATAGTAGTGGCGATTGTGATATTTTTTGTAATCCAAATGCGGCAAAGCGAAATCGTGCCATTTATCTATCTTCAGTACTAACGACGCAGCGCTACACTTTTGTGATAAATAATTTTACTATACGCCAATTATGTCATATAATTTGCGTAATTTTGTAACACAAAAGGAAAAGTTAGTAATGGGATTTTTTGATTTCTTCAGCAAAGATAAAAAGCAAAACCTTGATAAAGGTCTTGAAAAGACTAAGGAGGGTGTCCTCAGTAAGTTACGCCGCGTATTCGCAGGTCGACGTACTATCGACGATGATTTCCTTGATGAACTTGAGGAAGTGTTTATAACAAGCGATGTTGGTGCAGAAACCACGTTGAAGATTATCGACCGTATTCAAGCTCGTGTGGCTCGCGACAAATATGTTGATATTGACGAACTCAATGAGTTGCTATGCGAAGAAATCAGCGACCTTTTGGCAGAAAGTGATAACGGTGAAAATACTGCCGAAAAGTTTATGCCGCCGGCCGGCAAAAAGCCATATGTAATAATGGTAGTAGGCGTTAATGGCGTAGGTAAAACAACCACAATAGGTAAACTCGCATATCACTATAAAAGTTCCGGCAATAAAGTTATGCTTGGAGCGGCCGATACTTTCCGCGCCGCTGCTGTCGAACAGCTTGATGAATGGGCCCGTCGTGCCGAAGTACCGGTCGTTAAACAACAATTAGGCTCCGATGCGGCAGCTGTTGCTTTCGATACTCTGTCGTCGGCTGTTGCTAATAATATCGATGTCGTTATAATTGATACTGCCGGCCGTTTGCATAACAAAAAGGGCTTGATGGACGAGTTGTCGAAAATCAAGCGCGTTATGGACAAGGTCGTGCCGGGTGCTCCCCACGAAGTTTTACTCGTCCTTGATGGCTCTACAGGTCAAAATGCCTTTGAACAGGCGCGTCAGTTCTCTGTCGCGACTCAGGTAACGCATCTGGCCGTTACTAAGCTTGATGGCACTGCCCGTGGCGGTGTTGTGATAGGCATTAGCGACCAGTTTAAAATCCCGGTAAAATATATAGGAATAGGCGAGGGTATCGAAGACCTGCAATTATTCAATAAACGAGCTTTTGTCGAGTCTCTTTTCGGACGCAAGGAGGCGTGAAGCGATGGTTCGGCGTGTCTCAATCATTAGCCTTGGTTGCTCTAAAAACCTTGTCGATAGCGAACGTCTTGCAAAACGATTCGAAGAGGTCGGATACAAGGTCGTTTTCGTTGACGAAATACCATCTGATGGATCGGTAGTGGTGGTTAATACTTGTGGTTTTATTGGTGATGCCAAAGAAGAGTCGATAAATGTAATACTTGAGGCAACCGAGCAAAAAAAACGTGGTAAGATATCGGCGTTATATGCGATGGGATGTCTTACCGAAAGATATCGCTTGGAATTAAAAGATGAGTTGCCTGAGCTTGATGGTATTTACGGTAAATTTGATTGGACGGCGATTGTAGACGTGGTTTCGCGTAATAATGATAAGTCGATAAAAGTGTGGGAGAGAGTTATCTCAACGGCTCCACACTATACTTATATAAAAATTTCAGAGGGTTGCAATCGATTTTGCGCTTTTTGTGCAATCCCACTCATTACCGGACGACATCATTCTCGCCCGGTAGATGAAATTATCGATGAAGTGCGTTCATTGGCGGCAAATGGCACAAGAGAATTCAATATTATAGCACAAGACTTGTCGTCTTATGGTAAGGATTTGGCTGATGGTAATTCGTCGCTTGCCTGTTTGATAAGTGGCATGGCTGAAGTCTCGGGAGTTGAAATGATACGTCTTCATTACGCATATCCATCGGAATTCCCTTACGATATTCTGCCGGTTATGGCAAAATATAAAAATGTATGCAATTATATCGATATAGCATTACAGCATATCGACGATAGGGTGCTGTCGAATATGCGTCGCCATATCACGGCAGACGAAACACGTGCATTGCTTTCGCGAATACGTAAAGAGGTGCCCGGGATACATATACGTACCACTATGATGGTTGGATTTCCGGGAGAGGATGACGCGGCCTTCGAAAACCTCTTGGAATTTGTTGCCGAACAGCGATTTGAGCGTCTGGGGGCATTTGCTTACTGCGAAGAAGAAGGGACTTTCGCGGCTACAAACCTCAAAGATGAAATACCTGAAAGTGTTAAACAACAGCGACTTGACCGCCTAATGGAACTCCAACAAGAAATAGCTTTTGATATTTCGGAAAGCAAAGTTGGAACCGAATTAGATGTTATAATAGATTCTTACAATGGCAAATACTATGTAGGCCGTAGCGAATATGATTCTCCTGAAGTTGATTGTAATGTATATGTAGAATATTCGCCATTGATAGAGATTGGCAGGATATATCGCGTTGAAATTACTGCTGCCGAAGGTTTTGATTTGATAGGGAAACTTGCAGTAAAATAATGCCGTCTTTTCTGATATATCGTCTGCCTGGTGAGAACAGTGTGTGTAAATGTCGATTTACAGCCATGTTGCCGCAATCACTTGAATATGAGATTGTATCGGTTGTGCCGTGGTACGATTGTTCGTTTAGAAACGATAGTGTCATGGACGTCGCAACAGTATCGACTCCCCAAGACGTCTATTTAGATAATGTTGGTCGGCTTGTGAAAAAACTTCGCATGCGAGGTGGAAAATCGGTTTTGTGTAGGCAAATATGTGGTACATTCAAAGATTTTAATCTCGAATCAATAATCAGAGACTACTTTTCTTTGTTCCCTGATATGTTTTGCTTTTGTTTTTATCATCCTTCGAGTGGATATTGGATGGGTGCAACACCTGAATTATTACTTGAATCAATATCAGGTAATGTGGCTATAACAAGAGCGTTAGCCGGCACAAAAAAACATGGGGTGGGAGAGTGGAGTAGTAAAAATACTGAAGAGCATCAGATTGTAATAGATGATATGGTTAAAAGGATATCAGAGGTAAACGGTGATATTGAAATTAAAACTATGCCTACTTATGATTTCCATTACCAAAATATTGATCACCTATGCACTCCAATACATCTGAAAACCTTAGATTGTAAATTTGAGATATCAAAGATTATTAATGCCATTCATCCAACAGCAGCTGTTGGAGGGTTTCCGCAAGCCGAGGCTCTTCGTGATATCAAATTGTATGAAGACGTGCGTCGACATTGCTATGGTGGCCTTATTGATATTAAACGTGATGATAGCCGAGTGGTATACGTTATGCTCCGTTGCGTCCACTTCGACAATGAAAAGTGGGCAATTTATACGGGTAGCGGTATTACAGCCGGCTCTTCTCCGGAAGACGAATGGATTGAAACGGCCGATAAAGCGACTCCGCTCCTGAAAATTCTCGAGAAATACTCGTAGGCGTTATGAGGCAATCGTCAAAGCATATTGTCATCGTTATTGCAACAACTATTGTCGTGTTGCTAGTGTTGTCTTATGTGCCATGGAGCTCAATTACTGAGAATAGAATAAAGGATTTCGGCATTTTTTCAGATTTATTCCCTAAAGAATCTAATATAAACGTAAAATCTAACATAGAAATAGACCCTGAACTTACAAAGTTTATTGCTGAAAACCAACAAGAGATAGATAAATTACTAAACGCAACGACTGAAACGAGTGATTCGCTTGTTTGTGCTAAGGGCGATTCTATTAACTCTGCCCCTAAAAACGAACCTGTTATCAATGCTTCGATTGATGTAGACTCTGTGCAAATAGAGAATTATACGTCTGATGATGAGATGTTTCCGCATCTTAAGAAAGCCTTATCTCAACGCGAGAATCGCCTTGTGAGGATTGCAATGATTGGCGATTCTTTTATCGAAGGCGACATATTGTGTCAAGATTTCCGCGACACACTTCAAATACGATATGGCGGTTGCGGTGTGGGATATATGGCAATGCATAGCGATTTCCCAGGTTTTAGGAAGACTGTCAGGCAATCAGATAGCGGATGGACGATGCATGATGTTCATAATATGAAATCTAACGATACGATTCGAGTCTTATCAGGTGACTATGCAAAGGGCAGCCAAGGTTCGCGGACAACATATAAAGGCTCATCGTTTTCAACGAGAACGAGCTCATGGCAGCGCTCATCGTTTATATTTATAGCGCATAACGATGGGACTATTAATTTTACAACTTCTGATGGCACCGTGCATTCATTCAACGTGACAGCATCATACGAGCCTCAGTATATAAAATTAGATAGTGCCACAACGTCGCTAAATATCAGCAGCGATATTGCCGATTTAATAAGTCTCGGAGCTTATCTCGATGGCCAAAATGGCGTTCAACTTGATTGCATGTCACTTCGGGGTGCTTCCGGTGTCAGCCATGGCAAATTAAATGTCGACCTATGTCGTCGAATGGCTGAATTTGTAGATTACGATTTGATAATTGTAGAATTTGGTATTAACGCACTGACCGCTGAGCAAACCGACTATACACCATATATGTATGCTATGATACAAGCGGTGACTCACATCAAAAAATGTTATCCAGAAGCCGACATCCTCATTTTAGGCATTAGTGATAGAGGGTTTAAAGATGGTGTGGAAATAAAGTCGATGCCAACATGTGATGCAATGGTAAAAGCTCAACGAGAGCTGGCTCGACGTTCGGGAGTGTATTTTTGGGATACACGTGCTGCTATGGGCGGCGCTGGAGCTATCGTCGATTGGCGTAAACGCAAACTGATGAATGCCGATTATATCCACCTTAATCACAAGGGTGGCCACGAAATGGCAAAACTTCTATCAACCTCGTTATTTCAAGCTCTCGATGAATAAAAAGGCTATTATATGTGCGTTGCTATTGAATTGCTGGTCTGCCATCATTGCAAAAAACGATGATAATCAGTCTCAGCTTAGGTTAAACCCAGATATCGAAGTCGCTATTGAAAGTGATACGAACTATTCTAATTATCCTTTTTTGAATCTTGCCAAGAATAAAATAGAACTAAATGGTGATGATTGGAGCGGACTGGTGAAAAAGTATAAGGGAGCTTGTAGTGGCGATAGCATATTTACTATCGTGTATCTTGGAGATTCTCACGTTCAAGCAGATTTAGGTGGAGCTGTATTGCGACGCCGTATTGCAGAGAAAACTCATGGCGCCGGCCGAGGGATTATAATTCCCTATAAACTCGCAGCAACAAATCAACCTTTAGATTATACATTTGCTACCGATTGTAAGTACGCCTCTTCTAAATTGTTGAAGCAACCGTGGAATACCGAAATGCCATTTACCGGTATAGGGATCAAACCGATGGATAGCAATTATAGTTTTTCGCTAAATAGTTCAATACCCTTTAATCGGTTGCGCTTATTTTATATTGGCTCTCAACCGCAGGTACTATCGGTTATGAGCAAAGCTGCAGAGCTTGACTATAGCGTATCTCATCTTGATAATTATTGCTATGTGTCATTAGCTGGAACGGTAGATGCTATTACATTATCATGTCAAGGCGACAATAACACTACATTTGGCGGCATAGAGCTATTAGCCGATTCATGTGGTTCAATAGTTCATTCGATAGGAAATAATGGTGCAACTTATGGCGCTTATTCGCGGATAAATAATTTTGCTAAGGAATTGTCGTCGCTCCAGTCCGACATCATTATCGTAGCATTAGGTACTAATGAAGCGTTCGGAAATTCTAATAAAGATACTTTATATTGCGAAATTGATAATCTTATAACGGATATTAGAACGCATAATCCCTATGCTCATATTATCATGGTGAGCCCAACGGAATGCTTTAAGAAGGTATATCGATATGTGAAAAATAAGAATGGCCGTCGTCGCAGGGTGAGAAATACTGTGGTTAACGTCAAAACTCATCAAGTGCGTAATATTATTATGTCTTATGCCAAAGAGCACAATATAGCTTACTACGACCACTTCGCTGTAGCCGGGGGTGAGGGGAGTGCAAAAAAGATGCAAAACAGTAAGGTATTAAATAAAGATGGCGTCCACTTTACCTCTGCCGGGTATTTTCTTTGGGGAAACTTACTTGCTGATGCCTTAATTTCAGAATTAAACAGTTTCGGGAATTAGCTAAAAACCATTTACTTCTTGATTATCAGTCTTTAAGTTCAAATTATTGAACTTTTAAGGCCTTGAGATTGTTATTTTTGTAGCAGAGGCGAGCAAGTGTATGCAAATTATGGAATTTTTCAGTGTTAAATATGGCGATTTATATAATTAATCAGTGAATTAACATTTGCGGAATTAAATTGTGCAATAATTCCCGAATATGAATTTGCATCGTTATATTATAAATGAAATAAATGTGACAAGCAATTTGCATCTATATAATTATTTCAACTCTGTATTTACATTGTAGCAGGGTAGGGGATTCGCATTAGCAAGTTGTGAATTTAAGTTAAAATTACACGTTTTCATGTTTTAACACATTTGGTAAATTGTTGAATTATAGTAGCATACGGATAAAATCTATATATTTTCTGGAGATGTAGTAAAATGCAGCATCATTTGAAAATGACTATTTGTATAATACTGATAATTAACAATATGGCATAGCGTATTGCAAGTAATAGTTTAATTGTTTCTAGTCCAGTTTATAGCCGTGATAGATGCATGGATTGGTTTGCGTTTGCAATCGGGAATAATATAAATTTCATATAGTTGCAATTGTGAATAACGTTTTGAGAACAAGTGTTTGCATGATTAAATTTTATTGTTTAACTTTGCAAACAAATAAATTGCTAATTGTAAATCAGATGAGTGCAATTGAAGAAAGTCCTATTATTCAACGACTTAGACAATACATGCAAGAAAAAGGCTTGTCAACGACTCAGTTTGCTGACAAAGCTGGTATTCCGAGGCCTACATTTTCTCAATTGATGTGTGGGCGTAACAAAACAATCAACAATCAAATGTTAGCGAAGATCGACGAAGGTTTTCCTGACTTAGATATTGTGTGGTTGCTTTTTGGCCGTGGTGATATGCGTCAGTTGTCAAATTTTGAAACCTCAGAGGCTCAAAATTCGGTCTATAAGCATGATAAAGAACCTCAAGACGTTGAAAAACACTTGTTTAATTCGGCTATTGACACTCGTGAAACTTCGCGAGATTCTAATATTAGCAATGATAACTCTAAAGGATTGTTTGATCTTCCCTTCAATTCCGACGGATTCGTTGCAGTGCCTGGCGCTCTAAAAAATGATAAAGATTCTAATCGCGAAAAAAAACGAATCAAGTCTATAATTGTTTTTTACACCGATAATAGCTTCCAGGCTTTTGAGCCAGAATCCTAAGCATAATATAATTTACAAAACATCTCCGGTATCTGTGAAGTTATTGTCTTTCATCATGTGCCGGAGTTATTTTATGCAGAAACCTTTTAAATAAATATCCACTTTTGGTACATAATAAGGATTATGTTAAATTCTATTTTGGCCAGCCAAAATTTTGACGCATACGGTAGGAGTTTACCGCACATCTGCCTTTCTGCATATAGCGGAAAAAAGGCTATTTTTTTATCGAAAAAAGGAACGCGAGGGCGTGTGTGTGGGCTTGACAGACAGCCTTTAAGGGGAAAGCCCCTTAAAAATCCCCTAATCGCTGAAATTTAGACCGTTACAAATTTCAACTCTTAACAAAATCGAGATTTCGTTAAGGTTTGACCCCTCAAAAACACCGCTTTTCGCCTGAAAATACGTCTTTTAGGGGGGCAGATTTTCAACTGATATTTGCCACTCAAAGCGACAAATACCAGTTTTTGTTTTTCAAATTTTGTTACAAATTTTTACTGTGCAAACATTATACGATAATAATATTCATCAGTATTCTTTGGATTTACTATGATGAAAGCAATCGTTTTCCCTTTTTGCTTGGAAATCATAAACATACTAATTTTTCCATCTTCAAAACCTCCATGCGTGATTGGCATCTCCTCAATAATCTCATTTCCACGAACCAAGGCTGTTTGGGAAACCTCTGCTCTTTCATCTTTGTGATAAAAGGCCGATGGTGTTCTGAATTGAGCAAGTGGAGCTTCTATCCCAAAATCGTTATCAAAAACCTGAATAAAGATTGTTCCATTGTTTGTTACACGCATTATGGTCGCCGTAGCATTTGAAAGTATTGTAGTTTTTTCGGTTCTTTCTTCAACAGCATTTACATAATGACATTTTTCAACAACAACCTTATCATAATTTGTCATAAACGTGCCACCTTCACTAATTTGCTTAATAGATATATCCATTTTTTTTGAGTTTAATAAATTAAATTTCTGTAAAAGTAGGACAAATATAGAAAGAAATAATTATTTATCCAAGCAAAGATAATATCCTACTCAGGCTATCGAATTTTTATTTGGCCATGGAAATTTTCATGACTCTAAAATTTTTTGAGGCAAATATTTGACTCTTAGAGCCATGTGTATTGAGTTGAGGTTTGTATTTGAGGCAGTCATTGGTTTGTTGCGATTTCGCACCTTATAATATATCTATAAATTAGAAGTGAGATATCGGCACTCTGATATTATAGAGTTTGATAGAGGTAATAAATCATCTTGAATATCAGAGTTTTGCAGCATATCTATAGCCCTTTGAGGGTCTTGATTAATTAGGTTAAAAGTGAGTCGAAGGCCGGTATATTGATGCCACGTTCCCGAAGGGGTGCTAATTAACTGTTCGGCGAGAGTCCATGCATATGGCACTTTCCGCAATAATCTATGGCAAAGGATGTCGGCGACTTCGGCAGATGGTATACTATCAATCCAGCGCAGAGAGTCGTTGAGGGTGAAATGTTGCTCCTCGACGAGCATTGGAGCAAGCAACATACTTTCGCGTGTGCTATTGTTCTGCCACAATAATTCTGCGAGCTCTGTTGACTTACCACACTCCCCTGCTATCTCAACTAACTGAGGCAGGTTTAAGCCGAAGATTATACGAAAAGGCGAGCCTGCATTGCGCAGTGTGTCGGCAATAATGCCGTTTCGCATAGCAAAAAAGCGTCGTTTAATAGTCTGCATAGCGTTGAACGCGGGAGGATTACTCATAAAAACAGGGCTAAAAGCGTTATATTTAGTTGCAAAGTTACGTTTTCCTAAAAAAAAATTAAATAGTCAAGCAAAAATATTTGCGAAAGCACAAAAAATTGCTTAATTTTGAAATAGAAAATTTTTACGAAAACCGATTGAACCGACTTAAAACATAGATTAAAGATGACAAATAAAGATTTTAGAAATTATGCCGTGCATCATCTCAATATGAGTGGAAATGCACTCGATCAATATGCCGCTTTCACATCAAAAACAGCAATGCCTATCGACTCTTATATCAGTCCTACGATTATAGAAGAACGCTCTCTCAACGTTGCTCAGATGGATGTTTTCTCGCGCCTTATGATGGATCGTATAATCTTTTTGGGTACCGAAGTTAATGACTATACGGCAAATGTAATACAAGCACAGCTACTCTACCTTGATTCGGCTGACCCAGGCAAAGATGTGTCGATTTACATAAACTCTCCGGGCGGATCTGTTTATGCCGGTCTTGGCATCTACGACACAATGCAGTATATATCGTCGGATGTTACTACGATATGTACCGGTATCGCCGCTTCGATGGCGGCTGTGTTGCTTGTGGCGGGAGCCAAAGACAAACGCTTTGCGTTGAAGCATTCGCGTGTGATGATACATCAGCCTATGGGCGGTGCTCAAGGACAGGCTACAGATATGGAAATCACTGTTAGAGAAATAAAGAAGTTGAAACAAGAATTGTATAGTATCATTTCTACTCATTCTGGCCAGCCTTTTGAAAAGGTCGAAAAAGACTCCGACCGCGATTATTGGATGACCTCAGAAGAAGCTCTTGAATATGGGATGATTGACCGAATTCTTGTTAATGCTAAATAATAATTTAGATGCCCAAAAGTAAGAAAGTAAATTACCGTCATTGCAATTTCTGCGGTCGAAGTGAGGCAGATGGGGCCACTATACTCCCCTCACCTAACGAAGATGCCGGTATATGCCTCGATTGCATCGAGACGGCCGCATCAATGTTGGGCATTGTTTCTGCATATTCGTTTGAAGATGAGCAAGATGCTACAATAGCTCGTGCTCGCGCAGCTCATGGAGCTCATCCTTCGAAAGGAAACAAGGGTCATGGCAACAAGTCCATCCCTACGCCGCACGAGATAAAAGATTTTCTCGACCAATATATCATTGGGCAAGATCAAGCTAAAAAATACCTGTCGGTAGCTGTATATAACCATTATAAGCGCTTAGATCAACCCGAAGATAAAGACGGTGTAGAGATAGAAAAGAGCAACATCATAATGGTCGGCCCTACTGGTACGGGCAAGACGCTTATTGCCAGGACAATAGCGAAAATTCTTGATGTGCCGTTTACTATTGTAGACGCTACAGTGCTTACACAAGCCGGTTACGTTGGCGAAGATATTGAAAGTCTTCTCACACGATTACTGCAAGTAGCTGATTATGATGTTAAACGCGCACAGCGAGGCATCGTTTTTATTGACGAGATAGACAAGATAGCGCGAAAAGGCGACAACCCATCGATAACACGCGATGTGGGCGGTGAAGGCGTGCAACAAGGGCTACTCAAGTTGCTTGAGGGCTCGGTTGTCAACGTGCCGCCACAAGGGGGCCGCAAACATCCTGAACAGCCGATGATTGCAGTCGACACAAAAGATATATTGTTTATATGTGGTGGCGCTTTTGAAGGCATCGAGCAGGCAATAGCGCATAGGCTTAATTCCAGCTTTGTGGGCTTTTCGACCGATGCTGCCACACGACGTATCGAGCGCGATAATTTTATGAGCCATGTTGCTCCGCAAGACCTTCGCACCTATGGTCTTATCCCTGAGATAATCGGACGTTTACCTATCCTAACGCATTTGTTACCTCTCGATCGTGAAGCCTTAAGGCGGATATTGGTCGAACCCAAAAATGCGATTGTAAGGCAGTATATTAAATTATTTGCGATGGATGGTGTTGAACTTCAGTTCGAGTCAGAGGCTCTCGATTTTATTGTAGACAAAGCGATAGAGTTTAAGCTTGGCGCCAGAGGTCTGCGTTCGATTGTCGAGACAATTATGATGAATCCGATGTATGACATTCCGTCGACCAAAGAAAAGAAATTTGTAATCACTAAAGAATTTTGTGCAACACAATTAGACGCTGCTCATTTTGATGCTGCAGCCGTCTAAATAATATAAACTTCTCATCCTCACTAAAGACTCTCCTCAAATGGTAAACACAGCACAACTTGCCGACGCCCTTAAGCACAACTTCGGTTTCGACACTTTTAAGGGAAACCAAGAAGCGATAATGCTAAGCCTATTGCAAGGTCGCGACACCTTTGTTATTATGCCTACGGGCGGCGGCAAATCATTGTGCTATCAGTTACCTGCTTTATTGAGCGAAGGCACGGCTATTATAATATCCCCACTCATTGCCCTGATGAAAAATCAAGTTGATGCAATGAGACATTTCAGTGAAAATGATAGCGTTGCCCACTTCTTGAACTCTTCCTTGACAAAGACAGCGATAGACTCTGTCAAGGCAGATATCGTAGCAGGAAAAACGAAGATGTTGTATGTGGCACCGGAGTCTTTAACAAAAGAAGAGAATATTGAGTTTCTAAAAACGGTGCCAATATCGTTCTATGCTGTCGACGAAGCGCATTGTATCTCGGAGTGGGGCCATGATTTTCGCCCTGAATATCGCCGTATTCGTCCGATTATTACGGAGATAGGCACACGTCCTGTTATAGCGTTAACGGCAACGGCTACGCCCAAAGTACAGCACGACATCCAGAAAAATCTCGCAATGCCCGATGCGGCTATTTTTAAGTCGTCGTTTAATCGCGAAAATTTATACTACGAGATTAGGCCCAAAACAAATAATGTCGACCGCGACATTATAAGATTTATAAAGCAACGTACCGGAAAATCGGGTATAATATACTGCTTATCGCGCAAAAAGGTTGAGGAGTTGGCCGAATTACTTAGGGTAAATGCCATAAAGGCGCTGCCCTACCATGCCGGAATGGATCCTCTCACTCGTACGGAAAATCAAGATGCTTTTTTGCTTGAGAAAGTAGATATTATAGTTGCTACGATTGCTTTTGGCATGGGTATCGATAAACCTGATGTGCGCTTTGTGATACATTACGATATACCTAAGTCACTTGAAGGTTATTATCAAGAAACGGGCCGAGCCGGGCGCGATGGCGGTGAGGGTATCTGCCTTACGTTTTACACGCGTAAGGATCTCCAGAAAATGGAGAAATTTATGCAAGGCAAACCATTATCAGAGCAGGAAATAGGTCGGCAATTGCTTGCTGAAACTGCGTCGTATGCCGAGTCGTCGGTATGTCGACGACGCTCACTACTTCACTATTTTGGCGAGTCTTATGGCTCGGAGAATTGTGGAAATTGCGACAACTGCTTAAATCCCAAGAAGAAAGTTGAAGCAAAAGACGACTTGTTGGCAGCGCTCGAGACCATAGCAGCACTTAAAGAAAAATTCAAAACAGAGTATATAGTAGATGTCATGATGGGTCGAGCATCGGCCGATGTGCGCTCTTATCGACATGATGAGTCGGATGTGTTTGGATGCTGTGAGGGCTCGAGTCCTAAATTCCTCAATGCAGTAATACAACAAGCTATTATTGACGGTTATATAGAGCGCGGTATAGAAAATTATGGCATATTACATTTGACTGCAAAAGGCAAAACTTTTATAGAGAATCCTCAATCATTTAAAATCGTTGAAGACAACGAATTCAGCGAAGATTCGATCGATGAGGATGCTATGGCAAAAAGCGGGCCTACGTGCGCTGCCGATCCGGAATTATATGCAATCCTCAATGCTCTCCGTCGACAGATTGCGCAACACCTTGATTTGCCGCCATACGTTATATTCCAAGACCCATCACTCGAAGCTATGGCCACTACCTATCCTATCACTCTTGAAGAGCTCGCTAATATACCCGGCGTAGGTAATGGTAAGGCTAAACGTTATGGAGAGGAGTTTGTTCGTGTCATAAACACTTATGTGCAAGATAATGAGATAGAACGACCGGAAGACTTACGAGTAAGGACCGTTGCGAATAAAAGCAAGCTTAAAATTTCTATTATTCAGGCGATAGACCGAAAGATAGATTTAAATGAAATTGCCAATAATAATAGCATAGACTTCGACCGTTTGTTAGATGAAATAGAAGGTATTGTAAATGCCGGTACTCGACTCAATTTATCTTACTATATTGATGATTTAATAGATCCTGAAGACCAGCAGGAAGTATTTGAGTACTTTAAGCGCAGTCATTCAGATAGTCTTGTAGAAGCGTATAAAGAACTTTGTCCCGCATATAATGAAGACGAAATACGCTTAATACGAATAAAATTTTTATCCGACCTTGGTAATTAAGCAATTATAATATATGGATATCACCACTCTATCCAAACTCTTTGCCGGCATCAAAGGAAAAATTCCGGCTAAAGTAGATGAGATGCCATCTTCGGGCTCCAATCGCCGTTATTTTCGTTTATACGATGAAGTCGGTGATAGCCTTATAGGCGTTATTGGTACTTCAATAGAAGAAAATCGTGCCTTCATTTATATGGCTGAGCATTTTGCGGCAAAAGGAATACCCGTTCCTAAAGTTCTGTCTGTGAGTGATGACGGCAAGGCCTATGTTCAACAAGACCTTGGTGATATCTTGCTGTTTAATGAAATAGAAAAAGGACGAGCGACAAAATCGTTTTCTGCGTATGAGAAAGAGTTGCTGATTAAAACATTGCAACGACTTCCCGACATACAGTTTGCCGGGGCTGAAAATATGAATTTTTCAGTCTGCTATCCTACCGCTGAATTTGATAAGCGGTCTATAATGTGGGATTTGAACTATTTCAAATATTGTTTTCTAAAAGCAACCGAGCTCGATTTCCTTGAAGATCGTCTTGAAGATGATTTTCAAGCCTTGGCCGATGTGTTGATGCAATCGGCTGATTGTAACTCGTTTATGTATCGCGACTTTCAAAGCCGCAATGTTATGATATGTAATGGCGAGCCATGGTTTATTGATTTTCAAGGAGGTAGGAAAGGCCCATTTTATTACGATGTAGCTTCTTTCTTATGGCAAGCCAAAGCTAATTTCCCGGAAAGCCTTCGTGATGAATTGCTGGATGTTTATCTTGAATCATTACAGAAATATTTGCCCATTGAAAAGGAAACGTTCCGCTATCATTTACGCCATTTTGTGTTGTTCCGCACACTTCAAGTTTTAGGTGCATACGGCTTCAGAGGCTACTTCGAAAAGAAACCTCATTTTATGCAGAGTGTTCCTTTCGCCATTGCAAATTTGCGAGCGCTTCTTAATGAACCATATAGCGAGTATCCATATCTTAATGAAATGCTGCACCGATTGGTAAATATGAAGCAGTTTACCGATGAGCTTTCGGGGAAAAAGCTAACGGTGAAAGTTATGAGTTTCGCTTATAAGAAGGGAATACCCAACGATACATCCGGTAATGGCGGCGGCTACGTGTTTGATTGTAGAGCAATAAACAACCCCGGCAAATATGAGCGTTATAAACCATTTACCGGCCTTGATGCCAACGTGATAAGTTTTCTTGAAGAAGATGGCGAAGTGTTAACATTTCTCGACCACTGCTACGCCCTTGTCGATGCCTCCGTACAACGATATATCGATCGCGGTTTTACCAACCTTATGATTGCGTATGGATGCACCGGTGGCCAACATCGCTCTGTCTATTGCGCTCAGCATACAGCAGAGCACATTGCACGCAAGTTTAATGTAAAAGTTGAACTGGTGCATAGAGAGCAAGATATAGAACAAACATTTAAAGTGACGCAGTGATTGGTATTATCTTTGCGGCCGGTATCGGTTCTCGATTAAAACCGTTTACCGATTATCATCCGAAAGCTTTGGCTGAAATAAATGGTGTGCCCATCTTAATCAGAGTAGCACAAAAATTATTAGATGCCGGAGCTCGGCGTTTGATAGTTAATCTTCATCATTTCCCCCAACAAATAAAAGATTGTATTTCAAATCAATCATTTTCTTCACTGGTTGAATATAGCGATGAAACAGACCTCTTGCTTGACACCGGTGGAGCGCTTGCTAAAATTGCGGCAGAAAGTAATACGATAAAAACGGCGGATGGCTCAGAACCTGTAATTGTCCATAACTCAGATATATATACCGATTTTGCGCTTGCGGATATGATAAGTGCGCATAAACAAAATGGTTCAGATGCTACTATTCTCGTTGATTATCACCGAAGTAGTTCGAGACACTTTTTGTTTGATGCATTGAATAGACTTCAAGCTTGGGAAAACACCTCCACAGGTATAATCCGTCCCGAAGGGATTGATGCACAACAATTTAAAGCAGGCGCATTTGGTGGAGTACACCTACTAACACCTTCTATTATATCTAAAATAGGCCGCTTCCCCAATAAAATGATATGCCCATTTAGCATAACAGACTGGTATATCGATAATTGTGACAAGTATTCGATTAAAGCTTATACTCCTCTATCCGATTTTTATTGGTTCGATATAGGAACTCCCGAGAAATTGAAAGAGGCTAACGAGGCTTTGCAAACACTCAAGCCGTAATTGCCGTCTAAGCTAATACAAATAGTGCCGAAAGAGGCAATTGGAGATATTTTTCGACTTTTTGACTATAATTGTAGCCGAAAAAAACCTTAACTTTGCATAATGTTTATGTCTATAAATAAGATGTTGCGTATATGTGTTGTTTTTGTGGCACTGATTGCTGCAAAAGTAAGTTATGCGCAACGGCCGTTTGTGCTGGTCGTTGATGCCGGGCATGGTGGGCGTGATTATGGCTGTATAAATAATAAAAACAATGAGAAGGACATTACACTTGATGTAGCTCGACGCTTCGAATCTATGGTTACAAAGGCGTTTGGGGATAGTGTCGACGTAGTAATGACAAGAGATAGCGATGACTTTGTTTCACTCGACAAAAGAGCCAAAATAGCAAATGAAGCCGAAGGCGATCTTTTTGTATCTATCCATGTGAATTCTTTAGATAAAAAGACCAAAGGCCGCCAATATGTTCACGGCGCGTCGGTATATACAGTAGGTCTGCACAAAAGCGATGCTAACCTTTCTGTTGCAATGCGTGAAAATTCTGTAATAGAGTTAGAGGAAGATTTTAGCGAAACATATCAAGGCTTTGATCCTAATTCATCGGAATCGTATATTATTTTTGAACTCACGCAAAATCGTAATATGTCTCAAAGTATCGATTTTGCATCTATGGTTCAGAATCAACTAATCAAAACAGCCGGTCGCGCCGACAAGGGAGTTCGACAGGCAGGATTCTTGGTGTTATGGGCCACAAAAATGCCGGCGGTATTGGTAGAACTCGATTTTATATGCAACCCGGCCGCCGAACGTTTTCTTGCATCCGACGCAGGAAGGAAAAAGTGTGCCGAGTCTCTTTTCAATGCTTTCTGTGAATACAGGCGTATCAATACAAATAATTAAAACATGACATTTAACAACTCCGTAATATGAAATCTATTTTTCGAAAAGAACTGCTTATAGGCGTTTTTATTGTAGTTGCACTTGTTATTTTATTTTTTGGCATTAATTTCCTTAAAGGAATAAATCTTTTTAAGGCGGCCAACTATTTTTATGCGACTTACGATAATGTTGAGGGATTAGCACAATCGGCTCCTGTTACTCTAAATGGTTATAAAATAGGTTTGATCCGTGAAATCAACTATAACTATAATAATCCCGGACATATAACAGTTGAATTAAGCATTGATAAAAAACTTCATCTTCCCAAGGGGTCTACAGCCGTTGTTGTGTCGGATATCCTTGGCACCTCTTCAATAGCCCTGTCTTTAGGAAATGCAGCCGATGGATATCATGCTATAGGCGATACTATAGCCAGTGCCAATAATCCGGGAATGATGGCTGCTCTCTCGGATAATTTGATGCCTGCTGTAAATGCGATTTTCCCGAAGATAGATACCTTACTTACAAGTCTTAATGCAATTGCTGCCGACCCGGCTATACCAGCCAGTGTAAAGCGATTAGACAATATTACATCAGAGCTCGAGGGCTCGCTGCATGCTCTTCGTAATACCCTTGCCGCCCTATCACCAATCACGCAAGACCTCAAGAGCATAACAACAAATGTTGATACAATTACCGGCAACCTCTCGCAAGTAAGTACAACAATTAATGATGCAAATATCGATAGCTTGCTATTTGATTTGAGAAGTACTGTTGCAAATCTTGAATCTCTCACCGCCCAACTTAATAGCCCGGATTCTTCGATAGGCAAACTTACACACGACCCGGCATTATACGACAATATCAACTCAACGGTAGCTTCTCTCGACTCGCTTTTTGTTGATATAAAACAGAATCCTAAGCGATATATAAATATAAAGGTATTCTAATTCATTGTGGCCCGACATACTGACTTAGGTAAATGGGGCGAGCAGCTTGCCGTTGATAAGCTGACCGCAGAGGGGTATTCTATCGTTGAACGTAATTGGCGATTGGGACACATTGAAATAGATATCGTTGCGCAAAAAAATGAGGTATTGGTTATCGCCGAAGTAAAAACTCGTAGCGAGCTCGATGTTGACCCTTTAGAGGCCATTGATAAAGCTAAAATGGCACGAATGATTCGCGCAGCAAATGCTTATATTAAGCATTCCAATCTCAATTATCAGATTCAATTTGACCTTTTTGCCATCAATGGCACTCCCGAAAATTATCGAATAGAACATATTCCCGACGCCTTCTACCCTCCTCTAAAAGTTTACCGTTAAGTGATGGCTATCGAAATACACTCCGCCCCGACACCCTATGCAACTAACTGGATTACATTCATTGAATAAGCAACAAAATAGGCTACAAAAAGGAATCGGATATAAGAAAAATCGCAATAACTTATGAGTTATCGCGATTTTACTCTTTATGTCGGGGTGAGAAGACTCGAACTTCCGACCTCTACGTCCCGAACGTAGCGCGCTGCCAACTGTGCTACACCCCGATTGGCTAAGCGACTGCAAATTTAGGCATTTTTTTTTGTAAAGCAAAATTATATTATAGTTTTGCGTGGCAATATCATCAAAATCTACGAAAATCTGATAATGCTCCCCTCTTCACTCGGCAATTCTCTGGAGAATGTAGCCGAGCGAAGAGGGAGAAACAGCGTTCTTGCTTTGCAGGGCGCGAAACTCAGTTATGAGTTGGGTTACGGATTTAACGTCTATAGCCATAATTCTGTGAACTTTTGCACAAAATTATGGCTACAATAATGGCTATCAAAAGACACAAAAAAAAGAGAGCGTGCGGTAACGCTCTCCTATATACCGAAAGGGGAAATTACATATTTATCAAATATTTTTGATAAATTTAATTGGGTTGCCTGCTACCAAGATATTGCTTTCAACGTCTCTATTAACGACACTACCGGCTGCAATTACAGCGCCATCCCCAATAGTTACTCCAGGAAGAATACAACAGTTGCCTCCTATCCACACATTGTTTCCAATTTTAATTGGCATTGCATAACCCGATTTGTATCTATCTTTCGGGTGCAGTTCATGTCCCGTAGTATATATACCCACATTTGGACTTATCAGACAATTATCTCCAATGATAATTTGTGCATAGTCTAACATTGTACAATTATAACCGGCATAAAAATTGTCGCCAACGTGTATATTGTCGCCGAAATCACAATGAAATCCATTAGAAATACTTGGATTATTGCCTACACCTCCGAAAAGGCTCTTAATAGTATTGAACAGTTCTTCTTGTTCAGTTATAGGAATAGAATTTAGCTTTCGTACTAATGTATCAGCTTTAATCATTTGTTCAAGCCGATTCGTAGAAACTAAATGTTCAATACTTCTTAAATATGTAATTTTGTTTGATTCTTCTTTCATTTCAAAGTTAAATTGAGTGAGTGGGAAAACAAAATTACTAATAATTTTTAATATATAAATAAGTAATTATTAGTCAGGAGGCAAATCGCTTCGACAAGTCCCTTGTCATGGCGTTTGATATGACGTTGGCGGCTTCTTTGCCGAGGCTGTCGGCGAAGAACTCACGAATGTTCATAACGGAGGCGTAATGTTTTCGGGAAAACCATCGGCGATGGTTGCGGCAGAGGCATTGAGGCCTACGAAGTGCACCGACACATTGCCGTGGTTTTTGAAGACGGATGTAATCGACAAGCCTGTGGCGAGATTGCCACCGGTCGAATCAATAAGCACATTGACTTGCTTACCTGCGTTAGCGGCAAGCATATTGTCACGGCCTTGCGGTTGAAGTCGGCACCCCCGACAAAGTCTTTGAGTTGTAAGTGGTATGCGGTTTTAGACATGGCGTAATTATGTTTACGCCACAAAATTATATCTATAAATAAGGTGGGTAAAAGACATCGTTTTAAGCAAAAAGTGTTAAATTTGCAGTGAACAATAAATATTATAATATATCATTATACAATGAATAAAATAATCGTACCTAATAAAGTTTCGTTACTATATCTCGTAGGAGGTATGTGCTCTTGTTTACTCTTTTTATTATACGTTAATGATGTGTGGTGGATGTTTTTCTGTTGTCTGTTGGCATATTTTATTCAGCTCGGATTAGGAGGTTTTCTAACTGATAATTTCGGGCATGAAACTAAAGTAAATGATAAAAACGAATTAGACAAATTAGATTCACAATATAAAATGTTAAAAATAGTAGGTATCATTCTCATTATTTTGACTGTTATTTTTGATACTTTTCCTTTTTGGGCAACTTTTGATTGGTTTTGTCACGGATTGGGATTATACATTCCTCAATACGAAGGTGGATTATTAGTCACCGTAATGACCATTATAATAATAGCTTTTTGGATATATATGATATATTTGGTTATCAATGAATTAAAATCCCCATCAGCTCAATATTATGAAAATATAAAAATTAAAGAGAACGAAATAAAAGCATTAGAAAAAGAGAAAGCTAAGGCTAAGTTACGTCATGAAAATAATGTTGCAAAGTTTGGTGAAGGATACCTTGAAATATGTTCTCAATTTATAGTTAATGAAAAAGAAAAAAAAGTTTGGCTATCGCAAAACGCATATACTTTAAATGTTTATGCATTTGATGAAATTATTGATGCAGAAATTGAGGACATTGTAACTCAACATACAACCAGAGGAGATATTGTTACAAAAACTAAAACTGGAAATATGATAGGTCGGGCAGTTGTTGGAGGAGCCCTAACAGGAGGTGCTGGGGCAATAATTGGTGGTGCTACAGCCAAAAAAGTAAGTACAGTAATGCCATCCGAAATGCAATCAAAACATAGGTATAATTTGTTGGTAACAACAAGAAATATATCTAATCCTCTAATAACAATAAATTTTTATCAAAATGGGAGTGTTGCACAAAAATGTTTGGCAACTTTAAAAGCTATAATTCACAATAAATAAGAAAGAGCCTTCCCTTTGAAGGGAAAGCTTGGAGGAGAGAGGACGACCGAGGTCAGAGGACGCGGAACACGTTACCGGGTGAGCCTATTCTGTATCAGACTTAAAAAGTCGTCTTTAAAACGTTTGTAGTCGAAATATCAGTAGAGAGCCATAACCTTTCAAGATGGTAGCACTCGTCGTTGTGTGATATATGAAGCATTCTTTCTCTATAGAGACAAAAGTGCTAATGGCTTTATTCATAAGTTCAATGATGTTAAATGCCAAAATGTTGTCGTCTCTCATCGGGCTGATAACTTAAAGTGATGTCAGTAATTGTCGGCACAATGTCGATATCTCCATGAAGATAGATGCAAAGTTTATAGTGAACGATGCACGAACTTCTATGCCGGAACGTTCTCCATGGAATTAAATTAAGGTTTGAAAAATAAAAGTCCATAATCTTGTGGGATTTGTCACAAAATTATGGACCTTATGGTGGTTGCAAAAGGACGCGCTAATCTAAAGTCTTGACGCCTCTAATTAATCCGTATTCAGAATTATAATAACTACCTTCGTTACTTCCAGCTAAATCACCACCAGCATATCGATATAAATGAATTTGATAATTATAGGTAGTGCTATAACTGCTGTTCGTCATATAGTAATCATATTGTCCGTTTGCGAACTTAGCTCCTCCGAATTTATTTAACGCTGAATTTATTTGAGAAGATTTCATACTAATAATTTCAGCTTGCGTATAATTTGGAAGTATTTCGCTATATAAAGACATGGCACTTGAGACAGTTATGGATCCGGACTGTTCATTCTGCAATTTTATGATAAATCTTTGATCTCCAAGTGTCACATATACACCCTCAATCTCATCATACTGACTTAAATCCTCAGTATTATTCTTAATAAACATTCGCACCCCATCCTTTATAACGCTAAGTGAAAGGTCATTATCATTATTCCATTTTATTGGACCTTCATGGTTAATTGGCATAACACCTCTTACTTGGCAGTAAGTTGAATTGTAATAAGAACCTTCATTACTTCCAGCAAGATTACCCCCGTTATAGCGATACAGATGTATGCTATAATTAAATGTTGAATTATAGGCTGTCTTTGTAAAGTAATAATCATATTGACCAGTACCAAATTTTTCCCAACCAATACTATTTAGTTTATTGTTGATGTCCAAATATCGTGCGCTTATTACTGTGGCTTGGTTTTTGTCTGGTAAGAGATTCGTATAATATTTTAAAGCCGAAGATTTTCTGACGTTTCCAGTTTGTATATTATATGGAGAAATAATAAAGTCACCCATATTAGACAATACTGTTAACCCTTCTATTGTTGCGTTTGTAAGATTTGCATTCTTATACTGCTCCGGTGTAAGATAATAGCGAGTGCCATCCTGCCATATAGCAACGGACAAATCCGTCGGAGTAGTAGTATATATCGTATTATCATTGCCTCCGGGATTTTCTCCGGAGCCGCTATCACCACCGACTGCTTCATAGAGCGTATTGATAAAGTCCTTGGCGTTGTTTTGCGCCGTAGCAAAGTCGCCGGCAAGTGAACTTGAGCAGTCGAGTACAAGCATAATTACGGCTGAACTGCGTTCTGTTTCAACGCGCGAATTTTCGTCTTTTACAAATTCAGAGTTTTTCTGCCAGGAATTATTAGAAGATACATAAGTCCATTCGTCAATAAATTTACTGGAGATAAGGATGTTATTATCGGTATGTACACCTTCAATAGTATAGTTTACGAAGATCCCGTGTTGCGTACCTTTTAGGGTTGATCCGGATGTAGATGTCATTCCGACATATTTAACACCTTCAAGAGTAAGAGCAGAACGATTAAATGAGCCTTCAATATAAAGATTGGATTTTGAGGCATCATTAACGTTGTCAAATGTTATACGCACAATCGTGCCATTAGGGACACCGGGGAAGTCGATATTAATATTCTGAACATAGTTACTCTGGGATAATTCCTCCGCAATTTCTTTAAATCGGGCATTCACCTCTGACATACTTGTGACCTCGAAAGCATTGGCATCGGAAGAAGCGAGCTTTTTCAGATTGTTTTGGAACATATTTACATCCATAACATCCTGACTGCGAATTCCAATCGAATAAGCCGCAATGCTTTGGCCACAAACCTTTTCATTTTTAATTCGGGCGTTAAGCGCATCCAGATATTCGTTGTTATCGTTATAAGGAATATCCATCATAAACGACCCCTGATCGAGCCCGTCGGTAAAAGTGACGATTGCCGCTGTCGATAAATCGGAGGGAAGTTGGGTGGCTTGTAAAGTATTGATTGCCTGATCAACCGAATAATATAACAAAGTTCCATTTTTCATGGTAAGACCATCAATGAATTCGTGAAAGCCTTCAACTGAGCTTTCTGAGACTTGGATCACCGGATAATTATACAAAGCTTGGTTGAAACCCGTAATCCCGAGGTATATTCCGCTTTCTAAACCGCTGTCGGCCAAAGTCCCTGCGGCAGAAGAAGAATATCCACTTTCCACTCCATTAACAATTGCCTTGATCTTATAGTAATTGGTGCCTTTCAAGGGGTTTGTGTCGGTATAGGTAGTCTCGGTCAAGTTCGATGTCAATAAGTTGAAATTCACGTTATCAGGAGAACGATAGATGTTATATGTCGCACCATCTACTTTATTCCATGAAATTGTGATTTGATTGTCCCTGACATCTGCCCTTACTCCAGAGGGAGAACCAATAAGGTCATTTACCTCGATGTAATCAATTTCGTCTACTGCGTATTCTTGTATGATTTCTCCGTTTCGAAAGATTTGGAGAACTTTCTCTTGTTTTGCATATGCAAAAATAGCTATCAAAGAAAGAAGACCAAATATAATTGGCGATTTCTTTATATGTTTCATAATAAGATGTTATTTAAGAATGAATTTTAAACTTATTTTTGTTTTGCCGTCTGTTGCAACAGCAATATATACTCCTGAAGATAGTGTTTCAAGCATTAAAGCATCTCCGTTAGATAACTCCGAAGTGAGGAGCAAGTTACCACTAACATTAAAAATACCTATCTGAAATTCAGAATCTAACGTTGTTTGGAGGTACAACAATTTGGATTGTGCATCTAGGTAAATTCGAGAATTTGAATCATCTAGAATTACGTCAATAGAGCTTTCAAAGTCAGAAGGAGTTCCATCGCCAATTTCAAGATGATGGTAGAGCGAGTATAACAATTCTATAGATTCTGTGTTTGGATCTTTTGAAGAAGAAACAATCATAGAATTGTCACCGAATGTAATTCTGTTAAGAGTGGCAAGGTCAATGCATACCTCCTTTTCTGCATTACCAGAGAATATGAGACAGGGTACTTTCGTTTCTGCCTTGCAAAAAAGACATGATAAAAATACAAAGCTCGTCAGCCAACCTAACTTTGCCGAGTCAATTTGTTTCATTGTGGCATGTGAGAACATAGTGCCTATAGACTCACAGTAAGGCGTTATTATGAAACAAAAAAGCGTGAGAGTCTGTACCCATTACTCGTCCCACTTCTTTGAGGCTCTGACATTGCCCTATGGTGCTGAACGAGCAACATCTTGCAGAGGCCTCACGCAAATATGCAAAATACGCATAGATACTCTCGTATCATGACGAATGATTTACATATCCACATAGCCATCTACTTAGTTGCTTCATCCTTGACACCATATAAGAAATTGTCAGATTCCAAAGAAGTCAAGAAAGAGCGTTAAGTAAACGCTTTCTATGTCGTTGCACCCACCCTCATTAGCCCATATCGGACCTCTGCGAGCGATATGCACCGCAAAATTACTAATAATATCTTATAGAACAATTAAATCTATAAAAGATTTTATCAACAAAAAATATTCTTATGTCATATTCAATTTACGCATATGTTTTTATAATACTCCGCTCATAGGCAGTAAGAAAGAATCCCGGTAAGGGAATTTTTCGCAGCCGATGTAGAGGGTATCGAAAGCGTCGGTGCCGTCCGTGCGGTGTTCGAGCAAATCTTCCTCCGACTCTGCGAGCTTTTCGTCCGACTTGTCTTTGCGAAAGCCGTTGCGACCCCTGCTGACCTCTGCCGTCTCAAAGGCCACTTCATGAAACATACAGACGCTACGAGGTTGGCGACTACGTCTCTTGAGGACTTACCCAAAAATTTATTCCCATCAAACAAAACAGCTATCTTCTATAAGAAAATAGCTGTTTTCCAGTGATCCGCCTGGGGCTCGAACCCAGGACCCCAACATTAAAAGTGTTGTGCTCTACCAGCTGAGCTAGCGAATCTCCTTTTGCTTGGGATTGTCATCCCGAAAAGCGTTGCAAAGTTACGTTCTTTTTTTTAATCAGCCAAATATTTTTGGCGGTTTTTTCTAAATAATAGCGTATATATTTCTAAATTAATATAAATCAGGCAATAATCCAGTTATTTTGTTATCCTGGGAATTGAGGATATTTATCAAAATCGGGATCTCTTTTCTCGAGGAAGGCTTGAGAACCTTCGTGAGCTTCATCCATAAGGTAGTACATTATAGTCGCGTCTCCTGCAAATTCCATTAGGCCGTGTTGCCCATCGAGTTCGGCATTGAGTGCTCGTTTAATCATTCTAATGGCAAAGGGGCTACGTTTTATTATGGTGCGACACCAGTCAACGACTTCGTCTTCAAGTTGTTCTAAAGGCACGACCTTGTTAATCATCCCCATTTCAAGAGCCTCATGCGCTGTGTATTGACGGCATAAAAACCATATTTCGCGAGCCTTTTTCTGCCCGACACATCTGGCAAGATAAGAAGAACCAAAACCGGCATCAAAGCTTCCCACCTTAGGGCCTGTTTGACCAAATATCGCATTTTCAGACGCTATTGAGAGGTCGCAAATAACTTGTAGGACGTTACCACCTCCGATAGCATAGCCATTTACCATGGCAATTACCGGTTTTACTAATGAGCGAATTGCCTTATGGATATCCAACACGTTTAAACGAGGAGTTCCATCAGCATCGCGATAGCCCCCTTTCGATTTATAATTCTGGTCGCCACCCGAACAGAATGCTTTGTCGCCTGCGCCGGTAAGTACCACTACCCTAACCTCTTTTGCATCGCGACAATAGTCGAGTGCATCAAGGATTTGAGTGTTTGTTTGAGGTCGAAACGCATTATAAACTTCAGGGCGATTTATAGTGATTTTTGCTATACCTTCATAGTATTCAAAAAGTATATCACTATAGCTTTTTATTGATGTCCAGTTATATTTCATAATATCGGTTGTTATAGCATTTTATAATTATCTTCTTCAAGTTTTACATTAATTATGGCGGGAGCTGTTTTACAATTTACAAACTCATCGATATCAGGATTTTCAAAAGAAGTCTCAAAGTATGTAAAACCATATGCTTTTGCCAGTTCTTTCAAAGGAAAACGCGGAGGCATAGCAAAAAAACGTTCTCGCTCCGGCAAGTTCTTTGTAGTTTGAATCACACGAAATATGCCGCCACCGTTATTGTCGAGTACTACCATCTTGAATGCCGGCGGTATCTCATGGATTGCTAAAGCAGCCACGTCGTAAGCAGCGCTCATGTCGCCTGTCACCAACACTGTAGTGTTGTCAGCCACCAAGGCAGCACCTATTGCGGTGGATGTTGAACCTTCAATGCCGCTTACGCCACGATTGCAGTCGACGCGTTTGAGACCCCTCATCTTTTGGGCATATCGTATTGCCATGCCATTGCTGAAATGGAAATCGGCATCGGGAAAAGCTTTTGATAATCTTGAAAACAAATTATCGGTCACCTCATGGTCGCAAGCGACGCTCGTATTGCCGATTAATCTACTCCACGTCGGGTTTGACTTAAGATACGAACCTAATTCCTCAAAAAATATTTCTGGACGACAATTTACAATATCGGTAAGAGCGCCAAAAGTATCTACGAAATTATCATCACAACCGACCGAGATATGTCTAATTTTACGCAAGGAACGTAGAAGCGATTTTAGCGAGGCCGAGACAAGATCCCCTCCTATACTAATTACTATATCAGGGGTGTTTTCTGCAATATAATTAATAATTATTTCTTGAGGTAATGCCGATAAATTTGATTGTATCTCAGCGAATAACAACCATTTATTATTGTTTACTTCAAGTATTTTTTTTAATTTGTCGGAAGGATGCATCGTACCTGCCACAACTAATATTTTTGCTGTAGGAGGAATTAATCCTATCGTTTGTGATAAATTCGGGACTACGCAATGTCCTATCTTGTTTATTTTGTGCCCGAAATCAACCGTTTGGATATCATTTATAGGTGTTAAAGGAGCGTTAAACTGCATATTAATATGCACCGGCCCCGGTATATTGCCGATTGCTTCGGTAAGCGCTTCATTTATTTTACGATTGGCATAATTTAGGTACGATTCTGAATTTTCGTCTCTAATATCGATAGACGTGCGGACAATATTATTCAAAACATCTGCCTGGCGTATTGTTTGGCCATCTCTCTGATCTATCAAGTTATACGGGCGATCGGCAGAAATAGCAATCAATGGCACCCGTCTATAATAAGCCTCAGCAAGTGCTGGAGCATAATTTAGGACAGCAGACCCCGAAGTACAAACAATAGCAACCGGAGCATCACTCCGCAAAGCCATCCCCAAAGCTACAAATGCCGCAGATCGCTCATCTATTATCGGCGTCAATTTATATTTGTTTGAACGATACAAGGCAACAGTAAGCGGTGCACAACGCGAACCGGGGGATATTACAACATTTCTCACTCCGTATTCCGCAAGCAAATTGCATAATAAGTGTGCCGTAGGCTTGTCTACTGTTTCCATTCGATTTTATTCGTCTGAAGTATTTTATTAACAAAGTTAAGTTTTTTTTGCGAGACCCCCAAATTCATCTTGATGTCGAACGTGGTTTGAGTGTGAACAAAACCGCTCCATAAAGTGTTTGTTTGATGAGATTTTTTAGCTACTTTTGTAGAAGATTGTAATAGCACCACATGGAAAATAATACAACAACCGGAAGGCTCGACAGCGCACCTAATCAGCTTGGGAGTGCCACTATCGGCCAATTACTATTACAATATTCTTTGCCGGCAATTATCGCAAGCCTGGCAACGTCGTTATACAACATCATTGATAGTATATTTATCGGACGAGGTGTTGGCGCAATGGCAATCACAGGTTTGGCTATCACCTTTCCGCTTATGAATTTGGTCATAGCCTTCTGTGTGCTGGTGGCAGTCGGTGGCGCGACAATATCGTCAATTTTCTTGGGGCAGCGCAATGCCGATAAGGCATCGATCGTCGTAGGCAATGTGACAATACTGTGCCTTTTGCATTCGATTTTTATCATGGCAATAGGCTTACTATTCCTCGATCAGATCCTCTACTTTTTCGGCGCGACAGATGAAACACTGCCTTATGCTCGAGAATTTATGTTTATCATAATACTTGGCACTCCGATTAGCTATGTATTTATGGGGCTTAATAACTTGATGAGGGCTACCGGATACCCTAAAAAAGCCATGATATCGGCATTGTTATCGGTAGGTATTAACATTGTTGTTGCGCCACTAACTATTTTCGTATTTAAGTTAGGCATATCAGGAGCGGCAATAGCTACTATATCGGGGCAATTTGTCGCTTTTATCTGGGTATTGTCGCATTTTGTCTCCAAAAAGAGCTACATACATTTTACACGTAGTTGTTGGCGTTTATCATCATCGCTTGTGCGCAAAATGTATTCAATAGGCTTGTCGCCATTTTTGATGAATTGTTGCACATGCCTCGTTGTGGTTTTCATCAATAAGGCTTTGCTTGATAATGCAGGAGCTGATGGTAATCTCGCGGTGGGAGCCTATGGCATTATCAATAGAACGTCTACATTCTTTGTGATGATTGTGTTTGGCATCACCCAAGGAATGCAACCCATTCTCGGTTACAACTTTGGAGCGGCAAACTGGCCACGAGTCAAGCAAACATTATCGCTTGGTATGCTGCTCGCAACAGCCGTTGCATTGGTAGGCTTTACACTTACCGAAGTTTTTCCCGACACCATAAGCCGCTTGTTTACCACCGACACCGGTATGGTAGCTATTGCCAGAGACGGATTTAGAATCTTCTTCATGTTCTTCCCCGTAGTCGGCATACAAGTGGTAATCCAAAACTACTTCCAATCTATTGGAAAACCCAAACTTTCAATATTTCTGTCATTGACACGTCAGTTGATATTTCTATTGCCGCTATTATGGGTACTACCACGATATTTCGGGGTGACGGGAGTTTGGGTTTCGATGTGCTTGAGTGATTTCATCGCATTCACTCTTGCCCTTGTCACGGTGCTAATTATGAACCGTCGTATAGCTAAACAACTTAACACAGCCAATAAGCATGACTGAAATCATAAACCTGCGAGTGCGGCCCGACATTGCCGGAACTGAAAACCTGCTTCGTAAAGAGTGTGCGCGCCAACTGTCAATAGCCACTGAGCGTATTGTCAAAATTGATATTACAAAACGCTCTATCGATGCCCGACAACGTCGCGTAATGATAAACCTATGCCTTAGAGTACATATCGACAAGATAGATAACGTCTTGGTTGATACTGATAAAATAAAATATTGTGATGTAACTTCGGCTAAGCAAGTTATTGTAGTTGGGGCAGGTCCTGCCGGCTTGTTCGCAGCCTTAGAGTTGATCGAACTTGGCTTAAAACCTATTATACTTGAACGCGGCAAGGATGTTGATAGCCGGCGAGCAGATATGGTCGCCATCAATCGAAACGGGACGGTCGATCCTGATTCTAATTATTGTTTTGGAGAAGGAGGTGCCGGAGCATATTCCGATGGGAAGCTATATACTCGAAGTAAAAAACGTGGACCCGTTGACAAAGTGTTGCAAATACTCCATCAACATGGAGCTCAAGCCGATATTCTTGTTGATGCACACCCTCATATAGGAACCGACAGATTGCCATCGGTTATAAAAGCAATTCGCAACACAATATTACAACATGGTGGCGAAGTACATTTTTCTACAAAAGTTATCGCACTCTTAATTTGCGACGGAAAAACCGTGGGGGTGGAAGATGCCAATGGTAAGAAATGGGATGGCCCGGTAATTCTTGCGACGGGACATTCTGCACGCGATGTATATCATTTTTTAACAGAAAACAATGTAGAGTTACAAGCGAAAGGGATAGCTGTCGGAGTCCGGTTGGAACATCCACAGCATCTAATCGACAAATTACAATACCACTCGGCAGAGGGTCGTGGCAAATTCCTGCCACCGGCCGAATATAGTATGCTTACACGCATTGATGGCCGTGCCGTATATTCTTTTTGTATGTGCCCTGGAGGGTATATAATACCTGCGGCAAGCGCACCGGGCCAGTTGGTTGTCAATGGTATGTCACCGGCAAATCGTGGCACACAGTGGGCTAACTCGGGAATGGTTGTTGAAGTTTTACCTGAAGACATACCCGACACTGAAGGCGAAAACAATGCGCTCAAAATGATGCGTTTTCAAGAAGAAATTGAGACAACTTTTTTTCGAGAATCGGGCCACACACAGAAAGCTCCGGCTCAACGTATGACAGATTTCGTTATGGCGCGTAAATCGGAATCTCTTCCGCGATCTTCTTATCCTCCCGGACTTATTAGCAGTCACATCGATTTGTTGCTCCCACGCCCAATTGCATATCGATTGCAAGAAGCATTTAAAGTTTTTAATACAAAGCAACCGGGATTTTTAACCGACTCAGCCATACTCGTTGGAGATGAGACACGCACCTCATCGCCAGTGCGAATTCCGCGTGATTCAACGACTTTCGAGCATATCGGTATTTCCGGTCTTTACCCATGTGGCGAAGGCGCCGGATATGCCGGAGGGATAGTATCGGCAGCGATTGATGGTATTATGTGCGCACGCGCTGTATCTAAGGCTATTTCAGATTAAGGTAATACAGTCTTAGGTCTTTGGGAAATAGTTCGATAGCATAACGCAGCATAGTGCGTGGCATGATAGTGGTGTAGCTATCGAGAAATTGTAACAACTCATTCATCCCGCCGCGTTTTCCAATTTCACGCAACATCCAACCTGTTGCTTTGTGAATCAAATCGTGCTTGTGGCTAAGATATCGTTTAGATATTTTCAATGCAGCGTCATATTGGCCACTACGGATGAGAGTCCATGTAGAGACTATGGCAACACGCTGATGCCATAATTTGCCATCCATTTCTGCAAGATTATAAAGCATATCGTATTCGCCTGGATTGTCAAGTAGCCAATCTCCTAAAATTTTAGGAGCAACCAAATCAACCAAGTCCCAATTATTGCCGCGATCAATTACCGAAAGATAGAACTCTATTATAGCGCGTTGATTTGCTAAATCTTTTCTCTTTTTATAGCTGTTGTATATCTCAATTAGGAGCAAGAAACCGATTAGCCGCACTTCATGCCATTTCGAGTCAAGAAGTTCGCGGACATCATCTACGTTCGCGTCTACTCGATATTTTTTTACAAGAGCGCGCGTTTTAGGAACTCGAATACCCAGAAAGCAATCTCCCTCGCCATATTCACCGGGAGCTGTTTTGAAAAACCGCATAAGAAACTCAGTTTCAGTTTTGTTACCGAGTGTTATCATATGTTGTTCGATAGGATGCATACTACTTGTTATAATGTGAATCGGCAAGTGTCGACGAAGAATTATAGAATTGAGGTGATAGCAAGTATGCAAGAGATGTTTCGGGATGAGCCTTACAATAGCTCTCGACGATATTATACCCGATGAAGCGCCCTACCCTTCCCGGCCATATCGTATCGAGGCCTCTTACGGCCGGGGACGGATTTACGAAACGATCAATAGTCGACTCCGATGTTTCGTACAATAACTTTGCAGCAACTAATTGCCGCCATAATTCCGACTCGTTCTTTTTGATAAAAGACATCTCTTCAGGTGAATAACCAAAAGCTTGATTGAGTTTCGGATTCTCGACAACCGACATTATAACTTTCACCAAAGCCCCTTCGTATAACATACGTGATAGTAACGTAGCATTTGGGCCTTCGGCTAAATATGGGTAATTGATAGCAGTGATGGCTTCTGCAATAGCATACTTGAGATTTTCAGGCGTTTTGTGTTTCCGCAAATAGTTTGGCATATTAGAATATGCAATAAAATCGGCACCGATAAAATGATTTAACGCTATAAGCATAACGCTATCAACAAAAAGTATGGCATGAGTATTTGCATAAGCAACGGTCGCATAGCGACGGTCTCGATAGTTAAGCCCATACAACTGTGCCGCACCAATGGTATATTCGATATAATGCTTTACGCAATCTTTTGTGGGAAATATTGAGTCAATAGCGGGTGTGTATAGTTCTACAGTTGGTGACGAAGACCATTGCATCAGTTTTTCATCATTCACGCTATCAACTCCAACAACCATCATTAGCGCCGATATTTCGGGCCCATATAGGTCAATAGCCGACATCCGTGAGGCACTATCCATGTGCTTATAATCAATCATTAGCTTTGTGAGATCGCTAAATTTGACATCAACGGCCGGAACTCGGCGCAACTTTTCTTGCCCATTGCATGAGGCTAAAAACGCAAATATCGCGCAATATACAATATATCTAAAAAAACTTTTCACTACAATTACGCATTGATTGTTGCAAATATAAGTATAAAAATACTTAAATCTAAGATTTGTTAAAGAATTGATAGTTAAATTTAACATTCCTTTCAGACATATTAGTTGCGAGTGTATTAATTTTGTACTGCGAAAACAGTAAATGCATATAATACCACAGATTAATCACATAGAATAATAAAAACAACTGAATTATAACATTTTATATTATGAGCGAAAACGTAAATATTCGCCTACTCAACGAGTTGGTAGCAAGTAAGAGTGATTTCATCACTATGATTACCCATGGCATGAACCAAACAATTGTAGGACAAAAACATCTTGTTGAAAGCCTGCTTGTTTCTCTTCTCGCAAATGGACACGTTTTGCTTGAAGGCGTTCCAGGCCTTGCCAAAACATTAGCAATAAAGACATTGGCACAGTTAATTGATGCCAAATATAGCCGTATACAATTTACTCCCGACTTGTTGCCGGCCGACGTTATCGGTACGATGATATATAGTGTGAAAAACGAAAGTTTCCAGGTAAAAAAAGGCCCGATTTTCGCCAATTTCGTTCTTGCCGATGAAATTAACCGTGCTCCGGCAAAAGTGCAGTCGGCATTGCTCGAGGCTATGCAAGAGCGCCAAGTGACTATCGGCGATAACACCTTTGCACTCGACAAACCTTTCCTCGTAATGGCTACGCAGAACCCCATTGAGCAAGAAGGTACATATCCCCTACCCGAGGCACAAGTCGACCGCTTTCTTATGAAAGTTGTAATAGGATATCCGAGCAAAGAAGAAGAGCGCGAAATCATACGTATGAATATTGCGCAGGAAGTGCGACCCGTTCTTGCATCTTTGAAACCTCACGAAGTTGTCGAAGCTCAGAAAGTAGTAGAACAAATATATGTTGACGAGAAAATAGAGCGTTACATTGTTGATATTGTATTTGCTACTCGTAATCCTAAAGAGTATGGCCTCGACGATTTGGCAAGTTATATATCTTTCGGAGCCTCTCCTCGTGCATCTATTTCTCTTGCAAAGGCAGCCCGTGCATACGCATTCTTGCATCAACGTGGTTATGTTATTCCTGAAGATGTTATTTCTGTTTGCCACGATGTGCTTCGCCATAGAATCGGTCTAACCTACGAAGCCGAAGCTAACAACTTTACAACCGATATGATTATCACCGACATCCTTGACAAGGTTCAGGTGCCCTAACATCATATAAATCAGACTTTTTATGGATTCTAATGAACTCATAAAGAAAGTTCGCAAAATAGAAATTAAGACTCGCGGCCTGTCGCAGAATATTTTTGCCGGCGAATACCACTCGGCATTCAAAGGTAGAGGTATGATGTTTTCTGAGGTTAGAGAATATCAGTATGGCGATGATATACGCGATATTGATTGGAACGTAACAGCTCGTCACAACCACCCCTATGTTAAGGTCTATGAAGAAGAACGAGAGTTGACCGTTATGCTTCTTGTCGATATCTCAGCCAGTCGCAACTTTGGAGCTAAAGGAGTTGAAAAACGTGAAATGATTGCAGAAATAGCAGCAACGATAGCCTTTTCTGCCATCCAAAATAACGATAAAATTGGCGCCATATTTTTCTCCGACCATGTCGAAAAATTCATAACGCCAAAGAAAGGACGCAAACACATTCTCTTCCTTATTCGTGAGTTGCTCGACTTCCAACCTCAAAGCTCAGGCACCGACATAGCTCAAGCCGTTAAGTATTTTAGCGACGCGCTAAAACGTCGTTGCACGATGTTCTTGATTTCCGATTTCATTGACAACTCCGACTATCGCACCCCGCTGTCGGTTGCTATATCTCGCCACGATGTAATGGCAATACAAGTTTACGACAAGCGCGATAGCGAGATGCCGAATGTGGGCCTGATGCAGGTTCTCGACTTAGAGAGCGGCATGTCGCGTTGGGTTGACACCTCATCATCGCGAACACGAAAGGCTTATAACAAATGGTGGTATGATCGCCAACAGCAAATGTCAACAACATTGCATAGCACTCGTGTAGATTATGTGTCGGTCGCCACCGACGAGGATTATGTCAGAGCATTGATGGGCTTATTCAAAAATCGATCGACTGTATGAAAAAACTAAGATACATATCCGTCGCTTTAGCATTGACCGGTATTGTTGGATGTATATTACCTTGTCGTGCCGCCGATGTTACGCTTAAGGCTTCTGCCGATAGCGCCGTAATGCTGATGGGCGACCGCAATCACCTAAAGGTAACGGTAGATATACCAAAGTCGTACAGTTCTACAGCACAATTAGTAGATTTTCCCATACTCCCACCCGGAGTGGAATATATAGAATACAATGGTGTTGATGTTGTGGAATCTGACAGCTCTAGCGTTGTGGCAAAAAACGGTGACCGTCATATCGATTTCGATTTTACCATTCAGGCCTTTGACCCCGGCACAATCACACTGCCTCCGTTTGCTGTAATAGCAACTCCAGGTGCGGATACAGCCTACTCTAATGTGGTTACTTTCAAGGTCGTTCCTGTCGATGTTGATTCTCTTGAAACAATCAACCCTATGGCTTCGGTGGTTGCTCCGGCAACGAAGTGGTATGACTATATACCGGACTGGTTGCTGTGGACATTATTTGTTATCGCAGTTGTAATAGGCGCTGTTTGGGCTTTCTTGGCAACAAGAAAACACAAAGAGATAGTCGAACAACGTCGCACACCACCTGTTCCGCCGTATGAACTTGCCGTAGCTCGACTTAACGAGCTGAAGTCTCGCAAGCTTGCCGAAAGTGGCCAGGAAAAAGAATACTACACACGCCTCGTTGACATCTTACGCGAATATCTGCAAGGTCGTTTCGGCATATATGCTATGGAAATGACATCAACACAGATTGTGCGTGCCCTTAGGAGCAATCCCGATACGCGTATGACTGCCGACGAGATGAGAGAAGTGCTATCTATCGCCGATTTTGTTAAGTTTGCGAAAGTACGTCCTTTGCCTGATGACAATATAAAGGCATTTGCACGGGCTCAAAATTTCGTTGAGAAGACAAAACCGGTGCCTGTCCCGGAAGAATCGGAAGGGCAACCTGATGTTAAACCTAATAACGACAAAAAATAACGATGCACTTTGCACATCCAAATTTTCTTTGGGCGCTCCTTATCATAGTGCCGTTAATAATATGGTATATATTAAAGCTGCGCAACGGCGATGCTACAATAGCATTGTCTACAACACAAGCTTTTGCAAGCATACCCAAAACATGGAAGCAATACTTGCGCCATGTCTTGTTCTTATTGCGTCTTGCCACCTTGGCCTGCCTTATAATTGTTATGGCACGCCCTCAGGAACGCGATAGTTGGCGCACTACCTCGACCGAAGGAACCGACATAGTTCTCGCTATCGACGTCTCGTCTTCGATGCTCGCACGAGACTTCAAACCCGACCGCTTCACTGCCGCTAAAGAAGTGGCTGCTAAGTTTATTGCCGGGCGTGAAAGCGATAACATCGGTTTGGTGATTTTTGCCGGCGAAAGCCTCACGGGTGTCCCAATGACTGTCGATCGAGCACAACTATTACAGTACCTCCAGAACTTAACGATGGACGTGCTTGAAGATGGCACGGCAATTGGCGACGGTATCGCTACAGCTCTCAACCGTCTGAAAGAAGGAAAAGCAAAAAGTAAGAGTATAATTTTGCTCACCGACGGATCGAACAATACAGGCGTGGTAGCCCCCGTAACAGCCTCGGAGGTGGCAAAAGAACTTGGCGTGAAAATATACACCATTGGTATTGGCACAAATGGAAGCGCCCCGTATCCGCAACGCACTTTGACCGGCCGGATAGAGTTTCAACCGCAACCGGTAGTAATCGACGAGGCCACATTGCGCACCATAGCCGATAGCACCGGCGGAAAATACTTCCGCGCTACCGGAAACCGCGTCCTCGAAGATGTTTTTAAAGAAATAGATGCCTTGGAGAAAACACAAATGGACGTGCGCCATTTCTCACATACCGAAGATAACTATATGATGTGGGCATGGTTGGCTCTCGTTTTCTTCCTTCTTGAAATAGCATTACGATATACTGTTTTGCGCACTATCCCATAATATCACAGTTATGTTTGACTTTGCATATCCTCACTATCTATATTTATTTGCATTAATACCGCTTTTTATCCTTATATATATAGCGGCCCGCACCGGTCGTAGAGCTAAGTTGCGCCGATTCGGACATAACGACATTGTAGCGACTCTCATGCCTGATGCATCTCGTTATACTCCCACAGTAAAATTTGTCTTGGCAATGATAGCTCTCTCGGCCGTCATTATCATGCTGGCGCGTCCACGTGCCGGAGCTAAAGAACAGCAGGAAACGTCGGCCGGCATCGAGGTTATGATTGCATTCGACGTGTCAAATTCCATGCTCGCCTCGTCGACGGAGCGCCCCGACGGCGTTAGTCGTATCGACCGTGCTCGTCTTTTGTTGGAAAAATTGGTCGACAAGCTCGATAACGATAAGGTGGGCTTGGTAATCTTTGCTGGCCAATCGAAAGTGCAGCTTCCGTTAACGTCCGATTTTTACACTGCAAAAATGTATCTCAACGAGCTTAATCCTTCTCAGATTAGCTATCAGGGTACAGATATCTCAAGTGCTATTAAGATGGCAATGAACGGTTTCTCGCCGGCCGAAGATATGCACAAAGCGATTATCCTTATAACCGATGCTGAAGACCACGAAGGTGCTGCTATCGACGCGGCCTCTTTGGCTGCCGAGAATGGCATACAAATAGATGTTATCGGATTGGGCACCCCGACGGGCACTCTCCTACCCGGCTTTATGACACCCGAAGGTTCGCCTGTTATAACAAAACTGAACGAAGAATTGGCACAACAGATTGCAAAAGCCGGCAGCGGTGTTTATGTCAACGGCGCATCGCCATCGGCTCTTGGCGACCTCGAAGAACAGCTCGACAAGTTGCAAAAATCGGAATTCAGCAGCATTAGTTACACTGCCGGTGCTGAGCAATTCCCAACATTTGCTTTTATAGCTTTTATATTCCTTCTTATCGATATCTTCCTCGTAAATAAGAAGATAAGCTGGCTAAAAGGTGTTGATTTCTTCTCACAAAGCTCAAGTTCTGTTGTTAAAAAGTAGAATGGTGATGAAAAAGACTATAATATACATAGCGGCCATTGTTCTTGGAGTTAATATTAACGCCCAATCATTGGCAATGCCCGATCTAAGCGACGACCAAACCGACGAGGCCGCCGTGGCCGAGCAGCCAACTACCACTGTGCCCGAAGAGCAACCGAGGCACAACACCCCATCGTCGTCTTACAAAAGCGAGCGTAATGCTATTCGAAAAGGCAATGCCGCTTTCGATAAAAAGCTATATCACGAAGCACTTGAGCATTATAATGACGCGCTAAAAATAAATGCGGGCTCAATTCGTGGCCGTTATAACAAGGCCGTGGCGTTGCTACAACTCCAGTCCGACGATAATAAAGGCACGGAAAACGACCCGCGAGTAGCTGCCCACAGCATTTTTGAAGAAGTTATCACCGATGCAAAATACTATGATAAACCCATAGCCGAGAAATCATTTTACAACCTTGGCAATATGGAGTTTAACGATGAACGTTACGACAATAGCATCGAATATTACAAGAGCGCTCTCCGTATAAATCCCGACAACATGGAGGCAAGGGAGAATCTGCGTCTGGCTCAACTCAAAAAGCAACAGCAGGAAAATCAAGACCAAAACCAGGAGCAGAATCAAGATAAACAAGAACAGCAGCAAGAGCAACAGCAACAACAAGAGCAGAATCAGCAAGAAGAGCCTCAAGAACAGCAGCCTCAGCCTCAAGAACCCAAACCGATGACACAATCGGCTCAACAGATATTGCAGTCAATGCAAAATAAAGAAAATCAAACACGAAAGAAGGTTAAAGAACAGGAGCCACCGGCACGACGTCAACAATCCGACAAGCCATGGTAAAATCAAAAAATACTATTATGCCCATCAAAAGACTGATAATATTCGCAGCGATAATACTTGGCACCCTCAGCGCCACGGCCCAGCAATTTGCCTTGGTGCCTCCGCGAAATGTAGTGCAAGGACGCAATTTCGCACTCGTATTTCGCCTTACCGATGGTGAAGCAAACCCACCTGCCGCCCCGGCCCTCGACGGCTGTACTCTTCTATATGGCCCTGCTACATCGACAATGCAGAGCACTCAGATTATAAACGGCAAAATGTCGTCGTCGAGCTCTATCGACTATTCTTTCACTTATCGTGCCGACACTCCCGGCACCGTCGAAGTGCCGGAAGTGGCTGTGAGTTGTAACGGCTCTACTCTACGCTCCCGCAAGGCTTCTTTCCAGATCTTGCCCACCGACCAACCTTCGCAAAGCAACCAGCAAGGCCAACAGGCGGCGCCACGGGCCGACGACCCCACAACGCAAACGCCCGGCAACGTGTCGGCCGATGATTTGCTCGTTAGAATAAGTTTCTCAAAATCGAGCGTTTATGAGCAAGAACCTGTTGTGGCGACTATTAAAGTGTATACGAAGTATGATATAACCTCGTTTATGCCGACAACACAACCTGCTTTCGAGGGTTTCCTGTGCGAAGAATTGCCGGTAACACTCGAAACGCAGATGGAACACTATAACGGGCAAAATTATCATACTGCCGTCTTGAAGCGATTGCTCCTCTATCCTCAGAAATCAGGGAAATTGACAGTGAACTCCGGCCGCTACGATATCACTATCGTTCAATACGAAATGGTTAACATGGGCTTCTTCCGCACTCAGCGGCCCATCGAAAAACAGATAACGACTTCGTCTAACGCGGCTGCACTCATCGTGAAAGCGTTGCCCGAGCCTCGCCCCGCAGGATTCTCCGGTGCCGTTGGCCATTTTACGGCCAGCGCTATGTTGCAGCCCGAGTTAATGCGAACAAACGAAGCCTCAGTATACTCCTATACCGTTAAAGGTCAAGGTAATATTAAATATCTGTCAGAACCCGGAGTGCAATTCCCGGCAGGCATCGACGCCTACACTCCAAAGACCGATATTAATGCCAATATTACCGGCGGAGGAAGCAATATGAGCGGCACTTTCCGCACCGATTACACCATTGTGCCTCAAGAGGTTGGCAATTTCACCATTGCCGGTGTTCCTTTTATATATTTCAATCCCGAAAGTGGCAAATACGAGACTGCCGCCGTCGATGATATGCCAATAAAGGTGCTAAAAGGCAATACGGCAGCGCCTGCAGTGCAGCAATCGGCTATCGACAATTCGATTAAAGATATTCTTCATATCAAACCTATCGACAGCGAGCGCCGCCGCCACAATGTCGAGTACACCTTCTTTAAGACATTCTACTGGCTCGCTTATCTCATTGTCGCTCTAATATTCCTCGCCGTCGTAGTGCTGTATCGCCGTCATATACGACTACAGGCCGATGTTACCGGGCGCAAACTCGCGAAGGCCGGACGCGTCGCCACCAAGCGTTTGCGCGAAGCCAACGCCGCGATGAAAGCTCACGACACAGATAAATTCTACACCGCCATCACAAGCGCTTTGCAAGGTTATATAAGTGACAAACTTGTAATACCCGCATCACAGCTCACTCGCGATAACATTGCGGAGAAACTCACGGCCTACGGCCTGCCAAAAAGCGACACCGATGTCTTAATCGACGTGCTCGATACTTGCGCTATGGCTCGTTTCACACCCGAGCACTCCGATGCCGAAATTGCCGAAGTTTATCAAAAGGCTTCGACCGTTATTAAATCTATCGAAGACGTGAAAAAACATTGATTATGAAAAAATTTCTCGCCTTAGCACTATTCGCGTGCATTTCATGCCATTCTTTTGCGCTCTCTGTAGGAGCTATGGCCGACTCGGCCTATAACAAAGAAAACTATCGCGAAGCCATCGACCTTTACCTTCAGAGCATTGCTACCGAGGGTAAAAGTTCTACTGCGTACTATAATTTGGGCAATGCTTATTTCCGCAACGACAACCTCGGCAAAGCTGTAGTATATTACGAGCGTGCACTGCGCCTCGACCCCACTAACGCCGACGCACGACAAAACCTCGACTTCGTGCGTTCGCGTATACAGGATCGCCCTGAAGACGATACACCGTTCTTCTCCACAATTCATCACAAAGTAATCTCGTCGTTTGCCCCCAATACATGGGCTTGGTTAACGTTTATCTTATTCGTGGTACTCGTTGGCGCAGCTGCTTTATATCTCTTCTCACATAATATTGCATTGCGAAAAACGGGATTCTTCGGTGGCATAGTATTAATGTGTGTGTTTGTCTATACTCTCTTAGTGTCGTTCGATGCCGCCACCATATCGCAATCTCACGAGTCGGCTGTCGTTATAGTGCCAAATACACAACTGTCATCGGCGCCAAGAGCTTCGCGAACATCCTCCGACAAGGTGGTAACGATACATGAAGGAACGAAAGTTGAGATTGTCGATTCGGTTGCCACACCCGACGACCCAATATCTCCTCAATGGTTCGAAGTAAAGATCAACAACGGCACACGCGCCTGGCTGCGGGCTGTCGACGTTGAACGAATTTAGAAACAGCCCTTTAGCCAAAAATATTTAACTACATCAATTTTATATGTTATAAAACATAAGCATTTTTTTTCATTTTTGTTTGTGTAGTTAAAAAAATGGCGCTAACTTAGTAACCTGAAATATAATTATTGTATAAATCATATAAAAAAATACCATCCAATATGACCAAGACAATCACTTTCAACGAACTCCGTCGTCTCAAAGATCGTCTTCCCGACGGATCGATGCATAAGATTGCAGACAAACTTAACACCACAGTTCAAACCGTCCGCAACTACTTCGGCGGAACAAACTACGACTTCGGCAAGAATTGTGGTGTACATATCGAACCGGGCCCCGACGGCGGTATCGTTGTCCTCGACGACAGCACTATCTACGATATGGCTGTTGAAATTCTCCAAAGCCAGGAGTCCGAATAAATTGTTTCGGCCATAAGAAATACAACGGGCTAAGTCCGTTGCGAAATAGTGTGCTCTACGGCACACTATTTTTTTGCCTGGCACGGCTCATCACATTCGCTGCATAGAGCTAAATATCGCGAAGCTTAGGCTCAATTTCGCGATTCAATCAATGCGTTATTTATGTAATCGCCCAAATTGCTGAGTTTATAACTTTTCACCACTGCCAAAGTGACAAAGTTTTCCAAATAATTTCATAATTTACTATATATCAATATTATAATTTTTCATGCCTATCGAAAAGTTTTCCAAAACGAAAATTTTTATTGAAATTTACATCAAAATAATTTGCAAAAAAGATAATTATTGCATAGCTTTGCGCCGGCATTTTCACTCAGCCTAATAAATTAATAACACACAAATAACACGTGAAATGATACAGGTAGTTGTAAAGCGTGATGGCCGCGTAGTTGGCTATAACGAAGAAAAAATCAAGGCAGCTATTCGCAAAGCGATGCTCACCACCGACCTCGGTGAAGACGAGGCCCTGATTCAGAAAATCTCCGACAGGATTGGAGCAAAAGGCTCCGAGCGCATGACTGTCGAAGAAATTCAAGACATGGTCGAAATAGAACTCATGAACAGCCCCCGCAAAGAAGTGGCAAAGCGTTATATAGCCTATCGCGACCAACGCAGCATTGCGCGTAAAGCTAAGACACGCGACATGTTTCATGAAATTATCGAAGCAAAGAGCAACGACATTACTCGCGAAAATGCCAACATGAACACCGACTCGCCGGCAGGTATGATGATGAAATTTGCCAGCGAGACAACAAAACCTTTCGTCGACGACTACCTCCTATCGGCCGAAGCTCGCGAAGCTGTTCGTCACAACTACATTCACATTCACGACAAAGACTACTATCCCACAAAGAGTTTGACTTGTGTTCAACATCCGCTCGACAAAATATTAGCCAACGGCTTCGTGGCTGGTCACGGCGAGTCGCGACCCGCAAAGCGTATCGAGACAGCTTCTATCATAGCATGCATATCTCTCGAAACGGCGCAAAACGAAATGCACGGCGGTCAGGCCATACCCGCTTTCGACTTCTACCTCGCACCTTTTGTACGCAGTTCTTTCATTGAAGAAGTGGAAGTGCTCGAAAATCTCACCAAGCAAGACCTATCGGCACTTAAGACGGCCACTATCAAAGACTATATAAAGAAAGACCTCGACGACCTCACCGGCGACGAGCGTATGCTCCAACACGCAATAAACCGCACCGTCAGCCGCGTTCATCAGGCCATGGAAGCCTTTATCCACAATATGAACACCATACATAGCCGTGGCGGCAACCAGGTGGTGTTCAGCTCTATAAACTATGGCACCGACACCTCGGCCGAAGGACGCTGTATCATACGCGAGCTCCTCAACTCTACTTATCGCGGTGTCGGCAATGGCGCTACCGCTATCTTCCCAATCCAGATTTGGAAAAAGAAACGTGGCATAAGCTATCTACCCGACGACCCCAACTACGACCTATATCGCCTCGCTTGTAAAGTGACGGCACGCCGTTTCTTCCCCAACTTCGTAAACCTCGACGCCACATACAATCATCACGAGAAATGGCGCGCCGACGACCCTAAACGTTACCAATACGAAGTGGCTACGATGGGCTGTCGCACTCGCGTCTTCGAAAACCGCTACGGTGAGAAGACATCGATCGGACGTGGCAATCTCTCGTTCACGACCATCAACCTGGTACGACTCGCCATTGAGTGCATGACGGTTCAAGACGACGGCGAACGCCTCGCACTATTCTTCCGCAAACTCGACGAGGTACTCGAGATTACAGCACGCCAGTTGTGCGACCGCTTCAACTTCCAGAAGACGGCACTGGCGAAGCAGTTCCCGCTCCTCATGTCGAAGCTTTGGAATGGCGGCGACACCTTGCACCCCAACGACACCATTGAGTCGGTGATAAACCAAGGCACGCTCGGAATAGGTTTCATAGGTCTTGCCGAATGTCTTATAGCGCTAACAGGCAAGCATCACGGCGAAAGCGACGAAGCCCAGAAACTCGGTTTGAAGATTGTGAGCCACATGCGTAGCCGCGTTAATGATTTCTGCGAGCGTTATCAGCACAACTTCTCCGTATTGGCAACACCGGCGGAGGGCCTCGCCGGCAAATTCACGGCAAAAGACCGCAAGTCATTTGGCATCATACCGGGCATTACAGATAAGATTTACTATACCAACTCCAACCACGTGCCCGTCTACTATAAATGTAGCCCGCGTCACAAAGCCGAAGTCGAAGCCCCATATCATGCCCTCACCGGTGGCGGCCACATCTTCTATGTCGAGATCGACGGCGACGCCACTCACAACCCCGACGCCATAGCCGCCATCGTCGACCTCATGGATGAATACAACATCGGCTACGGATCGGTCAACCATAACCGCAACCGGTGCATGGAGTGCGGCTACGAAGACGCTTCGGCCGACCTCAAAGAGTGCCCCGTATGCCACAGCACGGCTATCGACCGCCTGCAACGCATTACAGGCTACCTCGTCGGTACTACCGACCGCTGGAATAACGCTAAACTTGCCGAGCTAAACGACCGTGTCGTCCACGACTAACAATGTAATGAGAGTTATCCGCATCCTCGAAGGCACGTCGGTCGACGGCCCGGGGTTGCGGACTGCTATATACTTTGCCGGTTGCGGCCATCACTGTCCCGCCTGCCACAACGAGCACACGTGGGATTTCCGCGCCGGCGAAGATATGACGGTAGAACAGGTCCTCAAGGTGGTGCGTTATAACGGCTTTCCCGTCACTTTTACCGGAGGTGACCCTATCTACCAGGCTGCCGAAATAATACCACTGGCGAAGGCCATCAAAGAAGAGCTGCACCTCAATATATGGTGCTACACAGGCTATACCCACGAAGAACTCATCGAGATGCATAACGACGACGTCGACACCCTCCTATCGTATGTCGACACCATCGTCGACGGGCCCTATATCGATGCGCTGCGCGACACCTCCCTCCTCTTCCGCGGCTCTTCCAACCAGCGCATAATCGACCTCCACAACCCCGATTAACCACTCGGATATCGCCCGGAGGCGGGCGACACCATAGAGAGAGCCCCCTCCCTGGCTATCGGCTTCGCTGGTAGGCGCGACGTGGTGAGCCGTCGCGACAGTAGATGATGCCGCAGTAGCTAAAGCCCAGGCGTGCCAGGGCTCCCAGCATGGCCTTGTTATCGTGATGTGTGTCGATGCGGATATCACTGACGATAGAGTGACAGAAGTCGACGCACTCATCCATCAGCCGCGAGTGTTTGCCATTAGATGCTATGCGGTGTATCGTGCCATATCGATTGTCGTTGAGCCAACTACCCTCCTCTATAACAGAATATGTGGGGTCGTCGCCCACAATGAAAGCAAATGTTATTACCACCTCGCCATCGGCGTCGATGCCTATATAGTTGTTGCCGGCACGGATGTCGGCCAGAATATCGGCGCGCGACGGATAGCCGCCTGTCCATTGACTCATATTACCTGTGGCCCTCATGAAGCGGCGCGCAGCATCGAATAGCGGCATGATGGCATCGATATCGGCTATCTGCCCTTTGCGTATCTCTATCTTAGCCCTTTTGGTAGTGATATTCAATTTGATACTCTTTTTTATTGTGACTCGATATTCACATTCATTTTTACAAAGGTATGAAATTTTTTTCCAATAATTGCCCTACTGGATAGAAATGCTGATTTAACACAATTTAACTGCACGAAATGCACTTTTGTATGCGCCGATGCAAAACGATATAAAAAATAAACTTATATTTGCAAAATGATATACTATACGCGAATAAATTTTTCTTTTCAATCGAAAAATTGACTATTATTTTCAACATTTTAAATAAACCAATTATGAGAAAATTAACTCTTTTTTTTAAGACGGTTTTTGCTCTGGTGCTATCTATAGGTAGTATTAGTGCAAACGCCGAGTTATTGGGAACCCACACGTTCACTGCTGATGTGGAATACCTTAATGGGTATGATTGGCAAAGTGAGGTTTTTGTGCTCCCTAATAAATTTCAAATTACAGGTACTACAGCCTCTCCGTCCTTGGATAATTTCATTAGGCAAGGAAGTAGCGTTTACATGACCTATTCAAACGGTACTCTTTCGTTTAGAAGTGCAAATTTAGGATTCTGGTCTAATTACTCTGGTCTTGACTGTACAGTAGGAGTAGCAACACTTGAAGGTTCTTATAATCAAACTTCGTCTGAAGTAAAGTGGACGGTAGATTCTGAAGGACATATTATTATTCCTGATTTTTCTATCGTTGATATAAACAAAGGAAACATAATTATGGCCAAATACACCAATTGCAAGGTTGATGGCTACCCCGCTTCTGAAACACCTTCTGGTCCTGAAACATATCCTACAAAGAGCCAATTGCTAGGTGAATATACTTTCAAAGCAAATGTAGCTCGCGAAAACACCGACGTTTACACAGATTTAGTTCCGGCGACATTGACTCCGGCTGAATTCACTTTCACAATAGGTAGTGCTTCGATTGAAGATTTCGTTGGTTATACCACCGGATATATATTTTACGGTTATAACGAAACTACAGGCGAAATTACGATCCAATCTAATGCCTTAGGTACTGGCGAAGGCTGGTATCCGGATTCGTATGAAGCAGTACAATTAGTTCTTGCCGATGCTGAAGGCACCTACCCCGGTTTCTATCGTAATGGAGGTAACATTATGACATGGAACGTAGCTGCCGACGGCACTATCACCATACCCGACTTTACTATAATCGACAACAAACACGACAATCCTGTTATTGCTCGCTATACCAGCTGTGTCGTAACGAAAGGCGCATCTGACGGCGACGATGACGACGACACCCCCGGCGGCGGCGACGATGATGCAGAATATGTGGCTGTCAACCCGACTTTGAGCGAGACAGAGACTGTTGGCAACTACTACTGGACAATCGACCTCGGCAATGAGATGTTCCAACCTACTGGTACCCAGCAAAAAATTGAAGTTGAAGTTATCAAAACTGCCAACGACGATTACTATGTTAAAGAAGTGGGCGAAACAAACTACTTCCTCGGCAACTTGATTCCTTTCTCATATCAAGATGGCGCACAAAATGCTACCTTCGAGCCATTCTATGCAGGGGATAAAGGCGAAACTCCGGTATGGTTCTCCGTTATACTCAGTAGCCCCGAGATTCAAGGCCAATATCCTATCACATTTACAGCCGAAGAAGGCTTCACGTTTAACGGTACCGCTGGTTTCGGTTGGTTTGATTCAAGTAAAACCGATGGACTTACCCCCACCGGCGCATTCCAATCACTCTTCTACCTCGTAAGCTGCGAAGTTATTCCCGTTCCTGCAAACTATCCTACAATTGAAGAATTGGCAGGCTTGTATAAGTTCACAGCTGAAGAATACACTCTCAATTATGACGCTTACGCTCAATACTTCCCGAAGACTTTCGTATTCGAAATCGAAGTAAAAGGTGGCCAAGCTGTGTTAGTCAATTGGTTGTACAAAGATAATAGAGCTAACATCGACTACGAACAAGAAATAGGTGAGCTAACAAATAAACAGTTGGTATGGAAGCCCAACGGTGTCGATTGGCGCGCAATAGCTCCCGTTGATGGCGGCTATCAAGGCATGTCGGCGATAACCGGCAATCCTCTTAGATTGAAAGTTGCAGAAGATGGCACTATCACCATACCCGACTTTGAAATAGGCCCGTATCAAACTAACCCAACACAATTAGCATCTGTTACCGTACATTACGGCAATATCACAGTAGAACCTGCTTCGGCAGAAGATCTCGATCCCGAAGTTGACTTCACCGGTTCATACGAACTTAAGGGCACTAAGTATGTTTATACCAACGGTATTACTGAGCCAGAAAAATCAGCTCTCGACTTCACTCTCGTCATCAACGAAAACAAGCAGATTACTTCTATCGGAGGTTACACTCTCAGCGACGAAGAGATTAACATCAACAAACGTAACGAAGGCATAGTTGATGGAAATCAATTTATCCTTGAGGCTTCGTTCCGTAACGGCGTACTCTTCCAGACACAAGAACCTGTCGGTGGTGAAGAAACCGGCCGTCAAGAATCATGGCTGCTCGGTGGCCCCAACATCAATGAATGGGATCAACTCGACGACACAAACAAAGTTGTGTTTACTCTCGAAGATGGCACATACAAGCTTGAGCCATTCACCATCTGGCACAGCTATTGGGTAGCTCAAGGCGAAGGCTCCGACGCTACTGTATCTCGTGTATTTGAACTCGTATTCAAGTGGGACGACACTGTATACTCTGAATATGGAACAGAAGACCTTGAAGGCGTATGGAGCATTCCTTTGAACGGCCACTATCAAGGATCTTATTCTCTAAACCAATTTACAGAAAATTATGATGTTACATACACAGGCAATATCGTTACGTTTACAAGCAAGGGTAGCGACTATCACATTGTCGGCGAATTGACATCGGAAAGCACTATCAAGTTTAGCCGCGCTGTCGTCGTGCCTGCAATATATTCACTCTACCAAGTACCTTATGTATTTACAGAGCTAACCAACAATATTGAAGAGCTTGAAGAGCAAGAGTTCACCGCCACCTACAATGCCGCCGAAGGCACCATCACATTCCCCGAAGGTTGTGGTCTCGCCTATGGCCGATTCACAAAAGAAGGCAAGTTGGAATTCTGGGATGATGCATACGACTTCAATGGCGTTGCCCGGAAAGTAGGCGGTTTCACCCCCGTTGTTACAATCGACCGCAAAGAGTACACTATCGGTGCTGATAACATAACCGTTCTCTTCGACGTGACGACAGAACATCTCGACATTGAAAGCGTTGCTTCGTGGAAAGCCAATGTAGTTGAACAACTACATGAAGGCGAAACCGATATTCAACAACCGGTTGAAGCTACCGTAACGGTAGAAAACGGCGTTGCTACAGTTGTTATCCCCAACCTCACACAAGGCAACCACGACTTCCTCATAGCTTTGGTAGCATGTGACGAAGACGGCAATGAGATTGCAACATCTAACCAACGCGCGCTCAGCGATTATGTAGGTCCTAACATCGCCATCCGCAAAACGCAAGGCAACGGCGAAGCAGGTGAAGGTGAATTGACAGTGTCGTTCAGCATCTCTACCCTCTCTGGCATGCCTGAAGGCGTTACCTACAAAGTACGTTTCATCGACAACAAGACCGTTACCGATGATTATGCAGGTGATGAATACTATGCTGAAGCTGTTATCGAAAATAAAATCGTTACCGCTACCCTCACAGATCTTGAAGCCGGTGACTACGACCTCAAAGTCGCTTTGGTAGCTTACGATGAAGATGACAATGCTATTGCTACTTCTAACAATCTCGAGTTCCTTATCACTAACGTGACAACAGGCATCGACAGCATCGTAGTAGAAGGCGCACCTGTTCGTTACTACAACCTCCAGGGTGTTGAAGTTGCTAATCCGGCAGCCGGCATCTACATCAAGGTTGAAGGCTCGAAGACTTCAAAAGTTGTGATTAAATAATTCATAACATATCAAAATTACAAGAGGGGCATTGCATCGATGGTGATGCCCCTCTTTATGTAAATAACCAACACCAATTATTAATATGAAACACTACAACTTCAAAGCCATGAGCCTTTGCTTGGCTCTCGCTTTAGGCTTAGCTGCCCTTAGTGCCGATGCCGCAACTAAGGCCATCAGCACCGACAGCCCTCTCGGCCGCCAGCTGCTGACACAGCACCACAACCGCCAGTTCCGCGGTGAAAAGCTTTTTACAGCCGATAGAGCTATGCCCGCCGTGAAAGCTCCGGAAACGGCTATGGCTAAGGGTATTGAGCCGGCATATACCTTCACAGATCTGCCTCAGTACGACTATCTCGAAGGCCCCGATGGAACTACATGGTTCTATACTGCCGAATATACCATCGAAGCTATCGTTCACAATCCTTATTGGACTGAAGAATTGATTAAGGGGTTTGAGTTTACTATCTACGACAGCTCCTTTATGGAAGTAGGTAAAGTGAAAGACGTTATCACCTTAGATAAATTCGAAACACGTGCTCGCGAAGTCGTTGTCGACCCTGCTGTTTCGGCTCACTTCTTCAACACCGACGACAACCTCGAAATTATGGTATTCCATGCCATGAACACCGAGCAATATGTAAACAACTACTACTATAAAGTATATTCTATCGGTGGCGAAAAAGACGATGACGGCAACGATATCAGCATCTGCAAAATAGAAGGCCGTTGTGTCGACGCTACTAACGCTTCCAACACCGACGAAGAAGACTTCTACTATACGTTCGTTAAAGACCCCGTTGTAAACCAACTCGATGCTACAAGATTCCCGACCTATGTCGATTATCTCAACACCTTGACATATAAACTGTCTACCTATAGCAAGGCTACCGACACTGAAGGTATTAAAAAAATCTTCGAGAAAGACGTCTACAGCACACGCATACCAGGCGACACTACCGATGGCATTTATCTCATCGTTAAGAAACTAAACGGGGAGCTTTATTACATCTACTCGCAGTATGATAAGCCATATTTTATCGACCCCGTAGGTGGAGCTACCAACGAAGCCGCCACACCCGACAACTCGCTCAAAATTGAAGCCTATCAAATGACAGCCGACGAGCCTACTCTGCTCTCGACAACCCTGATACCCGTTGAAGACCCATCGACACCCGAAGCTCTCGTGTATGCGTTCTATAGCATCGGCTCCGTTGGCTGGGCGAACGACGTAGACATGGTTGTGAACGGAACACCTAAGGCTCCAGCCTACCTCGTGGCTCACGACGTGGCTAAAGCAGCTACCCTCGAAGATATCGCTTCCGACTATACCATCTACGCTAACAATGGCTCTTTGGTTAAGACTATCGCTGAAAACACCGAAAGCGTTGCTGTATTTGGCACACCCCAGGGCGAAGAACCGCAAGCAATGTTTATCCGCGTCGACGAAGATATGCATTATTTCTTCGACGTTATAAACCTCTACACCGGCACTATACTCTTTACTGTAGACCAAAGCAACGACGACGACCCCCTCACGGCTACTTGCGACCGTATGAAGACCGACAACGGATATCTCTACGCTTACGAAATGGCTCAATACGATATCGACCTCGAAGGCAACTACTTTGTTCGCATTGCTTGGCTCAATGAGAAGGGACAACTCGACCACATCGACAGAATCAACATTGGTACAGACGTACAGTATGCCAGCGCTAATATCGCTGCAGCCGTCTTGAACCCCTATCTCTACGATGATGACGACAAGATGGAATATGCCGTGCTCGTGAAACGCACCACGTTAGGTGGCACCACACGCAACGAATTTGTTGTTGTTGACGACAGCGGCGAAACTTATATCAAATTCACCGACGACGACCAACTGGGCAACCCATATATGTACACTATCGTTCCGGGAAATCCCAACCGTATTATGATGGTATATAACGAAGTTGGTCGATTCAACGTAGTTCTCTACGACCTCCCATTCGATAACATCGGAGAATCGGGCGTGAAAGAAATCACAACAGCCGTTGCTAACAAAATCAGCTACGACGGCAACACCATTACCGCCAACAACGCCGCGATAGAACTTTACAACCCCGCAGGCACCTTGGTGGCTAAAGGTAACAACACCCTTTCGGTTAAAGCTCTCAACACCGGCATCTACCTCGTTGTAGCTACCGATGCAACAGGCGCTAAAACAACCACTAAGGTAACAGTACGATAATATACCCATTATTATCTAACACACAGGGGCGTGGCCAATATCGGTCGCGCCCCTTTTGCGTTTAGCTATTATATGCGTGAAATGACCATCGACACCCTATGCCGCCCTCACCGATGCCGCCTCAGCCACTCCCGTCACAGCCGTCCGTCACCTCAGCTGGTAGGCGAAAAACAAAAGCCCCGCAGGGCTCCACTAATAATAGGAATATTGCCATAATATGCCTGACAGGATAGGAGCATATGCATTACTGCCCCCCTCTCTTATTGCAACAAAAAGAGGATGCTTGCGACACCCTCTTTTGTTGCCTTGGAAGGAATACCACAAAAGAAACGGCGTGAATTCATTTGAAAATTGCATTGTGTCGTAAATACTCTATATCAGTGATTTATATCCTCTATTCCAATACACATTTTTACAAACATTTTCACTATTTTCCATTTTTAACGCCAATTTAACGCCAAAAGTTTTGCCGCCTAAAAATATATTCGTAAATTTGTATACGATTCAACAACTAAATATTTTTGATATGGCAAAAATAGAATACCGCTTATCTAAGCGACCGCAACAAGACGGAACATTTGAAATCATGCTCCGTTTTCATCATGGCAATTTGATGAACTTGAGGACTGGTACACGAATTTATGTGCAACCCGAATTCTTTGAGTATTTTATAGACCGAGAGAAATGTGAACAGAACGGAATCAGAGTGCCTGCAAAGGCAGAAACTGCAACGGCAAAGGAAGCCGAAACAAAGTATATTACTTTTGACAGGGGCAAAATAGTTATCCGCAATCGCGTTGACACTCCCGATGTTGTTTACCACCGAGAGCAAGAGCGCAAATTGGAATCGCTAACTAATTGCCTTATTGATACGTTTAAGCATATTGAGAGCGACAAGAAAGCAATCAAAGGCTTATCAAAGGAATGGTTAGAAGAACAGGTTGACCGCTTCCACAATCCTCAAAAGTACGTTAAAATTAAGCCCGAGGATTTATTGCCTAAGACTTTGCTTGAAGCTATTGCAAACTATATAGAGCAAGCTCCTACACGCATACAGGAGGGCAACAAACACAATGCTGGTAAGCCTATATCTGCGAGAACTATTATTCAACATAAGAACACACAAAAGCGAGTTATTGAATATCTTGCAACTTGTGAACGCTCCGATATACCCTTGAATGAATTAGGCAAAGAGTTCTACGATGATTTTATTAATTTCCTCAATAGTCAAGGCTATGCAAAAAACACTATCGGCAAGCGAATAAAAGATATTAAGGCGATGATTAATATATTGCCTACTGCAAGCCGAGTTAATTGCGAGTTCGTTGAAAAGGGTAAATGTAGCCAATTATCCGAGGACATTGATAATGTTGCGTTGTCAGAAGATGAATTGAAGTTATTAGCTGAATATCCTTTTACAGGACATTTGGCGGTTGTGCGTGATGAGTTCTTATTACTTTGTTGGACAGGTTGCAGATACTCCGATTTAGGCAAACTCACAAAAGGAAATATCATTGACCTAACCAACGGCAAAGCCTTTTCTATCCGTCAGCAGAAAACAGGTGCAGATGTTGTTATTCCTATCATGCCCGAAATAGAGGGCATATTGGCAAAATATGATTATCAATTAAGAAAGCCAATCGCCAACCAAGTCTTTAACCGCTTCCTCAAAGATATGGCAAAAAAAGCAGGGTTAACCGACATTGTCAAGATAAAGAGAACCGAGGGCGGAAAAGAAATCACACACGAATTAGAGAAGTGGGAAGTTGTATCAGCACATACCGCCCGAAGAAGTTTTGCAACAAATATGTATAAGCGTAAATTCCCGACTTTGATGATTATGAATATCACAGGACACACAACCGAGGTGAGTTTTTTGAAATACATAAAAGTGTCAAAGAAAGAAAATGCCGACCTTATGCTTGAGCTTGTAAAAGCATGGTCAGCCAATCAGCAGAAAGGAGAGGTTGAGAAATGAGAACCGCAAAGGAGATATACTTAAAACTTGTCAAAGATTCTACAATAAAGGCGATTGTAGGAACGGAAATTATAAAACATAAAGAGCTTGCAAATGCTTATATAGACGGAAAAGTGTGCTATTATCAAACTACCCTTAATAAAATGCGGGAAGAAATTACCAATGGCAACACAGATATTCTTACCAAATCATGGATGTCTTCACATTTTCCGACTAAATCTTTTTTTTACAGATGTTTTATTTGATTATATAGACACCTGCAATGCCGAAGATTTACAAGGATTATACTCTGACCTAAAAAATAAAAATATTGCATTAAGTAGCGAGGTTAAGTCCCGATGTTCAGAGATGATAGATAGGCAAACTGAACGGATATTTTATAACTTTTTGGCAGATTATTTCATTTATTCTTTCATAGCACAACAAGCCGAGAAACAAAAAGCATTAACCGCTACGACCAAAACCGCCACCAAGTCGCAAGCAGATATTATCAAAAGTGTTTCAGGCTTACTTAGTATTCCAGCACAGCGAGAATTTGGTCTTGATGAGAATGGCAATATACAACTTGCAGTTAAGATTGTGAATTATCTATCACAAAAACGCAATATGAGGCAAACTATGGCTTTATGCTATACACTATATAGTTTTAAGATAGTAAAGGTTGGTTACAACAATAAAAAAGATGAATACGCACTAATACTTGACAAGCCCAATAATTTTACGGATTGGCAAAAACACTTTTTTAAGGTGATTGGCAAGAAATTACCTCCTAATTTTGATAAGAATCATAATTATGTACCAAGTAGGATACAATGCTTTGATAAAGAACTTGAGAGCGTTCGTATCGCATTGGAATTACCGCTTGTATTTAATTCTTAATACACCTCGAACTACACCTCCACAATACACCAAAATTCAATCAAATTATTAAATATCAATATGTTATAAAAGGGGTTAAATACCCCTTTTGTTATGTTCTGCAACAATGGAAATAATTTTGCGATGTAATCAGTTCGCTACTGGTTGAGCCGATAAGAGATTAGCGACCTTGAAGCGGCAAAGTTAAACGCAAAATTTTTTCGCAACAAATGACGAACATAATTCAACTTGATAAAAACGACCTCTTTGAAGTCCTTGAATCGTGGTACAATCGCATGATAGCCGACACGACACGCAAGGCGGAAGAACAAGTGCAAAATCAGCTTGTCAGCAGACAGGAAGCCGCGAAAATCGCTAACAAATCAACGACATGGCTGTGGCGCATGGAAAAGTGCAACTACTTGAAACCTGTTCGAGTTGGCGGTTCTGTGAAGTATCGCATATCAGATATACAACGTCTAATAAACGGAGAGGAATAGTATGATACAAAATAAAGAAATTGACGCTAACGCGCCAACCCCTTTAAAAGCTCCTGCTATCAAGACTGAAGCCAACGACAATAAACTTGCTTCGCTTGTATTGGATTCTCAATGCAAAGATAGTGAAAATCTGCAACTTCCGCAAATTTTCCTTTGTGGGAATGATTATTTTGAAGTTGTCGGTTGGAATAATCCCGACCTCGGAAGAATTGAAACAAACTTAGAGCGCCGCACGATTCACAACCTTACTATGAGGTTAGGCAAAGACCAGTTGGCGAAATTGCCCTATTTTGACAAAATGGTTAATGTGCCAGGACATCACAAAGACTATAAAAGAGTGTTCCCAAGCACAAACGGAAATGGTTGTGTTAATCTTTACAATCCGTTAGACTATGAACTTGCAGAGGGTACATTTGAAACGATAATGACCCTTATAAGACACATATTTGGAGAATTATGGCTTTTGGGGTTGGACTATCTTACAATATTATACCGCTATCCTCGGCACATCTTGCCAGTTGTGTGTCTTGTTTCAAAGATGCAAGGCACAGGCAAGACGACCTTTCTAATGTTTCTATCTTATCTTTTCGGGAAGAATATGCAGATAAACAATAAGGCCGGACTGAATAGCGACTTTAATAGTTATGCCAGATGTTTGATTGTGGCTTTTGAAGAATTGTCCTCAGCAAAGACTTTTACCGACAAGATTAAAGAACTGAGTACTGCAAAAACAACCATGCTCAACGAAAAGCATAAAGATGTTGTGAAAATAGATGCTTTTCTGAAAATCATAATTTGCTCCAACTCGGAAGATGATTTTATAAAGGCGAATGAAGAAGATATTAGGTATCTTATTCTGAAGATTGACCCGATAGAGGAATATGACCCACAATTTGAGGAGAAAATCAAGGCGGAAATCCCAGCCTTTGCAAAGTTCCTTTCAGAGCGAGAAATCGCCCACAAAGAAGAATCCAGAATGTGGTTTCATCCTGACCTATTGAAAACTGCGCAAAGGGAAAAGGTAATTGCGAACTCTCGGAGTGATTGTGCAAAAGATATTCAAAGTTGGGTAAATGACTATTGTAGCGAGAACGAAACAGTGTATATCTGCGCCACTATTAAAGACATTGCCAACGACATCCAACCAACCTATAAACGGAGTGAGATTGAATCTGCGTTGAAGAATGAATTTAAGCTAACTCCGAAAGACGGCAGATATACCAACTATCTGCGACAGGGCGGCAATGGGCGATATTACACACTCCAACGTGTTGAACCCGATGTTGAAGTTATCAACAATGCTCAACAAATCAACATCCCAAATGATAGTCTACTGCCTTTTTAGCGTAAATGTTGAACACACAAAAAACAGGATTAACAAAAGTAAGAGTGTAAAAGTGTCTAAACATCAACAATTTAGCCCCATGTTGTAAATGTTAACTTTGTTTTAGTAAAAAATATATTATGAGAAATAGCACCAAAAACACACGAAAATATAAAAGTCTGTTTTCACGATTGACTTTTACAACATTCCTAATAATAATAGATTCAAAATAAATTTTTCCAATAGATTGAAATGGCGAACAAAGACAAAATTCCCACTTTTCTTTTGTAAGCCGTTAACCTCCAAATTTCTAAGTTATGTATAAGATTGACGCAAACTATATAAAAACACATATCCCGATGTTTATTATCGCCCTACGTTTTGGATACGACATCAAAGGCAAGAAGATGATTAAAGCGTGGTGGCGTGGCGAAACTAACGCCAGTGTGCTGAATGATGAGCAACAGAACAAACTCTTTGACTTCGGCACTAATGAGCAGTTAAGCATTATCGACGTATGGATGAAATGCACTGGATTGAACAAGGTGCAAGCGATTCAGGAACTTCGGAAGCTATGCGAGAGCCTTGACTTTTCGGTTGAGATGAAATCTATCGGCTATGACCCGAAAGCCAAGCGAGAAGATAAGTTTATCATCCATGAAGAAAGAGATATACAAGACCCTAAGAATTTAGCGTATATCCGCAAGCGTTGTGTGTCGCTTTCCGCCTGTAATCAATTATGCAGAGAAATAGTTTACTCGCCGGTAAAGTGTCCCACAATGCGATTTACGGCCATCGGAATCCGCAACAATAGCGGAGCTTATGATATTCGCTCCTACAATCCCAACGCTCCCGAAGATATGCGAAATTTCAAGGGATGCACTGGAGTAAAAGACATCACTTATATAGAACAAGGCTCGAAACACCTATATGTGGCAGAAGGGATGTTTACTTTGCTTTCGCTCCTTTCTCTTGAGGGGTGGAGCTCTGTTGGTGCAGATTTGCTTTGCTTAAATTCTGTATCGTGTGCTTCCAAAGCGATTAAGGCTCTTGAAGGCAAACACTATTCGGAATCATGGATAATTACCGACCCAGACCAAGCAGGGCGAGCTTGTTTTGCAAAGTTGATTAACGGAATTTCAGCCGACAAGCACCACTACCCTCTACAACATCACTTTATAGGTAAATATCCCGAATTCTATAAGGAGAACCCAACAGCAGACCTCAACGACTGGATGCAGTGGGCGGTCGCAAATGGGAAAGTGGAGATTAACAATGATTTCAGATTGATAGGCTATGACCCACAATAATAAATTTCTTTTTTGTCTGCAACAAATTGATAATCAACAGTATAGCATCTAACTATTTAATATTCAATAAATTATGAAACACAATTTTAACGACTATCAGCTTGCCAACCGCTTACTTGAAGCGGCTACGGCAACCATGTTTCCCGAGCCAGCGGTAACTAAATTTGAGTTATCGGAATCAAAAAAAGTGCTTGATGTTTGGATTGACATACGACCTGACAAGCCTTTCACATTCTTTGTATCGTACCGCAACAATGCCGAGTATCAGAACAAAGCCTTTGTTTTCAGCGAGGAATTTATGCAAGACGTGGAAGCAGTTGGCGCACATTGGATACTAATCGTAAACACCGAGAAAGAGGATGAGCCTGTTATCGGTTTCCCTCTGCATGACAACCGCCTTGCTAAACTTTTTGATGAAGATGGCAACCCTGTTTATGTAATTGACTATAAAAAAAGAAAATTATGAAGATTAAATCGCTCGAAAGACGGAAGCCAAAACCGCCTAAGTACTTGCCAGTGGCTACGTCTTATCCTAACCCTCAAACTAAACTTTTTCTTTTGCTTTTGATGTTAGGATATTCACAAAGTGAAGCCTACCGAATAGCAATCAATCCCAACATCAAAGCCAATTCCGCAAGCGTTAGTGCTTGTAATCTGCTTAAAGACCCCAACACTCAACGAATTGCGAAAAGCCTTGTGGAAGCGTATATAAATGGAGAGTGGCTAATCAATACCAACATTCTACGCGATGATGTAATTGAGATATAAAATTAACGCTGGCGTAAGGATAAATTAAAACCGACACTAACAAAGAATAATATTCACTTATCTAACTTTTAATTGTTATGAACACTGAAACACTAACCGAAGTGATAGCGGAAGCAATGGCAACCGCAATCCAACCGCTCCGCCAAGAGTTGGGCGGCCTAAAGGCGAAATCAATCTCTACGGCTCAATCGCAAGAAGATGAGCCCGACTGGGAAATTTTCGACCGAGCCGCGCGAGAACTTAACTTTATTGTCAAACCTTAACCTTTTTTTGATATGAAACAGACTTATTCTTATGTTGTAGCGCCTCGCACGTTGGAGGGTGCATTGAAAGCCTTGCAGAACGCAATCAGCAAGACTGAAACATACTTTGCCGAACACGGCGAAATAGAGGAGTACAAGCGCACACTTGAACGCGGATTGACATATAAACGCGATGAGGTGATTAACTCCTGTAAGGCGTGGTTAGCCGAGACAAATGCACCCGAATATATGCACCAATCAGCACTTGATGC
>JAFLUA010000010.1 GCA_022508985.1 Muribaculaceae bacterium
TTGTCGGCAGTCGTGCCTATTCGGTATTCAATAAACGGACAAAGCAAAGTCGTTGCGATTGAGGATATAATCGTAACTCCCAATGGCTGGCAACCAAGTGAGAACTTGAAGCAGTCAATCATTGATACTTACACGCACACTCTCAATCCCGATGAAGTCGCAACAATGAAGATAGCAGAGCAATTTGCGGAACTGCATAAAACGCTATGCAGTCGAGGTTATAACCTTGCCGATGTAATCGAGAGCTTCGCCGGTACAGACAACCCCAACCAACGAGCCGAAATGTTGTACAACTCTTATAATGCTTTATACGATAGCCGCGTAACAGATGCAGACAAGGATAAAATCAAAGCCAATCAGCAAAGGTTTTTCAATGCTGTGATGTGATTGCCTTTTTCACTCTTATTTGTAGTGTCGCTATCGCTTTGGGCGGCACTACATTTTTTCGATAGCACAAGGCAAACGAAGCGGTTGAGAACTTTGTGAAATTGTCGCAGAGCTGCAAAAAAATGAAAAAAAATTTTTCAAAGTCGCAACCGTCGGCCATTTTAACATCTTTTAATAATCCCCGCTACCCCTTTTGGGCTTTCACTATATCTTGCTCTGCTTCTTTGTGAAGTGTGGCAGACTTTTTTGTCAGCAATCCAAAATTTCGTACCTTTGTACAGACCATATCAAAATATGGTTGTTGAATCATTGAGAGGGCAAGTTGTGAAACTTACTCTCTCTCTTTTAATGACTTTAAGAGTAGCAGGAGAAAATTTTAACGCCAATTCAACGCCAATTTTAAGATATAACAAAAGCCAACTATCTGGAAATTAGATAATTGGCCCTTCGCTTTGTTGCCTTGGAAGGATTCGAACCCTCACAGGCGGAACCAGAATCCGACGTGCTACCATTACACCACAAGGCAATACATAGCTCCATTTGCGGTGCAAAGTTAAAAACTATTTTTTACTCTACCAAATTTATTTCCGCCTTTTTATTCTACCAACTTTCAACAAGCAAGGCGCGGGCGTAAACCAACGCAACAGGCCCCAATAAGGATAGTCTGTGAAGAGAATGAAGAGAATATGTGAACAGACTTGAACAACCCCTACTCAATATTGCCTTTTAGACCTGCTTAGATTCTCGGAACGGAAAAATTTACTCGCATATTTTCTTTAGTTAGTTGTGCTATCACCTGTGCAAAAAGTATTATATTTGCCATACGAAATAGATGAGGTGGCATTACGCCATACGACCTTGTAATGCACTTATACAGCCGACGCCACCTTTGAACTCATAAATCCTTGATTCTAACTAAAAAACAACAACCCATTCAAATATGAAAAAAGCATTACTACTTCTGATTGCTTTATGCATACTTACTTTGCCGAGCCTTGCCGACAACAATAGAAAACCGGCAGCTAAAGGCGAGTTCCCTAATGCATTCCCCGACACCGATCCCGATTGGTCGACCGCCGAAATCAATTTCTTTCGTATCGATCCCAACCTACCCGAAACCGAATATGATTCTCTATATGTGGCTAAGTTTTCTATTAATAAGCAGCGTTTTACAAGCAAAAGCGGAAGTGTAGATGGCGAAGGTCGATTATTGGAATACATCAGGATTGACTCATTAGAACATAATCAGCTCAGATTTAGCCATCGTGTTAATATCGATGGGGTTTACCATCATGATTCAATCAATGTTATTAATTATTTCTATATACGTGGGCATAAGCTATCGTCAGAATTCGGCTTTAAAGATGATGATGGCAATTATATAAACTATAATTCAAAAAAAATCGAACAAGGTAAACTGCAAATTACAGAAGAATTCTTCAATGCCCTTGATGCCATCAACGAATGGTTTGTGTTGGAGTCAACCTCCGATATCGAAATGTTCCCAATCAACCTTAGCGGGCCTACGAAGTTCTTTACTGTAAAAGGCAATCAGGGAGAAACGATTAAAATTGAGGTAGCTGATTCTACAATGACACTGAATTTCAGCAACTTCCCAGCCGATTCGCCATCCAGGCTTATTCTAAATAAATATGAGAGTTATTATAATGATAATTATTCTAATAATGACTTACCTAAATCTTTCACGAAAGCCATTGGCGATGGATTGTTTGACGGTAATGAGCTTGCTTATACCACTGACGGAGAATTGTTAATGCTTGCCGGCAAAAATAAGAATAATAAAATCTGGCAAATAAAGATAGATCCAACGATATGGAATGAGTGTGTGGATTTAGCCTTCAAACGGAAAATTCTACTACCACGCTCCACATTTGTGAAGTTGAAAATTTCCAAAGACGAACCTGAACTCTTTATAGATGTTCTATATGAATTATTATAATCAATGTCAATCCCAATTGATTTTAACCTACTTGCAGTGGTAAACACGTGGTAAACAGTCTCAAATTTTTGGTAAACTATTGGTAAACATTTCCGATAATTTGACATATTTTCCTTTGCCAAGTTTACGTACCTCCTAATCGCAAGTTAGGTCGTAACCTCTGTTTTACCAGAGCATTACGACCTAATTGGTTGATTGTTATTGACTATCTCTTATTCCTCGATAGCAGCCTGGGCGGCAGCTACGCGAGCGATGGGTACACGATAGGGTGAGCAGCTAACGTAGTTCATGCCGAGTTTAGCACAGAAGATAACCGATGAGGGTTCTCCTCCGTGTTCGCCGCAGATACCTACTTTGAGGTCGGGATTAGCTTTGCGACCTTTTTCTACGCCCATGCGAACGAGCTGGCCTACGCCAACTTGGTCGAGTACTTCGAAGGGGTCGGTTTTGATGACACCGTGTTCTTTGTAGAATTTAAGGAATTTGGGCGCATCATCGCGAGAGAAACCAAATGTCATCTGAGTGAGGTCGTTAGTACCGAATGAGAAGAAGTCGGCTACGGAAGCTATTTCGTCGGCTGTAAGGGCGGCACGAGGTACTTCAATCATAGTACCTACTTTATAGCGTATGCTGTCGCCTTTTTCTTCAAATACTTTCGCAGCTGTAGCGTGTATAACTTCTGCTTGGTTTTGGAGCTCTTTGAGTGAGCCAACCAGAGGAACCATGATTTCGGGATGAACGTCGATTCCGCGTGATTTGCATGCGAGAGCCGCTTCTATGATGGCGCGAGTCTGCATTTCGGTGATTTCGGGATATGTAATACCGAGGCGGCAACCACGATGGCCGAGCATGGGGTTGAATTCTTCGAGAGAATCCACTTTTGCTTTTACTTCTTCGAGTGTGAGACCCATTTCTTCTGCCAATTCTTTCTGTGTGGCTGTCTGGTGGGGTACAAATTCGTGCAATGGCGGGTCGAGAAGACGTATTGTAACGCCGAAGCCATCCATAGCTTCAAAGATACCTTCGAAGTCGCCACGTTGCATCGGCAAAAGTTTAGCAAGAGCAGTGCGACGACCTTCGAGATCGGATGATAGAATCATTTCGCGAACAGCTTTGATGCGGTCGCCTTCAAAGAACATGTGTTCGGTGCGGCAAAGGCCGATACCTTGAGCTCCAAACTTGCGGGCCTGTCGTGCGTCGCGAGGAGTGTCGGCATTAGTGCGTACAAGTGTTTTAGTAAATTTCTCAGCGAGGTTCATAATCGCAGCAAAGTCGCCGTCGAGAGCCGGTTCGACAGTAGGTACTTGGCCATCGTAAACTTCACCGGTAGAACCGTTGAGCGAGATCCACTCTCCTTCTTTATATGTCTTACCAGCCATTTCGACTGTTTTGGCAACATAGTCTACTTTTATTTCGCCAGCGCCGGAAACGCAGCATTTACCCATACCGCGAGCAACGACAGCAGCGTGCGATGTCATACCTCCGCGCATTGTGAGGATACCTTGTGCAACGGCCATACCGCGAAGGTCTTCGGGAGATGTTTCGATACGAACGAGAACGACCTTGCGTTTCTTTTCTGCCCATGCTTCAGCATCTTCTGCCGAGAAAACAATCTGACCGGAAGCTGCTCCCGGAGAAGCGGGAAGACCTTTAGCCATCACTTTGGTGCGACGAAGAGCATCTTTGTCGAATACCGGGTGCAATAATTCGTCGAGTTTTTGTGGTTCCATTCGAGCCAGCACGGTTTTTTCATCGATAATACCGGCACGAAGTAGGTCCATTGCTATTTTCACCATAGCGGCACCTGTGCGCTTGCCGTTGCGTGTTTGGAGCATCCATAGTTTGCCGTCTTGAATGGTAAACTCCATGTCCTGCATGTCTTTGTAGTAATCTTCAAGACGAGCTGCAATAGCAAACAACTCTTTGGCGCAGCCCGGCATTGATTCTTCGAGCGACGGATATTTAGAAGCGCGAACTTCTTCCGATATGCCTTGAAGAGCAGCCCAACGGCGCGAACCTTCTATTGTAATTTGCTGTGGTGTACGGATACCGGCAACGACGTCTTCACCTTGTGCATTGATGAGGTACTCTCCATTGAAGAGGTTTTCACCCGATGCAGCATCGCGGCTGAAGGCCACACCCGTTGCAGAGTTGTTACCCATATTACCATATACCATCGCTTGTACGTTGACAGCTGTACCCCACTCTTCGGGGATTTGGTTCATGCGACGATATACTATGGCGCGTTCGTTCATCCAGCTATCGAAAACGGCGCAAATACCACCCCATAATTGTTCCCATGCATCATCTGGGAAATCTTTGCCGGTATAATCTTTAACGGCCGCTTTAAAAAGTTTGACAAGGTTTTTGAGGTCTTCTACATCAAGTTCTGTATCTAATTTGATGCCCTTTTCCTCTTTAACCTTGTCCATAATTTCCTCAAAAGGATCTATGTCGGTTTTCTTTTTAGGCTTCATGCCAAGTACGACGTCGCCATACATTTGCACGAATCGACGATAGCTATCCCAAGCGAATCGCGGATTACCGCTCTTTTCAGCAAGAGATGCTACTGTAGCATCATTCATACCGAGGTTCAACACGGTATCCATCATACCGGGCATCGAAGCACGGGCGCCCGAACGTACTGATACGAGCAAGGGATTCGATGAATCGTTGAAGTTTTTGCCGGTAAGTTTTTCAACGTGAGCGATTGCTGCTTCTACGTCTTTTTTGATGAGTGCAACTACTTCTTCGCGACCATGCTTGGTGTATTCGTTACACACTTCTGTAGTAATAGTGAAGCCGGGGGGAACAGGCATTCCCAGAAGGTTCATCTCGGCAAGGTTAGCACCTTTACCTCCAAGGAGGTTTCTCATTTGTGCATTACCTTCGGCTTTGCCGTCGCCGAATGTATAAACTCTTTTCATTAGTTTTGTTTATTTATTTGGTTTTTATTAATAATTCGAAATAATTTGAGAAATTAAGCTACGATGGTTTGCAAAGATAGCAATTTTTGCCTTATCCGCCAAAGTTATCATAATGAATACTCGAAGGATCGACGCCTAAACTGTCGAGCATCGCGTTAACGGCATTGCTCATAGGCCCGGGGCCACACATGTAATATTCGATATCCTCAGGCGCATCATGGTCTTTGAGGTAGGTATCGTAAATCACCTGATGTACAAATCCCGGAGTATATTTAACGCCTGCGGCATCGGCAGCCGGATCGGGGCGGTCGAGTGCAAGGTGGAATTTGAAATTAGGAAATTCTTTTTCTAATTGTAAGAAATCTTCGAGATAGAACACTTCGTTTAGCGCTCGAGCGCCGTAGAAGTAATTCATCTTTCGATTAGTAGTTTTCAGAGTCTTGGTCATGTGCATTATTTGAGCTCTCAGAGGTGCCATTCCGGCTCCGCCACCAATCCACATCATTTCTTTGTCGGAATCAAAGATTGGATGGAAATCTCCATAAGGGCCACTCATCAGCACTTTATCGCCGGGCTTTAACGAGAAAATATAACTTGAGGCAATACCCGGCATAACATCAAGGAAACCAACCTGAGGTTTTGGTTTCATTGGTGGCGTTGCAATGCGCACAGTAAGCATTATTCGGTCGCCTTCTGCAGGGTAATTCGCCATTGAATATGCGCGTACGGTTGGCTCTGTATTTCGACATTTGAGTGCGAATAACCCATAGCTATTCCATGCCGGCAAATAATCAGGTCCTATCAAATCCTTATCGATATCTTTATCATAGTCGATATCGAAGGTTGGTATTTTTATCTGTGCATACGAACCCGGTATAAAATCCATATGCTCGCCAGGCGGTAATGCCACGATAAATTCTTTCATAAACGTGGCAACATTACGGTTTGAAATTACTTCACATTCCCACTCTTTAACATCGAGAGCCGATGCCGGGACTTTTATATCGAGGTCGTTTTTCACTTTAACTTGGCACGCAAGTCGCCAATGTTCTTTCAACTGTCGGCGAGTAAAGTGTACCGTTTCGGTCGGCAATGGGTCTCCCCCACCCTTTTCTACTTGTACTTTGCACTGTCCACAGCTCCCTTTCCCACCGCAAGCCGAAGGCAAAAATATATTATTGTCAGCCATTGTTGACAGCAAGGATTTTCCTGACGGTGTAGTAATTGTGCGATCTGAATTGACCGTTATATCTACATTGCCCGTTTTTACAAGGTATTTCTTTGCTACAAGCAAAATAAAGACTAAAAGAAGTGTAACAACAAGGAAAATACCAACACCGGCAAGCACCGTTAGCAATGCCGTTGATGAAAGTTGGCAATGTATTATATCGACTTGCATATCAATTTCCAATTAGATTTTAATACCGAGAAAACTCATGAAGGCAATGCCCATGAGTGCGGTAATTATAAAAGTAATTCCAACGCCACGTAGAGGAGCGGGAACATTGGAGTACTGCGACACCCTCTCTCGTACTGCAGCAACCGCTGTTATGGCAAGCAACCATCCAAGGCCCCAACCGAGTCCGGAGCAAATGGCTGTCCCTACACCGGCAAAGTCGCGTTGTTGCATGAATAACGAACCACCAAGAATTGCGCAATTTACTGCTATGAGTGGCAAAAATATACCCAACGATGCATATAAAGCGGGGGCATATTTTTCCACAACCATTTCAACGAGTTGTGTCATCGAAGCGATAACTGCGATAAACACTATAAGAGACAAGAAACTAAGGTCGACTTCGGCATACTCACTGCCCAACCACGACAATGCACCTTCTCTAAGCACATAAGTATCTAATAAATAGTTTATCGGCAATGTTATTGTGAGCATAAAAGTAACGGCAATACCTAAACCTAATGCCGTTTTTACATTTTTGCTTACAGCAATAAAGGAGCACATTCCAAGGAAATATGCAAATATCATATTGTCGATAAATATCGAGCGGATAAATAAATTCAGATTTTCCATTATCGTGTATCTTGTTACAAAATAAGGCTAATTATTTATTGTTTATCCTGTAAATCTTTGTTATAGCTACGATGCACCCATATTATACATGCGACAACGATAAGAGCCATCGGAGGTAATATCATAAGACCATTATCAGAGTATCCGAGATCGTAAAGACATTGTGGCACCACTTTTATGCCGAAAAGCGACCCAGAGCCCAATAATTCTCTAAAAAAGCCCACAATAACTAATATTATAGCATAGCCGATGCCATTGCCGATGCCGTCAAGAAAAGATGGCCACGGACGGTTTGCCATAGCAAAAGCCTCAAGACGACCCATAAGGATGCAATTTGTAATTATGAGGCCTATAAAAACCGACAATTGCTTGCTTACATTATATGCATAGGCTTGTAATAATTGCGACACAATAACGACAAGCGCCGCCACTACGACAAGTTGCACTATTATCCTTATGTTTGTAGGTATCGTTTTGCGTATTAGCGATATTATAACGTTGCTAAAGGCAAGAACGGCAATAACGGATAGCCCCATCACTATAGCAGGCTCAAGTTTGGCTGTTACAGCAAGAACGGAGCAAATACCCAGTATCTGCACTATCACCGGGTTATCTTTTGAAAACGGATTAAAGAAAACGTTTTTATTTGACATCATAGTGCTTTTTGAGTGATTATTCTACCGATAAGCTTTCAAGAAAACCTGCGTATGGAGTAAGACAATTTTCTATCATTGAGCTAACGCCTTTACTCGTTATAGTTGCACCAGAAATACCATCAACATATTCTTGATTGCCCATGGGCTTTTTCCCGTTTTTAACAACGGCTACAGGTGTAAATGTGTGATTCTTTATTATTCGCTTGCCGATAAATCGAGAGCCAAAATATTCATTTTCAATTTCAGCTCCAAGACCCGGCGTCTCGGATTGATGCGCAAAATAAGCGCCATAGATTGTTGAACCGTCTGCGTCAACTGAAATATAACCCCAAATAGGTCCCCACAGACCGGCGCCATACATTGGCACTATATATTTCAACGATCCATCATCGAGCCTACACTCGTAGATTGGCAGCAAGCGTTTATCTTGCAATTCCTTGCTCTGCTTTGCTACATTTACATCAAAAGCTTTCACCTCTATATCAAGGCGTTTTCCGGTATTATCAATGATATAGCTATCGATGATATATTTTTCGTAATCGTTGAGTATATCTTTTTTCTCGGAAATAATGTTGACACTTGCCAATATTTGCCTCATCTTATCGGCATCGGCATTAACACGCTGCTTATCCTTTAGCGATATCGAGGTAAAAGCTAACGTTGCGCCTACAACAGTTACCAAAACTACTATATAAATAATAGTATAAATATTACCGTGTCTATTCATGGCTTGAAGATTTAGCTGAAAGGCGTCTTGTGCGACGTCGCATATTTGCATGCACAACGCAATAATCTATAAGCGGCGCGAAACAGTTCATAAGCAGTACTGCTAACATGGCACCTTCGGGATATCCATTATTGTAAATACGGATGACTATGGCGAGCATGCCTATTAACAACCCATAAATATATTTCCCTACTTTTGTTCTGGCTCCTGTTACGGGATCGGTTGCCATAAACACTGCTGCGAAAGCAAAGCCTCCAAGCATTATTTGATCGAGAGGATTTACATAAGAAACCGGATATAGCGGTGTTGCAAATATATTGGCAATCCAACTCATAAATAGGCCTCCGACAAAAACCGATAGCATTACCCTCCAAGATGCCACTCCTGCTGCGAGCAAAATCAACGCCCCGATTAGAATGCATAACATGGAGGTTTCGCCAAATGAACCCGGTATCAAGCCTATGAATGATTGCCATGTGTCAATCAAATGTCCGTCGATGCCCGACATGTTTATATTCGGTCCTTGCTGCGTTGCTATCTGTCCAAGTGGAGTTGCCCCCGTAAATGCATCAGATAGCGGTTCGCCAAATCCGAATGGCGCATCTGTGGCTACATATACTTTATCGCCTGACATTTGGGCCGGATATGCAAAGAAAAGGAATGCCCTGGCAACAAGGGCTACGTTCCATATATTGTAGCCGGTGCCTCCAAAGACTTCTTTTGCAAAAATAACAGCAAAAGCCACTGCAATTGCAAGCATCCACAATGGCAACTCGGCCGGACAAATCAACGGAATAAGGATGCCGGTTACAAGATATCCCTCCTGTATTTCTTCGCCTTTAATCTGCGCGGAGATAAACTCTATGCCAAGCCCGACAATATACGATACGAGCAGTCGTGGTAATACTGTCAGAAATCCATAGCACAGCAGGCTCCAAAAGGGAAAATCATTATCGCCAAGAGCAAGCCAATGCTGGTAGCCCGTATTATACATTCCAAAAAACAAACACGGTAACAAAGCCAGGACAACGATTATCATTGTGCGCTTGCTGTCGATGCTGTCGTGAATATGCACTGCCCCCGATATGGGCGACGTTGTGCGTGGTGTATATAAAAATGTTTCAAAGCCATCGTAAACCGATCGTAAAGCATGCAGCTTGCCACCGGGCTCGAACTTAGGCTTTATTTTATCTAAATATTTACGTAAACTTGCCAAAACGTTGTTATGTAATATCTTGTTTCTACTCTAATTCTTTGCGAAGATAGTCGAGGCCTTCGCGCACTATTGCCTGCAAAGGTAATTTTGACGTATCGACATACTCTGCCGCCGCAAAATCTTCGGGAGCTACTTCATATATTCCAAGTTTCTCCATATCTTCGATATTACGCGAGATTATAGCCTTGATGAGATATTCAGGGATAATATCGATGGGCACCACGCGCTCATATTCTCCGCTCATAATCATTGCCCTACGGCCGCCATTGAGACGCGCATCAGGAGAAAACATGCGTTTTAAGAAGTGTCCGGGGAAGGTGCGACTCTGACTCATCTTTTTTGGCGATAACGAGGCCCAGCCCATAAATTCATCAACATCGTCGCCTTCGGCTATTATCGTTATTTGTCGATATGGATAGCGTATAAAGTCGTTGTGCATATCAACTGCTACTCCGGTAAACACATTGCCGGAAATCACGCGATGATTTCTTCCATCTTCAGCAATATTATCACTCACAAATGCCTGTACAGGAGCTCCAAGTATTGATTTATACAAGGTTGGTTCTTTTACTTCCGGCCCTACACACGCAACAACTGCCGATGAATCGAAAACGCCATTTCTAAGAGTGCGTCCAATACGACCTAATGTCATAACATCGAGAGTCCATACCACATCGCCTTTGTCAATCGGTTTTATGTTAGCAATCTGGACGCCTACATTTCCAGATGGATATGGACCTTCGACAACGACATCTTCGGTCCCCTTGAGCGGTCCTAATTGCCACTCCTCATCACGACAGAAATAGATTTTACCGCTGGTCGTATGCGATAACAACTCTACGGCTTCTTCAAAATCGGACTTATCGTAAAGTTGCGTCGCTAAAAGGCTAAGTGACGGCGCTAATGGAGCATTATCAATCGCCGTTATAAAAATATCGCGAACCTCATCTCCAGGCCTCGGAATAATATCGTAGGGGCGACGACGTAAAAAAACCAACAGACCCGACTCTGCCAAAAAATTTATGGCGGTAGTATGGTCTTTTGGTCTATCGAAAGTTTGGGCCGTCGTTTCAACTTGCGCTCGAGCTACCTCTACTCGCATTATTTTGCGACGCTCACCACGCACTATAGCTTTTACGGTGCCTGATATGGGTGATACTATCTTTGTATCGGGATTTTCTTTATCAAATAGCAATGGAGAACCAACAGCAACGACATCACCTTCTTTAACCGCTACTTTCGGTGTAAAACCCGGAAAGTCATCAGGTACTACGGCAAAAATACCGGCGTCGACCTCTTGTGCTTCCGCTCCCGATTTAAGCGCACCTTTTATGTTAAGGCTCAGTCCTTTTCGGAGTTTCAGTTTCATAGTTGATTCTAAGGAATAACAAAATACCCACAAAGATAGACATTTTTTGCCAAAATTCCCTAAAAATCTAACTCCACAACCCCGGATAATTAACACAAAATAACACTTAACGATTAATCCCGCCCTTGAAAGTATACACTTATGTAAACGATGGGAAGCCTGGTATGACTGTTAAATGTTGATATTCAATCCGAACTGGGTATATAAACTCAAGATATCGCTTTTATTCATTAGATTTACATTATAATTTTAAAATTAAGAAGTTCACATTCTAATGAATAAGTAGGTAATCGAAGTCAAAAATGAGATAGAACTTTCCGTAAAAGCCAACTATCAGTGCCTAAATAAACGGATTATTCTATCTCATTTTTAAGTTTTTAGTAGTTTTTTCGACAAGACTTGAAAATATTTACAACCTTTTCAAATTCCTCTGCGCCAATACAGTTTGGAGAGATATATTGTGAACGATAGGTATTTGGCAAGTGAGTAATAATCCTCCCGTCACTTTCGAGTGATGTCCATTTGTTACCAAGAAATTCTTTCCATAAACTTATCGCTCTTGGAACAATAAAGATTGTTTCGGGGTTGTTTAGCCTTATGTAATCTATTAGCCTTCGAGTGAAAATCTGAGACGGCAGAATGACACCTTTCTTTAAAGGAGCATAATTAACCGAGGAATAAGGGATATATTGGATTACGGCAATATTGTCGTAAACGGTTTCCTCATCCACTCCTGCATCTGTTAAGAAGTGAAGGCGATTCTTCCAATACCAGTCGCCCATTGCGTTGTAAGCATCGCGAGCAGAAAAGCCGAGATACTTATTCCAGTCTTCAGGCATAAAGCTGTGAGATTCCAATCGATAGGTATCACGGAAAAATCCCATAACCTCTTCTGCTATGCGAGGTTCGCGTTGAAGCATCTGAGGAATAATTCTTCCGGCAGGTTCTACCCATCCCGGATTTTGACTTAATACAATAACTTTGGCCTCAAGTGGATTGCCAAGCCAGGGATAAGGAACAGTATTCAACACGAATTGTTCGTTCTCTTTATGAGTGGCATTGAACTCGTGTACGAAGTCTTCGTCGCCGGGATAGATATATTCTTTCCCGGTGGTATCATACAGAGCATCGTTACCATGAAATTCGGCAACTACAGTTTCCCAACCATTGGTTTTTTTGAGGTCTTGAACAGTTTGTTTCATAGGGTCTTTTAAATAATGAGGTTTTGAAATATCGTTAGGTAGATGATAATATCGTAAGAGATGCGAGAACAACTCATCTATAATTCTGTCGGTTGTCCAATACTTGTGCATGGACTCGACAGTATCTATTCGTCCTCCCCATAGTTCTGCAAGAAGAATATTAAGAGTACGTTTAACATCGTCTTCCACTACTGATAAGTGCTCGCGGTATGTGGCATGAATTTCAGATCGGACATCATAACCTTTTGTGAGCAAATAGCCTATATCAAGCAACTTGTTTTCTTTAGTGTTGTAAGTAAACTCCGTACCTATCCAATCAAAATAGGTCCTTCGGCTATATGGAAATCCATGTTCATAAATTCTTTTATAATCCATCTTTATATGCTTTAATTGTTATAATAATACTTTGCAAATATAGCCGCCATATGTCGCAAAATTCAATACATGTTGAATTATATGAATACGATTGTATAACCTGCCGGCTATAAGTATGCACGTATCCATAGATGGCGTTTCACAGACCTAACTCCATCTAATGATAGATTACAAATGGTAAATTTTGCTAATTGTCTCATATGGCGATTTTTACAAGAGTTCTCTTAGGCTACCAATCGGAGATTTTTTTAACTTGAGTTATATATACAAAAGCGGGTTGCCATCCTTGCACTCTTGAAGGTATCGCCAAACACCTGAACACTGCACGGAGTAGCAACCCTATTTTTATAGAGTTACTTCCGCGCCTTATGTGTTCTTTGTTAAACTGGCGATTTATCAAGAGTTAAGGCACGTTTTCATTATTTCATTAACCGTCTACTCTAAGACAATGCAAAAATAATAAGAATTCTTAGATTTGCTATAATTTCGTGCCTTTTGTTTTTTATATTTATCGTTAGAGCCATTTCGCAATATGATTTCATAATACAGTCGTAATTTTACGGTGACTTAATTTATTTGATAACGCCCGATTATGTCTCGGAAAGATTGAAATCGCAGATATCCATAATCTTTTATTTTGTTTTCTATCAAAAAAGAATTAATTTTGTTGCATTATTAATTGAAAATATAGAATTATGAATGTTGATTTTATCACGGCTATTAAAATGTATTTTGCAAATTATGCAAATTTCAATGGCCGTTCTACACGCGCCGAATATTGGTGGGCAATGCTTTTTACATTCCTTGTTGGCGCTATTCTTGGATACATAGGCTCGAAATGGCTTGAATCCCTTGTTTCGTTGCTATTAATAGTCCCCACCTACGCTGTTATGACTCGTCGTTTTCACGACATCGGTAAAAGCGGTTGGTGGGTCCTAAAACTTGCTGTTATTGGGGCCATTGCGGGGCTACTTATCGGCCTTTCAATCGTGCTTATGATCAAAAGTGCCGTCTTGGGAATTATCTTTTTGGTTTTCGGAATCGCTATCTGTATTGCCGTAGCTGCTGTTCAGATTATTTGGCTATGTAAGCCGAGCGTGCCTGACAATGAATATGGACCATGTCCCTACCCCGACGAATTGTGATTAATGCTCTAAAATCGATATACCTATTAGCCCCGGGAGTAGTAATGCTTTTGGGGCTTTGTTCATGCGCTAATCACGGGACAGACACTTCACAATCAGCAGTAATACAAATTGCAGATACCATCACTCATCATGCCGAGTATCTTGATATTTATGATAGTGTAGATGGTACAACTTTCATCGACATCAAAGACCCGTGGAACGATGGCAACTTCCTTGGCCGATATGCCCTTGTAAACAAAGATTCTACCATACCAAATAATATATCGGATAATTATGTTATTATCCGCACGCCGGTCGAACGCATAGCTGCTTATTCTGCAATACACACCCAGGCCTTAGACGAACTTGGAGCCATTGGCAACCTCGTTGCTGTTGCCGATGCTATCTATTTTCCATCGACCGACACTATCAGTGCCCTGCTCCGCTCCGGGGAAATTGTAGATGTTGGATCATCGCAAGCTCCTTCGGTTGAAAAACTTGCAATGCAACGGGTTGATCTTGTGCTCAGGTCGCCCATGCAAGGCATTATAGCGCCCAAATTGCCATCTACAATAGTCCCGATTGAGTGTGCCGATTATCTCGAGACAACACCTATTGGTCGCGCCGAATGGATTTTACTGCTTGGTGAAATATGTGATAAGCGCGATGTCGCGTCGCAAATTTTCAAAAACGTAGAAGCTCGGTATTTATCTCTTTGCGAGCGCGCAAAGGCGTCGTCATTATCAAACCCTAAAGTCATTACCGAATATGAGCAATCAGGTATTTGGTATGTACCTGCAGGAGAAAGCTATATGGCTCGCTTGCTCATTGATGCCGGAGCTGAATACCCTTGGGAAAACACCAGCGGGTCAGGCTCTTTGCCTCTCAGTTTTGAGAAGGTTGCGGAAAAAGCTATAGATGCCGACATCTGGCTATTGAGAACTTTTGGGTATACGCCCGACACACACTCGCTCATGGCTCAAAACGCTAAATATCGTATGTTTAAGGCCGTCAAAAACAATGCCGTCTATGGTTGCGACACATCTGTAAAACCACTATTTAATGACTTGGCGTTTCATCCTGAACTAATATTGGCCGATTACGTTGCAATTTTTCATCCCGATGTCATGCCCGGATATGAATTAAGGTATTTTTCAAAATCTAAGTGATGAAAAAACGGCACCATATAATACTATTAATGCTTTGTGTACTCTCACTGGTTCTATTGCCAATAGGTCTGGTCGTTGGCGGTGTGCAATTTTCTGTGCACGACGTATTTAAGGTGTTATGTGGCAACTACGGCGGTCAAAATGCCGAGATAGCACATTTTATAATCATAGAAAGCCGATTGCCGGCATTGATAACGGCATTTTTAGGGTGCGCCGCATTGTCTGTTGCAGGACTTATTATGCAGACTTGCTTTAACAACCCATTGGCAGGACCTTCCATTATGGGTATATCTTCGGGCGCAAGCCTTGGCGCGGCGTTAGTCATTATGCTAATGAGCGGAATAATAAGCACATGGGGCAATATTGCTATTATCATTGGTGCTACTGTTGGTGCAATGATTATACTTGGAATAATCGTGCTTTTTTCCGGTATCGTAAAAACATCGGAAGTACTTTTAATCGTCGGTATACTAATAGGTTATCTCACAAACTCCGTCATATCCCTATTAAACTTTTTCTCAAGTGATAGCGCTGTACATTCATTTGTAATATGGGGCTTGGGCACGTTTTCGGCTGTTGGCACTGATAAACTTGCAATATTCTGCACCCTTTCTATATTGATGATATTGAGTTCGATGCTATATGCTAAGAGTTTGAACGCGATGCTTTTCGGAGAGCGATTTGCCCAAAACGTGGGAGTTTCGACTGCAAAAACACGCACTGCCCTCCTTTTCATCGCCGGAGCTTTGACTGCAGTAGTTACTGCCTGGTGTGGCCCTATAGGCTTCATAGGTCTTGTAGTGCCACACATTTCGCGTTTGATAATGGCAAGCTCTAATCATCGCATTTTACTACCCGCCACAGCATTATGCGGAGGCCTCATTGGACTTGTCTGCCAGATAGTATCGGTATGTCCGACCTTCAGCACCGGTGCTACAATACCGATTAATGCCATAACACCTTTTATCGGTGTACCTGTTATACTCTATGTTCTGATACATAGAAAGAAATTACTATATTTCAATTAACACAATGGAGAAGCACAGCATAATCAGCGTAAAGTTTTTGGCAGTGGGCTACGGTAAAAATATCGTGCTCTCCGACATTAATTTTTCCCTTAATGCCGGCAGCTTATCGGTGCTTATCGGTGCTAATGGTAGTGGCAAATCAACACTTTTAAGAAGCATATCAGGCATTTCTGCGCCTATTCGTGGAGAAATCGAAATATGCGGCAAAAATATTGAAACATTCCGCCGCCGCGAATTGGCAAAAACTATGGCCGTTGTTTTTACCGATCGCAATGGCGGTGGGGCCCTAACCGTCTCTGAATGCGTAGCCTTGGGCCGCCATCCTCATACCGGGCCTTTCGGACGGCTCGATAGTGAAGATAAAGATATTATCGCTAAGGCTATCGACGATGTCGGACTTGAACACAAATCATCAAGCTACTTGGGGGCGTTGAGCGACGGCGAGCGCCAGAAAGCTATGATTGCCCGTGCATTAGCCCAACAAACACCACTAATAGTTTTAGATGAACCTACGGCCTTCTTAGACGTTGCAGGGCGTCTCGAAATTATGCAATTATTGCATCGTCTGGCTGCAAACGGAAACACTATATTATTGTCATCACACGATATCGCTTCGGCTATTGCTGTGGCCGATTCGCTGCTCGTAATAGATTCGCTGCATCACACTGTAATTTCCGATAATAAAGACAAAATAATAGCCTCCGGAGCTATGGATAAAGCTTTTCCGGAGGCTAATTTAAGGTTTGATGTAGAACGAGGCGATTTTATTGCCTTGCAATCTTATAAATAGTTCCTTCTATAAGCGACACATATACGTCGCCGGTATACGGATCAACATCGATTCCATTCACTTCGCTTACGCCCAAAGGTAGCGTTGCATAAACGCCACTGCCATCAGCCTTAGATATCGTTACTACACCTCTACGCGAACCGGCGTATATAAAACCATCTTTTTCAACGATAATACAAGGAGCGTGCTCATAGCCGAGACCGAGGTCTACAATCCACAACTCTTTGAATTCCTGTGATGTCGCGTCGATTGCTACCAACTCTCCGTCCATAGTTTTGGCGTAAATACGCGTGTTGTCTTCACTATGGCCCAAGCTCTCGCGATATTTGTGCGAATTATCGCGCCATATCTGTCGGCCTGTTGCGCGGTCGATCGCTGTCATATATCTATCAGGAGCTACAACAAACACCTTATCTTTAGTAATTACGGGTACAACATTGCCGGGACCAAGCATATTTGCTTTTTTGCCATTATTCCACACCCATTTTAATTTCCCAGTATTTAAGTCGAGACAACGGAGATTAGTATCCCAGGCTCCAAATATGAGGTCACGGCCATCAATAGCAGGTGCCGCTTGACAGTAATTGAAAATAGAATCGTAGCTCCACACGAGTTTTGCGTCTGATGCACGACGGCGCTCAATGCGTTTGTAGGCGCCTTGTATATAGGCTTTTCCGTCGGGAGCCAATGTGCCGTCGGCTACATACGGGCCTTCTTTGGTGGCGTGTTTAGCTCTTAGGCGGCCCGTTTTTGCGTCAAATACAAGAATACCATCATGCATTGGCACGGCAACACGACCCGAGGCGAGTACTACAGGACGGCTAAACAATGACGCTCCCGTCGAAACGCTCCACTGCAGACTGTTGTCTTTCTTGGTTACAGCACGGGCCTGGCCAAGAGAATTGCCAAAATAGACATTATTGACGTCGAATCCCAAACGCGTGAAAACTGAAGCACTGTCGGCCCACACCTTTGATACTTCAAATCCTTCGGGCGACACTATTTCAGGACGTTGAGCAAACTGCGCCTTCTTATGTGTAGTCTTTGCCGGGAATGCATATTTTGCCTCGCGCTTTTTACCAAGTTCTTTGTTGTAGACATGAACCCATTCATTATCTATCTCAACTTCGGAGTATCCATAGGTCTTGTTGAGGTCGAGAGCGCGAACCATCACACAAGGCAAGTCGGAACCACTACCCTCACCGCCGGCATTATATTTGCGCCAGCTATGATAGTGTCCATTTATATGCGCTATTACTGGATAATTCTCTAATACAGCCATATAATCGGCACAATTGTCGAGGTCGTCAAGCAACGGATAATGATTTACAGAAAGTACACGCTTACCGGGTGTTACAAGGCTATCGAGTGTCGAACGGAGCCAATGCAAATCTTCTTGCTTGACGTGTCCGTCGCCCATTTTCATATATGGGCCACAATTAATACCTATTATTATCAACGAATCGAGCTCGGTAACAAATCTGTCGTTGCCCCACAGATCGACAAAAGTCTTGGTAGCACTTTGGCTCCAAGTATCTTCGTGATTACCAGGCAATACGCTTATTGGCAACGCGATACCATCGAGGATTGATTTTACATTGTTTAGCTCTACATCCGAGCCCTCATTACCCAAGTCGCCGGATACAATTACATAGTCATAATTACCGGCATTTATTTCGTCGACTGCTCGACGCAACTGCGTTTCGTTGGCATTACCCGGCGTGACATGCAGGTCGCTAAGCACCGCTATGCGTTGCGCCGATGCTACCGAGGCAAGACCTATAACGCTTGCAAGAATGAATTGACGTGTTGTCATATAAATAATTGGTTTACTTAAAATTGAATATTCCTATTTAGAGCTCTACTTGATTAAGCGACTCAAAAGTATAGCCTTTAGATTTGAGATGCTGTATTATCTCTCCTAAGCGATCATATAAGCAATCGATGCGATCGGGCTGAGGTCCGGGATGAATTAGAAGCAATGCACCATTAAGTCCATTTGCTTCCTCAAAGTCGTACAACATGTCAATCAAAACTTGCGACGACTTATAATTGCGCTCCTTGGGGCTCATATAGTCGGCCGGCGTGACGGTGCCTGGCGTGTAATTAACAACATGATATCCAAGGTTCTCTGTAATATCAACACTTTCGCGGTTATAATACTCATACGGAGGCAAGAACCATTTGCTATTCTCTTTCGAAACGCCAAAGCGCTCAAGCTCTTGGATATTTCTTACTATATCTTGTTCGATTTCCTCTTTTGTAACAATCAAAGAATCGCGTCGCTCCCACGTTGCATACAATATATGCCCGTCGGAATGACCGCCCACATAGTGACCACCATCTATGATATTGCGAATCAATTGCTCATGTTCTTTAAGGCGCAGGCAGTTACCAGTCAAGAAAAACGAACCTTTCACGTTTTCTTCCTTCAATATTCGGAGAATAGTCTCCCCGCCTTGAAACAATGAGTCGGCCGAAAAAATTAAAAATATTTTTTTCTCCGACGGATTAATTCTAACCACAGCGCCATGGGCATCCCTGTCTAAAACTAAACTCTCAGCAACCGAAGATTTCGGTGCACAAGCCACCATCACAAATAGTAACGCAGCAATAAATGTATTCTTAATCATATATTACAATCTTCGACGCACAACATTATGCATCGGTTTTCCAAGCAAATATAATCATTATTTATCATTACACCAAATTTGATAACTCGGTTATTCTTTCCCTACTTTCGAGTCCTACACGGTCCTGCCATCGTTGTAATGATACTTTGATGATGATCCGAAACTTGCTAAGCAGATATGAGGCCTCTTTACCAGAGTGGCCGGTAAAATCACTGCAATGACGTTTATTCAATTTGTAATTTTTCTGAACTATCTGATAAAATATTCTCTAATGTATTCTTTACAACCGTTTCTATCTTATTCAATAGTACTTGAAATGATTCTCCTTGTTCAAAAACCTTGGCTGACATATTACTTCGATAATCAGAAATCTTTATTTGAGAATCATCTGGCATTTTGTCGGCATCCATAATGTTACTCATCATCTTCTTAAGCTTTTCACCTATATCCATTTTAACTTTTGTTGAAGAAATAATAATGCTCTCTGGTAATTCTTTCAGGTTCTGATTCTTGTATTCTCTTAAATCGACACAACATAAAGCATAATTGTCTGGATGAAGAACTGCGGTCCTAACTTGGTGCATACTCATGTGTGCAGGTTCGGTAAAGTCCCATTTGCTTTTTACTTCCACATGGAAAACATCATCCCATTGCCCATTTTTATTAACACGAACTACGATATCTTGTCCGTTTTGCATATCTTCTGCAAATGCATGACCATCTTCTATTGCCGGATTTATTATGTTTACAAGTTCTGAACCTATATTTTCTCGTAGCACATCTTCTATATGCTTGCCGATGGTATAAAGATGGTTAAATCGTGCCAAATTTTCTTCTTCCAATTTTTGCTGATGTTCCATTTTGTTGAGCATCTGTTCTATATCTCCCAATTCGCTCAATTTAGCAAGTCTTTCCAAATTATCATCTTCTAAATCCATCAATGAGAAGAGGCTTTCTTGGGCGGTTCCACTTTTCATACTAAAAGTATAAGTCGCCTTTTTCTCATTAATCTGTCCGAACCAGTTTTCCCAATCCTTTGACTTCCCAATTCTTAATATAATTTCACGAACTATTTTTGAAAACTTTCTCTCGTTACTATCTTGTTTCATATCTGCCACAAGACTTGTCTCGATTTTATTTGCAATATCTAAAGGAGTGTCTTCTGTTAAAGTAACAAGATTCGTAAAGCCTGTATCAACCCAGTCCTCATGAAGATCTTTACGAAACAATGCTATATATATATCAGCCATCTCCTCTGGCACTCCATTATTTTTATGAAGTTCATTTTTAACACACAGCTCACCTAATTGATTGGGGATTACTCCATAATCATCAAGTTTTTTTAACCGCTCTTCGTTTTTGCTTGAAGTATATTCTTCTAAAAACTTTTTTAACCAGTTCTTGTTCTCTTTAACCCAATCTTTTGGTTGGACACTAATTTGGTAAAGCGTGTAATCGAGCAGGAAATTGAAAGCTGTTTTGTAAAACTCCTCTTCGTCATCTCGTAATTTTACGATATTAACTTTTTTAAATCCTTTACCATAGAAGTCCACAAGAATCGGCATCATGCGTCCACGTTGATTTTGATTGATAAAATCCGTTTGTGATGATGCAGAACAAAATTTTATCAAAGCATCAATTTGTGATTGAGTTAAATCCTTTTTCGATGCTAATGAAGAATTTCTCCATGTTGAAATGGTTGCTGAGATTGCCTTGTATAAATCATCTTGTGTATACTCTCCTACCTCACAAACATCAAGAAACGTGCTGTCATAAATTTTATCCACATCGTCACCCATTACAACATTGACAAGTTCATACACTTCTTCTGTCATAAAGTTGCCATGCAACAAATTCCTTTTTAAACGTAATTCTCCTTTTCGGTTAGGCAATAGTGCATGATTTGTCATCATTCCTTCATTTCCACTATCTTTCAGAAACATTAGGAATGTGTGTAGATCCTCAGACTTTGTTTTTATGGCATTGCAGACATCGTCAACCGAAATGAAGAATTCTGTATCACGGTTACACCTCCACCTATCTACTGTTTCCGACCAAGATATCAGACTCTCTGATGGCATAAGATACGATTCTCCATCCACTTTCTTAGGAAAAGAAGCATATTTTGCCAATATTTCCTCATAAGCGTTCCTTTTCTCTTCGTCTAAATTTTTATAAAAATCTGGATGCAGCAGCTTTACAGAACTATCGGATATGCTTTTATAGGCATCATCAATGGGAATAACTTTCCAATTAGGAATATTAATAATCCACATTTCTTGCATGCTTTTATAAAACCGCATGGTCTCTTCATCTTCACTTGTTGTAGGAAAAGATACTTCACACATCTTGTTACCTAATAAATGGGCATTTTCGTCTTTTTCATAATAAGACATCAAAACTGTAGTCATCTCTTTTAGTATTTCTTCATTCATCCTGCCTTTTTCTTTACGCACAGCAGCACTACCGGGAAGTATAATATTATTGCGAGTTTCAACTGGATGAAAGCGCCTTGAGTGAAATATAAAATTCACACCGAATTTTTCTGTCCCTAAAAGAGGAAATGATAAAAACAAACTTGGAATGTCTTTTACGTCTCCACATTCTTTTGGAAATGGAGGAATGATAATAATGTCTCCCTTATCAGATTTTAAACTTTTACAATTGTAAGATGTAGAGTTTTTACTATTACAATCTTTCATGGACACATTCTCTTCCCAAACCTTCCAGCCGTCATAATCTAAATCGGACGATTGACCTTCGGCATCTTTTTCTATTACATAATGTAGTTGAGTCTTATCATTGCGAATCTCAACTTTTTTTATCTCCTCGTTGATAATCAAAACAAAAGGTATCAATCTGATAACGCTTGCCAGCTGGTCTGAAACATTATTCACTTGTTCTGGAGTAAGGTCGTAACGAAATGATGTTTTATCATCGCCGATATGTTTGCGTAATTCTTCCTTGCATAAAGATTTTACTTGGTCTAATTGTTCTTTCATTATTTTCGGTCCTTCAGGAGAATCGACCTTTGTACGATCAAGTTTAAAATCTTTTACTTGCACATAACCACTAATCTCACCGCCACTCCTTTTAACCGAATATGGAGCGCTAACATATACCATACGGTTAAAAGCATGGGTCGTCATAAATCCTGTACCATATTGTCCAACAAGATTTGCATTAGCTCTATCTTTTGAACTATCTTGTTTTACAAGCGCACGAAATGAAGTATAATCAAACTCTTTTCCGCAATGGGTAAAAATGAGACTGTTATTTGTAAGTTCTATCGTAATCTGAGCCTGATTATCTTTGCACATATCACGAGCATTTTGAACAAGTTCCCATATTGCTCGTTCACCACTCTTTTCGTCAAGATTTTCTAACCCTTGACGTATTTTGTTGCAATAGCCTTCATATTCCAAACGTTCATCTTCATCCTTTTGCCACTGCTCTTCTGGTGTTAATTCTAATTCAATCATAACGATTTCATTTTTATATTTTACAAACAATGTTGACTATCACTAAATTTAATGGACAGATTTGAGTGTGAATAACTAATGAGTTTATAGTTTTTTTCGCCTAAATCAGGTTTATTTTTCGTTTAAAACTTCACGAAACAGGTTTAAGCCGTTATTTTATTCCTAATTTAGTTGTCATCTCCCTGACAACGCAAATTTATAAATTATATTTTGTATTTTTTGTATGTCCGTCATATCACCGGATATTTCATTTCATATTTGACAACTGCCAAGCCACAGTTGACCCTATCTCAACAATCCGACTTTGCCAGTTGAGTTAGCCCTTCTTCTAATTTATATTAAATTATATTTTAGCATTATTTTTGTATATTTGCATATAATTTTTAAGTTACCTTAGTAACATAAAATACAGAGAAGTAGTAACAAATAAAATTAAAAAATTATTTTTCATAAAAATGGAAAAGATGATATACTACAAAACCAAAATAGATGGATGGTTTTGGATTTTAATCTTTGTAATAACATTCACCCTTCTTATGGTTTGCTCTATTTCTGAAGATGGATGGTCTTGGCCGGGAATAGTGGTAATCTGCGTGTTTCTCTTAATTGTTTTGCTATTGATATGGATAATTATCACAGTTAAATATGCTATTAGAGGAGCCGAATTAGGGGTAAGAAACTTAGCCTATAAATGGGAATGGTTTCCTATAAAAAAAATTGAATCTATTAAGCCGGTAAAGAGCGTGCTTGCCGGAGCTGCTTTGTCCTTCAATAGGCTTTCCATAAAATTTACCGACCATAAGGTGTTATTGAGTACAATGCCTTTGGAGATTGCTCCTAAAGACCAAAATAAATTTATAAATGATCTCAAATCTGTTAATCCTCAGATTAAAGTATTAAACCTCAATAATAATTAATTATTGTTAATCAAATAATAACTGCTTGATTGTACTATTGCCTCTAAAAGTATTCACCAAGGACGACGGAAATAGTCTCCTTTTCAAAAGCGGCTCGAATTTCGGGTCGCTTTTGCTGTCTTGTAGATTAATCATGCACACTATGTTAAATATAATTGTTATATTTACACACAGAATAGATATGAATAATCTCTTCTAATAATCAATATATTCTCCTTTCAAGTGAAAGCTGAAGAAGTATCATATCAACCGCAAGTTGTTTTAAGACACCGTCTATGAAGAATTTGAATTCTAATCACGTTATAATCTATAAGTTATGGACGAAAAGAAAATAAAAGTGCTGGTGGTAAACGGTTCTCCGCGACCTAACCGCAACACGGGCAAAGCGTTAAGAGCTGCAATGGAAGGAGCCAAAGAAAACGGCGCTGATGTTGAACCCGTCAATCTCTACACTATCAAGGCTTTGAAAGGCTGCTACAGCTGCTTTCAATGTCAACGCAAGGATTTTGACAAAACCAATCCCGTGTGCAGCATGAAAGACGAGGCTTGGCCATGGCTCGAAAAGGCTCGCGAGGCTGATGTCGTGATTTTCGGTTCACCGGTTTATTTCAGTTATCCTACAGGTCTGCTCCGCGCATTCATCGAACGTTTTCTTTTTCCGAAATATTCCTATGACTCAAATGTCAATCTCGTTAATCCTAAAAATACGGCCTGTATATTCACTATGAATTGCCCTCGTGAGTATATGGAAAGCATCAATTACCCCATTTTGTTGGGCAATACTGCCGATGGACTGAAGCACGTTTACGGTTTTGGAGAGGCTCTTTACATCTGCAACACCTATCAGTTTGACGACTACTCTCAAATGCAGTTCGACATGTTCAGTGAGGAAGAAAAACGAGCCTACCGCGACACGCACTTCCGAGAAGACCTCGACCGCGCTAAAGAATTAGGGCGTAGATTGGTGGAAGACGCTAAAAAACGAGTGAATCTATTAATTAATTTTTAGGCTTATGATGTGCCGCATCCCAACGGTCTGCTGCATTGATGATTTTCCAAAGTTGACTTTTCCCGGCCTTTGCTCTATCCTTTTTAGCTTCTTCGTTCTCGGACCAGTTCCCCATGTGCCAACGAATTGCAAGCCTTTCGTCTTCAGTAAGATTAAATCCCAAGTCCTCAATTATCCTTACAGATCGATAACCATGACCTGGTGTCTTAACTTTTTTAGTCTTTATGTTCCCATTTTCATCAAAATAGAATTGCCTTGTTTTGCAAATATCATGTAACAAGGCCGATATAATGATACGATCTTGTGGGATTTCATCATTACTCTTTTCGATTGCCTTTTTTAATACACCCAAGCTATGTTGAGCCAAGCCGCCACGCCAATTATGATGCCGATTTTTTGAAGATGGTACCTCAAAAAAATTATTTTCCTTCATGTACTCGATAATCTTATCTACCCCTTCTCGGTGAGTAGATTTCAAATATTTAATGATTATCGCTTTGTTATATAAATTTTTGAGATACACCATTAATCGACAACTGCCTCAACAGCCCACTTCTTTACTTAACTATTTCAGGGGCTTGCCAAAACCATTCGTCATCAGTTGTGATGATGTCTGCATTTGTGTAGTTGCTATTCAAAGGGACCAACGCAACATGTTGACCTTTCGGATGGTCGGTTTCTCCTTCCGGCTCGGCTTGATTTATGGTATTGATCGACATTATATAGAGGTTCTTAGCCATATAATGATCAAGATGATCTTCTTTGGTCTGTTTATTGCGATGGTTCCAGTTCGCATCTTCATTCAATACCAAAGGTAAATCATTTTGCAATCTATACCTTACTTCACCTGGATGTAGAAGAAGTCCTTTTTCATCGGTAACATAAGCTGCAAATGTGGGGTCAACCCATATCCATTTATTAAGCGAGTTGCTCCATGCAACGCAGATAACATGACAATCATAGTCAGTGTCCCATTTTTTTGATTCACATGTTATATAACGAGCTGGAATTCCTTCTGCAAGGAGTGCCTCTGTGAGACTGATTGCCAGGGCCCGACAATTGTAACCACAGCTATCCCGTTTTGACGAATCATATATGTTTCGCATATTTCTTGGTCCTCGAGGAAAATCATTATGGCCGTCGTGCTCGATATTATCGTGTACCCAGTACATCAAATTCTTAATTCTGCTTATATCATCGCCATTCCCGGCTATGCTGTCAAGATTAAATCTTTCGCGTGTTAATCTAAGCAACGAATCCGTAGGCTGGGCATAAACGAATTTAGGCTTCTGAATACTATCTTTCTGATAACTTGGAGATTCTTTCAGAACTTCCAGTTCGCTCTTGACATCATCGCCTACATTCCATGCGTAATCGATAGCCTCCTTAAGTATCTTGGCCTTTTCACTATTTATTTGTTCAAGGTAAGGAAGCAATTCCTTAGCATTAAAGTATTGCCACTTACGCATCCACTTGGGATTAGTTGCTCGTAAGACCTCACACTGATACTCAGCAAGTTGCTCCAACCCTTTTATTAGTTCATGATTTGCTATAATATCTTCTACGGTAGCTTTCGGCGTTAAATTTTCATACCACACATTTAAGAAAGCCCCATTATTGGTAAATTCTTCAAGTTTCGGACATTCAGCGGTAGGAACAATATTAAGGTTGAACCTGTCAACGACATTTTCAAATATCACACTATCGAGCTGTGGACAATCAAAAGCAAAAGTCGGCCCTCCTGTGCTTGACACAGGTCCACGAAACACTACCTTACGAAGATTTGGGCAATGTGAAACCAGTGTGCAATCAAAATGGCCTACTATACCGTTAAATTCGATTTCTTCGATTGTTGCATTATCTCTAAACAACCCAGATGGAACATAATCAATGTTCCCAAAAGAAACTTTCTTTAGATTTTTGAACCCATAATCCTCAAATCTTCCAATCATTCCAACATCTGGTATTGTAATTTCTTCAGCTTCGCTTGAACACACAAGACTGTCCGGGAACAATATATAGTTGTCTCGAATCGGAGAATCAAAAAAATTCGGCTTTTTGATTACTACATTTTCGGCAAACGAAATAATTGTGCCAATCGCACAAAGAACTATCGTAAAAAGAAGCTTTTTCATTTGAGTAATTTGCGGTTATTATCACTATTCTCCAAAATATCCATTTGATGAATAGCTATTTATATGAACGAAAAGAAGTTAATTGAAGTAGTCTTCGCCTGGTGATTGTTTGTTTTCCGCGTACATCTGACCGATTAACGCCTCCTTATTTCTTTTATCCAAACATACTACATATACCTGCAATAATCATTATGAAAATTATAGCAAGAAATACAGTTCCTATCGTACTGCCGATAAATGCCCAAAAGCCATTTGAACGAGATATTTCTCTTCCTGTTTTTCCTACTAAAACGTATTGTGTAACCTGCTCATTTTTTATTTGAGCATTTGGATATTGCTTCTTACATTTAATTGCAAGCGACAATGCATCTACTAAATTATTTCTTTCTTGAGTTGACATGATAGGACTATTTAACTCTGTTTGTACAATTGGTTTTATTGTGCAATCTTCATTTATACATTTTGTACAAAGCATAAATATAGGGCATCCTATACATGGCGAATCAGTGGCTTTTGCCGGAGTATATTTTTTTAATTTTAACATGGTATTTTGATTAAGTATTTACAGTTGCAAAATTATGTATTTTCTATCAAATAATGTCTTTTACTCCTTACAAATAGCGGTGTAATTTTGTGGCGTAAACATAATTACGTATGTCTATTATCGTCTGTCATCGTTCTTAGGACGCTTGTTTAGCAAGAACGACGCTTTGGACCTCTATAAAATATACCATGCCCAAAGATGCCGCATACCATTTACTATACTCAATGGCTTTGTCAGCGGTGCCGACTTCGCCCGGTATCTTCAACGATAGTTCGACCCAGTTTACGGTTAAAGCTATGGCAACAACAAGATTTAATCCGGCATCCAATAAGCGCCTCCTTCTTTACGATTTTTTAATACCCACTCTCGCAACTCTGCGAGAGTTTCTATTTTATCTTCCATTACTGCCTGATAATATTCCACGCCATGAATAATTTCATCCTCCGGCGTTTCATATTTCAACCTCAAAATCGTATCTCTTTGAATATCCGTAAGATTTCGCTCTATTTTATCGGCCATTAGTTCAAAGAACCCATCATATTGAGTACCACTCTCAATATGAATAATATCTAATTGCCAAGTCCGACCATCAAAGTCTTCATACTTAATATGCCAAGCAATACAGTGTTCATCTGTATATAGCCCATTTATACATTTTAATTCTTTGGCTCTTTTATCTTTCGCAATCTGAGAAGCAATTTGAAAACTGAATTCTTCGGTAATACCCGAAGAATAGACATGGAGGTCAATATCAAGGTGCTTTACCAGTAATTTCATGGCCAAAGAGCCTATTAAATTTACTTTGCACCCATATTTTTCCCACAATTCAACTATTTGTAATTCCTTGAGGATTTCAAAAGCCCTTTTCTGATTTCGTTGTGCTATTACTTCGTAATCTTTCATCTTTTTAGTGTCAAATAAATCGGTAAAGTTACACAAATTCTGTCTTTTTGAGCCTGGTCGAACCTATTTAATTTTGTGGTAAAGAAATTTTTAGAGTAAAAATTATGGACCACAAACTCACTAAATAGTTCGGCCTATGGCTTAACTCGCCCGACGACGAAAGAGATTATCGTGTCGGTGCGGTTTTACTTTCGGCGCTGAACATCCGAAAGAAAATAACATCTTCTTCTATTACGATTTCGTCACAACCGGTGCCACGATGATTTCAATAAAAACTTGTTGCTTCCAGCGAGTGGCTCAAGCTCCGCGATGTGTGCATATTCCGCGCGATCGATTGTCCGGTGTTCTTAATCCTTTGTGATTAAAAAATAATACTTACCTTTGCATTATGGCTTGTTCACAGGAATATATAGATTTTATATGTGATGTTCTCGCTCCACTTGGAGAAGTCCGTTCTCGCAAGATGATGGGTGATTACGTCATATATGTTAACGAGAAATGCGTTATCACTGCTTGTGATAATAATGCATTTGTAAAGAAACTTGACTGTATTGCATCATTAATGTCGGACGCTGAAATCGGTTGCCCATACGAGGGAGCGAAAGAAGCATATATACTTGATTTTGCCGACCAACGTAAAGCAAGAGAAGTCATATCTATTCTGTGGGAGGCTTTGCCTTTCCCAAAGAAAAAGAAGAAATAGTTGTCATTTCGTACCCAAGATACGGTCTATATCTTTGCTACCATCGCCTTGGCGCTTTGCCCCGCAAAGAACCTTACATGAGCGAATGGGATAGCGAAGTCATCGGCTTGCCGCTTTCGTAGCTAAGCGGAGGAAGAACGCCAACGGCTCTATCCTCGAACTCCGTAACGTCATGTCACTTCGATACGACTTTTACGGAGGTTGGCGAAACGTCAAAATCCTTTCGTCGGGCGAGTGTCGCAGAATCCGCGACGTCTGTATTTTCCGTGTTAATTCCCTCGAAGTGTTCCTTTAATCACAATCTTTTGGACTATCTCGTAACGAATGAGTAACTTTGCGATATGAATAAACGACAGCAACTTAAATTTTGCGATTGGACGTTACTATTTCTTATGATAGTAACTCTTGCATCAAGTATTCAACTTGAAGTATCTGATAGCAGAAGCACAACATTCATTTGTCTTCACGCTATTATCGCATCTGTTTTTATTGGTTTTGTCGTTTATCACATTATATTACATTTTGGATCAAATAGATGGTTTTTTAAGTTCAGTAAACTTAAAAGCAGCGTTACACGTTTATTATGGTGGATAACTACAATTACAATTATTTCGGCTATTGTTGCTTTCATTCATTGGATAACTACATTTACTCATTCTCCCATTGGAGGGGTACACGGTAAAATAGGCTTCCTCATGATTTTGTTTGCAATAATTCATACCATAAAGAGAGCTGCTTTCTTCAAACGATAAAAATGCATAAGAGCCACGCTTTCGCGCAGCTCTTATTGCGGAGTGAGGGGGATTCGAACCCCCGATACGCTTTTGGCGTATACACGCTTTCCAGGCGTGCCTCTTCAACCACTCGAGCATCACTCCAGAGGGTGGTTGGTGGCGTTTTAGGAAATGTCGTTGGCTTATAACCGACGGCTATGCCGTTTCTCAAACGCGATTGCAAAGTTCGTAACAAATAATCAAATATGCAAATTTAATTTTTAGTCTGCTTTCCTGTGATAATAAATTTTGCACTTCGATTTTGATTCTACGAGTCTGCTCACTCTCCGAGCCCGTAAAATGAAATTTGCACCGACTGTGTGTCAGCCGATGCAAATATTCTTATGTTTTAATATCGTACTATTTCTTGATATTAGGATCTTCGAGGCCGTATTTGTGTTTTGAATTCAGAATTTTAAGCCAGATTCCGAAGAATAGAGCAAGCACTCCAAGGCTTGCAAATACAAGCATTGGTACCGTATAATTATATTGCATTGGATCGTTGATACCCGGATTTGACCACATCAGCACCTTCCCGATTAGAACGGGGAACAACGCAAGTCCTATATTTTGAACCCAGAATATAAGCGAGTATGCCGATCCGAGGTAGCGTGCTTCCATAATTTTAGGCACCGACGGCCACAACGACGCCGGTACGAGTGAGAACGAAACGCCCAACACAATAATTGCGCTGAATGCAAGCACTGTAGACGGATATACAGGAAGTAATAATGCAAATGTGAGGTGACACACAATCATGAGTATTGCGCCTCCGATGAGCATTGAAGCCCCTTTACCTACTCTGTCGAGGAAATAACCGAGGAAAGGTGTAAGGAACGCGGCACCTATTGGGAACCAACGGAAGATATCGGCCGCTTGTTGTTCGCCCATGCCGAGTGTGCATTGCAGCATATTTGTTGCATAGCGCTGGAATGGGAATATTGCAGAGTAGTAAAGGACACAAAGGAGAGCTATCACCCAGAATAATTTGCTTGTCAGGATTTTACTTACATCGCTCAACTTGAATTCTTCATCAGAAGCATCATCTGTCGCAATTTTGGCGGCCTTAAGGTCTTTGTCGAGACGCGTATCCATGAATGTGAATACGATATATGAAATCAAGCCGATGAGGAGTAGCGTTGTGCAGAAAGCGACCGGCGTAACAACTGTAGGCTCTCCCATCCATGTCGACAGACGTGGCGAGATTGTAAACACGCACCATACGCCAATGCGCGCAAGTGCCATCTCGAGACCCATGGCAAGTGCCATTTCGTGTCCCTCAAACCATTTGGCAAGTGTTTTCGACACTGTAATACCTGCCATTTCGCAGCCACAACCGAATATCATAAAGCCAAGGGCTGCTAATTTTGCGCTACCGGGCATCTCAACCCACCACGACGACAACCATTGTTCAAAAGCTGAGCCGGCAAAATAGCTACTGATGGCATAGAGCTTGATGCAGGCTCCCGCAAACATCAGCGACGCTGAAAGAGTTCCCGTAAAACGAACACCCATCTTATCGAGAATAATGCCGGCGATTATCAAAAAGCCAAACACATTTAGAATATATTCCGCTCCGGCATAATAGCCATAGGCCGATGGTGTCCAATCCAATTGTTTCTCAACGAGTGATTGTAGTGGCGACATTACGTCGACAAACATATAGGCGAAGAACATCATCAACGCCACCAGGACAAGAGCTGTCCAACGCGCCCACGCTTTATCGCGAAGGGTTGCTTTAATCATTTCTGTCATTTTGTCAAATTTTATTTCGTTTTAGTGCCACAAAGATAGCAAAAAAACGGCAATGACTAAAATGATGAGCCATAAAAAGAATATCGGCCGGACAACTATGTTATCCAACCGATAATTCTTTATAAGCCTAAAACGTTATGCTTATTTTTTTGCGCACTCGAGAGAAGCTTTGCGGAAAGCTTTCATAAGTTTTTCGAGTTCGAGAGAAGCCTTGCGAGCACGTGTACCGGCAGCCTTGTTGTTCTTTTCAACTTGGAGAGTAGCGTCTTTGCAGAAAGCTTCGAAAGTAGCGTTGATTGATTGAACCAATGATTCCATTTTCTGTTAATTTAAGGTTTGACAATAATGTTAGTTATATATGTTATTCTTCTTCATATTGAGTTGTGTCTACTATACCGGCATCGGCAAGCGCTTGTCGACGTTCGCGACATGTGCCGCATTTACCGCAATGCTTCTCAAGGCCCCTATAGCACGAATAGGTGGTCGCATAATCTATTCCGAGGCGTTTACCGCGCACTGCAATATCTGTTTTAGTGAACAAGGTATATGGTGCCTTCAGGCGTATTCCTTCATATGTACCCTCCTCTATCGCTTTTGCCATTGAGGTGATGAAGCTTTGCCGACAATCGGGATATAGAGCATGGTCGCCGGCATGGTTGGCTATCATTATCACTTCCAGACCATGGCTCTCGGCCAGACCGGCAGCGGCTGCAAGCATAATTCCATTACGGAACGGAACGACGGTCGACTTCATGTTGTCGAAATCGTATTCGCCTTCAGGGATAGCGTCTGGCCCTTCAAGAAGCGAGCTATGAAAATGCTTACCGATAAACGACAAATCTATCTCGATAAGCTCTATGCCCAGTTTTTCGCAGTGATAACGAGCCCATTGCAGTTCTCGCTCATTGTGGTTTGACCCATACGAAAAATTCACGGCGAAATCAATTTCCGAGGCATACTCATACAGCATCGTCACCGAGTCCATGCCGCCCGAAAGCACCATCAATGCGTTCTTTTTGGGTCTATTGCTCATTATCTTATCTTATTTAGCGGAAATGCAGCCAGCAAGCGCTCGCGCACCATATCCTGGTGCTCGCTGTCTCCGTAATTAGCAAATGGAACTATTGATAAGCCACCTCTTGGCATAAATATCCCGCGTACTTCCAGATACTTGGGCTTCATCAGCGCCACAAGGTCTTTCATGATTATATTTACGCAATCTTCATGAAAGTCTCCATGATTGCGAAAACTGAAAAGATATAGCTTCAAACTCTTACTTTCCACCATATCCTCTGCCGGGATATAGTTGATGATTATGTGCCCGAAGTCGGGCTGGCCGGTTTTTGGGCAGAGAGAGGTGAACTCTGGGCAGTCGAATGTAACGAGATACTCGTTCTCGGGGTGCTTGTTTTTGAATGTTTCAAGCAGTCCGGGAGAATAAGTCTCAGGGTATTTTACACCTGCGCTTCCGAGCAAAGTACAATCAACAAGTTCGTCTATCTGTCGGGCCATTTATTTATATAAATTTTCAGGCTATATCAAAATTTTAGCATTAGATAGGCCTACAAGCCTAAAAATGCACGGCAAACATACAAAAAAAAATTCACCATTCCAAAAAAAACGCTAATAGAGACGCGCAAAAAAGTATTTTTCTTGTGTTTTTGTGGCTTTATCGCTATTTTTGCAACAAAATTCAATGCATTATGGATATTATTAACGTAGAAACCACGGGGGTGCTCGGCTTCGTTGATCAAGCTTCGATCGATGCCTTGAAAGACGTAGGCAACAAAGCACTCCGTAAGTTAATAGATGGCACCGGAGTCGGAAATGATTATATCGGCTGGGTGAACCTGCCACAACATATTTCAGGTGAGCTCCTCGACGACATTTCAGCAACAGCAGCTCAGCTCCGTTCGAGATGTGAAGTCGTTGTAGCTATAGGTATCGGTGGCTCCTATCTTGGTGCCAAAGCTATAATCGAAGCCCTTTCAAATACTTTTTCGGCATACACTAATAATGCCAATACAAAAGTTCTTTTTGCCGGGCAGAATATAGGCGAAGATTATCTTTACGAACTTCAAGATTTTTTACGCGATAAGCAATTTGGCATTATCGTAATTTCAAAATCGGGAACGACTACCGAACCGGCCATCGCCTTCCGTTTATTGAAAGAGCAATTAGAGCAACAAGTAGGTGTCGACGAAGCTCGTAAAAGAATTGTCGCAATCACCGATGCTAAAAAGGGTGCTCTACGCTCTCTAACGGTCACCGAGGGCTATAAATCGTTTGTTATCGCAGATAACATTGGAGGCCGTTTCTCTGTATTGACTCCGGTTGGCCTTCTACCTATTGCCGTGGCGGGCTTCGATATCCATGCATTGATAAAAGGCGCTGCCGATATGGCAAAATTATCGTTAAGCGGCCAGAACGATTGCGCCATGACCTACGCTCTTACACGTAACACCCTATACCGTAGCGGCAAGAAAATTGAAATTCTTGTCAACTACAACCCCAAGCTTCATTCTGTAGGTGAATGGTGGAAACAATTATACGGCGAAAGCGAAGGAAAAGACGGCAAAGGCATCTTCCCGGCGTCGGTCGACAATACCACCGATTTACATTCCATGGGCCAATGGATTCAAGATGGCGAACGCACTGTGTTCGAAACTGTGATCTCGGTAGCGGCTCCGGAAAACGAACTTCGCATCCCAACCGACAAAGAAAACCTCGACGGCCTAAATTATCTTGCCGGAAAACGTGTTGACGAAGTTAACAAAATGGCCGAATTAGGCACTCGCATCGCTCATATCGACGGCGGTGTGCCCAACATTAAGATTTCTCTACCCTGCATCTCTCCATATTACCTCGGGCAACTCATTTACTTTTTCGAGGTTGCCTGTGGCATTAGTGGCTACATTCTCGGCGTTAACCCATTTAATCAGCCGGGGGTGGAAGGTTATAAGCGTAATATGTTTGCGCTTCTTGAGAAACCCGGATATGAAAAAGAAAGTAATGCAATAAAAGCCAAGCTCAAGTAATGACGATTTCTGATGCCATAAAAGCTACAGTCGGCCAACCGGGACCTATTGGCGTATTCGATAGCGGCTACGGTGGGCTAACTATATTGCGGTCGCTCAAGCAGGCCTTGCCCGATGCCGATTTCATATATTTAGGCGATAATGCCAGGGCCCCTTATGGCAATAGATCTTTCGACCTTATTTATCACTTCACCCTCGAGGCTGTCCGCTACCTCTTTGCCAAAGGTTGTCAGCTCATTATTATTGCGTGTAACACCGCTTCAGCTAAAGCTTTGCGTACTATTCAGCAACGCGATCTACCCTTACTCGATGCCTCTCGACGCGTTTTAGGCGTAATTCGTCCCACCGCAGAAATTGTAGGCGAGCTTAGCAAAACAGGTGCCATAGGACTCGTTGGCACGCCCGGCACTGTAGCATCTAAATCGTATGATATCGAGATAGAAAAGCTGCATCCCGATTTGCGTTTATACTCCAAGGCTTGCCCTATGTGGGTACCCTTAGTCGAAAATATGGAATCGGATAGCGAGGGCGCCGATTACTTCGTCAAACGTGATTTGAACGATCTGTTCAGTAAAGCCAACGATATCGACACCCTTATCTTAGGCTGTACGCACTACCCTCTCCTTATCGAAAAAATACGGAAATATTCACCGGCCGGAATAAACATTTTGCCCCAGGGCGATATTGTGTCGTCTTCTTTGACCGATTATCTGAAACGTCATCCCGAAATCGACACGAGAATAACGCGTGGCGCTGTTACTGATTACATAACAACCGAAGAGCCCGACAAATTCTCCACTTTGGCAGCCGTTTTTATGGGTGCGCCCATAAAGGCTTGTCGCGTGCACTCTCTAACCGACCTATAAAAGCCCTCTCCCAACCCTCTTTAGGATTACATACATCACACAATTAAAAAAGGCCTCACACTATTGCGTAAGACCTTTTTAATCTTTTGATATATGCTCTAATTTAGAGCATACTACTGTTGTAATTGCTAAATTATTCAGCAACAGCTGCTTCAACAGCTTCAGCTACTTCAGCTACAACGCTATCAGCGCAGCAAGCAGCAGAGTCAGCTACTTCTTCAGCAGCTTCTTCAACAACAGCTTCTACTTCAGTTGCTTCAACTTCAGCTTCTGTAGCTTGTTCTTTGTTACCACAAGCGAAGAAAGACATGCTGAAAACAACAGCAAGCATTAAAACTAACTTTTTCATTTTTTTCGTTTTGATTTAGTGTAAAACAATTGTTTGCTTCAAAAACGCTACAAAGGTAGCGCAAATTTATTAATTGACAAAGAAATCAAGCAATTATTTTTCACAAATAATATAGATATTTAGCACTCAAGCCTCACAACTAACGATACAACCCTATCAATCAACACTTTAGCACAGACGCAAAACTTAATTTTTTGCGCCTGTCAATATACAATGAACACTTCCTATCGGCAATTTTCCCTCCAATCTCAAAGGTATACGCGTATCATCGGCCGCAATCCACGCATCCATATCGTCCGACGATTTCTTTCCCCCTCGTGAGGTAAAGGTAAATGTAATATGATATGTTCGACGGCTCATTTCTCCAATCGTCACTTCTTCTATCCCCTTATAATTAATCGTCAATCGTTCTTTTTGCTTACCGGAAAATATATCAAGCCCAACTTGGTGACCAGCTTTCCAGCTATCGTATGGCAGGCTTCTCATGTAGTAAAACGAAGCAAGAATATCCACTACTGTATCGTCGGTCTCGAGGGTCTGTTGCTCATCGACTTTTTGCTCGCCCTTTTTCCATTCTTTTCGACTACATTGCGCCACCACAAGGCCATTGTCGTAATGTGTATATCGCACCACATCGTGTTTCTGCTCCGAACCCTCATGCGCTATTTTTTCATAATACAAAGGAGCAAAACCGGGGTATGTCATACGCCCGATTAGTGTATCGCGTACACAATATAACTTATCGGCCCATGGTGCCGATGCCGCTGTCACCGTTGCATGATAGCCCTCTGTTGTATGCGACAGCGTTATCGTTGCCGTTCCGGCTTGCTTGTTTATCAAGCCCCATTTATACATTACTTTATAATGCAATGTTTCCGGTTCCAGTCGATGCGAAATAAGCGTTTCGGCGGCCGACGCCTCATGGCTAACCGAGAAGCTCAACAACAATATCGCAACGATGCGTAGTATGCTACGAATCATAGAATTATATAGTGTCGGGCAGATGTGCATTGCCTTCCTCATCGAATTCTAATGGCAAGATTGAGCGCTTTGATTGTTCTATCCGTTTGTTTCGCCAGCACTTACGGCACACTGCTATATATCGGTCGTTGCCGCCTATTTCTACCTGCTGCCCCTCTACGACAATATTCCCGGAGGCATCTATACGTGCATTTACTATCGTTTTATGACCGCAATTACACGTCGATTTTATTTCGTCGATAGTATCTGCTATCTCAAATAATCGCCGCGACCCCTCAAACAGATTTGTCTTGAAGTCGGTGCGTAGGCCATAACAGATAACATTGCTGCCAAAGTCGTCTACCACACGCGATAGCTGGTCTACTTGCGCCGCAGTAAGAAATTGTGCCTCGTCTATTAAGAACCAGTCAACAAGGCGACCATCGCGCCGATATAACTCTGCGGCATATTCATATAGATTGGTGTTGTTATATATCCACTGGCACTCTCGCTCTATTCCTATCCGCGAGCGTATCACGTTGGCATTCTCACGCGTATCAACTACCGGCTTCATGCATATATAATCCATGTGTCGCTCATCAAAATTATATGCCGTTGTCAACAACAAGGCCGTCTTTGCCGACCCCATTGTCCCGTAGCGGAAGTAAAGTTTCCCTTTTCTATACATAATTAAAAACTCTATTTGTGCTTCAAAGTTAACAACAAATTTTTAATTATCTATTGCCGGTCTTTTCTAATTTTAATTAAAAAGTCAAAGACCGTACCCGAACGTTTCGCCCTTGACGGCCTTCGACTATTTTTTATTGCTGCACAATTACTCCGATAGCATCTCTTCTATCAGTTCTTTAATATGAATCTGCATCGTATCGAGACATGGAACAGGACTGTTGGCATCGCTTAATATAAGTGGCAGCTCGGTGCACCCTAATATTATGGCATCAATGCCGTCGTCGGCTTTCATCCGCCCTACGATTTCGACAAACTTTTGCACGGTCGCCTCCCGCGTGATTCCATACTCAAGCTCATCGTAAATCTTACTGTTGATATATGCCATTTCAACTTCGGTAGGCACCACTATGTCAATATCATTTCTCAAAAAGGCGCTTTTGAAAAAATCTTCCGTCATAGTGAAAATAGTGCCGATCAACCCTAAATTCTTATAACCTCTTCGCTTTGCTTCCCTACACGTAGCCTCGACTATGCTTATTAAAGGCACGGGCGATTTTTTCAACACTTCATCGAAAACGATGTGCGATGTGTTGGCTGTCAGAGCCACTATATCGGCGCCAGCTTTTACGAGGTTATCAATAGCATCAAGGAAGTATTCGCATAATTCGTCATACTTTCTATCGCGGCATAATTCAACCACATGAAACAAGTCGACACTCTCAATGGTCATATTCGGAAAATACGGCTTGCCCACCTTTTGTTGTACACCATGCACGATACCTTTATAATATGGTATCGTCGACTCCGGGCCCATGCCGCCTATCAGTCCTATCTTTTTCATAAAGCCATCGTCTTTATGCTACAAATTTAATTCTTTTTTTTTATTCACTATTTAACAATACCAATCTTATGAAGCAAAGGATTTAACCTTTCATCAAAATTTATTAATTTTGCAAATATCACGATTAATAGATAGCGATATAAATTAATGAAACCATAAATCACACAAACCTAATATGATCTTAGACAACGACATAAAAACCAAAGATATGGCAAGGCCGGAAAACCCTGAAAGACAGGTGTTTGCCAAAACGATATGGGCTGCCGCAAAAATTCTTCGCAACTCATTGCTTGCCTTATGCCTCGTCGGCTCGGCAATACCGGCCGCCGCATTCTCAATTATAGACGGCCGCATCGACAACTCCGATGTTTACCCCGGCACTGTCCACTCCTTCAAAATATCGATACCCGACGCTTATAACCCCGCAGAGCCTGCTTGCCTTTATTTGGGCTTAGATGGTATTCTCTGCAAGGCTCCAGCCGTTATCGATAGCCTCATAACCTGTGGCGATATGCCCATGACGATAGGCGTCTATCTCAATCCCGGTGTGGTATATGGCGCTGATGGAACGACGCCGTTACGCTACAATCGAAGCAACGAATTCGATGCTACCGACGGCCGTTTTGCCTCGTTTTTGGAGAACGAACTCATTCCGGCGGTTGAACAATTGTCGACACCCGACGGCCGTACGATAAAACTGAAAGCCGGGGGCGAGAACGCCGCAATATTTGGCTTGAGTAGCGGCGGCATAGCGGCTTTCAATGCTGCATGGCATCGTCCCGACCTCTTCGGACGCGTATTCTCGGGCTGCGGCACCTTCGTGCCTATGCGTGGGGGCGACCAACTCGAAGCCTTAGTGCGAAAACACGAGCCAAAAGCTCTCAGGATTTTCTTGCAAGACGGTTTTTCCGACACTTGGAATCCGATCTTCGGCAGCTGGTATGAACACAACAGACTCTTGGCGTCGGCATTGGAGTTCGCTGGTTATGATTGCGACTTCGATTGGGCTGAGGGCGGACATAGCGTCGTACGCTCCACACAGATTTTTGCCGATGTAATGCGCTGGCTATGGCGCGACTACCCGGCGCCGATTAAAGAAGGCGAGACTAAAAACAATTTCCTTGGGCCTTTGCTAAAATCTCATTCGCAACAATGGGCTGTCAACTCAGGTAATTACGAACCGATAAGTAATGCCGGCGGCATTTTCAATGCCGACACTACTCTATTTGTTACGCCCGAAACAAACACCAACTTCATGACCCAATATACTGTCGACTCGGCAACCAAGACTTTGGCTAACGGACAGCGATTCTACTATCTGCATTCGTATAACAATTCTATGCTAACGGTAGCATCGCTAACATTCGATAGCCTCGGCAATCTATGGGCCTTGACAGAGACTGGAATACAGATTCTCGACCAAAACGGGCGCGTACGAGGTATCCTGTCACTGCCAAAAGGTATCGATTTATCGGATGGCAGCACATACCAACTCACCTTAGACGAAGGCCGCGTTTCTATCATAACAGCCAATGCCGCATATAGCCGCGATGTCAACGCTTCTCCGGCCGTATCAGGGCAAACACCGCCATCGCAAGGCGCCGCTTAATCGGCACTTGCAAAAATAGCTGTCGCACCGAGAGTTTTTTATCTTATATTTCTCAAAGTTTCAATTCCGCATGCAAAAAAGGAGCTGTGGGAGAGTCGGTTCTTGCCACCTCTTCCGGAGTGCCGCACGCAATTATTTCGCCGCCTCCACATCCGCCATCGGGCCCCATATCGACAAGATAATCGGCCAGTCGTATCACATCGAGATTATGCTCAATGACCAAGACGGTGTTACCTCGGTCGACTAAGCGGTTGAGAATACCCATAAGTGTCCGAATATCATCGAAATGCAAGCCCGTAGTAGGCTCGTCGAGTATAAATAAGGTACTGCCCGTATCTCTTTTTGCAAGCTCGGTTGCTAATTTTACTCGTTGGTTTTCACCGCCCGAAAGTGTCGACGATGGCTGTCCCAACTTTATATATCCAAGCCCAATATCCTGTAACACCTTTATTTTCTTATAAATAGAGGGGATGCCGGCAAAGAATTCGACAGCTTGATTGATTGTCATATCGAGCACATCGGCTATCGATTTGCCCTTATAGCGCACCTCAAGTGTCTCCCTGTTATACCTCTTGCCTCCACACTCCTCACATGGAATAAGAACGTCGGGCAAGAAATTCATTTCAATCGTCTTATAGCCATTGCCATTACATGCTTCGCAACGACCACCTACGACATTAAACGAAAATCGGCCTGACTTATAACCTCTAATTTTTGCTTCGGGAAGACCCACAAATAGATTTCGAATGTCGGTAAACACTCCTGTATATGTTGCCGGATTTGAGCGCGGTGTGCGGCCGAGTGGCGATTGGTCGACGGTAACAACCTTGTCGATATTCTCTATCCCTATTATCTCATTATAAGGCAATGGCTCTGTTTCAGAACGATAGAAATGCTGCGACAGTATCGGTTGCAGAGTACCATTTACCAACGACGATTTGCCGCTGCCCGACACACCGGCTATAACAGTAAGAGTGCCAAGCGGTAGAGTAAAATCAATGTTTTTAAGGTTATGCCCCGAGGCGCCCTTTATGGTGATTGACTTTCCATTGCCCTCTCTACGTTTATCCGGAGGCGTAATGCGCTCTTTATCGGACAGATAGCGAGCCGTAACGGTGTCGGTCTTTAGCATCTGTTGCGGTGTGCCCTGGAATACTACCTTGCCACCTTTACGCCCTGCTCCGGGCCCTATATCGATAATATAATCGGCACGAAGCATTATATCTTTATCGTGTTCGACCACGATAATAGTATTAGATGCGTCGCGCAACCTTTCAAGCGATGTTATTAATCGGTGATTATCTCTTTGATGCAAACCTATCGATGGTTCGTCGAGTATATATAAGACGTTTACGAGCTCCGACCCTATCTGCGTTGCCAGACGTATGCGCTGACTTTCGCCTCCCGATAAAGTAGCAGAATTTCGGTTAAGCTGTAAATATCCAAGGCCCACATCGACAAGGAAATGAAGGCGTGCCGATATTTCTTTTATAATCTCAGCGGTAACCTTCCTATCGCGAGAGTCGAGCCTCTCCGACACCGTATCGGCCCATTCCGACAAGGCCGATATGTCGAGTCGGCATAGTTCTGCTATATTTTTCCCGTCGACAAAAAAATGCAAAGCCTCACGGTTGAGCCTATCGCCATTACACTCAGGACAGGTGCACCGCGAAAAAAATTGGCCGCTCCATTTACGCGCCTGATATCCGGCATCTTCATCGGTTTGAGTTTCAATAAATTTGACTATACCATCAAACGAACGGAAAAAATCGAGAACCGATGCTGTTGAATCGGCAAGGACAGGCACCGACGTTGTGCCGTTAAAAATCTCATCAACAGCTTCTTCCGACAGCTCTGAGAATGGAGTTTTAAGAGTATAGCCATGGCTCTCGAGAATAGCTCGTATCTGCATAAATATCACATTGTCGCGATACTTCCCGAGCGGCAATAAAGCGCCCGAATATATCGAGACAGACTCGTCGGGCACTATTTTGGCCCTGTCGATAATGTTTACATAACCCAAGCCTTTGCACCTACGGCAAGCTCCCTGCGGTGAATTAAACGAAAAATTATGTGGTGCCGGGTCGTGATACGAAATACCGGTTACGGGGTCCATGAGTTCTTGGCTATAATAAGCCGACTCGTTGTCCTCAACATCGTATACCATCATTTCTTTATCGCCCTGTGATAGAGCTTTTTCCACCGAGGCAAGAAGGCGTTCTTGATCTTTATCCGAAACCTTAAGACGATCTATCACTAATTCGATGCTATGGTTTTTATAGCGATCGAGACGCATTCCCTGCTTTATTTCCGATAATTCGCCATCGACTCTAACATTGAGAAAGCCTTTTCGGGTAAGTTGCTCGAATAATTCTTTATAATGGCCTTTCCTATTTTTTACCAATGGGGCCAATATATAAATTTTGCGTCCGGCGTATTTTTCAAGAATGAGTTCAACAATTTTCTCGTCGGTATATTTCACCATCTCACGTCCGGATATATAACTTCGGGCATGACCAATGCGAGCATAAAGCAAGCGTAAAAAATCGTACACCTCGGTGGTTGTGCCTATGGTGCTTCGCGGGTTGCGATTTACTGTCTTTTGTTCAATGGCAATCACCGGGCACAAGCCTGATATATTATCAACATCGGGGCGCTCAAGAGTGCCAAGCATATTGCGAGCATATGACGAGAACGTCTCGATATAACGGCGCTGTCCTTCGGCAAAAATGGTGTCAAAAGCCAACGACGATTTACCCGACCCTGAAAGACCGGTTATAACCGTCAGATTATTGTGCGGAATTTCGACGTCGATATTTTTAAGGTTGTTGACACGCGCTCCGATAACAACAATTTTACCGGAGGTGCCATCATCGGCTACTGACGACAGATAATCTTCAGCCATATATTTTGTTTTATCTGACAGTCCAATTTTGATTATATGTTTTTGTTCCGGCTTTCTTACGCGAAAGGCTGTCGGCAACAGGAATCCTCACCTTATATGTTTTGCCGCTTTTATTAGTGAGCGAATTAGAGCGTATCCACATATTTTCTTCACGTAACTCGGAGTAGGTAATGCCTTGTTTTTTAGCCCAAGCGGCCCAATCTTCAACAGCACCTTTAACTTCAACGACACGATATTTACGTGGCTGATAAAGCTGGTCGTCGCGTAGGCGAAATCCATATTTTGCCGGATTCTCCATCATTATTTTCATCGCCATGACGCGATAAGGATAGCGTGTAGTCTCTTCGGTGAGATACAAGTCGAGCGATGTTTTTACTCCTTGAGTCGATAAGGCTTTTGCAACTCTTGTAAGGCCGCCATTATACGCAGCCATAGCCGTCGACCAATCGCCATATTTGTTATATGCTTTTTTCAGAAACTTAGCCGCAGCCGCTGTCGCTTTCTCTATGTTATACCTTTCGTCTACTTCGTTATTAACTTCAAGGCCATACTCCTTAGCTGCTGACTCTATAAATTGCCAAAAGCCGGCGGCTTTAGCGGGAGAATAAGCGCGTGGATTAAGCGAAGACTCCACACAAGCAAGATAGAGCAAGTCGTCAGGCACACCATTTACCCTAAGTATCGGCGCCATTTCAGGAAAATAACGGTTGGCCCGCTTGATAATGAGCATTGTAGTGCCATGTGTATATACTACCGAACTCAATTCGCGATCAAGCCGCTCGTACATATCAACGCGGTCGAAATCAATTTTATTTCCACAAAAAGTCATACTTGTCGGAATATCAGGCGAATACACCTCCGCAAATTGTTGTTGCGGACGCTGACAAGAAGCATCAATCGTAATTAACGAGGCCGCAAGAAAGACTATATGCGGCAATAATATACTGGTTTTCATATATTTATTCAATATTTTCCGAGCCGGAAGTAGTCGAGCCCTCTTTATATTTTATTATGTTTATGTCGCCCGACTTTTCATATTTAATGCCGTCGGCGCCCTCGGCCTTGATTACATAAAAATACACACCTGCCGGCACATATTTACCGGCATATTTACCATCCCACCCTTCAGCCGAGTCTTTCGATGAAAACAATCTTGTACCCCAACGATTAAATATGTGGCACTCATAGGAAACCAGCGATCGATAACTTACCTTCCATTCATCATTAACTCCCGGAGATGCTTCGGGCGAAAAGGCATTTGGAATTGACAATCTCGATTCTCCTATAAACACTTCGTAAGTATTTCCGACATACTCACAGTTACCATCGGCATTGTTGGCAACAAAACGAACATAAGTTGTGCCGTTTTCACGAAAAGTATAATCAAACGATAATTCGTTAAAGGTGTTTTCGTTGATTTCAAATTCGGCAGAACGTGATATCTGCCACTCAGTAAACACGGCTGCATCGGAAACGGCTGCTTCAAACGTAATTTCACATGGCGCGGAGCCACCGAGGCCATCGGCCGACCCATCTTTCTGTTCGTTGTCGTTATCGCGAGATATCTGAGTCGCTTTTGTTTGAACATCAACCGTGATAGGCGTTATTAAAGGCGACTCAATAGCTACCTCATTACCCCACGCTCTAAGAAATTTGTCGCCATGAAGTTTTACGGTAGTATTACACAATGGCGCCATAATATGCAATTCCGAACCTATCGATTCGAAAGTTTCTTCAGCCGTTTGGGTGATATATGAAAACGAAGCTTCATCATATCGCAACGTCGTGTACTCGGCAATGAGTTCTCGTGACAACACCATGCGACGACCATTAATCGTGTAATAGGGTATTTCTTCAGCCTTGCCGCTAAACTTTAACTCATATCGACCGCACTCTTGCTCTTCGGAAGGCATCAGGCTACTCATTGAGAGATGATGCGCAGAATAGTCTATCACCCAGAAGCATAGGCGATGACTCCCCTCCTCTACGATATATCCCATATCGGAATTCTGAGCTTGAACTATAGATTTGTCACCATCAACTGTCGACGTAATTTCTTCGGCATATGCACCGCCAAGATTACTGAAACGATACCACTTCACGCTTGCCGTCGACGACTGTGCTGTGTATGAAATAGAAACGCCTTGCAATGAAGGCACAACAAAAACACCGGCATCCAAGCCTGTTGCCGCTTCCGCCTCAACATGTATTGCTGACGACGAAACGCCCTCAAAATCAATAGCTATTGCCCGTATCGATAAAACTAAAACAAGTATAAATGCTAATATTCTCATCTTACATAATTGTGCAACATTAATTCTACAAAGTTACAAAAAAAATGCGAGATTTTTATCCCATGCATAAATTTTGTAACTTTGCATGGTAAACTACTGCAACAAAATGCAAAACATAGAAATAATACTGATAAACATAACCGGGGCCGATCGTCCCGGCGTAACTTCCGCACTAACCGAAATACTGGCCCGACATGAGGCGCAGATTCTCGATATCGGTCAAGCCGACATCCACCACTCTTTGTCGCTGGGTATAATGTTCAGAACAACACCCGATCGCTCCGGTGACATAATGAAAGATTTATTATTTAAGTGCTATGAGCTCAACGTCAAAATACGCTTTTCGCCGGTAACGATTGAAGACTATGAAGCTTGGGTCTCTCGACAAGGAAAAAACAGGTGGATTATTACAATATTAGGCCGACAGCTCACCGCTAAGCATATTGCAATGGTGACTGAAGAAATAGCCCGTCAAGAGCTAAATATCGATGGTATACAACGTCTTACCGGACGTATGCCCTTGAGCGCCGATGAAGAGCCGAGATCGAAATCGTGTGTTGAATTTTCTGTGCGCGGCAACCCTATCAGCCATAGCGCTATGCAACACAGATTTATGCAGATATCACAGCAAGAAGAGTTCGATATCTCGCTACAAGAAGACAATGTATTCCGACGCTGTCGCCGCCTTATTTGTTTTGATATGGATTCAACTCTTATTGAAACAGAAGTAATCGACGAACTTGCCGTACGCGCCGGCGTTGGCGATAAAGTCAAGGCTATAACAGAATCGGCCATGCGTGGCGAAATTGATTTCTGCGAAAGTTTCAAAAAGCGTATTGCACTCTTGGAAGGCCTCGACGAAAGCGTTTTGCGTGATATCGCAGAAAACTTACCCATCACCGAAGGTGTTGAGAGAATGATGCAAGTACTAAAGCGCACCGGTTATAAGACAGCAATATTATCAGGCGGCTTCACTTATTTCGGCAACTATCTCAAGCAAAAATTCGGTTTTGATTATGTATATGCCAACGAATTAGAGATTGTCGACGGGAAACTTACAGGCCGCTATATCGGCGATATTGTCGATGGCAAACGCAAGGCCGAACTCCTTCGTATAATTGCACAAGTAGAAAACATCAACATTGCCCAAACAATTGCTGTCGGCGACGGCGCTAACGACCTACCAATGCTATCGACCGCCGGTTTGGGAATAGCATTCCATGCCAAGCCTAAAGTTAAGCAGACAGCACGGCAATCGATTTCTACCATAGGGCTTGATGGCGTTTTATATTTCTTGGGCTTCAAAGATAGTTTTATTGGAGAGACACCGGCCAGTAATGTTGAATAAAAACAAAAGAAATACAATTAATTACAGCACCTCAGAAGCCTGATAGTGCAATCTTCAAAATCCTATATTTTCCCAACTTTTACCCCTTTCTCGCTTGACTCGGCTCGTAAGTTCTATTTCGTCAACTGCTTCAACATCGTTGAACAGCTGCCGCTTGTCTGCTCCACGACTGACAAGATAAGCTCCGACCGCTCCGTGGCGGTTATAGGTCGTGGCGCACAATTCTACGACGTTACCAACTCCAAGGAGTATGAGACCGAAACCGGACCTTTGACTTCCGACGAGTGCCGTCTTATTGAGCAAATGCTCCAATCGCCAAAGGTCAGGATACAATGAGGCTTCGAGTCGGATGTCGAGGAAGATTTCTTTGGTCATTGTTTATCTTTTAAGAAGTCCAAAGCGCTTCGCGATAACGACGCCATGTTTGAAATTCTCATTACCGACTTCACTTGTGAGTTGTCGAACTCCGAACTTAACAAGGTCAAGTTCACATGGCAGTTTGCGGAGGCTACTCCGAAACTCAATCTTCCGACTACTCCGAGAATATTCAACTCCGTTTATAACCCTGTCTATTCGTAACCAATGGCTCGCTCGATAGATATATCCACAGCTCGGCACATCCTTAACTCCGGCGACCCTGTCGATATTTCCGTTTGGAAATCCGATGGCTCTATCCTCGAACTCCGTAACGTCATTTCTATTCGCTACGACTTTTACGGAGGTTGGAGAAATGTCAAAATCCTTGCTTCCGGCGAGTGCAGAAAATTGAGAGACATCTGCATTTTCCGCGTGAACGATTGTCCGGTGTTCCTTTAATCACAACGTTGTGATTATTTTTATAAATTTATTTATGTCATAATAGTCTTTTCGCTATATTGTTTTTCCTTTAAGCTCCATTTTTACGCAAAATGTGAAAATTTCAGAGTAAAATTGAAAACATTATTAGATAAAAATATCGTAACTTTGCATTGAAAATTAACTGTATATGAGAAAAGATGTAATGATATTGACCGGTGCAGGTCAAATAGGTATGGCGATTGCCCGAAGAATGGGATATGGAATGAAAATCATTATCGGAGACAAAAGTCTTAATAATGCACAGACCATTGCAAAGATAATGAATGACGCCGGTTTTGATTGTGAAGCCGTCGAAACCGACATTTCTTCAAGAGAGTCAATCTTAAATATCATAAATGTTGCCAAAAGTTACGGCGATATAAAAATGCTTGTTAATGCCGCCGGGGTTTCTCCCAGTCAGGCTCCGATTGAAGCCATTTTGAAAGTTGACCTTTACGGCACTGCCGTTTTGCTTGAAGAAGTCGGGAAAGTTATCTCGGAAGGAGGTACGGGAGTAACTATATCCAGTCAATCGGGTTATCGGATGCCGGCACTAACTCCACAAGAAGATGAACTATTGGCGACAACCCCAACCGATGAATTATTAAAGCTCGACATTCTTCAGCCGTCTGCCATACGCGACACCCTCCACGCCTATCAAATGGCGAAACGGTGTAATGTGAAACGAGTGATGGCCGAAGCCGTGAAATGGGGAGAAAGAGGTGCGCGAATTAACTCTATTTCTCCAGGCATTATCGTTACTCCGCTTGCTATTGATGAATTTAATGGTCCAAGAGGCGATTTCTACAAAAATATGTTTGCCAAATGTCCGGCTCGTAGACCAGGCACTGCGGATGAAGTTGCCAATGTTGCCGAACTTCTGATGCGTCCGCAAGGAGCTTTTGTCACAGGAGCAGACTTCTTGATAGATGGTGGAGCTACCGCATCATATTTCTATGGACAATTACGACCTCAAAACTAACAAAATAACGAGTATGATTAAGAAATTTATCATCGGTCTTTGCTCAATTTTTAGCTTAACCGCTTGTGCTTCAAACTCAGACCAAAATAACGAAAACAATACCATTCAACAATCAGAAGAAATAAAAATGGACGGAAAAAAATTAGTAGTTTATTTCTCCCATAAAGGCGAAAACTACAATGTAGGTTATATCGAGAAAGGCAATACGGCTATCATAGCAGATATGATTGCAGAAGCCACAGGCGCCGACAAATTCGAGATTGTGCCTGAAAAGGAATATCCAGTTAATTACAGTGAATGTATCGAAGTAGCACAACAGGAAAAACGAGACAATGCACGTCCCGCTGTCAAGGGAGACATCGCCATTGAGGATTACGATATAATTTTTATCGGTTATCCTAACTGGTGGGGCGAGGTGCCGATGTGTGTTTATGCTTTCATCGAAAAACACGACTGGAACGGCAAAACCGTTATTCCTTTTATAACTCATGAAGGTAGCGGAATGGGTGGCACCGACAGCAAGATTGCAAAGGCTACGACCGGCTCTAATACTCTCGTTGGCAAAGGGCTTGCCGTTCAGGGTAAAGTTGCACAGAAAAATCGTAAATCCGCACAAAAAAGTGTTGTAAATTGGCTGACAGGGCTTAATGTTAATAAATAATTAGTTCGTTTCGCAAGTCATATAGTTGTCTTTTCGTACCCAAGAGACTGTCCATATCTTTGCTGTCATCGCCTTGGCGCTTTGCCTTGGCAAAGAATAAAGCAAAAAAGATATGGACTTTTTAGATTCTAACAATTCCGGATGCGCTCGGCAAAGCGCAAGCGAACTTGGCTCTGCACTCACTGCACGGAAAGTCTTAATTTTAACTCCGTCGAGAACGTGCCCGGCTTCGAGGCTCGGGCAGCGTTCACTGTCAACTCTGCAACTGTGTTCACTCCCGTTGGTCGTGGCTGCTTCGCGGTCAAGGAAGACGTTGACATCGTGCCGATCATTATTGACGACACATTAAGTTATGTGCTGTGGGTGGCGACAACCAACTGCCCTATAACGTCATCGACCTTATAGAGAGGGACGAAACCCTCTCTACGTGCCAAGTGTTCAACGCCGAGGTCTGCTTCGGGTACGGTATCTTCAACGATAAGTTCAACCCTGTTTACAGCTAAAGCTATATCACAAGAGGTTCGCATTACCACCGTACGAAAAATGCTCAACAGCGGTGACCCCGTCGATATTACGGCATGGTTATCGGCTTGCCGCTTTCGTAGCTAAGCGGAGAAAGAACGCCGACGGCTTAATCGTTCACCACAAGCGTTGTATATCACTGCGTTACAACTTCTACGGAGGTTGGCGCAACATCAAAATCCTTGCTTACGGCGAGTGCCGCAAGCTCCGTGACGATGCATTTTCCGCGTTGTAACGCGTGAAACGATTGGTGGTGTTTTTATAGCGGCAGTTGCCTATTTCTCAGCAAAATTTCCTAATTTTGCAGAATAAAAAAAACTAAACCCGATAGCTTGACAAGTCAGGGGCTACCGGGAATCAACATTGCAAAAATACATAACAGAATGAACAAAGTAATACTGCTCGGAAATGTAGGACAAGACCCGCGAATGCGTATGGTTGACAGTAGCCAGGTGGCAGAGTTCAGTCTTGCAACAAACGAGCGTCGCAGCACACGCGCTGCCGACGGGTCGATTGTAGAGCTACCCGAATTGACCGAATGGCACAATATTGTCATGTGGGGCCGTGCCGCCGAATTTGCCGAAAAATATATACGCAAAGGTTCTCGCCTGCTGATCGAAGGGAAAATACGTACTCGCACGTGGGAAGACCGCAACGCTATAAAACGTAATATCACAGAGATATATGTTGACTCATTTGAATTATTACCACGCTAAAGCATAATTTTATATGAAGATGAACGGACGCCGCCTCAGCGGCAATGTTGAAGACCGTCGCGGCATAAGCGGTGGCAAAATAGGCCTCGGTGGAGGCATTATAGGTGTTATTATCGTAGCCGCCATTACATTGTTTTCCGGAGGAAATATTGGAGATGTACTCACAAATGTTATGGGCAGCAATATGATGCAAGCGAACTATGCATCATCGGAATATCAACCAACAGAAGAAGATGAACGCCTTGCAACCTTCGCTTCGCAAATATTGGCAGGGACGGAAGACGTATGGACTCAAGTCTTCAGGCAGAAAGGTTGGGGCGAATATAAATGTCCTAAATTGGTATTGTTTAGTGGTAGCGTTAACTCCGGATGCGGCAGCGCGACAGCTCAAACAGGTCCATTCTACTGCTCTGCCGATCAAACGGTTTATATAGACCTCGACTTTTTCAAAGAAATGCCGAAATCGATAGGCGCCGGTGGCGATTTTGCTTATGCATATGTGATAGCGCACGAGGTCGGACACCATGTGCAGTATCTATTGGGCACACTCAATCAAGCTCACTCATTAATGTCGAGATTAAGCGAAAGAGAATCAAATCAGATAAGCGTACGCCTGGAGCTACAAGCCGATTTCTACGCCGGTGTATGGGCATCGCTTGACAATAAGATGTTTGGTTCGATCGAAGAAGGCGACATCGAAAATGCTATCAATGCAGCCTCCAAAATCGGCGACGATTACTTGCAGCGAAAAGCGTATGGAGGTGAGATGCCCGATAGCTTCAACCATGGCCGCTCAGAACAACGCGTTCGTTGGCTAAGTAAAGGCATTCAGACCGGAAATCCCGACTACGGCGACACCTTCACGCCCGCCTATTCTCAGTTATGATAAATGCCGAGCACGATAAGCGCTATATGCGCCGTGCCTTGCAATTGGCATTGAACGGCAATGGACACGTCTCGCCCAACCCTATGGTTGGCGCTGTAATTGTTGCGCCCGACGGTCGAATTATCGGTGAAGGGTGGCATCGTAAATATGGCGGCCCTCATGCCGAAGTTAACGCTGTTGACTCAGTATCTGAAGCAGATAAAAATCTTCTTAAGAAATCGACAATATACGTCACGTTAGAGCCTTGCTCGCACTACGGCAAAACGCCTCCTTGCGCAGAATTACTTATTAAGTGTGGAATAGCTCGTGTCGTAATTGGTGCCGGAGACCCCAATCCGCGTGTTGCCGGAAAAGGTATCTCTATGCTTAAAGATGCAGGCATAGATGTTGTAACAGGTATCCTCGAAGCCGAGTCAATAGCATTAAACAAAAAGTTTATGACAGCCCATCGTCTTCGTCGCCCGTTCATCACCTTAAAATGGGCACGCAGCGCCGACGGTTTTATGGATGTTCATAGGTCGCAAGATGAACCTCCGGCACGTTTTTCCACACCTCTAACACAGCAGGTCGTTCATCAACGGCGAGCCTTACATGATGCCATTGCCGTTGGTGCGGGCTCCATTCTGGCGGATAACCCGAGTCTTAATGTAAGATTAATTGCCGGAAACAATCCTATCCCTATCATTTTCGACCGACATGGGTTAATTGACAAACAAAATTGCAAAATATATGATTATGCAATACATATCACCGACAAAACAGAACTAAAAGACGTCTTGAGCAATCTTTTTATAGAAAAAGGCATTACTTCGATTCTCGTAGAAGGTGGTGCAGGTCTACTTAAAGAATTTATTAATAATGATTTGTGGGATGAAGCATACGAGGAAATCTCCCCCGAGACATTAGGCAATAATGGCTGTGTAGAAGCCCCGACAATTGAAGGTGGGATATGTCTTGCAAAGGAAAAATGTAATAGTATTAATTTTTATTCGCATAACTTTAACGCCTTTTAGCAAAAAGATTTTGCCCTATTAATGCCAAAATTATAATTTTGCATTTTGAAATATAAAAAACCACGATGAAGAAACTAACATTCCTATGCATGGCGGTAGTTCTTGCCACGGTATCGTTTGTCAGATGTAACTCTGATTATACCGATGTCGAGAACTTGTCATCAAATATAGTTGTATATTCATTCAATCTCACCGCAGATGACAATGTACTTGAGAATCTCGATACAGTATTTTTTTCAATAGACCTTGATCGAAAAAGAATATATAATGCCGACTCTCTACCTTTCGGCACAAAGACAGATCGTCTTATTCCGGTTATTAGACTGGTCGAGACAGCGTCGAGAGCTACATTAACCGTGCATCGAGCCGATGGCACAGATTCCATCTACGATTATCTTACAAATTCTACCGACTCTATCGATTTTAGCAATGGACCTGTTACATTAGATGTAACATCTCCCAGCGGAGCAATAACGGGGTCTTATTCAATTTTCGTAAATGTACATCAACTCAAGACCGACTCACTCGTATGGAACGAATCGGCAAAGCGCCCTCTCCCTACTACGATTGAAAATCCCGTAACCCAACGCACCGTACAGACTGGTGACGGCGTGTACTGCCTTGTAATAGACGACGATAATTCAACAATAGCCTACTCGCAAAATCCCGGCAATGAAGACTGGGATATATACGCAATCGAGTTACCGACGAGTGCCGATGTCGCAACATTCTCAGCAACCGACACCGATCTGTATATTCTTGCCAATGGCACTTTATATACTTCGGCCGACGGTGGCAAGACATGGAACTCTACCGGTGAAGAATGGTACAGCATATATGGCGGATATACAAATCGCATTACCGGTGTAAAAAAGACCGATGATGGCTACGTATTTGTAGAATATCCAACCGAGATTGAGCCTATGCCTATTCCCGAAGATATGCCCGTATCTGACGTATCGGTTCCGCTGTCGTTTTCTTTTGCAATGAGTCCCGACCCTCAGATTATTATGGTTGGAGGCGTGCTTGCCGACGGTTCTTTAAGTAATGCAACGTGGGCTTTTGACGGCAAGAGCTGGGCTAAAATCTCTACCAAATCTCTCCCCGAAGGCATTAAAGGCATTACAGTTGTGCCATTTTTCTCATTCAGGGTAAATCGCACGTTTGTCGTAACAAAAGACTCTATCCTGTTGGCATTTGGCGGCATATGTAACGGCGAGCTCAATCGCACCGTATACGTTTCGTCAAATTATGGAATGACGTGGAACACGGGTGGCGAATTAGTACAACTACCTGAGCACGTACCTTCAATGGCATATGCTCAAGCATACGTTTACGAAAGTATACTTCCCTTTGAAGACGCCGCCGATGATTGGATTGACTTCGAAACATCATATCGCATTCCAGCAAACGCCTCTCTTTTATTCTATCCCGAAACGACGAGTCGAGCTACCGAAGATATCGACACGTGGCCTTGCCCATATATATATGTATTCGGTGGGGTATCGGAAGAAGGCCTCACATACAATACCGTATGGCGAGCTACCATCAATAGACTGACGTTTAAGCCTATCCTCTAAATGACACACTGCCGCCGCATAACATTAGCAACGAAAGGCGCACGCGCAATTATTGCCATGTGCTTGTTGGCTACGTTTGCATACGGAGCTACGGCCCAATCGGCACCTTATAAATTCGATGCAGGCGCGCAAATCGGCATAAGCGGATATATAGGCGAAGCTAACGGGTCAAACATTTTCAAGCATCCGGGGTTTGACGGTGAATTATCATTACGATATATCGCCGATACTCGTTGGGCTATTCGCGGTGTGCTTTCAACATTCGGGCTCAGTGGTAATACATCGGAAGTCAACAATGTGCTACCCGGAAATGCCTCATATTCATTCACTTCGCAAATTTTAGACCTTAGCGTGCGTGGCGAATTCAATTTCTTTGCGTATGGTATAGGCGAAACTTATAAAAGACTTCGTCGCTGGACTCCTTATCTAACACTTGGAGTGGGCGCAGGCCTTGCATTGACAGGTGGCAAAGTGTATGCTGCGCCTATAATCCCAATGGGTTTAGGTGTGAAATATAAAATTGCCACACGTTGGAATATCGGAGCTGAATTTACTATGACAAAGTCGTTCAGCGACCATTTTGACGGCGCAAATCTCGCCGATCTAAATCTAATAAAGACAGCGTTCTACAAAAATACCGATTGGTACTCCCGACTAACAATTGGGGTGTCATACGAATTTGGCGAGCGCTGCGAAACGTGCCATTATGTCGACTGATTTAATATGACTAACGACATCCAAATAGATTACGCTAAGCTACCGTCCCATATTGCAATAATAATGGACGGGAATGGCCGTTGGGCTAAAGCTCGCGGTCTCGAACGCTCTGCCGGTCATATTGAGGGTGTAAAATCAGTCCGTCGTATCACAGAAGAGGCCGCTCGGTTGGGAGTGAAATTCTTGACGCTGTATACTTTCTCAACAGAGAATTGGAATAGGCCCCAAGATGAAGTTGATGCATTGATGTCTCTAATCGTCAGTGCTATAGAACGAGAAACACCCGACCTCATCAAAAACAACATACGGCTACGCGCCATAGGCAACCTTGAACGAGTGCCATCGTATGCTCTAAACAGACTCAAAAAATGCATTGAAGACACATCGCATTGCACAGGCCTTACTTTAGTGGTGGCCCTAAGCTATTCCGCACGCTGGGAAATAGTCGAAGCGGTGCGTAAAATGGCTAACGATGCTATTAGTGGCACTCTCAACCCCGAAAATATTAGCGAAGAAACAATCTCTGAATATTTAACCACCGCTCAAATGCCCGACCCCGATCTCTTGATACGAACAGGTGGCGATATGAGAATTAGTAATTTTTTACTTTATCAGATTGCTTATACCGAAATAATCGTCACCCCGACATATTGGCCTGATTATAGCGGCGAGGAATTTAGAGCTAACATTGCCCAATACCAAAGTCGGCAACGTAGGTTTGGATTAACCGGAGACCAAATAGAAACTACATAACACACTATTTATTCAGAAAAAGGTAGCACATAAATATATTATGCGATCAAAGATAATTCTGCTAACAGCATTCCTCTCCATACTGCTTGCAACGAACTTCGAAAGTTCGGCGCAAACTGCTAATGATACCATCTATGCGCCAACGGTGCTCTACACCGCTATGCCGCGTACGTATGAAATCGCCGACATAAAAGTTGAAGGAGCTCCTAACTATGACGAGTTTTTGATTTTAGGTTATGCAGGATTAAAAGTGGGCGACCGAGTTGCTATCCCGGGCGACGATATTACAAATGCTGTCAAACGCCTCATGCATCAAACACTATTTGCACAAGCAAGAATAGAACTTGAAAAAACAGTAGGCGACAAAGCTTGGCTCAAAATTGCTCTCCGCACTCAACCCCGTATTGGCACCGTAAACTACCTTGGCGCTAAAAAGGGCGAAATAAAAGAACTTCAGGAAAAGCTCAATCTTACCAAAGGTAATCAAATAACACAGAATATCGTAAACCGCATTGAAGCTATTGTTAAGAAATATTACAACGATAAAGGGTTTGGCAACGCAACTGTAAAGGTTAATCTCCATGAGGATTTATCTCATGAAAATGAGACTATTGTTGATATCGTTATCGACAAAAATAACAAAGTTAAAGTACACAAAATCTACATTGACGGCAATAGCGTATTGTCCGACCGTGCCATCAAACGGACAATGAAGAAAACAAATGAGAAAACGGATATTCTCAAAATATTCAGCCAGAAAAAATTCATTGTAAACGATTATGAAGATGACAAAAACCGCATTCTTGATAAATACAATGAAAAAGGCTATCGCGATGCTCGTATTCTTGCCGATAGCGTCGTACCATACGACGATAACAACGTCGATGTCTATTTATCGGTTGAAGAAGGTCGTAAATTCTATATCAAAGACATAAAATGGGTTGGCAACACAATATATCCCAATGAGATACTCGACGCATATCTCGAAATGAAACCGGGTGACGTGTACAATCAAAAACACCTGCGCAAACGCTTGAATGAAGATGAAGATGCCGTCTCTAATTTATATATGGACAAAGGCTACCTCTTCTATCAGCTCGTGCCTATCGAGAAAGAAATTGAAGGCGATTCCATTTCGTTGGAGATGCGTATGATGGAAGGGCCGCAAGCCCGTATCAATAACGTGGTGATTAATGGTAACGACCGCCTATACGAAAAGGTTGTGCGCCGTGAATTGCGCGTGCGTCCCGGTGAGCTCTTCAGCAAAAGCGACCTCATGCGTTCGGCTCGTGAAATTGCCACCTCAGGCCATTTCGACCCTGAAAAGATGGATATTCAACCTGAGCCTAACGAAGAAAATGGCACCGTCGACATTATTTTTAATCTTGAAACAAAAAACAACGACCAAGTTGAATTGTCGCTCGGCTGGGGCCAAACCGGCATCATTGGTAAGGTACAGCTTAAATTCTCCAATTTTTCAATTAAGAATATATTTTACCCGAGTAGATACCACGGTATAATACCTCAAGGCGAAGGACAGACATTCTCGATTAGTGCTCAGACAAATGCGAGATATTACCAGTCATACTCCATATCGTTCCTCGACCCGTGGTTTGGTGGCAAGCGCCCCAACTCGCTATCGGTGTCGGCTTATTATAGCCGTCAGACAGGCGTGAACTCGTCATTCTATAACAATTCATGGGCCAACTCTTCTATCTGGGGCACCGGGTTGGGATATTATCCCGGTTATACCTACGGATATGACGACTACTACCAAAACAGCTACCAAAATTCTCTCGACCCCAACAAAGTGCTTCAGATGGTGGGCGTTAATGTCGGTTTTGGCAAGCGACTCAAGTGGCCTGACGACTATTTTACCTTCACGGCCGAATTGGGATACAACTGGTATTACCTTAAAAATTGGGACTACCTATATTATATGAACAATGGCACATCGAATGCTATTGTGCTCGGTCTTACGTTGGCTCGAAACTCTATCGACAACCCGATATACACACGTAGCGGTTCTACATTCTCCCTTAACTTGCAGATTACGCCTCCGGCAGAACTATTCACAGGAAAACGTGATTGGAAGAAACTTTCAGAAGAAAATACCATCGAGTCGAAAAAACAGCTTTATCAGTGGATTGAATATTGGAAATTGCGTTTCAAATCGCGCACCTATACCCCACTATCAACAAGCCAACAATGGACTCCGGTATTGATGACACGTTTTGACTTCGGTATAATCGGAAGCTTCAACAAGTATCTTAAAACGCCGTTTGAAACATTCTACGTTGGCGGCGACGGCATGTCGGGCTCTTATACCTACGCAACAGAAACGATCGGTCTGCGTGGCTACGACAACGGCTCACTCACACCATGGCAACGCGATGGATATGCCTACACGCGTATGGGCCTTGAAATACACTTCCCTCTCATGTTGCAACAGTCAACAACAATTTATGCACTGGGATTTGTTGAAGGTGGTAACGCTTGGACATCTCTTGGCGAGTTCAACCCATTCTCACTCAAACGCTCGGCCGGATTTGGCGCTCGTATCCTACTGCCTATGGTTGGCTTGATGGGTATCGACTGGGCTTATGGTTTCGACCGTGTTGATGGCGTTCGCGGTGGTAGTCACTTCCACTTTATTCTCGGCCAAGAATTCTAATGAACTAAACCTTTACGATATTTGTTCATCTTATATATAGAACACCTAAACAACGATTGACATGAAGAAAACAGCAATAACTCTTGTCTTTGCCCTTATGGCAATAGTTGCAGCATCTGCACAGAAATTTGCGCTTGTAGATATGGAATATATCTTCCGTAATGTTCCGGCTTACGAAATGGCCAACGAGCAGCTAAATCAATTGTCTCAACGCTGGCAAAAAGAAGTTGAAGCAGTGGGCAAAGAAGCAGAGACTATGTATAACAACTACCTTGCCGACAAGGTATTCCTAACCGAGGAACAAGTAAAAAAACGCGAAGAAGAAATCGTTGCTAAAGAAAAAGAAGCAACAGAACTTCGATATAAATATTTCGGCCCTGAAGGCGAACTCTATCAAAAACGCCAGACACTTCTCAAACCCATACAAGACGATGTATATAACGCCGTTAAAAAAGTTGCCGAAGAGCGTGGATATCAAACAATCTTCGACCGTGCATCATCGTCCGACATTGTTTATGCTTCTCCTCGCATCGATATTAGTAACGAAGTACTCGCTAAATTGGGATATTCAAAATAAATTCCTTAATTTTGCACAAGAAACAAATTAAAAAATCAAACATATAACATCAAACAATTATGTTCAAGAAAGTAATTCTTGCTGTAGCGCTTGCCCTTCCGTTCAGCGCTTTCGCACAAAAATTCGGTACTATCGACCTTGAATCTGTTTTTCAAGCAATGCCAGAAACTGCTGCTATGCAGACTCAGCTGACTGATACTTCTAAGAAATACGAAGAAGAGTTTGCTAAACTTCAAGAAGAAGTAAACAAATTATACGCCGAATTCCAAAACATCCAGAACGACGCCAACACTCCCGAATCTATAAAAGAACGTCGTATACAAGAGATTCAGGAACGTGCACAAAAAGTAGAACAGTTCCGCAATACTGCTCAACAAGATCTCGCACGCCTCCAAGAAACTCTCATGGCCCCGATTCAGTCTAAAATCCAAGATGCTGTTAAAGCCGTTGGCGCTGAAGGTTCGTTCACATTCATTTTCCCGCATGAAGAAGGATTGCTCCTCTACACCGGAAATGATGTTGTCGACGTTACTCCACAAGTTCGCGCTAAATTAGGTCTCTAATATATTATAAATATAATGCTACGGTCGGGCAGTTGTGCTCGACCGTTGTATTTGTTTACTTTTCATTGGTGGCGCATAAAAAAGTAATTTTTTTTGCTACAGATTTGCAATATTTTTGTAATTTTGCATTAGTTGTTCAATAACAGTGTTGCAGACCTATCTCCTTAATCTTAGAAAAACTACAATAAGCTTATGTCACGCCAATATTTTGACAAACTCGATCTCACTATACTCAATGCTTTGTGCGAAAACGCACGTACCCCCTATCTTGAAATAGCACGCGATTATGGCGTTTCCGGAGCTGCCGTACATCAGCGCGTACAACGCTTATTAGCAAATAATGTAATAATCGGTTCTCACTGCGACGTCGACCCTACAACAATAGGCTTTAATGTCGTTGCTTATTTGGGCATCTGTGCAAGGCCCGGCAGCGACATCAATAAACTTGTTGACGAAATCGCTAAAATAAAAGAAATAACCGAGTGCCACATTGTCACTGGACGATATGACTTGATTGTGAAGCTTAATGCACGTAGCAACTCCGACATACTCGAAATAATACAAGAACGTATGCGCCCGCTCGAAATTGTATCGACCGAAACGATGGTGTCGTTCCGCGAAGCTTTCAAGCGTCCTTTACCTGTTGAAAACGAATAACACATCTAAATAACAATATTACGACTCTCCGCAAGGAGAGTTTTTTTATCTTCATATCTTACAATATATGTCATTTTACAGCTCTTAAATCATATTTAACCAGTAATAAAAAAGCAGCTTTGATATCGTTGTAGAAACGCCTAAACAATTAGCCTATATATTAGGCGACAAAATGAAAATTCGATTGATATATTTTATATAAAGTTTGCGCTTATGCCAAAGATTTTGCTTAATTTTGCAAACGGAAGACCGATGGTCGGAAGTATGCAGAGGCATACGCCAGCCATCAGGCTCGATTTTATTAGAATTTATTAATTCTCAACATATTAACAGCTATGGATATTTCACATATCGAACACATCGGCATTGCAGTGCCTTCATTGGACGAAGCAATTCCATTTTACGAAAACATTTTAGGCTTCAAATGCTTTGCCATTGAAGAAGTTGCCGACCAGAAAGTACGCACAGCGTTTTTCAAAGTAGGCCAAACAAAATTAGAACTTCTTGAAGGAACAAGCGAAGACAGCGCTATATCGAAATTCATTGCAGCCAACGGTGGCCGTGGCGGAATACAACACATCGCCTTTGCTGTTGAAGATGGCGTAGCTAACGCTCTCGCTGAAGTAGAAACTAAAGGTTGCCGTCTCATCGACAAGGCACCACGTAAAGGAGCCGAAGGTCTTAACATCGCCTTCTTGCATCCTAAGTCGACTGTAGGTACGCTTATAGAACTTTGCGAAGATCCTAACAAGTAATAAAAATTACAACAGAGAAGTCCTCACACACCTTGTGGCAGGACTTTTCGTCATATTATACATAAACCAATGAGCAATCAACTCGAAAAAGTAAAAGAACTCATCGAGCTACGCGCCGAAGCGCGACTCGGAGGTGGCGAAAAAGCCATTGAAAAACAACATGAGCGTGGAAAATACACTGCTCGTGAGCGTATAGCACAACTTCTTGACGAAGGTTCGTTTGAAGAACTCGATATGTTTGTGCGCCATCGTTGCACTAACTTCGGTCAGGAAAAGAAATCATATCTTGGCGACGGTGTCGTTACCGGTTATGGTACGATTGAAGGCCGCCTTGTGTATGTCTTTGCACAAGACTTCACCGTATTCGGAGGTTCTCTTTCCGAAACTATGGCATTGAAAATATGCAAAGTGATGGATATGGCAATGAAGATGGGTGCTCCTGTTATCGGCCTTAACGATTCCGGTGGTGCTCGTATTCAAGAAGGCATCAACGCTCTTGCCGGTTATGCCGAAATCTTCCAACGCAATATCATGGCATCGGGCGTTGTACCCCAGATATCTGCTATCCTTGGCCCATGTGCCGGTGGCGCCGTGTACTCCCCTGCCCTTACCGACTTCACAATCATGGCCAAAGGCATTTCGTATATGTTCCTCACAGGCCCGAAAGTTGTAAAAACTGTTACCGGTGAAGACGTAAGCCAAGAAACTCTCGGTGGTGCCGAAGTTCACTCTCAGAAGAGCGGCGTTTGCCACTTTGCTGCCGAAGATGGCGAAGATGCTTTACGCATTATCCGCAAACTTTTCGGTTTCATTCCGCAAAACAACCTCGAAGAGCCGCCATTGGTTGAATGTAACGACCCCATCGACCGCCTTGAAGACTCTCTTAACGAAATCATACCCGACTCGGCTAATCGCCCATACGACATGTATGAAGTTATCGGTGCTATCATCGACAATGGCGAATTCCTTGAAGTACAGCGCGACTATGCTAAGAATATCATCGTAGGTTTTGCTCGCTTCAACGGACAGGCTGTCGGCATCGTTGCCAACCAGCCCAAGTATCTTGCCGGCGTGCTCGATTGCAATGCTTCGCGAAAAGGCGCTCGTTTCGTTCGTTTCTGCGACGCGTTCAACATTCCGTTGGTAACTCTTGTCGACGTTCCGGGATTCCTCCCAGGCACAGGCCAAGAATACAATGGTGTAATTTTACATGGTGCTAAGTTGCTATATGCTTTTGGCGAAGCTACTGTGCCCAAAGTAACTGTTACTCTCCGCAAGAGCTACGGTGGCAGCCACATCGTGATGAGCTGTAAACAACTACGCGGCGACATGAACTACGCATGGCCTACGGCCGAAATCGCTGTTATGGGTGGTGCCGGTGCTGTTGAAGTTCTTTACGCTAAAGAAGCTAAAGAAAGCGACAATCCCGCTCAAGTGCTTGCAACTCGCGAAGCAGAATATAACAAATTGTTCTGCAACCCCTACAATGCTGCTAAATACGGTTATATCGACGACGTTATCGAACCTCGCAATACTCGTTTCCGCATTATCCGCGCATTGCAACAACTCGCTACCAAAAAGGTTGTCAACCCCGCTAAAAAGCACGGTAACATTCCGCTCTAATATGAAAAAGATAATATCAACAATAGCCCTGACTCTTTTGATGCTTGCGCCCGTGTTGGCTTCGGCTCAAACGCGCGACGCTCTACGCATCAATGAGGTGATGGTGGTTAACGACAATAGTCTTGTCGATGAATATGGAAATACGAGTGCTTGGATTGAACTTTTCAACTCCAATTTCGCACCACTCGAAATTTCAAAAATATTCATTACCAACGACAAAAATAATCCGAGAAAATATCCTGTTCCGCTTGGCGATGTAAACACTCGTATTTCAAAACGCCAACACGTTGTATTTTTTGCCGACGGTGAGCCAAATAGAGGCACATTCCACACCAACTTCACATTGATTCCTGGTGAAGAAAACTGGATTGGAATTTATGACGCCGATGGTAAGACTCTCATCGACCAGGTTACCATTCCTGCTACATTAGAGCCTAATCATTCATGGGCGCGCACTCAAGACGGAACCGGAGAATGGGCAATTCGCACCGGTGGTGAAAGCGATTACATCACTCCTTCGAGTGCCAATGTCATTACCGACACCAACTCCAAAATACAACTATTTGCCGAAAACGACGAACATGGATTCGGCATAACACTGATGGCTATGTGCATCGTGTTCAGCGCGCTACTCGTTTTGTGCCTTAGCTTCTACGCTATCGGCAAAATTGGAGGCGCTATATCTAAGATGAATAAATTCCGCTCGCATGGCGTTACTCGCAGCGAAGCTAAAGAACTTGAGCACTTATCTTCTCACGATTCAGGCGAAGAAATAGCCGCTATCGTTCTTGCTCTACACGAACATCTTAACGCACACGACACAGAAAGCACAATATTGACTATCAACAAAGTTAAGCGTGCTTACTCGCCTTGGAGCTCCAAAATTTACAGCCTGCGCGAAATACCCGAACATCGCCGTGCTAAATAACCACTATCAATAAAATAAAATACGATGAAAGAATATAAATATAAAATTAACGGTAACAACTACTCTGTAACCATCGGCGACATCGACGACAATATCGCTCAGGTTGAAGTAAATGGTGTGCCTTACAAAGTAGAACTCGACAAGACTAAACCGGCAGCGGCTGTTAAAGTATCGGCTCCGCGCCCATCTGCTGCGCCTCGCACTGCTGCCGGCGAAAAAGTTATTGCGCCCAAAACCACTGTAGCAGGTCCCGGCTCTGTTGTCGCTCCCCTACCCGGTGTCGTTATTTCTGTTAACGTAAAAGTTGGCGATACTGTTAAAGCAGCTGATACTGTTGTAGTTCTCGAAGCCATGAAAATGGAAAACTCAATTCGCGCCGGCCGCGACGGTAAAGTTGCTTCCATCAATGTAAATCCGGGCGATTCCATCCTCCAGGATGCCGTTCTTATTACCCTTGAATAATCCGCTATAACAAACGAATTATGTCATTCGGTGATTTTATTTCCAACAACCTTGCTCAGTTCTGGCAACTGACCGGGTTTGCCAACGCGGAATTTGGTAATTTCGCCATGTTGGCTGTCGGCCTATTCTTTATATGGCTCGCCATTAAAAAGAATTTTGAGCCAATGCTTCTCGTGCCCATCGGCTTCGGTATTCTCATTGGCAACATTCCCTTCAATGCTGCCGCCGGCCTTGAGATAGGTATATACGAAGAAGGTTCGGTCCTCAACATTCTCTACAACGGTGTTTCTGCCGGTTGGTATCCGCCTCTCATCTTCCTCGGTATTGGTGCTATGACCGATTTCTCGGCCCTTATAGCCAATCCGAAATTGATGCTTATCGGTGCTGCCGCTCAATTTGGCATTTTCGGCGCTTATATGGTTGCCCTTGCTATCGGATTTACGCCCGACCAAGCTGGTGCTATCGCCATTATTGGTGGCGCTGACGGCCCTACGGCTATATTCCTCTCGTCTAAGCTGGCGCCTAACCTCATGGGGGCTATCGCTGTTTCGGCATACTCATATATGGCTCTCGTTCCTGTGATACAGCCCCCATTGATGCGTCTGTTTACAACTAAGAAAGAGCGTCTTATTAAGATGAAACCAGCTCGTGCCGTATCGCAAAACGAGAAGATAATATTCCCGATTGTAGGTATGCTCCTTACGTGCTTCGTTGTTCCATCGGGTATTCCACTGCTCGGTATGCTCTTCTTCGGAAACTTACTGCGTGAATGTGGTGTAACTTCTCGTCTTGCTAAAACGGCAAGTAATGCTCTTACCGACATTGTCACCATTCTTCTCGGACTTACAGTGGGCGCGTCGACTCAAGCATCACAGTTCTTGACACCTCAGACAATCTTCATTTTCTTCCTTGGCTTCATGGCATTTATTTTCGCATCAACCAGCGGTATTTTATTTGCCAAGTTCTTCAACTTACTGTTGCCGAAAGACAAGAAAATCAACCCGCTCATTGGTAATGCCGGTGTTTCGGCCGTACCTATGTCTGCTCGTATATCCAACAATCTCGGACTTGAATACGACCCATCGAATTATCTTTTGATGCATGCTATGGGTCCGAATGTCGCAGGTGTTATCGGTTCTGCAGTTGCAGCCGGTGTCCTCCTCGGTTTCTTAGCATAAAGATACGAGTAAATACTGAATATCAAAGCAAGCGCCATCAGATCGACATCTGTTGGCGTTTGTTTTATTACGGCTAAAATCATTATCTTTGCGACACAAAAAACCGTATAATATGAGAAAAGCCTTCTATCTTGGTTTTATTACAATAGTAATAGTACTATCTACCTATATACCGGCAAATGCACAAAGTGACACTACCGAAGTGCAGCGTCTGCACGAAATTGTCGTCACCGGTAGCAATCAAGCCGTTGGGCGAAATCTACTGCCATATACCGTGAGCACTGTCGACAATAAACAATTAGAATCGACTGGAAAAACACAACTGTTGGCGGCCGTGTCGGGAATTGTTCCAAGTCTTTTTATATCCGAGCGCAACATTTTCGGTTTTGGCCTTAGTAATGGCGGCTCCGGAGGCATTAAGATTCGCGGTGTCGGTAGCGCTCCGACCAATGCAATTCTAATGATGGTTGACGGACAACCGCAATTTGCAGGCATCTACTCTCACCACGTTGCCGATTTTTATGAGACAGAATACGTAGAGCGTGTTGAAGTACTTCGCGGTCCGGCTTCGGTTCTATACGGCTCGAATGCTATGGGCGGCGTAATTAATGTTATAACGAAAGACGTGAAGGAAAATGGCATACACACCACTCTGTCGTCGCAATATGGCTCATTCAACACATGGCAATCCTCACTAAGCAACACTACCCGTTTCGGTAAATTTTCTTCATTAGTATCTGCTGGCTACGATCGCACCGACGGCACTACCAAAAACTTCGACTTTAAGCAGACGAGTGTGTATGCAAAAGTAGGCTACGATTTCAGTAACTATTGGCGTGCTCGTGCCGATTACTCTTTTATGCATTATGTGGGTAACGATCCTATATATGCAACCTTATCCAACCCTGAATCTACAGATATCTACCATCAAAATGTAATACGCGGCGAAGCTTCACTCACCATCACCGATAATTATGCCTCAACAAATGGTGCTTTACGCATATATTATAGCTACGGCAACCATTTTATTTATGATCCGCGATATTTCCATAGTCTCGACGACCGTTTCGGCATATTGGCATATCAAAATTTCACGCCATGGCGTGGCGCTGATGCAACAATAGGCTTTGATTTTGATCGATATACGGGCCAAATACCTTTTTCGGGTGGAAAAGAACATACCGAAGGCTCATTATCTACAATGGCGCGAAAGTATATAACAGAATATTCGCCTTATATCACGTTTGCTCAAAAATTGTGCAACAATCACATCGTGTTAAATGGAGGCTTGCGCTTGGCTAATAGCAGCATGTTTTCTTCTAAATTAATACCACAAGTCGGTTTTGTTATACACCCTGCCAATAGCTGGCAGATAAAAGGGTCTATCGCTAAAGGCTATCGCAATCCCTCTTTTCACGAAATGTATTTATATGCTCCGGCAAACCCCGACTTAGAACCGGAGAATATGCTTAATTACGAGTTAGCGCTCGGTAAAAGTTTTGGCAGATACTTCAGTATCGACCTTACAGCCTATTTCTGCAAAGGTTATGATATGATTCAGACGGTTGACATGAAAAATGTTAACACAGGCTCATTCATTAACAAAGGAATCGAAGTATCGGCTAAAAGTAACCCAATAGACAATGTTGTGATACGCGCTTCTTACAGCTATCTGCACACAACGCTATCTAATCTAACGGGCGCACCATCTAACCAGTATTATTTAGGCATCAATTGGAAGATAACTAACAAGCTACATGCCGATGCGGAATTAAAAGGCGTTGGCAACCTATATGTAGGCGGATATATTGAAAATCAGAACTATGCACTCTTAAATATGAAGTTTAACTATAGGCTTATAAAGTGCCTCGATTTATTTATAAACTTTGACAATGTCACCAACACTCAATATGTTATAAATCGAGGTTACGACATGCCAGGATTTACTGTGATGGGCGGTTTTAAGTTAAGCCTATGATTGCTCACTTCAATTTAGAAAGATAGCAACAAACACGCTCGAGGCCATCGGAAAGAACGGATTTAGGACAGGCAATATTGAGACGAATATACCCATCGACACCATACATCGTGCCCGCATTTACCCACACCCCGGCATCTTCAAGCAGGCGCGACTCCATCTCATCAGAGGGCATACCGAATGACGAGATATCAACCCACGGGAGGTAGGTTGCCTCAAGACGCCCTACAGCACATGATAGGCGCGCCACTAAAAGTTCTCGCGTATATATATAATTGTTATATAGATAGTTGCGCAAACCGTCAAGCCAAGCGGCGCCTTCCGGTGAATATGCGGCTATAAGGCCTTCAACGCCAAACGGGTTTACATCGCACACCTCATTAATATTTATGGCTCTGTCAATTTTTTCGCGCCATTCTGCTTTACTACATATAATATTGGCTATCTGTAATCCGGCAGTATTAAATGCCTTCGATGGTGACAAACACACAATAGCCTGAGAATCAACAGTTCCATAAGGTACATATCTAAATCCGGGCATAGTTAATTCGCAGTGAATTTCATCACTTACAACTATTACATTGTGCCTCCGACATATTTTATGCACCGACTCAAGTTCCTCTTTAGTCCAGACTCGTCCGGCCGGGTTATGAGGATTACACAATAACAGCATCTTATTTGTCGAGTCGGCCGCAAGCTTTTCAAGGCCCTCAAAATCTATTATATAAGTAAACTCCTCTGCTGAAATATTTTTACGTATAAGCGGATTTTCGACTATACGGCAACCGTTATTTCTTATCGAAGAAAAAAAGCAATTATACACCGGAGTTTGAATTATAACACCCTCTCCGGGAGCTACTAACGCCTTAATTATAGCCGAAATAGCAGGCACGACGCCGGGAACGTACAACACGTCGCTACGTTTGATAGCAAACCCATGACGTTTCGAGAACCATTCCGTAAGAGCTTCGTAATATTCATCACGTACTAAAGTGTAACCAAAGACACCATGCTCCACTCGCCGATGCAAAGCCTCTATAATACATGGTGCAGTTTTGAAATCCATGTCTGCAACCCATAAGGGCAATACATCGGAGCGCGAATCCCACTTATACGACCCGCTATGTCGTCGATCTACTATCTCGTCAAATATCATTGTTCAGTCTCTATTTTGCAATCAGCCGGCGCAAGTATGTTTTTATCAATAATAATCTCGCCTATCGAATGGGCTTTAATGCTACCTGTCCGCGGATTTTTTACACTTACAATATTAGAAATGATAGTTGCATCAAGATCGCTATCTTCAAAGGCTAAATCGGCATCATCGCCAAAGCTGCAATTTTCAAGAATAAGGTTCTTACAATAACACAACGGCTGGGTCCCGCTTATTTTACAACGAACAAGACGCAGATTGTGCGAATGCCAACCAAGATATTCGCCATTAAGCGTTGAATCATATACTGTCACATTCTCCGTATTCCAAAACGCATCTTTTGAATCTATTTCGGCATTACGGATTACAACATTCTTACAATACTGAAAAGAGTAATTGCCCTGCTGTCGATAATTCTCAATATCAATGTTCGACGAGTGCATAAACAAGTAGTCGGCATGCGCGACTTCAACCTCTCGCAACTTTACATTCGAGCAATGCCAAAATGTTTCTTGAGCATCAGGTATGCCTACTTTCAATAAATCAACACCATCCATTTCTCGAAACATCTTTGGTGCATCGACAACCGTATCGGTCATAACACATTTGGTTGAATACCATAGTGCGGCTCGTGCCCCGGGTGTAAAAACGCAGTTACGTACCTTAAAACCATGCGTGTGCCAAAACGGGTATTTACCTTCAAACACGCAATTTACAGCTTCTATATTAGAACAACACTTTAAGGCAGATTCCCCTGCGTGGATAGTTACATTTTCAAGAGAAAGATCGTGAGAAGCAAATAGCGGTCTTTCACCTCCGAATTCAGCGTCTTTAATATGTTTCATATCTCTTTGGTTATAATATCAATTGTATTTGTGGCACAAAATTACGCCTTTTTGTCATTATTTGCAACAAGGCACAGTTATTGTAATACCAAATAAAAAATGATATAGAACAATATCAACGCAGTGTGTGTTATTATTTCATCAAACAAAATTACTAACAGAAAAATAAATTAACCAAATATATGAATTTCAACAACTTCACTATCAAATCTCAAGAGGCTATACAGAAAGCCGTGGAAATAACACGACGTGCCGGTTCTCAATCGATAGAGCCTGTTTGCCTCTTGAAAGGTGTTATCGACGAAGGCGAGTCGGTTGTAAACTTCATCTTCCGTAAGACGGGCACAAGCACAGCCTCTATCTCGCTTCAGATTGATAAAGAAATTGCCGCCCTACCAAAAGTGTCGGGCCAAGAGCCATATTTGAGCCGTGCAAGCAACGATGTGCTGCAAAAAGCTCTCGACATTGCAAGTAAAATGGGCGATGAATACGTTACTCTCGAAACTCTTTTGCTCGCTATATTCGACGTCAACTCATCGGCATCAACGATGCTTAAAGATGCAGGCCTTACGAAAAAAGAATTAGAGGCGGCTATCGATGAATTGCGCAAAGGCAAAAAAGCCACTGAGCAAAGTGCCGAAGATACTTACAATGCCCTCTCAAAGTATGCGATAAACCTCAATGAACGTGCTCGTGCCGGAAAACTCGACCCCGTTATTGGTCGCGATGAAGAGATACGTCGTGTATTACAGATATTAAGCAGGCGCACGAAGAACAACCCAATGTTGATTGGCGAACCCGGAACCGGCAAAACAGCTATTGCCGAAGGGCTGGCACATCGTATCGTGCGCGGCGATGTACCCGAAAATTTGAGAAGCAAACAAATTTATTCTCTCGATATGGGTGCGCTCGTTGCAGGGGCCAAATACAAAGGTGAATTCGAAGAGCGTCTAAAAGCGATCGTGAACGAAGTAACGTCTTCCGATGGTGAGATTATTCTTTTCATCGACGAGATTCACACTCTCGTTGGAGCCGGTAAAGGCGAAGGCGCCATGGACGCGGCTAATATCCTCAAGCCGGCACTCGCTCGTGGAGAGTTGCGTAGCATCGGAGCTACCACTCTCGATGAATATCAAAAATATTTTGAGAAAGATAAAGCTCTCGAGCGTCGTTTTCAGAAAGTCATGGTTAACGAGCCCGACGAAATGAGCGCTATCGCAATACTTCGTGGATTGAAAGAACGCTACGAAAATCATCACAAAGTACGTATTCGCGACGAAGCTATTATCGCCGCCGTGCAACTCTCTGAAAGGTATATCAGCGATCGTTTCCTCCCCGACAAAGCTATCGACCTTATCGATGAGGCTGCCTCGAAACTAAAACTGGAAATCGACTCCGTACCTCAGGCCTTAGACGATATTACTCGACGTATCGCGCAAAAAGAAATTGAGCGAGAGGCTATCAAACGCGAAGGCCAAGATGAAAAGGTATCTGAAATTGAACGAGAAATTGCCGAAATGCGCGAAGAGGAAAAAGAATACAAAGCTAAATGGCAAGCCGAGCGCGAACTCATCAACCGTATTCAGCAAAATAAAATCGACATCGAAAAATTGAATTTCGAAGCTGACAGAGCCGAGCGCGAAGGCAATTATGCTCGTGTTGCTGAAATAAGATACTCAAGTATCGCCGACAAGCAAAAGGAAATAGAGGCTACACAAGCTCAACTTCGTAGTATTCAAGGCGAAAAATCGCTCATCAAGGAAGAAGTCGATGCCGAAGATATTGCCGATGTCGTATCGCGATGGACCGGTATTCCTGTGAACAAAATGGTGCAAAGCGAAAAAGACAAACTGTTGCATCTCGAAGAAGAACTGCACCACCGCGTTGTCGGACAAGAAGAAGCCATTACGGCAATTGCCGATGCCGTACGTCGCAGTCGTGCCGGATTAAACGACCCCAAGCGGCCTATCGGATCTTTCATTTTCCTGGGCACTACAGGTGTCGGGAAAACCGAGCTCGCAAAGGCTCTTGCCGAATATCTTTTCGACGATGAAAATATGATGACACGCATCGACATGAGCGAGTATCAGGAGAAACACTCCGTATCTCGTCTCGTGGGGGCCCCTCCCGGATATATCGGTTACGACGAAGGGGGACAGCTCACCGAGGCCGTTAGGCGCAAACCATATTCCGTTGTCCTTTTCGATGAAATAGAAAAAGCGCACCCCGATGTTTTCAACATCCTTCTTCAAGTGCTTGATGATGGAAGGCTTACCGACAACAAAGGGCGAAACGTGAACTTCAAAAACACGATTATAATTATGACGTCGAATATGGGGTCGCAACTTATTCGTGATAATTTCGATAAAATAAGGCCCGATAACAGAGAACAAATAATAGAATCTACTAAAAATAAAGTTCTTGAGATGCTGAAACAAACCATTCGGCCCGAATTTCTTAATCGCATCGACGAAGTGATTATGTTTACCCCCTTGTCACGCGAAGAAATTGAAGAAATTGTTGGTTTACAAATACGCAGCATCCAACACATGTTGTCTCAAGCATCAGGAATGGCTCTTGAAGTTACGCCCGAAGCTATTTCCTACCTCGCCGACGAAGGTTTCGACCCTGTATTCGGTGCAAGACCTGTTAAACGTGCAATTCACCGTCTTGTATTGAACCAACTCTCGAAAGACATTCTGGCTCAGAAGGTAGACCGGTCGCGTCCTATTATCATCGATGTTGATAACAATGGCTTAGTTTTCCGTAATTGATAAAACCATAATTTTTACAGCCTCACTTTATACTTTGGTGGGGCTGTATTTTTATATCTATTTATTATTCCAACAGTTAGTTTTTTTGCTGTTTTTTTTGCTAAAAAAAATCCAAAATAATTTGATGTTAATAAAATAAAATTTGTTACTTTTGCCCGAGAAAAACTCATCTAACCAAACCCAATTTAGGGGGGGGGTATACTAACAGTTTGTAAATGACCTACATACGATACATCTCACTGCTATTCATCTTACTGTGTAGTTCCATAGCTTATGGAGCCCGCGTAGAGCGTACTACCGAGTTTAGGGTAGACTTTCGCGTGAGCAGCTACACCATCGACGGCGGGTACTCGGATAACGCCGCCCGAATAGCCGAGATAGTGCGTTTTCTCAACGAGATCGTGGCCGACGACTCTGTCGAAGTTGTCAGCGTGTCGTTCTGCGGCATGTCGTCGCCGGAGGGGAGCAGCGAGTTCAACCGCAAGCTGTCGCTCAACCGCTTGGCGGCCTTGGAGAAAGTTATATCCGGACGTGTTAAGATACCCGAGAGCCTCATACAGCGCGACGCGAGCTATATCCCGTGGGACTACCTGCGGCAACGCGTCCGCGAGTCCGATTTGGCAAGCA
>JAFLUA010000011.1 GCA_022508985.1 Muribaculaceae bacterium
GACAACAAATTATGAATGTGCAAAAAAAATTAAACGCTCGACCTCGTCGTAAACTAAATTTTGAGATTCCAACTAAAGTATTTTACAAACTTTGTCCTTAATTTTGCACTTGCTTGTTGAAAGTAGGCAATAAAAAAATTTGACAAAAATTTGGTTGGATAAAAAAAAGTATCTACCTTTGCAACGCTTTTGAAAAAGACGGGGTGTAGCTCAGTTGGTTAGAGTACGCGTCTGGGGGGCGTGAGGTCGCTAGTTCGAGTCTAGTCACCCCGACTAATGAAAAGCAAAAGCATAAAGCACTGATAGCAACCATATTGCAGTCGGTGCTTTTTTTTTATTTCTTATCAAATAGTTAGGGTGCGAACCTTTCAAAAAAAGTCTACTAACGCACAATTAGGCACAATCGGGCATAATGCCGTTGATACTTACGTGCAACTGACGTGCAGACACTTTTGAAAGTTATGGTAACTACTCGCTTTTATCTCGACTACCAACGCGCGACATTGCTCTACCCTCTCGGGTGATTAAAAACAAGCGGCGAAGCCAACGCTTAGGGTATTTGTATATATGTCGTACGATGGCATTGCGACGACTTGGAGGTTCTTATCCCACTTAAACCATTTACGCCACAATGGCAACATCCAGTAGCCTATTCTCGCGCTTATTATACCAACACCGGCGCCGGCGAGAACGTCGTTAAACCAGTGGCGATTGTTATACATTCGCAGAAATCCTACGGCAGTGGCTACAGTATATGCTCCTAATCCCCAATAGTTTCCATACTCGATACGCATGAGTTCGGCACCCATAAAAACAGTAGCAGTATGTCCTGAGGGGAAAGAATTGCGAGCATTGGTGTCGGGACGTTTTTCTTTGAAAGAGTGCTTGGCAACGTTTGTAATAATGCCAAGTGAGAGATAAGCCGTAGCGCCTGCTACAAATCGTTCTCGAAAAGGATGTTTGGCTTTTGCGCCGATAGCTCCAAGACCCAAATAAGCCGCCATTGGGAGGTATTGCACATAGTCATCGGCATGGAAATAGTGGTCACCACGCAATTTCTCCATGCCGTCTTTAACATCATCTCTATATTTTTTCATTGTCGTGTTATAAACGCCATAAGTTCCGACAGCCATTAGAGAAACCGGCAAGACCAGCTGAGCGGATTTGAACTGATAATCATTATAGTAGTTGGTCGTTTTGAGGCTATCGGACTGTTCAGAGCAATATGCAGCTGTCGGATTCGCTATCGACACCACAATAATAGTTGCCGCGATTATCGCACGATATATATTATTCATCTCTATATCTTATTTTGTGATATTATGTAGCACAAAATTAGCACATTTTGTGCTATCGTGCAATAAAATTCGGGGTATAACTTTTTATGAACGAGCTTCAATACAATAAATTTTGCTATATTTGCGTTATTAAAGTATTATGAATTGGCTTAAACTACGACACTATATAGTTATTGTGTTGGCGGTTGTTGTAGCATTACATACCGCGCCAACGCATGCATTTTCCACGCAGGTATATGCCGAAAACTCCAAGTTATCGCAGGGCAGGCTCATGAAGGTGAGCGTCGACAGCGAGGGGCTATATCTGATCTCTACGGAGCAACTGCAATCGTGGGGTATGACACCGTCGAAAGTAAGGGTTTACGGATATGGCGGCCACCGACTGCCCGATGTGCTAAATGAAGTTGAGTATCTTGACGACTTGCCAGAAGTTCAGAGTGTCTTAACCGACAAGGGGCTCGTTTTCTATGGCCTTGCAGGCGGCGAATGGGTCAAGAACAAAGCAACCGGTAATTACTATTTCCTGCAAAACGATTTCAGCGACTACGGCTACTACTTCATCGGCGAAAGCGACGAGCTACGCCGCGACATTTCGTCGACAGGAACAGCCGGAGCAGCATCGCCGAGCAACTCTTATATGTGTCGTGTTCATCACGAAAAAGAATTAGTTGCATCGCCAGGCGAATCGGGTCCGACACTACTGGGCGAGGAATTTCGCTACACACGTTCGCGCTCATTCACTTTTGAGACTATCGATGCCATAGCCGGCGAAGAGGCCGTGTTTGAATTATCGTTTGTGAGCGACATAGGTGGCAGCGCCGTGTTGAAATTTACCGTAAATGGTGAAGCACAACCGGCTGAGGCTAACGACTATATTGCAGCACGAACGTCGACAGGATATGTGCACGGCACAGAAAGCATAGCTACCCATTACTTTACGTGTAGCCCTACAGAAAAAGGCGCTATCGAAATAGGCATAACGTTAGAGACCTCGGCCAGCATTAGCGGTGCATGGCTTAATTATCTTACTATAAGCTATCCTCGACGCCTGAAGATGCCCTCAAATGGGGTTTTGCCTTTTAATTCGGCCGAACCTATGCTATGCCTCGAAGGAGCCACCTCAGGAGTTCAGATATGGGATATCAGCAATCCTAACGATATTCATTTGGTGGCGGCGTCGGAAAGTGGCGACGGCAAAGCATCGTGGTCGATGCCCACAGCTGTTCAACGCGATTATGTAGCCTGGCAGCCAAACGCAACACTACCCTCACCCAAAAGTCTGGGTTTTGTACGAAATCAAAACTTGCATGCCGACAGAGACATCGACATGGTGATTGTAAGTCCGGCTCTCTATTACGACGAAGCTACTCGCCTTGCGAAGCTACATGAGACATCGGCCGACAGCCTGAAAGTCAAGACAGTAACGCCCGAAGAAGTATATAACGAGTTTTCGTCAGGCACACCCGACCCGGGTGCTTTCCGGCGATATTTTAAGATGCTTTACGACCGTGGACAGGCAGGCGACGGGCGGCTGTTGCGCTATGCTATTTTCATGGCAAGAACAACCATCGACAATCGTAATCTGTCGATAGGGGCACCCGGCTACCCCACACTACCCTCGTGGATGCCTACCAGCGTTCAAGCCTCACTCTCAGACAACGAAGGCTATTGTAGCGATGATGTTACGGCAATGCTTGAAGATGGTTCAGGACTAAACAAAGGAGTCGACAAGCTATCGATTGCTATCGGGCGCATCCCCGTAATATCGGTGCAGGAAGCGCACGACATAGTAGACAAAGCATACCAATATGCCGAGAAATCGCGCAAGACAGCATGGAAACACCACTATATGTTCCTTGCCGACGACCAGGACAACAGCGTACACATGCTACAGACCGAGATGATGATTTCTCAATTTGAGAATGCCGACCGCCAACAGCATTTCTTGCGCAAGGTGTATCTCGATGCCTATCCATTTGAAAATTCGACATATCCTGTAGCTCGGACGACAATGTTTCGCTACCTCGACGAAGGCGTCGTGTGGTGGAATTATATCGGCCACGCTAATACCACGGGATGGACTGCCGAGAAAATGCTCTCCTACACCGATATCAACAATATGTATCTGCGTAACTGGCCTTTTATCTATGCCGCCACATGCGACTTCCTGCGTCTTGACGGCACTGCCATTAGCGGTGGTGAAATATTATATAAAGAGCGCTATGGCGGTGCTATAGGCATTGTCAGCGCCGTGCGACCCGTATACATTTCCAATAACGAATGGATGAGCAATGCCATAGGGCGAGCATTGGCAATACGCGACGACAAGGGGCGCCTATTGCCGCCTGGCGATATCTACCGCATCGCAAAAAACGATATACGCAATAAAAATGGTGTTCCGGTGTCTGACACCAACCGCCTTAGATACTCGTTTATAGGCGACCCTGCTTTGCGCCTGGCTATGCCATCGAATATTGTCAGCCTCGACTCTATTGGCAATGTTGCAGTGGGAGGCAACGAGCAGCCTACGATGCGGGCGCTCGAACAAGTTTCTATTTCGGGCACGGTGCGATACCCCGATGGCAGTAAAATAGATGGGTTTAATGGTGTTGCCCTTGTTGAGATATACGATGCAGAGTTATCGCGTACAACCCTCGGAAGCCGCGACGAAAGTTCTCAAGAAGTTTTTCAAGACTATGGCGCACGCATCTACTGCGGTTCTACCGAGGTTAAAGACGGCACCTTTCATCTTATCGTTGCCATGCCTCTCGAAGTGTCGCAGAATTTCCGACCTGCCACCATGTCGATGTATGCATATTCTACCGAAGACGACACCGAAGCCGTGGGGCTGAACCGCGCGTTTTATGTATATGGTTACGACGAAAGTGTGCCCGACGATAATATGCCGCCAACGATTGAGAGCCTGGTATTGAATCACAGTTCTTTCAAAAGTGGCGACACTGTCAACGCTTCGCCCATGCTTATAGCCTCTATTCGCGATGACATTGGCATCAATATGTCGAATTCAGGCATAGGACATCAGATGATAGCGATACTCGACTCTAAGCAGACATTCACCGACCTGGCTTATTATTACACGCCGGCGGCCGATGGCTCGGCGTCGGGCATTATCAATTATCCATTTGAGGACCTTCAAGCCGGCAATCACACTCTGGCTCTGCGCATATGGGATACCGCAGGCAACTCGGCTGTTGAAGAAATCGACTTTTTCGTTCAAGAAAATCTCGCGCCAAAAATATATGACGTTTACACCGACGCCAACCCGGCTTCGACACAGGCAAACTTCTATATCAGCCACGATCAGCCCGACAACATGCTCACTGTTACTGTCTCGGTATACAATCTTCTCGGTCAACCGATATGGAGCGGCACAGCGACAGGCCGTAGCGATATGTTCCTCACCGTTCCCGTTACGTGGAATCTGACCGATGGCGCCGGCCGTCGTGTCGGTCGTGGCATATACCTCTACCGCGCCACTATTACCTCCAACGGCACGAGCTACAGCACGGCATCGAGGCGTATCGCGGTAACCGCTCAATAATTACAAGATTTTTTGTACATTTGCAGTCGAAATGAGCGATAAAACTACAATACGACACTATGATTTGCTGCCGGAGCCTACGCTTCGACGATTGCCGTGGTATCTTGCGTATCTGTCGACGCTTCGCAACGCATCTGTCGAATATATCTCAACAACACGTATTGCCGAGGCTCTCGATGTCGACCCCTCGCAGATAGCAAAAGACCTGTCGTTTTTAGGTATTCGCGGCAAAACGCGAATCGGTTATCAAGTAGACGCTCTTGAAAGTGCCCTGCGCGATTATCTGGGATTTGACCGCCACCACAACGCTATAATGATGGGGGCAGGCAGCCTTGGTGCCGCTTTAATATCCGATTCAGGTCTCAATCGCTACGGGCTAAACATCGTTGCCGGCATCGACATCAATCCCGATATTATCGGTTCAAGTATCAACGGCGTTAAAATATATGGCATCGACGACGCGTCGCGCCTTATAAAAGACTTAAACATCATTATCGGTATAATTGCCGTGCCCGTTGAGAGCGCTCAAGAGGTGGCCGACACCCTTGCCAACGCCGGTGTTAAGGCTATCTGGAACTTCACGCCATCGCGTATACGAGTTAAAGAAGGTGTTGTAATATCTAACACATCAATCTATTCACATTTGGCTGTAATGTACAACCGACTTTCAACCCTCAACCCCACCCAAGAGCAATGAAAGTATTGGTGATACACCACCACGCCGACGGCAACAAGCATATCGAAGCCGGTGTAGACTCTGCCGTATTACGTCCTGCCGAGCCGGTGTTTGTGCCTGAGCCTTTCGAGCAATGGCAATCGTCGATAGTCATTGCCGTGCGAATAGCACGCCTCGGAATGAGCATCAAAGAGAGTCGGGCTAAAGACTATTACAACGAGTTTACGGCCTTCCACATGCTTACACCTATAAGCGCCGAGGTGAGCGACGGTCTTCCACCGTATATTCTCGACCGCACATTTTCTCCCGGAACATGGTTAGATCTCGGCAGAAGCGGCGCTAATATTGAACTAAAGGCTGAATGTTGCGCCTTAACTCAAAGCTCGAGCGAGCACGAAACTACCATTACTCAACATTTTGATATTTCAGATTTAGAAATCAACAAAACTATTGCCTTGTTATCAAAGCATATTACATTCAAGACGGGCGACTTACTCATTTTCACCGCGCATCGTCTCGATTTAGGCGCCCCGCGCTTAGATACTTCGATAACAGCCACAATCAACGGGCAACCGGTGCTGTCGATTAGAATTAAATAGCTATATTCACTTAATTCATCCTGTCTCCTTTCAATGAAAAATTATCACTTATATAAAGTATTATTGCCACTTTGTCTATTCCTCCCCGTCCTTGCATTTGCCTATAGTCCGGGCTTTTACACCTCTTCATCGGTATTGTCGCAAGGGAAATGGGTAAAGGTAGAGGCCGACACCACCGGTATATTCCAGATAGACTACTACCAACTATTAGAGTGGGGATTCAGCGACCCGACAAAAGTATGTGTATATGGCTATGGTGCCATAAAAGGCACGTCTCACGAATTTAGCACCGGTTACAAAGACGATTTACCACAGACCCCATGTATTCACACTAACGATGGCCGTCTGCTTTTTTATGCCGAGGGCGATGTGAGAGCGACAGCCAACAATGACAACACGGCCATTATCGAGCGTAATTATTACGACACCAAGGCATATTATTTTCTGAGCGACAGCAAAGATTGCACAGATATACCTGTTATAGAATATCTTGATAGGTCTGACGTCTTAGATTGGAACTACTGCATCAATCTCATTGAAAGAGAAGTGCAAAACCCCGGAACCGGAGGAGCTTTTTTCCACGACAAGAAACTATCGGCAGGAGACAGCGAATCCTTTGATTTTCACATCGAGAACTTTGCGAGCGATCGTGGCGTAAACGGGCAATTTCGCTATGAGGCCGCCGTTAAAACATCGTCGGCCACTAAAATTACTATAAGTGCTCAAAATGTAAAATTGGTTACTAACACACCGTCGAATAGCGGTTTAACGAGTTCGTCTGTGCGCTTGTATGTAGCAGCAAATGGAAGCGCTACCTTTAATAGTACCGAAGCGCTACCTTTAGATAATACCGACGTTAAGTTTACACTGACCATACCAACAAGTTTCACCGGCACTTATGCCGCTATCGACAAAACATATATAGTATATCCTCGACTAAACTTATTAGGCGACGCTCCCGAGCTGATGATGAGCTATAAATCATCGTCATCGGGCAAGAATTTTATTCTCACCGGAGCGGATAGCGACACCGAAGTGTGGAATGTAAGCGACCCGACACGCATTTCGAGATATCAACTCAAGTACGACGCCGGTAGCAAAAGTGCTGTCGGCTCATTGGCGTCGTCGACATCGACGATGCGACTTGTGGCATTCCAGCCGTCGAAGCAGCAGCGCCAAGTAAAATATATAGGCGAAGTAGCCAACCAAAATCTTCATGGCGAACATACGCCCGACATGTTGATTGTTACTAACAATGCCAATTACGAGGCCGCCAAGGAACTTGCCGATATTCATAGGCAGTACCAGGGCCTCGACGTCTTGGTCGTAAATCAAACCGAGGCATTCAATGAATTTACCTCGGGGTCGAAGCATCCGGGTGCGGTTCGACGCCTCGTTAAAATGTTCTACGACCGCGATGGTGGCAAATTACGATATTTAGCACTATATGGCCCGGCCACCTGGGACCCGCGCTCCATTACAGCCGACCGCTCGGATTACCTCATCTGTTATCAAGTCGACGCCGTCGACAAGGCCCGCGAATCGGCCACAAACTACTGCTCCGACATCTATTTTGGCATTCTTAATGACAACTACCTACATAGTAGCATTGCATATTCGCAATCGCAAATATCGATAGGACGCATACCGGCCGTCAATGCTTCTAAAGGAAAAGAGTTTAACAAAAAAATTGAAGCATACCTCCAAAACCCACCCACAGCAAGAGACTATCTGCGAGCCCTCATGGTAAGTGACGATGGCGACGACAACTCGCACATGGCGCAATCGGTCGATGCTATAAAAAAACTTAAAGAAGGGAGTCCCTCGTTAACGGCACACCGCGTCGATATTTCGATATATCCCTTAATAAATAGCAAATGTATAGAAGGCAAAGCCCTCATAGAGCGCGTCTTAAATTCCGGTGTTGGATACTTCTCATATAGCGGTCACGGCAGCGAGTTTAAGGTGTCGTTAGACGATATCTACGACACGTCGCTCATCAATAAATATACGTATAACACATGGCCCTTAGCCATGTTAGCTACCTGTGATGCCTTTCCGCTCGACCGCCTTTCCAATACGGTGTGTGAAACACTGCTATTTAAGCAAGGTGGAGGCGCTATCGGCGCTATCGGCGCTTGTCGCGCAGTGTACCTCGAACATAACAAAGGCATAAACTCAGCCGTGGCTCGAGCTTATGGTAGCGCAAGCGAAGGCACCACAATAGGCGACATCTTCAGGATAGGACGCAACACACTAATTTCAGGCTCGATACAACCGGGTCTTGGCGACAACACCTTGTGCTACAACCTTTGTGGCGACCCCGCAATGCCCATAGGTGCGCCGGCTTATACCATAGCGCTTGAGACGATAAACGGCACTGAAGTGGGAGGGTCGACTCCGACTATCAACTCATTATCAAAGACTAAACTTAGCGCCATTGTTACCGACAAGGCCGGAAAAACCATCACCGATTTTAACGGCTCTGCCATAATAGATATCTACGATACTCCTTTCACACGCAGTAACAACACAAGTAAAGCCGACACGGCTTACTGCGATGAAATTCTGCTATTATCGGTTCCGGCGCAGGTCGTTAACGGCAGGATAGAGGCGAGCATCGTCGTTCCGGAAGCAAGCATCGCCGGAGGGCCGAATCGCCTGGTTATCACAGCCACCGACGACGAAACACATCTCTACGCCGGCACAAGGATGAGCGTTGTTAGTATTTCAAACACAGGCGACTATTACAGCAGCGACATTGACTTATCGGCACCAATTATTGAAGAATTATATATCGACACACCCGATTTTGTCAGCGGCGATATAGTTCCTTCAACGTTTACGCTCGAAGCCGTTATTGACCCATCCGAGACAGGACTTTCCACGCGGATATGGAATGTAGCAGTAGCTTCATCGCTCACTCTCGACGGCTACAAGACTTATCCCCAGGCAATCGACGCTATAAGATATGATAGTGAAGGTAAGGCCCACTTAAAACTCACCATAGAAAATATTGCCGCCGGAAAGCACTATTTCGATTTAACCGTTGCTAACAACGCCGGTGAAACCACATCGGAAACGATCGATTTTACTGTTATCGGCACCAATATTGTCGGAGAACTGGCCCTCGATTCCGATAGCAACTTAATACGCTCGAACGCAACAATTTATATAACAGGACCGAACGAAAATGTCTCGTGCCATAGACTGCTCATCTCAGATAGCACCGGCAAAACCGTCTTATCAAAAGAAAATTGCACATTCCCGTTTGAATGGGATCTCAAAGACAGCTCAGGCCACGACGTTAACGATGGCAAATATCGTATAACGGCCTTGCTTGGAGGTGATAATCTTTTTGGCCATACATCTCCGCTTGAGGTTGTTGTTGTAAAGTAAGCACCTATCTGCACAATAAAAGAGCAAAAAATCAGTTATAAGGTTAGGCACTTTTTCAATTCAATGCCTAAACTGTTTAGAATATGAAATTGAATATCCGAATATTAATAACCACAATCCTTATCAGCGCTTCTGTCATGGCTTTTGCCGATGATGGAAAGAATGAATTCAATCCGATAGAGACAGGCGTTACCTCACTCGGCATAGCTCCCGATGCCCGCGGAGCATCGATGGGCGACCTTGGAGCCGCCACCGATCCCGATGCCAACTCTCAGTATTGGAATCCATCGAAATATGCTTTTGCATACAGCCAGGCCGCCGTATCGCTCAGCTATACGCCATGGTTGCGTAAATTGGTTAACGACATCTTCCTTGCCAATCTGGCCGGGTATTACAAAATAGGAGGGAACGACAATCAGGCAATCAGCGCCTCCCTGCGCTATTTCTCATTAGGCGAAGTGACTACATCGCAAGACGAAGGATTTGTCGGTCAGACACTCAACCCCTATGAAATGTCGATTGATTTGGGATATTCACGCAAATTGTCGGAGAAATTCTCAATGGGAGTAACGTTTAGATATATCTACTCCGCCCTGGGCTTCTCAGAATCGTATGCCGGCGACCAGAACACCGGAGCATCTGCCTTTGCAGCAGACATCTCGGGATACTATACCACCTACCCTATGATAGGTCGAAACGAATGTCAATGGTCGTGGGGCTGGAACATATCAAACATAGGCTCTAAAGTATCGTATGAAGGCGGAGAAAACCCGGCTTTCCTACCCACAAATTTGCGCCTTGGCACCAGCTTTGTGTTCCCATTAGCCAACTACCACACCCTCGCTATAAACTTAGATGCAAATAAATTGCTTGTACCGGCCAAGCCTCGTCGCTCCGACTTCTCCGACGATGTCGACGGCATGGAAGAATATACCGACAAACTGGAAGAATGGAAAGGTATATCGCCAATTACGGGTATTTTCAAATCGTTCTACGACGCTCCCGGAGGCGCTAAAGAAGAACTACGGGAGATAACAGTGTCGGTTGGTGCTGAATATTCCTATAACCAACAATTCTTTTTGCGCGCAGGCTATTACTACGAAAACCAGTATAAAGGCAATCGTCAATACTTTGGCATGGGTGCCGGCTTCTCTTTGAACGTAGTGCGTCTCGATGCATCTTATATGCTCGCAACCGCACAGACATCACCTCTCGACCAAACGCTGCGTTTCTCTCTGACTTTCGACATGGACGGACTGCGCGATTTACTTGGCAAACGATGAGCACAATACCCAACATCCGCATAGGCAATGGCTTCGACGTTCACCGCTTGGTAGAAGGTCGCCACTGCATTATCTGTGGCGTTAAAATACCATACGAGCGAGGTCTTTTGGGGCATAGCGATGCCGATGTTGCCCTTCATGCTCTATCTGACGCCCTCCTTGGGGCAGCGGCGATGGGCGATATAGGCAAACACTTTCCCGATAGTGATTTGCAGTGGAAAGGTGCCGACTCGCGCGTTCTTTTACGACATGTCGTTGAAATTCTTGCCGGCAAAGGCTTCTCAACGGTAAATGTCGATTTGACCATAATAGCACAAGCGCCGAAGATGGCGCCTTACATTGAACAAATGCGCGCTAACATTTCCGAAGATCTTGCAATTGATATCGACCGCGTTAGCGTTAAAGCAACAACCACCGAACATCTTGGCTTTACCGGCCGAGGCGAAGGCATTGCAGCTTATGCCTCAGCCCTGATTACGAAATCTATTGTATAGCAATCGCAATAGCTATAAATTTGTAATCAGCAATATTTCAACTTTTCAAAGTTCAAAGTTAAATACTAAACTGCGAATTATAATTCAGCATTTGTTTAGTATTGAAAAAAACATTATCTTTACGTTACAAAACAAGGCCATTGATACAAGCACCACCGAATCGGCAAAGCTGCCGATTGGTCATTGGTAGTAATGGTCTGTTTTTAAGTGTTTTTGCAAGACAACTGCATTAGCGTATTATGGATTTCAGATTAACGTCACAATACAAACCTACCGGCGACCAGCCCCAAGCAATACAACAACTTGTAGAAGGCGTCAACGAGGGCCGGGAAGCACAAACCTTGCTCGGTGTTACCGGCTCGGGCAAAACCTTCACCATGGCCAATGTAATACAAGCCGTGAAGCGCCCTACGCTCATACTTAGCCACAACAAGACGTTGGCGGCGCAGTTATATAGCGAGTTCAAGCAGTTCTTCCCGGAAAATGCAGTGCAGTATTTCGTATCTTACTACGACTACTATCAGCCCGAGGCATACATACCCTCGGTGGACAAATATATCGAGAAAGACTTGATGATAAACGACGAGATAGAGCGTTTACGTCTGGCCACCGTCTCGGCCCTGTTGTCGGGTCGCCGCGATGTTGTTGTCGTGTCGTCGGTATCGTGTCTCTACGGCATGGGCAACCCCAACGACTTCAACGAAAATGTGCTTACTGTTAAAACGGGCATGAAAATCAGCCGCAATAACTTTTTACGCAAGCTGGTCACAGCCCTCTACAGCCGTAACGAAGTAGACTTTCAACGTGGCACATTCCGTGTGAAGGGCGACACTGTCGATATCCGTCTGGCATACGAAGAAATCGTTGTACGCGTCGTTTTTTGGGGTGATGAAGTGGAGTCGGTAATAACACTTCGCCCCGACGACAACACTCACTTGGGCACTCACGATAGCTTCAATATCTATCCGGCAAACCTCTTTGTCACCTCACCTGCACGACAAGCTTCGGCCGTTGCGCAGATACAGCTCGACCTCGGTCGACAAGTCGATTTTTTCCACTACGAAGCACGCGAAATAGAAGCTCAACGCCTCAACGAGAGAGTAACTTACGATGTTGAAATGATTAAGGAACTCGGATATTGCACCGGCATAGAAAACTACTCTCGCTACTTTGACGGCCGTCGTGAAGGCGAACGCCCATTCTGCCTACTCGACTATTTCCCAAAAGATTACTTGACAATAATAGATGAAAGCCATGTTACCGTACCTCAAATAAGGGCTATGTATGGTGGCGACCGTTCTCGCAAAGAAAACCTTGTTGAATATGGCTTCAGGCTGCCTGCCGCTCTCGACAACCGACCTCTTAAGTTTGAAGAATTTGAGCAGTTGACCAACCAGACTATCTATGTTAGCGCCACTCCGGCCGACTATGAGCTCGAGAAATGTGAAGGCGTTGTCGTTGAACAACTTATTCGCCCAACAGGACTTCTCGACCCCCTTATACGAGTGCGGCCCTCGGCAAATCAGATCGACGACTTGCTTGAAGAGATACAGATTCGCGTCGAGCGCAACGAACGAACGCTTGTCACCACCCTCACCAAGCGTATGGCCGAGGAGCTTAACGATTACTTCTTAAAATTGAAGATAAAAACGGCATATATCCACTCCGATGTAGAGACTCTCGACAGAGTAAAAATACTCGACGGGCTACGTGCCGGCGAATTTGATGTTTTAATCGGCGTCAACCTTCTTAGGGAAGGGCTCGACTTGCCTGAAGTGTCACTTGTAGCTATCCTCGATGCCGACAAAGAAGGCTTTTTACGCAGTCATCGTTCTTTGACACAGACTGTTGGACGTGCCGCACGCAACCTCAACGGCGAAGTGATAATGTATGCCGATAAGATAACCGATTCTATGCAGCAAACCATAGACGAGACAGAGCGACGCCGAGCGCTCCAATTGGCATATAACGAGCAACACGGCATCACACCGCAAGCAATAATCAAAGCGCGCAATTCTATCGTAGGCCTTGAACGAGAGCAAGTTGATGATAGCAACGAGCACCGAGGCAAACATTCAAGCAAGCGCTCGGCAAGCGACAAGGCGCAACGCAAGACCGAAACACTATATATCGACGAATACTCTACACATGTCGACATTGCCGCCGACCCCGTTGTCGCTTATATGAATGCCGACGAGCTGCAACGCTCTATCAACCGTTTGCGCTCCGATATGATGAAGGCCGCAAAGGATATGGAATTCATAACGGCAGCTAAGCTACGCGATGAAATCATTAAACTCGAGCTTCGCCTCGAAAGCATGCGCCAGCAATGAAACCCGACGCCATCGACTACAGCAAGCTAAAACCCGGCGATTGGCTACCCACCTCGGTGAAAGAGATGAAGGCCCTCGGATGGGACTACGTTGATGTTGTCCTCTTTTCGGGTGATGCCTATGTCGACCACCCTTCATTTGGCGCTGCCGTTATAGGCCGCACCCTGCAGGCCGCCGGCTACAAAGTAGCAATCGTGCCCCAGCCCAATTGGCAAGATGACTTGCGCGACTTTCGTAAATTCGGGCGGCCACGACTCTTTTTCGGCATAAGCGCCGGTGCCATGGATTCTATGGTAAATCACTACACGGCCAACCGGCGCAGGCGCTCCGACGATGCCTACACACCGGGCGGACGTCATGGCGCAAGGCCCGACTACCCCACCATCGTTTACTCCGATATCCTTCGCAAGTTGTATCCCGATGCGCCTATCGTTGCCGGTGGCATAGAAGCGTCGCTACGCAGGCTATCGCACTATGACTACTGGCAAGACCGTCTGCGGCCGTCGATAATATGCGAAGCAAGCGTCGATATGCTATTGTATGGTATGGGCGAAAAAACAATTGTTGAGCTGGCAAGACGACTTGATGCCGGAGAACAAATTGGCGACATCGACAATTTACGGCAGAGTGCAATATTGAGGCCTTTGTCGGAAATGCCAAATGCCGATGCCGACAACATTGTGTTATCATCTTTTGAAGAATGTCTCGCCGAAAAACGTGCTCAGGCCTTTAATTTCAAGCACATAGAGCAACAAAGCAACCGCCTCGACGGTGGCGCTATTCTATGGCAAGCGACAGGCAATAAGGTGGTGAAAGTCAACCCCATGCATCCGGCAATGACACAAGGCGAAATAGATGCCGCTTTCGACCTGCCATATACACGTCTTCCGCACCCACGTTATAAAGGCAAGACTATACCGGCATACGAGATGATACGCCACTCGATAAACCTCCATCGCGGTTGTTTTGGCGGTTGCGCCTTCTGCACCATCTCTGCACACCAAGGCAAGTTTATTGCTTCAAGGTCGAAGGAGTCTATCCTCCGTGAAGCAATACAAGTTACACACATGCCCGATTTCAAAGGATATATAAGCGACCTCGGTGGCCCCTCGGCTAATATGTACGCAATGGAAGGACGCGACAAGTCGCTGTGTGCCAAGTGCCTGCGGCCATCGTGTCTTCATCCTTTGCCATGCGCAAATCTCAACACCGACCATTCTGCCCTGCTCGATATTTACCGATGTGTCGACAGCCTGCCCGGTGTGAAGAAATCCTTTATCGGGTCGGGCATACGCTACGACCTGTCGTTGCATCACACCGGCAACGCCGACATCGACAGTGCTAATCGTCGATACAACGAAGAATTAATAAGCAAGCACGTATCCGGACGCCTTAAAGTTGCACCCGAGCACACCTCCGACCTCGTGTTGTCGATAATGCGTAAGCCGCCGTTCAAGTTGTTCAAAGAATTCAAACGCCTCTTCGACAATGTCAACGAGCGGGCGAACATGAGGCAACAACTGATTCCCTATTTCATATCATCGCACCCGGGATGTCGAGAAGAAGACATGGCATCGCTGGCGGTAGAGACAAAAGCTCTCGACTTCAAATTGGAGCAGATTCAAGATTTCACCCCGACACCGATGACCTTGGCTACTGAAATTTATTATACCGGCATCCACCCATACACCGGCGAAAAAATATACACGGCACGCGATGCCGATGAAAAGCTTCGCCAACGTATGTTTTTCTTCTGGTACGACCCGGCGTATCGCGCAATGATAACGTCGACGCTACACAAAATAGGCCGCAGCGACCTTATTACCAAGCTGTTCGGTAAGCGTCCGCCACATCGACACAACTGATTTCTATGGCATCGACAAGGCTTATAATAACCAACACAACCTCCAAAATTTAATAATTGTGAAAAATTGCCTTAGATAAAAAACATTAAAAAGGGGTCGGTTGTTTCTATTATTGAGTGTTTTTGATTATTTTTGCCAAAAGCTACTAAACCATTCGACAGAAAACCTGTCTAAATTACAACACGAAATCTATCAATATCTAAAACGATGAAAAAGATAACCTGCACAATCACCATCCTGCTTGCCGCTGCTATTGCAATGCCGGCAGCCGTTTCGGCGCAGGATCCTTTTGACGACTTATACTATTCGCCTTCTAAAGCGGCCGAAAAGAAAAAGAAACAAGAAGAAGAGGCGCGCGCTGCCGCACAAGCTGCGCAAGCTGCCTATCTGGCATCTGATTACGCTTCGGCCGACACCTATAGCGAAGGGTCGACCATGCCTCTGAATATCGATGTTGACGCATACAATCGTCGCACGACATCCGATACAACAAGCGTGGCTGCATCGAGCCTTCCCGAAGATGATTTTTCGTATACACGTCGTATCGAGCGCTATCACAACCCCGCTATCGTGAGCGAATCGGGCGATGCCGATCTTATCGACTACTACTATAGCACTCCATCACAACAAGATATAAACATGTATATCATAAACGACGTTAATCCCTATTACTACGGTTGGGCCTCGCCTTATTATTCGCCCTACTACTATCCCTACTATTATAGCTCGTTCTACCGCCCACACTACTATTACGGCTACCACAGCTGGTATCCGGGTTGGCATCTTAGCTGGGGATACGACCCATGGTTTGACTTCTCTTTCGGCTGGGGATATCCTTGGCACAATCATTACCACGGCTGGGGCTGGAGCTGGGGCTGGGGTCATGGCTGGCACAATCCGGTGCCTCCGAAGCCTTATCCCGGACATAGTGGCACACAATGGGCCAACTCTCCCGGAGCATCTCGCCCACACGGTGCCGGCACAAGCACTGTAGGCAACAGAACAAATTCGTCGCAGACACGCTACAACCCAAGTACAAGCAGCCGTCCCGGCAATCTTGGACGCACTACAGCTAATAGCACGACAGGCACTGTTAAGCCGACAAATCAATCATCGAAAGTGGGCACGACCACTACCTCGACACCCTCAAATAATAGCCGTCGGGGCAGCACAAACACAACGACAACTACACGCCAGTCGAGTTCTTCATCAAGCAGCGGTTCTTACCGTAGCAGTAGCACAACCTCACGCTCATCAAGTTCTTCTTATGGGTCAGGCAGCAACAACTCAAGCCGCGGAGGCTCGTCGAGCAGTGGCGCTCGCAGCGGTGCAAGTAGCGCCGGACGCGGTCGTCGATAAAAAAATAACTAAAAACCCGACATCTATGAAAACTACAATATACGCAACAATAGCCTTTGCCGCACTATTGCCAACGGCAGCAATGGCACAGAGCGCCATCGACGCCTATAACATTACCCCGACAGAACTTCGCGGTTCGGCACGCTTCGTGTCGATGGGTGGTGCCTTCACCTCTCTTGGCGGTGATATTTCGTGTATGACGCAAAACCCGGCAGGTCTCGGCATCTATCGCTCCAGTGATATCGGGCTATCGTTCGACATCACCATGCGCAAGTATAAATCGGAAGCTAATGGCGGCATCGATAAAAATTCGGAGACAGGAGCAAAATTCGACAACTTCGGATATGTGGGTGTCTCTAATCGCTCCGGCGCTCTGCGCGCTATTCAATGGGGTGTTAGCTACAATCGTTTGGCGTCATTCGACCGTCTTTCATCGGGATATGTCAACCCGACAAACACCTCTCTGTCTAATTATATCGCTTCATATACCAACGGTACCGACTCTTACGATCTGATACTCGAAAACGGCTACAACCCGTTTACCGATTCCGATGCCGATTGGCTGTCGGCACTCGCTTATAATTCTTATATGATAAGCAATGACATTAGCGACACCAGCTATGCCGGCCTACATCGAGGTAGTGCCGTTGGCGATGCCGAATATAGCATACGCGAACGAGGATATAGCGACGAATACAACATTGATTTCTCCGGCAATGTGTCCGATATGTTTTTCTGGGGCATAGGACTTGGTATTGTTGATATGCAATATTCACGCGACGCCGGCTATAACGAAAGCATTGAAAACGGATATGTTTACGACACCCGCAATGATCGGCTTAGCAATGGCAATGCATTCTTCGACTTATATAACTACCAACATATCAGCGGCACAGGTGCCAATCTTAAATTTGGCGTGATTGTGCGCCCAATTGAAATGTTGCGCGTAGGAGCCGCCATTCACACTCCCACATGGATGCATCTGGTGCATAGTGGTTTCAGTGGCGTTGACTACACATACACTCCCAACAATAACGCCAATCTCACTTATAGCGGTAACGTTGAAACGCCCAACTATGAGTACACCTCTAAACTCAACACGCCATGGCGATTCATGCTTGGTGCATCGGTTGTACTCGGCACAAAGGCGATTATCAGTGCCGACTATGAGCGCGTGGCTTACAATAATATGTCGCTTAAAGAACAGAGCTACGGCCGTTGGGGCGGTTATGTTGAAAACAGCTATGCCAACTCCGACATAAAAGACTATTTCAAAGCCGCCGATATTTTCCGCGTGGGCGCTGAGCTCAGGCTTCTGCCATCGTTAAGCGTACGTGCCGGCTACAACATACAGATGTCGGCTGTAAAAGAAGGCGTTCGTAATGCCAATTCAACGACAATGATATACACGAGCGGCACGGAACCTTCGTACACATTCTACAACGACACTCAAAATATTACTGTCGGTCTCGGCTACCGCTACCGTTCATGGTATATCGACGCCGCATTCCAACACACCACACAATCGGGAACATACCACGCTTATACTCCCTTTGCTGGTGCAGGACACACTCCGTCGGCAAATATCACAAATACATATAACAACATCGTAATCTCAACAGGCATCAGATTCTAATGGCGCTATATCAATCTTATCGTAGAAACAAGTATAAGATACCATTTAACATCCTTACTCCGGTTAATCCGATAGTAAACAAATACATACACACTATTCCTGAGAAATATCGCAATAACCCCGGGCTCATGGACTTTCTCGTTCGCTTGGCCCCGAAGATTTATGAGAGTGGCGAAATAGGCGCGGGGGTAAATCCGTTCTACAAGATTATAGAGATTTTAGGGGCCGACAAGCTCTATTACTCAAATCTGCAGAAGATTAAAGAATATTATAACGTCGATATAATCCGTTACCTCACTCAAGACAACCTGGTTGAGTATTATGTCGACTACCCTTGCTATTGCGCAGCCGACCTTAAGAATGCATTAGGAGAAAGGCGAAACATCACCGATAGCAACACTCTCGTATCGATACTTTCAGGCATCGTTTAACGCCGATTATGAATCGGCGTTGACGCTCGGCTATTGGGCATAAAGAGGTATACAATTTGTCATATACCGACGAACCTCTCCCCAGGGATAATATATCTCATCATCGCCCTTACGCAATTTCATCGGTTTTTCATTCAAATCTAATCGCACGTAGTATTTGCCCGAGTTAACGGCCTTGAATACTACCAGTTGCAGGTTTGCGGCCATCGGTATCACATCGAAATCGCACCATTGACCGGCTACTGTGTCGAAATAGTTTGTGAGATAGTAGCAACCCGGCAGGCGTAGCAATGAGACTATCGGTAAAACTGTTTCGCCATGACCGAAACGCAATACGGCAACCGTCTCAGAATCTTCGCCATTGACAAAAGCATCGGTCGTCTCGATAAGATTTAACAACAAGTCGGAAGCGATATCAGCCGGTACTGTCGATATCGTAGATGCTGTGCGCTGCAGATACTGCCGTAAATTAAAGCAGCTCCACAATGCATTAGCCTCATCTACTGTAAAATATGTGGCAAGTGCCGGCGCAAGGCTCATTGCCGGAAGCCCTGCAATAACATAATACTCTGTTATGGCAAGATTTTTTTCTTCGTCTTCGTTTTCGTACTCATATCCTTCTCCGAGTACTCTATGAATTGCCGATACCGGACATACGGCATTGAAATAATTGTCATACGTTTCCTTCCATGGTTTTTCTTCAGTGAACTCGAGATAGGCCTTGTCTACATCGAAAGGACGCATCTGCGACGAATTCTCCCTGCCGGTAGAAGTCGAAAACGATAAGCGATTATTCATCCTGTCGAGCTGATGCACAAAAGAAAACATACTCATCATCGAGCGGGGCGAATATGATGACAAAGCCTTGATATGAGCGCCATCGCTGAACACTTTCGTATAGTTGTAATACATCCTGGTGGCTATATTTGCCTGCTCTGCCATCCCAAGAGAATCAAGAGCTCCCCAGCGCCCATTACTTAAAGCTATCACCTCATTGTTAAGCTTTTGCAGATTACGACCCAGCGCCGTGATAGTGCCGGTGGCTTCGGCTTTGGCAAGTGCCTTCTGAAGCGTTAGACAATACACCGACGATGCCGGATAACGTGAGCCATGACGCCCTACATGATTGATAAATACAGGCACTAAGGTGTCGGGGTACGACACACTGCTTTCTATTTGAGGATACGGCGTTAATGAGCCCTCACACTGACGCATATCATATTTCGTAGCCATAGGATCGGCAGCGTTCATAGCCGACGGCAACAATATCATGGCATAAAACGCCAACCCAATCTTACTTAAAACTCTCATTCTGTACTTATTAAACTAAAAATTCTATCGTAATCGACCTTCGACACAAGCTATATTTTGCCGAATCCTTTACGACAACAAAAATACAATTAATTTCTCACATTAAGAAATCCGGCAAAAATTAGGAGTAGAAGGTCGTATCGAAGGATCGCACATCAAATATTATTTTGTGGCAGTGCCATTTTTTTGCTATATTTGCAATTCAAGACTATTATATAAGCATCAATAATGAACACTTCGGTTATTATCCGCTTTTTGATTTTGGGGCTGTTGTGGCTCGGCTTAGTAGGATATATTCTACTACACACACAATTCACTCTATACATTGCGTTTATAATCGTTGCATCGGCAATCATTATTTTTGTGCCAATGTATAAAAAGTATGTCAAGAAATGAGCGAACAGGCTATCGATATTACAGATACACCACTACTTTCGTCTATCGAAAGTCCTGACGATTTACGCAAACTGTCGGTAGAACAGCTACCGCAGGTGTGCGACGAAATACGCCGCTACCTCATCCGTTCTCTATCAGAAACACCGGGGCACTTCGCTTCAAGTATGGGCACCGTAGAGCTAACAGTAGCTCTACATTATGTGTTTAATACTCCCTACGACCGCCTCGTGTGGGATGTCGGGCACCAGGCCTACGGCCACAAATTACTTACAGGCCGCCGCAATCGTTTCGCAACTTTACGCCAAATGGGTGGCATCAGCGGCTTCCCCAACCCGGAGGAAAGCGAATACGATTCTTTCTCGGCAGGTCACGCGTCTAATTCTATCTCGGCGGCCCTCGGCATGGCTATAGCATCGCGCATTAAAGGGGAGCAACCGCGGCGCAACGTTGTGGCCATTATCGGCGACGCCTCAATAGGCGGCGGGCTTGCTTTCGAAGGTCTTAACAATGCCGCTAATACTCCAAACAATCTGCTTATAATACTCAACGACAACGACATGTCGATTGACCGCAATGTTGGAGCTTTACGGTCGAACTTAGCTCACATCACAACGTCGCGCTTTTATAACGATATTCGATATAAATTGTTTAAGTTGTTCAAAAAGTGTGGTTTGGTAACCGAACATAGCCGCGGGGCCTTACTGCGCTTCAACAATAGTCTGAAGTCGTTGATATCACGACAGCAAAATATTTTTGAAGGCCTCAACATACGCTATTTCGGCCCATTCGAGGGCCACGACGTGGCTACGATAGTGCGTGTACTATCCGACATACGCGACATGGACGGGCCCCGAATTCTTCACTTGCGCACGACAAAGGGCAAGGGCTATGCACCGGCCGAAGCTAACCCCTCGGTATGGCATGCGCCGGGCCGTTTCAATCCGGAGAATGGCGAGCGAGCCGAAGAGACAAGTTCCAACGACAAGCCTATCAAATATCAAGACGTATTCGGCAACACCTTGCTCGAACTCGCCGAAAAGAATCCTGCCATAGTAGGCATAACAGCAGCCATGCTGTCGGGAACATCTGTGTCGACAATGAAAGCGGCTTTGCCCGAGCGCGTGTTCGACGTAGGCATCTCCGAAGGCCACGCCGTAACATTTGCCGGTGGCCTCGCCAAAGACGGCATGCGCCCCTTCGTTGCGATATACTCCAGCTTCCTACAGCGTGCCTACGACCATATAATACACGACGTTGCGCTTCAGCAGCTACCCGTAACGTTCTGCATCGACCGTGCGGGTCTTGTAGGCGAAGACGGAGCGACACACCACGGCGCTTTCGACTTGGCCTATATGCGCACAGTTCCCGGCATGATAGTATCATCGGGGCGCAATGAGCACTACCTTCGCAACCTAATGTTCACGGCTCAAAACACCACGAGCGGGCCGTTTGCCATACGATATCCTCGCGGCGCCGGCAACATTGTCGATTGGCATAACGAGATGCATACTCTGCCAGTAGGCAAAGGCGAGCGTCTTGTCGATGGAAATGATATTGCAGTGTTGACTATAGGCCCTATTGCCGACGAGGCTGCTAAAGCTGTCGCTGAAGCTCGGGCCAAAGGCATCGATGTGGCTCATTACGATATGATATTCCTAAAGCCCATTGATGAAGATATTTTGCGCGAAGTGGCTGCTAAAAAATGCTCTATAATTACCGTCGAAGACGGCACCATCGAGGGCGGCCTTGGTAGCGCCATTGCCGAGTGGCTCACAGAGTACGGATACGGCGATATACGAGTTCACCGACTCGGAATTCCCGACAAGTTTATAACACAAGGCACACCCGCGCAACTTCGTAAACTATGTGGCTTTGACGCCGATAGTATCCTCAACGCTATTAGTTCTTTATCCTCAAAAAAGACCCAACAATGAAGATAGTAATCGCCGGAGCCGGAGAAGTAGGCTCGCATTTAGCAAAGCTGTTATCTAACGAGGAGCAAGACATAACACTCATCGATGCCGATGCCGAGCGCCTTTCGATGCTCGACGCCAACTACAACTTGATGACGTATACGGGCAACCCCACTTCATTCTTCTCACAACGCGAAGCCGGTGTGGCCCGGTGCGACCTGTTTATCGCCGTAACACCGTATGAATCAAACAACATAGTGGCTTGCTCGATTGCCAAAAGCCTTGGTGCGAAAAGGACCGTTGCTCGTATCGACTCTTACGACTTTATGAACCCCGAAAATACAGCGCTCGTAAAGCAAATGGGTGTCGACCGCGTCATTTATCCAGAGCACTACGCCGCGCAAGAAATCATTATGGCGTTGAGACATACTTGGGCTCGAAATTGGTTTGAACTTCACGATGGTCAGATTATTCTTGTTGGCGTAAAGTTACGCAAGGGTGCGCCTATCGAGGGCATGAAGCTACGCGACTTCGCTTATTCCAACCGTAATTTCCACGTTTCGGCAATAAAACGAAACCACGAAACCATCATACCACGCGGCGACCACAGCCTCGAAGATGGCGACACGGTATACTTTACTACCACACGCGACAATATCGACGAACTGATTGAGCTTACCGGCAAAACTCAACACCAAATTAAGCGTGTGCTCATTATGGGCGGGTCGAATATAGCTGTGCGCCTGGTAAAAAGCGCCCACGAAGAATTCCGTTTCAAAATAATAGAAAACGACCTCGAGATTTGCCGTAAACTGCCTCAGAAGTGCCCCGATTGTGATATCATACATGGCGATGCACGTGAGATAGAAGTTCTTAACGACGCCGGCATTTCCGATATTGATGCATTTGTAGCGCTCACGCCAAGCAGTGAAACAAATATTTTCACATGTCTCACCGCTAAGGAGCTCGGCGTAAAGAAGACAGTGGCCAATGTTGAAAACATACAATTCATCGCACAGGCCGAAAACCTCAATATCGGCACGGTGATAAACAAAAAACTGCTTGCCTCGAGCACTATCTTCCAGCTGTTGCTCGATGCCGATTCATCGACAGCAAAGTGCCTCGCTCTGGCCGATGCCGAAGTGGCTGAGCTCGAAGCAAAAGTCGATTCGAAAATTACGCGACACCCCGTCAAAGATCTCAATCTACCACACAACCTAACTCTTGCCGGGCTCATTCGCAACGATGAAGGCATGCTCATCACAGGTAATACACACATCCAGGCCGGCGACAGAGTGCTCGTCTTCTGTCTAAGCGGCTCACTGAATAAAATCGAACGTTTATTTTCGTAGTATGTCGTTTGCAAGTATAGTATCATATCGCCTTGTTAATTTGCGTATGCTACTGCGCATAGTAGGTTGGCTTCTTATTATCGAAGCTTTATTCCTTATTGTGCCAACCATAACCTGCATCTACTACCACGAGCAAGATTGGATTCCCTTTGCCTCGACGGCAGTGCTAACGTTATGCGCCGGTCTATTACTTGCCTTCCGGTCGCGGCCGACAAGTCAAAGCATGGGTAAGCGCGATGGTTATTTGCTCACGGCCTTAGTATGGATTGTATTTTCGTTTTTCGGCCTTATTCCTTTTTTGTTTTGTACTCAACCACTTAACTATAGCGATGCCTTCTTTGAAGCGATTTCAGGCTTCACCACTACCGGCGCCACTGTAATCACCAATGTCGACAACATGAGCCACGGCATTCATATATGGCGTGCCATGATGCAGTGGATAGGCGGAATGGGTATTATATTATTTACCTTGGCGGTAATACCAATGCTCAACCACTCCGGCGGAATCCAGATGTTTAACGCGGAGGTTACGGGCATCACACACGACAAAATAAGCCCGCGAATAAGTCAGACCGCTAAAATTCTATGGCTCATTTATCTATCTCTGACACTGACTCTTATCCTGCTGCTATGGGCAGGGCCCATGGGCTTGTTCGATAGTATTTGCCACGCCTTCGGCACCATCTCAACCGGTGGTTATTCATCTCACGCCGACGGCATTATCGGGTGGTACGACTCGGTATACGTAAAAGTTGTGATAATAATTTTTATGTTTATCGGAGGCGTTAATTTCACTCTTATCTACAAGTGTGTCAGAGGTAAATGGCGTGAGTTGTGGAAAAATGAGGTGTTGCGGGCATATATAAGCATTATCGCAATTATGCTGCTATTCTTCATTGTAAGCATAGTATTCGGCGGTAAAACCGAAAATTGGGAGAGTGTGACAATCGACCCACTATTCCAAGTTGTATCTACAATAACATCGACAGGGTTTACCGCCATCGATTTTTCGGAGTGGGGTCCTTTTGTCCTTTCGCTAACATTTGTAATGATGTTTTTCGGGGCGTGCGCAGGCTCTACTACCGGTGGTGCTAAAATCGACCGTATTCTTTACCTCTTCAAGAATGCCAACAATGAAATTTACCGGTGCGTATACCCTAACGCCATAAAGTCGGTAAAACTAAACGGCCGTGCCGTCAACCCCGACCTCGTAACAAAAGTGATTGCGTTCTTGTGCATTTATATGCTGCTTATAGTCGTTGGCGGAGCTTTGATATCGGCTTGCGGCGTGCCTATTATCGATGCCTTCTTCTCGTCGTTTTCATGTATAACCAATGTGGGATTTGGCGCAGGCATAACGGGCTATGGACACTCTTTCAGCATGTTACCCGACACGGCGAAATGGATTTTATCACTCCTTATGCTCACCGGACGTCTCGAAATATTTACTATTATGGTATTGTTTACCCCTGCTTTCTGGAGACGATGATACCTTTATTAATACCGACAAATAAAAAGAAAATAACGATATGAATACTCAAATCTCCGAAAGACTTGCTGCTTTCCGCAAATTGATGACAGAACGCGGCGTTGCGGCCGCTATCGTACCTCAGGCCGACCCGCACCAAGGCGAATACCTTGCGCCACACTGGCAGGTACGACGTTGGCTCTCAGGTTTTACCGGCTCGGCCGGCGATCTTGTTATTACTCTCGACAAAGCAGCTCTTTGGACCGACTCGAGATACTTCATCCAGGCTGCGCGCCAACTTGAAGGTACGGAAATAACTCTCATGAAAGATGGGCTTGACGACACGCCGAAAATTGAAGACTTCATTTGTGCCGAAGTGGCTCCCGGGAGCTCTGTCGGGCTCGACGGCATGCTGTTCAACTCAGAACAAGTGTCATCTTTACGCGATAAGCTAACGGCAAATGGTATCGAACTTGTTACCGACTTCGATGTCATCGATCGTATATGGCTCGACCGGCCAGCTCTTCCTGATGGCAAAATTTTCATTCACGACTTAAAGTACGCTGGTGAAACGGCTAAAGATAAAATAGCAAAAATATTAGCCGACAGCAAAGGGGCATCTGCCGTATTTGTGGCTATGCTCGATGACATTGCTTGGACGCTAAATATTCGTTGCAACGATGTGAAACACACACCGGTAGCGACAGCATTCCTATACCTGTCGAAAGGTGGAAACACACTGTTTATCGACCCGGCGAAACTCAGCGACGAAACAACTTCATATCTCAAATCGCAAGGCGTCGACACAATGCCCTACGATAGTGTGAAACAATTCCTCTCAGATTTAGGTAGCGACGAGACAGTCCTTGTCGACGCTAAACACACGGCAATGGAGCTTCTCAACATTCTTGACTGCCGCGCTATCGATGGTGGCACCTCCACTGCTGCCCGCCTTAAATCGGTTAAAAATGACGTTCAACTCGCAGGCGTTCACGCCGCTATGGTACGCGACGGTGTAGCAATGGTTCGCTCTCTAATGGAAATAGAAGAGAGAATAACGGCCGGCACAACTACTACCGAACTTGATGTCGCCGAGATTTTGCATCGCCAACGCAGTAAAGGTGACTTATTTTTCGATGAGAGTTTCGCCACGATAGCCGGATATGGCCCTCATGGAGCTATCGTCCACTACGAGGCTACTGAAGAGACAAGCTCGCAACTTAAGCCCGAAGGCCTGCTTCTTATCGACTCCGGAGCCCAATATCTCGACGGCACAACCGATATCACACGTACTATTGCCCTTGGCGAGCCTACAGCTCAAGAAAAGAGAGATTTCACTCTCGTTATGAAAGGCCACATTGCTCTGGCAACGTCGATATTCCCTTCCGGAACTCGTGGTGCTCAACTCGACGCAGTGGCACGTCGTTTTTTATGGAACAACGGCTTGAGCTATCTACATGGCACAGGCCATGGTGTAGGACACTTCCTGAGCGTTCACGAAGGGCCTCATAGCATACGTCTTAACTATGTCGACATACCATTGCTCCCAGGCTCTATAACATCAAACGAACCCGGGCTATATCGTGAAAACATACACGGCATACGCTGCGAAAATCTCGTATTGTGTCGCGAAGAATTGACCAACGAATTTGGAAAATTCCTTTCGTTTGAAACTTTGACACTTTGTCCCTTCGACCGCAATCTTTTCGATCTGTCTATAATGACAGCCGATGAAATTGAATGGGTTGATTCTTATCACGCAACAGTACACGACCGCCTCTATCCGGCTCTCGCCACCGCAGAAGAACGCGCATGGCTTGAGTCGCACACACAACCTTTAGCAAAATAACACAGAACTAAAATGGCACTGATAATACCTCTTCGCGGCTTCACCCCTAAAATTGGCGAAGACTGCTTTTTGGCTGAAAATGCAAGCGTAATAGGCGACGTTACGATGGGCGACGGTTGCTCTATATGGTTTAACACGGTGTTGCGCGGCGACGTAAACACCATCACCATAGGCAATCGCGTAAATATACAAGACGGCTCGGTTCTTCACACCCTCTACCAAAAATCAACGATAGAGATAGGCGATGACGTATCGATAGGCCATAATGTAACGATTCACGGGGCTAAGATACGCGATTTCGCACTCATAGGTATGGGCGCCGTCGTTATGGACGATGCCGAAGTAGGCGAAGGAGCCATTGTAGCTGCCGGGGCCGTAGTGTTGTCGCGTACTAAGATAGGACCTAACGAAATGTGGGGCGGCGCGCCTGCCAAATTCATAAAAATGGTCGACCCTGAACAGTCGCGCGAAATAAATCAGAAAATAGCACGTAATTATCTCATGTACAGTAAATGGTATAGCGAAGGAGGCGACCTTACGAAAGAATGAAAGTATTAAAATTTGGTGGCACATCGGTAGGCTCGGCGACTCGTATTAAACACGTTGCCGACCTTATATGTCGCGAGCAAGGCAATATTGTAGTATTATCGGCAATGTCGGGCACTACGAATTCGCTTGTTGAAATTGCCGAATATCTCTACAAAGGCAATGTTCCGGGTGCTCAAGAGACTCTCAATGCACTCGAAACAAAATATGCCGACGTCATAGAGCAGCTATTGTCGTCAACCGACATGAAGGCCAATGCACGCGCTATCATCGACCGCACTTTTGCTCTACTGCGTTCGTTTTTCAGAGCCCCCTTGACCGAAGCCGGTGAAAAAGAAATTCTCGCCCAAGGAGAACTCATCTCTACCGTCCTGATGCAGTGCTATTTGTGCGAGAAAGGTATCAATTCGGTTTTATTGCCGGCGCTCGATTATATGAAAACGATGCAAAACGGCGAACCCGATATGCAACATATTTCCACACGCCTTCACCGATTGCTCGACCTCGATGCCGGCGCCGACATTTATATAACCCAAGGCTATATATGCCGCAACGAGCGTGGAGGCGTCGACAACCTCAAACGTGGCGGAAGCGACTATACGGCATCGATAATAGGCGCTGTCCTCGATGTTGAGGAAATACAGATATGGACCGATATCGATGGCATGCATAACAACGACCCAAGATATGTTGACAACACAAAACCGGTGAGTAGTCTGCACTTTGAAGAAGCAGCCGAGCTCGCTTATTTCGGCGCTAAAATACTTCACCCCTCGTGCGTACTACCGGCGAAATTACATAACATACCCGTGCGCCTATTAAACACGCTTCAACCCGAAGCTGCCGGCACTCTCATATATAACGCCGCGCCCGACGGAAAATTAAAAGCTATTGCAGCAAAAGATAATATCACCGCAATAAAAATCAAATCGGGCCGCATGTTATTAGCCTACGGTTTTTTGCATAAAGTATTCGAAACATTTGAAAATCACCGTACGAGCATCGACATGATAGCCACCTCGGAAGTCGGCGTAAGCATAAGCATAGACGACGACTCAAGACTCGCCGCCATTGTCGACGACTTGAAGCAATTCGGCACCGTTAGTGTCGACCGAGACATGGTGATAATATGCGTTGTGGGCGACCTTGAGTGGCAAAACTGCCGCTACCAGGCACAAGTTCTTGACGCTCTTGCCGACATTCCTGTGAGAATGATATCGTACGGCGGCAGCAACTACAATATCTCAGTGCTTGTGCGCAAAGAAGATAAGATACACGCGCTCAAAGCTTTGAGCAAAAAATTATTTTGAATAAAAAAAACTACTACAATGGTAAAACATATCGTAATGTTTCGTCTCAATGCCGAAGGCGAAAAATTGGCACAACTTGCAGGCGATTTCAAAAAAGCAATAGAAGCTCTACCCGCAAAAATAGAAGCACTTAAATTGGTGGAAGTTGGCATCAACGACGGGCCTGCACAAGGCAACTGGCATATCGTTCTCACAGCTATATGCGACGATTACCAGGCTCTCGACACATACTCAGCGCACCCCGAGCACCTCGCATGCGTCGCTATAATAAAAGCTGACGTTGCATCGCGTGCTTGCGTTGATTATTTAGAATGAGAGTAAATCGTCGATAAAGTTCTGTATCTTCTCATTGGTTTGGTCGCGCGGGTCTATACCCTCGTCGGTGTAATAACCTTTCTCCGAGGTTTTCCCGTCGACAAAATCACGCATCGACCCGGTTTTTGTAGTCTGCTCGTGCCATAGCTGTTCATAGTCGCGAGTATAGTCGGCATTGGGCACCACATTGGTGTCGAAGCGTAGTTCACGCCATGCCGAGTCGGCAAAATTACCATAGCACCACACATAGTGCTTCACATAGCCCGTATTCTTTATGGTATTGAAACCCAAGTGGATAAAGCCTTTTCTTTTAGGGAGTATTACTATCGGAAGGTCGTCGTGCGGCACAAGGCAGCCGCAAGTAGTCTGTATTTCACGTATAAACAACGTGTTTTCCGAAGTATTCTCTATTTCATAAGTAATACCCATCATTTCACCCTGTATTACAGGATAATAGTGTCTAACTTGATCGATAATCTCAACAGAAACAGGCCCCAATTTCTTTTCGCATGCTACAAAAGAAAGAGAGAGCACAGAGATTACAATTCCCGTTAATATTTTGTTTATTTTGACAGACATTATTTATGTTGGCTATACTGGTAAATTTCAATAACTTTCAATCTCATCTATTGCCATGGTGCTCACTTCGGGATTACGTACTAAGGTCACCGTAATGGGCCCTTTAACTACCGGCGGTAATTCAAAATCGACAAAAGAGTGGCCCGAATGTGTCGCCAACTTTTCAGGCTCATAAGAGGCAAGTTTTACACCTCCTATCTTGAGTATTACTTGCTGCGGGAAAGCGATGCGATAAGCCGGGTTGCGAACAAGGCATACCCGCAAGTGCTGCATACCATCAACATAGGGCACCGAGATTGTCAACGACGGGTCGGCCGACGATATTAGATTGCCACAATGATAGTTCGACGGCAAACCGAGCAATCCATCTGTAAGTATCGATATATCAGAGTAATCGGGATCAAGCTTATTCAAAGGCGTAAGTTTAACTCCCTTGAGGCGGTCGATGCCGTTCATAGCCTCGGCATGATTATACATAAACGTATAATCTCTTATATAACTATCTATAGTCCAACAGCCTTCATTATATACATCAATATCCTTTTTAGATAATTTGGCGAGGTCTTCGAGCATTGGTTTACAATCCTCAATATTTCCGCTAAGTCTCATCATTTCGAGGCGTGTCAGTTCAATAGCACTGCACAACAGTGATATTTCCTCTCTTTCAGCGCGACCGGCGTCATGCTTTAGTGTCTGCAAATTGTTGTAGAACACGTTAAAAGCCTCCTCCGGAAGATATGTCTTCAAAGCGGCTTGGACACCATCGTATAGCGGCAATTCCTTGGCAGTAGCAATAGCGTAATCTTCTTGAGCTATCATAAAGTCGGCTATCGTTTCACCTGTTACCGGATAAAAATCTTCGCACAACGACTTTAACAACGAGCGCCAATCATTTGAAGGATTCTCTGTGAGAAGTGCCAAAATATGCGTTTTCAAACGGCTGAGCGAGCTATAGTCGGTGCCGCTTCCATTAAAGAAGACGCCTTTTACACCATTACGGAGGTAGAGCTGAAGTCGACGCTGCATAACCTCGAAAACAGGGAATGGAGTGAAATAATCATCGAAGTTATTCACATAATCCCATATATATATGCGGTCGGTTTTTGTTGCCCATGCCGCCAAGAGACGCTCGAATGCTGCTTCTTTAGGCGTTGCAACGGCAGCAAAAGGATAATCCATAGTTGAGATAAGGACTCCTGTATTTTCCGGCATGTGTTGGGTCGGTATGCTGCTTGTTGTGCGATAGTGAGAGGTGAAGAAATAGTGATTAGGAAAGCGCGTTGCCAATCGTCGCACCATGTCGAATACCGCAGGTGAAGCATCGGTGCTGGTGTTGCCTGCAGCACGACATTTGGGGCATGTGCATACGATATTGTTATCGTTAGGTAGTATGGCAAAACGAATGCCATCAGCATCGCCAAACGTATTATCGATATACTTCTCGAAATATTCATACAATTGGTCCGACATAAAACAGAACTGGTCGTGCACCGTCTGGCCGTTACGCTTGGCATAAATGGTTTGCGACGGCTGGGCCGGCAACATTAGCCACAAATTATGGCCCCAAATACCCCAATCGGTATCTACGCTATTAAGGCCCAATTGTGCTCCTTCTTTAGAATTTCCTTCGGGAAGATAAATCTCTCTGTATTCAAACGCCGCATCTCGCACCACACGCTGCTCCGCGCGCATATTGTTGCAACCGCTCAACGCGAGGAGCATTGCTCCGCAAATAACGCTTAATATCGTATACCTAATCATGGTTAAGTGTTTTTATCAGCATCAAAACGCAACATGCATTTGAAGCCCTATGCTATAGATATTTCTGAATGAATCGACAACTTTTCCATCTTCGCGCTGGTAGGGGCTATAACAAGTGTTCCACGATCCCGACAATCCTAAATAGAGGTTGTGCGTAAACATCCATTGTATATCAAAGCCCAACATAGCGTTGGAATGTGAGAAATTTTGCAATGCCGTCTGCTCGTAGAATGTAAGTTCGGGGAAAGAGCCAAAGCCGGCAGCAATACCAACCGAAGATATATTGTCGTCGTTGACAAATATTTTGCCTTTCCAGCCTACATTATAGAAGATACTCTTATTCAATAAGATAGCATCTAACGAGAGCGAAGTATAAATTCTATCCCATGTTTTAGCCACCGAAGGAGTTACCAAAAACATATTGTAGTTATTTGTCTCGACAATAGCCCTGTCGTCATCGCCGAGATATAAATACGATTGCGGTGTCAGGCGATAACCCGCACGCAATGAGATTACCCAATTGCGATTTGCGGTATACGACAACGAGGCATTAACACCCCATTTATTGAAGTATCGCAACGAATAAGCGCCATTAAGCATCATGCTCCAGCGGTGATTAAACGTATGATCCCATTGCGCCATAAACTCCAAGCCAACACCGCCGGAATTATGTTCGCCATCTATGTGGTATCCGTCGATGCCTTTATAGCTAATCTGCCCCATGAAGGTATCGCGTTTTCCCAAGCGACTATAGGAGAATGTGGCAAGCGAATAGAGGTGCGCTATCGCCGACAGGTCCTCGGAGCGATTATCGTAAGTGGCATAGGTGTACGACACATCGACACGATTGCGATAGCCACGGAAGCGCAGATAACGCATGTGCTGATACCATTCCAATTGCTCTGCATTGCTCGGGTCATAATTGTCATGCTGATACTTATAGGCCAAATCGTATTGCTTTAGCTGTTCATGAGCAAGGCCTTTGAGATAGAGCATTTCGGTATTGACGGGGTCATATTCAAGAGCTTTATCCAGTTTTTCGAGTGCGCGGTCGGGCATTTTTTCTTTGAGCAGTTCAACGGCCCATTCTTGTGTTATGCCGGAGTGAGCATTTATTAGCTGCGGATTGATAAATTCATCATCTTCTTCGCGCGGTTTCAGTAGCTCAAGCGCCTCGTCTTCGCGATTTCGTTGCTGCAGCGCCACGGCCTCCTTTACTATAAAATATGGCACGTTGGGATATAATTCGTATGCGCGGTCGGCATAATCTACAAATTTATCGTTCAGCTTTAAGGTCTGTGACATATTCACGCAAGTGCGCAAAGCAACTTCGCTGTCGGGCACTACCGATAGCAAGTCTTCAGCCTCTTTTAAAGCCCCTTTATAGTTCTCCACCTCGATAAGGGCCTTCAGCCTGGTTGCTGCCACATCTTCGTATGCCGACCCGAAACGTCGACGATAAGGCTCTCTGAGAAGACTTGCAAACTCATATAGCTCACGCGCCTCATCAAAGCGATTTAATTGTCCGAGAATCATTATTTGCCGCGAAACGGCCGATGGCCACGACTCGCTGTCGGGGTTCATCATTGTTATCGCACGCTGCAAATATGTCGAAGCATCGCGCCACTGCTCATCGGCCATACTGCGATTTGCGAGTTCGACCATCATCAGGGCATATTCTTCTGTGATATCTTCGTCTTGCGGGTTCAACTCATATAGCTTGACAAGGAGCCTGTATGTCGCCTGCTCGTTGCCAAAACGTTTTTCCAAAGCATACTCTTTCATTATGAGGTCGGCCGTCTGTCCGTCTTTACGATACGCTTCATTCAACCAATGTTTTGCATCATCGTAGTAGCCTCGAGTGATAGAGGTGTTCAAGAGATATGTAAGGGCCTCGCGGTCGCCTGTGATGTCATATAGGCGGCCAGTAACGTCATAGGGGTCTTTCATGCGCGCATCATTGGCTGCCTCACGAAGCAGGTTGTTATATAGCGGACCCGAATTTCTATTCTGTTTTACAAATGCCAAGGCCCTGGTATAATAGCCCATTTCACCCATAATGCTGGCAGCACGGCGCACAAGGTCGACATTGCCGGGGAAACGTGCAAGACCGCGATTTGCGGTACCGATGGCACGTTCATACTCTCCCAAGCGCTCGTATATGCCAACGAGCTCTATATAATATTCCAGATTATCCGGGTCGAGGTCAAGCCAATTTTCGAGAGTGGCAGCCGACTCGGTGAGCGAGGTGCGTTGAAGTCGCACATTCCAATTCTCGCGGTTGCGGTTGCTTAAGTCTTTGCGCACTACCGAATCTTGAGGATAGATGCGCGACAAGCGCTCGAGGGCCGATTCGGCCTCAACTTTGTGTCCTATTTTATTATACAGCGATATTTTGCGGCGCCACAAGTCGCGGTCATAGGGCTGGAATTCAAGCAACTCGTTAATATAGCAAATCGCACTTGAGTAGTGCTTAGAGTCGTCTTCCACATCGACAAGGACACGCTTGGCATGATAGTGTTGGTCGTTTTCCTGCACAGCCTTCACGAGGTTATAACGCGCCTGGTTAAGGTCGCCCTGTGCATAATAATAGTATCTACCATTGAGATAGCGGAGGTCGGGATCGTCGGGATAAAGCTCTAAGCCGTCGTCTATTTCACGCTTGGCCGCATCCCATGCATTAGCCTGTATATAGTCTTCAGCACGCCCCACATAGTAGCGCGACGTATGAAGATTTTTATCGCGTGCATACACCCCGCAGATGCTTATCAAAGAGAAAGCTACCGTGGCAACAAAACGCATTAGCGACGATATTCTATTTATCTTCAGTCGTTTCACTATTATCTTTTTCTTTTTTTCTCTTACCGAAACCTGTTCGACGAATTGTCTTCCATTCGGCTGTCCTCTGCGTGAGGAAGTTCCAATAACCTATCAACGAGAATGTTGTAATAATAGGATGGTATATAAATGGCTCGAGTAACCCGGCCAAAATAAGCTTTAGATAACTTATAAATCGATGGCGCCACTTAACGGCGTTGGTTGCATAGTCGAATACCAAGACAACAAACGATAGCGACACCGAGAAGATATAAATCATACCGAAGATGAGCAACGCCGAGCTCCAATTGACAGCACCTATGAGGATAAGCCATATCATGAACACGAAACCCGAAGCCTCGAGTATCGGCGCTATAAATTCAAAAAGCCAGATGTACGGCAATATCACACCACCCGTGGGGCCATAGTTGATGTTGAAGAATAACTTTATGTGGTGCGACACGACTTCGCACAAGCCGCGGGCCCAACGCACACGCTGGCGATACAACATGTGAAGCGTCTCCGGCCCTTCAGTCCAGCAACACACTTGCGGAACCTGTGCCAAACGGAACTTCTGGCCCGAGTTCTTCATATACGTTACCATACGCAAAAGCATATCAACGTCTTCGGCCATTGATAATGAGTCGTAACCGCCCGACTTAACTACGACTTCGGTGTTGAATAGACCGAAACCACCCGATATATTCGGCAAGGCATTTATAGGCGACCAGCCCAATTTACCAATAAGGAATGAACGCATATACTCCAATTGCTGAAACAATGGTATCGGACTGAGGGATATACCCGGTTTGGTCACTGTACCATCCTCTACTTTACAGCCATTTAGAATAAACATCGACGCCCCAACGCCCATCATGGGGTCGTGGCTATTTACCACAAGCCACATCATACGATAAAGCGCCATAGGCTCGATGATACAGTCTACGTCGGTCGACACAAAATATGGATTCGTGCACACGTTTATGCCGGCATTTGTTCCGTCGGCTTTACGTCCGCCGTGTTCTTTGTTTACTATTACCAGATTTTTATACTGCTCGTTCTGCGAGCGCATAACGCTCGTAATAGGTTTTGAGGGCACTCGCATAGAGTTGGTAAACGGCACTTCTACGAGGTCGAACTCCTCTATTAATAACTCGAGGGTCTTATCGGTAGATTCATCGTTTACGATAATGACTTCAAAGTCGGGATAATATACCTGCAGCAATGAATGTACGTTCTCTATAATCGTCTTCTCCTCATTGTAAGCCGGCGCTATAATTGATACGGCAGGGGTGATAGGCGAAGCCTTGAGGATATAGCGTATAGTATCATCGTCGGGAAGATTGATTTTGAGGCGGTTTTGTGCCCTTATACTCTGGATGGCAAGATAAAGCAACCACAGCATCGCCGCTATAGTATAGAAGAATACGGTGTATGAAAAGAGATAGTATATCTTAATCCACATGCTGGTGTTGTTTTTTTACAAGTTAATCTACGCCATATAGGTTATTACCGAATAGCGGACGATATGCATCATGGTCGCTCAACGGTATGGTTTTTAGTGTAATCGGGTTATGGAAGAACTCAAAAAACGATTTTTCGACGTCGGTCTGAGCTTTCGTTTCAAGCTCTTCAAATTTTTCACGGCCCTCATCGCCATAGTTATATATACATCTCAATGCTTCAAGGCGTACGCTGGGGTCGCCGCTATTTGTGTAACCATCGACCAAAGCGCCCAAATGACGGCCGGTGCCGATACGCGTTATCGCATGCATAATAGCAACCTTTGTTTCATCAGGCTGGGTAAGCAACATCTCGGCGAGCAGGTTTTCGCCCTCCTCATAGTGCAAATAGCCCCATGTACGCGATATTTCCTCTATCAGCTGCTTGTCGCTATTGTGCTGAAAAAATTCTTCCAATTCACTGCAGTAGTCTCGCTGCTCGAACATACGCATAAGTCGCACAAAGATACACTGTGTTCCCGGATTTTTCTGCATATATGCCCAGTGTGCCAAATTGGGAATCTTACGTTTACTCGAGCGACGGCGCGACAATGCGTATCCCAACTGTATCTCGTCGTAGATACAGCAGTTCTCATCGAAGAACTGCGACTCGAAGTAGTCAAGGTCGGCATTGCTGTTCGACATAACGGCCGCATACATAGTAAGACGACGCACGCGAACACGCTTCGCATTCATCAACTGATTTGAAATCCAAGGGTTGATAGGCACCTTGAAAGCTCGAAGCATATGCAGTGCCTCTACTTTCATATTAAGCTTATCGCGATTGACTATCTCTTCCAAAAAGTCTTGCACACGGAATATCTCAAGCAAGACATGGAGGTTTCCTTTTCGACCAAGAACGGCATTCTCGGCAATACGGGCTTTGTATACAAGTCGGGCAAACGCGAGTTTCTCACGATAGTTTTTAAGCAATGTGCGGCTGTTAAGATCGGAGTTTGAGAGGTTTAGAGCCTCCATAACTTCGTTACGCGACATATTTGGCTTCGCATCGACCGACAAGATGTAGTGTATCGGCTCGGAAAAACGTTTTTCCAATTTGTGCTCTACGCGGCTCCAGCGACGGCGCTTCAGCCATACAAAAAATACGCGCACCAAGCAGACTATGATAAGGGCTATCGACAAGGTGAGAGAGATGGCGGCACACTTCACTACCCACGCAAACTCACGGAAATTTGCATAGATAAAAGTAGCGTAGTATGTCAACCAGGTCAGAACCAAGTCGACGTAATATGCAACTATATTGATAGAATACATATAACTCTAACCACAGGTCTTTTTATACATAGTAATTCATGATAACACTCGCTATATGGCAGCATTATCATGAATTACAATTATTTTATTCAGCGTTTTATAACTAAGGATTAATCCTCAGCTACCTTGTTTTCGTAAATATGATTGAAGGGCGATTCGTTGTAGTGAACACCTTCGAAGTAGTCGTTATACTGGCTCTTCTGGCTTGAGATAATGTCGACTGTGCAATCGTATTCATTCTTTACGCCATCGAGTCGGTTGAATGCATTTACATAGAAACTCGGAGCCTTGTCGAGGAACTCAACTGTTGCGATGTTAGTTGTGAGATAGTCTCTCAAGCCATCGCGATCGAGCGTATCGTTGTAGTAGTTCCATACTTCGAATGTAATGCCATCATGGTAGAGGCCTTCAAGATACTCAATCACACTTTCATTGATACCTTCTGTAGTAACGCGGATACCACCTTCTTCGTAGTTGACTGTCAACTTAACTTCATTACCGTTGATGTTATATGTAAGGACATCCGGTCCGCCATGTACCATGAAATTTTCTTCGTGTTTCTGAACAATAGCCATGTCGTCAACATCGCAATAATACTCAGCAGGCACGGGGATAAATACTTCAACGTCGGTCACGGCACGAACGTGGATAGAAAGGTGCGTTGCGAGGTAATCTTTGTGTTCTTCAACTTCGAGGTTAACCTCCACATGGTCTTTAACTGCTGTTGCAGGGATGTCGGTTTCGGGATCTTCAGGATCTGTCGGGTCGGTAGGATCGGTGGGATCTGTCGGAGGAACAACAGGATCGGGATCTTCGTCACCGTTATCATCGTCGCCGTCGGTAGGAGGAACAACGGGACTTCCATCTCCGGGGATAATCTTGATTACCCAGTCGTTGTAAACACCATCACCTTGAAAATCGAGCTGGCCGTTATCATACTTCGATGTTGCATAATCGAAGCACAGGTAAAGGCTATAGCCATCACCATTTTCATTGGGGATATAATAGAAACGATAGTGATTTTCTTGTGTCAGACTTGCATACGAATCATGATATCTCGGATTAACCAAGGGGAGATTTTCAACATATACCCATGGGCCATACGTTGCATTATAATCATTGATATGCACACCGCAGATTTCAAAAAAATCCATTTGGCTACTACCTGTAATGTCGGTTGAGTGATGCACCGAACCACCATTCATAAAATCGAGGTGATAGTTAACGTAGCTACCGCCAACATTCTGCAAGAAATAAGTTGTAAGGTCACACTCTGTATACCCTTCATCTGGGTGATCTGCCAAGTATGCCATTACATAATCTTTCTCAGCATTGCTGACTTGTTGATCGCGATCTGTTTTTTCGGGCCATCCTGTAATTTTGGTATCCCACTGCCATTTCGTCAGTGTGGGATTTACATTTTCTACAGACGCGTTGCGTGAATAGGCAGTAACTTCCGTTGCCTTTGCCAAACTTATTCCATCACGATTAGGTACAAGCCCATTGTTATCACTCGTACAAGCGCTAAAAGCAAATACGCCAAGCGCGATCAATGAACCTAATTTGAAATTTCGTTTCATAATTGGAAATTATTCAAATTGCTATGTTATAATGTTTTATATTTTAACTAAATCTCACGACACTATTAGTGCCTTTATATTCTGGCCAAAATTACAACATTTTTTATTCACAGATTCATTTTATCGCAATTAAATGGCATATTTTAATAAACTTTAACAAATGGCCAAATTCTATTATACTCAACTTATATTTTATCCATAAAAAAAGCCTCAAAAGTAATGCGGGCACTTTTTTGCTTGCGTAATTATGCGTATATTTGCACAACTCTTTAACCATTATAATTAACATTCACAGAAACGATCTATGGATTATAGAAGATGTGGAAATAGCGGAATTGAGTTGCCGATACTTTCGCTTGGCATGTGGCACAACTTTGGAGATGTTGATAACTTCTCTACAGCGCGCAGCATGGTGCTTACAGCATTCGACAACGGCCTTTGCCATTTCGACCTTGCCAACAACTATGGGCCGTCGCCCGGTAGTGCCGAAATAACCTTGGGCAGAATCTTACAAGGCGACCTCAACTCACACCGCGACGAACTTTTTATCTCAACGAAAGCCGGACACACGATGTGGCCGGGCGTTTATGGCGGAAACTCTTCGCGCAAAAACCTTATTGCCTCATGCAATGCAAGCCTCAAGAGGGCTAAACTCGACTATTTCGATATTTTTTACACTCATCGCTACGATGGTGTAACACCTATCGAAGAAACGGCTCAAGCTCTTATCGATTTAGTACATAGCGGCAAAGCACTGTATGTGGGCGTCTCTAAATACCCTGCCGAACAGCAACAGCAGATGTATAAACTTCTAAGCGAGGCCAATGTACCATGCTTGGCCAGCCAATATCGATACTCGATGTTCGACCGAAGTGCCGCTGACGAAAACTTTCAGTTGGCAGTAGATAACAATAGCGGCATCGTAGTATTCTCTCCGCTGGCTCAAGGGCTGCTTACCAACAAGTATTTCAACGGCATACCCGATAATAGCAGAGCGGCGAAATCGACCGGATTTCTGCAAGTGGAGCAAGTTACGGAAGCTAAAGTTGAAGCGGCACGCAAACTTAACGTAATTGCCGAATCGAGAGGCCAGACTCTTGCGCAGATGGCATTAGCTTGGATTTTAACCGATAAGCGCGTAACATCGGTAATTATTGGAGCATCGTCATCGTCACAATTAAAGTCTAATCTTGGGGTTCTCAACTCTCCCGAGTTTACCGACGACGAACTTAACGCTATTCAGGCCATAATCAACAACATACCTGAATAAGCAAGAGGCATTATAATCTAAGGCAAAGGCCGTGGAGGATACTTCTCTATGGCCTTTGCTATTTTACTGATGTGCTCAGGCCCTGTGCCGCAACACCCTCCTACAATATTTACAAAGCCGGCATCCATAAACCTAATCATCCGGCTCGCAAAAATCTCGGGAGTCTCATCGTAACCTCCACCGGCATTTGGTAGACCGGCGTTGGGCATAGCCAACACCCTGATTCGCGACACCGACGAGAGATATTCGAGCGCCGGAAACGTCTGCTGCGCTCCATAGGAACAATTCACACCGATAGCGAGTAAGCCCTCATCGGCAAAAGCTGCATAAAATTCTTCGATGGTCTCACCGGAGAGCAGTTTTCGCCCCGCACAATCTACGGTCGCCGACATTATTATCGGCACACGTTCGCCCCGCTGTTTCTCGTGTATGCGCACAGCCACAAGTGCCGACCGCGCAATTTCTACACTCATAATCGATTCGACAAGGATTATATCACAACCGCCATCGAGTAGGCCTTCTATCGCATCGGAATAGGGCTCTACGACATCTTCGGCCGGCAATTGGCCGGTGGCTACTATCGGACCTACCGAACCGGAAACAAAGCGTGGCCGCGCCGGCGTCTTTTGCGTAAATATGTCGGCCTCACGACGTGCCAACAATGCCGATGCCCGCGACAATTCATATGCAAGAGTTCCTTGCCCATACCTTGCCAGCGAAATTCTATTAGCGTTAAATGTATTTGTCTTAATAATGTCGGCACCAGCCGCGAGATAGTAGCGATGAATATGCGACACCGATTCGGGTCGTGTTAGCGACAACATATCGCAGCAATCACCATCCGACAACAAACCCGATTGCTTTGCAAATGTGGCCATAGCGCCATCGGCAAGCATTATTCGCTTGTCAAGCAATGCCTCTAACTTCGTATATGCCGCAGAACGTTTCACCTATAAAAAATGCTTTGAGTAGGTACAAAAAAAATTGATTGTCTCGCGACAACCAATAATCTTTGTTAACCTTAAATTTATACCATGAAAAAACACCGCACAAAAGTATATACTTTTTGCCACCCATACAAATATATAAGAAACAAAATGCCACAATTTAACATTAATTAATTAAATAATGCCATTACACAACCTACAAACCATCATTTGCAACGCAATATCGAAAAAGAACTTGTCAAAATGCTATTATGCGACTTCTCAAGACCAATCATAAAAAAAAGACACCCGATGCGTTTTATGAGCAAGGGTGCCTTTATAACTAAAACTGTCTGCTTATTCTCCGGGAACGATAGCTTCGCTGGGGCAAACAGATGCGCATGTACCGCAGTCGATGCATACATCGGGGTTGATACGATAAATGTCGCCTTCAGAGATAGCTTCAACGGGGCATTCAGAGATGCAAGTGCCACAAGCAACACAGTTGTCAGTGATTACGTAAGCCATAATAGGTTTTTGATTTAGAAATTATACGGATATTTGTGTTTGTTGGTGCAAAATTACATTTTTTTTATTAAGTGCAAAATCTTAATTGTAATTTTATTCGCCTACACCATATAATTTATTTCATTTCACCTTAAGCAATTCTACCGAGCGCGATATAAAATCGCTCAGATTTTGGCCACGCAACAGGCCGTTGCCAAGGAGAGCGAGGTCGACCAACTGACTTATTTCCGGCAATTTTCCGCTATAGGCGACGATAACTGCGGTCTGTTTTGCTCTGGCGTCGGCCACTTCTTTCTCCAAGTCTTTGACTTTTTGTTGATCTTCAGCCGACAACTCTTTGCCATCGCCTGCTTTGCGTATTGCATCGGCCGCAGCGTTTTTCTCATCTATCAAACCTATTAGCGGCTTAACTTCCGCCTCGAGGTCGCCGGCTGCACGACTTACAATAGACTTAACCAATGGATGTTCGGTGTTGACTACAACAGCGTAGCTATCGGGCAACTCGCCATAGAAACTCATACCCGGTTGCATAGCCGACATCTCTTTCATACGCCGCATATACTCGTTCTGCGTAAGAACGATAGCTTGGTCGTTGGGCGAAAGGGCTTCAAACTGCACCGTGAACTTTGCCTTCTCTACTTTTTTCGTTTCTGTCTCGAAAAGCTGTGAGAGTACGGCCGTTTCAACAGGTGATAGCCCGGCGGCTTTGCGCTCAGTCTTGCGAATGAGGTTATCGACAACATCGGCATCGACACGGACAAGTTCGGTGTTCTCAACTTTGCGTTCAAGCAGGCCTACGAAGTGGCTGTCGAGTTGGCCATCGAGCATCAACACATTATAGCCCTTATCGTTTGCCGCCTTGACATAATTGTATTGTGCCGTCACATCTGTTGCGTAGAGGTACACGACCTTACCATCAACATTTGTCTGCGAAGATTCTACAAGCGTTTTATACTCCTCGAGTGTGAAATAGCGCCCTTCGGTGTCTTTCAGCAGCGCAAATTTGAGAGCGGAATCACAGAACTTCTCGTCGGTGAGCATGCCATATACCATAAAGATGCGTATATCGTCCCATTTCTTCTCAAACTCGGCACGGTCGGCACGGAATAGCTCTTCAAGACGCGACGCAACTTTCTTTGTGATATAACCTGATATCTTCTTAACAGCGCCATCGGCCTGCAGGTAGCTTCGTGATACATTAAGCGGGATATCGGGCGAATCGATGATACCCTGCATCAATTGCATAAACTCCGGCACGACGCCTTCAACAGAATCGGTCACAAAAACCTGGTTGCAGTATAGTTGGATGCGATTGCGGTTGATGTCGAAGTTGTTTTTAATCTTCGGGAAATAGAGAATTCCTGTGAGTGTAAACGGAAAATCGACATTGAGATGAATCCAAAACAGTGGTTCGTCTTCGCCCGGATATAGTTCTTGATAAAAATTGAGGTAATCTTCATCTTTGAGTTCCGACGGTTTTTTCATCCATTGCGGTCCGGTAGAATTAATTACCAAATCGTTTTCTGTATCAACCCATTTACCATCTTTCCACTCACGCTCTTTACCCGACACTACCGGAAGCGGCAAAAAACGGCAATACTTACGCAACAGTACATCGACACGTTGCTGGTCGAGGAATTCAGCGCTATCTTTGTCGATATAAAGCACTATATCAGTGCCGCGTTCCGTACGGTCGCCTTTTTCCATCGTATACTCAGGAGAACCATCGCATTCCCAACGCACAGGCTCGGCGCCCTCTTGATAACTCAACGAATTGATTACTACTTTTTCGGCAACCATGAATGCCGAGTAGAAACCAAGGCCGAAGTGACCTATGATAGAGCCTGCCGTCTCTTTATATTTGTTCAGAAAATCTTCTGCACCGGAGAAGGCTATCTGGTTGATGTATTTTTCCACATCGTCGGCTGTCATACCGATGCCACGATCGCTTACTGTCAAGGTACCGGCGTCTTTATCGACACTTACTCTGACAGTCATATCGCCGAGTTCTCCTTTGTATTCGCCTATCGACGACAGTGTGCGCAACTTCTGCGAAGCGTCCATAGCATTCGACACCAATTCGCGCAAGAATATTTCGTGGTCGCTGTAAAGGAATTTTTTTATAACCGGAAAAATGTTTTCCGTTGTAACTCCAATTTTACCTTTTTGCATATTGTTGTATTTTTTGATTATTTCTTTATCCCCATTTAAGCAAAGAATGTGCCACTCTCAAATATGACAATTTGTCATAATACGAGAATTTTTACTTTCCTGCTCGCTTAATTATGCGCCGCTCCGCCATTTGGCTTGCGACGAAAGTTTTTCTTACGGTACTGCTTGCGCGTGCCACCTTTTCTATACTTTTCTGGCACGGTGCCAACCTTTTCGGTCGGTGCGGCTCCGAATTCGACTGGCACAGGCTCACGGCGAACGGCTATCTTTAAGAATTTCTCTATTTTACTGAATCGCAAAGCATCTCGCTCACTCACAAATGTTACTGCCTTGCCATCGGCATCGGCTCGGGCCGTGCGTCCTATACGATGCACATAGTCTTCGGCCTCGTGTGGCACGTCGTAATTCACCACCATGGCTATATCATCGATATCAATGCCCCGCGACAAAATGTCGGTGGCAATAAGTATGTCGATACGGCCGGCGCGGAAGTCGTGCATAACCTGCTCGCGTGATGCCTGATCGAGGTCGGAATGCATCTCTGCCGTTTTCCATTTACTGCGTCTTAGTGTCTGCGACAATTGGCGAACCTTCAGTTTCGAAGATGAAAACACTATCACGCGCTTCGAGTTACCTTGCTCAAAAAGGTGCTTCAATAGGTTTTCTTTTTGGTGCTCATAACATATATACACCGATTGGTCGACTTTCTCAGCCGGTTTCGACACCGCAATCTTCACCTCTTTAGGCTCAACGAGGATTTTATTTGCTAATTGCTGTATCTTTTTAGGCATAGTCGCCGAAAACATCAAGGTCTGACGCTCAGACGGCAATTCGGCAACAATACGCATAATATCGTCGTAGAAACCCATATCAAGCATGCGGTCGGCCTCGTCGAGAATGAAAAATTCTACTTTCGACAAATCTACATATCCCATTTTGATATGCGCCAGCAAGCGGCCGGGAGTGGCAATAACAAGGTCGGCGCCATTTCTCAAAGCATGTTGTTGCTGTGCAAACGCTTTACCATCGTTGCCGCCGTGTATCGCAAGGCTACTCACCGGCAGATAGTACGAAAAGCCTTCCATCTGTCTGTCGATCTGCTGAGCTAACTCATGCGTGGGCACCATGACAACGCAGCGCACAGCATGCGAGGGGCGTTGCGTCTCTGCCAGCAAATCTATCACTGGGAGAAGGTAGGCTGCAGTCTTGCCGGTGCCGGTTTGGGCGCACGCTATCAAGTCATATCCATCGAGTATGATGTCGATGGCCTGCTCTTGGATAGGAGTACACTCCTCGAAGCGCATCGCATCGAGGGCATCAAGCAGTTCGTCGCTTAAATTGAGCTCGTCAAACCTCATTCCACCAAGTATTTACTCTTCATCATCATCGAAATCAAAGTCAAAATCCCAGCCGTCGGATATCGACTCCGTGAACTTCGATAACTCTCGACCCTCGCGTTTTGTAGGTCGACCGAGCCCTTTCTGTCGGTCGACAAAACCCGATATTTTCACAACCTCGAGCAAGTCGTATTGCTCTTGCGGCGTTATATTTTCGAGATAGTCGGGCACGAGTTTTGCCCCAAGTCGATTTTGTGTTATGGCGCGTACGCGAAAAGTAAAAGTCACCGGTGGCTTTCTCACATTGATAATATCGCCCTCCGATACTAAGCGCGACGGTTTGACCGCCACGGCCGGGTTGCCCATTGTCACACGACCTTTTTTGCAGGCATCGGTGGCTATCGTGCGCGTTTTGAACACACGTACAGCCCACAACCACTTGTCTATTCTTACTTCCACGTTTATAATATTTTTAACTCACGACAAAGCGAGAGTTTTACTTATTGTTATACTTACACATGGCATTCCCTATACCCGCAAGAACATATTCGCGTATGGCCTCAACTGCCACGCCGATACGTTCGTTGAGCATAGGGCGGTCTTCGGCGTTGAAATTTCCAAGCACAAAGTCGACTTGACAGCCGCGAGGAAAATCATTACCGATACCGAAACGTAGGCGGGGATAAGACTCCGTGCCCAACATCTGAGCAATATTTTTCAAGCCATTATGCCCGGCATCGCTTCCTTTTCCCTTCATTCTAAGTGCGCCCAAAGGCAATGCCAAATCGTCGACCACGATGAGTATATTCTCAGGCTCAACACCCTCTTTATCTTTCCAATAGCGTACGGCATTGCCGCTCAGATTCATAAATGTCGACGGCTTGAGCAACACCACCTGTCGGTTTTTGACGCGCCCGCGGCCTACGTCGCCATAGCGCTCGGTCGAAAAAGAAATATTGGACGCCTCGGCAAAGGCGTCCAATATCATAAATCCGATGTTGTGCCGGGTGTTGCGATATTCTTCGCCTATGTTACCCAACCCAACAATAAGGTATTTCATCTTGCAAATGACAAGATTTATTACTTAGCGGCAGCGGCAGCAGCGGCGGCGCCACGAGCGGCACGTGTGAGCTGTACTGCGCATACAACAGCGTTTTTGTTGTTTACGAGTTCAAGGCCTTCAAAGTGGAGGTCGCCTACCTGAAGTGTCTTGCCAAGGCCAAGGCTATCTACGTTTACGACGAGACGCTCGGGAATAGCGGTGTAGGGAGCACGTACTTTGAGTTTCTTCATTGACAGAGTAAGCTTACCACCGGCTTTTACACCTTCGGCATGGCCTTCGAGTTTCACAGGCACTTCGATAGTAACGGGCTTTTCGGGGAATACTTCGAGAAGGTCAATGTGAAGAATTGTGTCTTTTACCGGGTGGAACTGGAGGTCTTTCAATACGGCCATACGTGTTTCGCCGTTGAGCTCGAGTTCTATTGCAAATATTTCGGGAGTATAAACGAGTTTGCGCACTGCGTCGGCCGATACTGCAAGGTCGGTTGTGATAACGCCTCTATTGTTACCTATTTCAACAACCTTTTCACCTTCGCGGAGTGTGCCGCTATAAGGAAGGTCTACGATTTTCCCACCATTGAGTACTACGGGGATTTTGCTTTCGCTACGGAGTGCTTTCGCTGATTTTTTACCGAGAACGGTACGCGGTTCTGCGTTTAATTTGTAAGTTTTCATTGTGTTAAGTTTTTGTGTTACTCAAAATTAAGATTCTGCTTCTTAATTTCCCATCACACGGGGATGCTAAAAAGCGCCGCAAATTTACATCTTTTTTTTCATTCTTGCAACACCGCCTGAAAAGGCAAAATGCAAAAAGTATTTGAGCGTGAGAAAAACACGCTCTAAATCTCAAAAATAGAGAAGTTGACCGACCCGTAGGCTCGATGCTCTCTAAAGGAAGGCAGTGCCGAGAAATCATGTTTTTTACTGTGCTCCACCACCACTATCGTGCCGGGTTTCACGAGCCCCGAATCGAGTATTTTAGCCGGTATTTCGGCAAAGCCTTCCATATCGTAGGGCGGGTCGGCAAATATTATATCGAATGCGCGAGGTGCCGAAGCTATATATCGCAATGCATCACCTCGCACAAGGGTGTGGTTATCGGCGCCCAGCTCATGCTTTACTTTTTCGATAAATCTTTGTTGGGTTACTGCTTTTTCCACCGACGTGACATGACGGCATTCTCGCGATAGGAATTCAAAGCTTATCGCCCCCGTGCCCGCAAAAAGGTCGAGGGCATCCTTGCCTTCGAAATCGATAATATTCTCAAGCACGTTAAAAATGTTCTCACGGGCAAAGTCGGTTGTAGGCCTTGCCGTGATATTTGATGGCACATCGAAACGCCGACGGCCGTATTTCCCTCTTATTATTCGCATAGTGGTAATATCACAATCGGAAATGGTGCATTGAGTGCCTCGCGTCCGTTGCGCAGCGCTGCCGACGGAAATATCAGCGGCATAACAAATGTTGCATACCGCCGCAATCGGGGCATCAAAACATCGCGCATTCCCGAGTTCCCGCATAGCAATATTTCGTCTTGGGCAAGGTTGAAACCCGACTGACGGGCCGAAGCGAGTACGTAATATAAAATATCATCTATTGTCGACACTCCATACGTTACAGCAAGCATTAAGCGGCCACTACTGTCGGTGGCCACGATGTCGACCTGCATATTCTCGCCGCTTTTGTGCAGATGTGTATATAATTTTGCACGATTGCCGAGCAAGCTTTGACGGCCAAAATAACGCATCAACACTGATATATGACTATGAATCTTCGGATTGCGGAATGTTCTTGCCAAGAAGCCACACAATTCATCGTCGGCCGAGCTAAGCACCATCGCGCTACATTCTTCAATATCATGGAAGAATTCTTGCTGTTGGTCGCTATCGTCGGAGAGACACAAATATCGAAGCGCTTTCTGTCGAGCCTCTTCATCGAGCCCTTTTGGCACCACTGTATATGCCTGCGTACGCAGTATCACATCTACTTTAGCAAAATCGGATAGCAGTAGCGGGGTCGAATAGACAGCTTCTTCAATGGCCTTCACCGGAGACAATGTGGGGTCTAAAGGCAAGGTAAATTGCCGTAGAGAGCTATCTTCGACGATCGACCACAATGCCGCTCTAATAGCATCGCCTTCAATCTGCATAGCAAGACGCCATAATCGCGGTTGTTCGATAGCTCGTATTTCAGTCTTAATATCCGGCATAAATATCTGCGTTAATTCGTTTGCAAAGATAGTGCTTTTTATTTTTATCGACAATTACTCAATGTTATCGGCATCGAAAAACGCCCTGCGCTTATGCATATAATCGACCATGGCTCCAAATACGGGCCTGCCGGATATTAACGCTGCGTTTCCTACGATAAAAAGATGTTCACGAGCTCGTGTCATTGCAACGTTAAGTTTACGGTCGACGAGAATTCCATCATCGTTATATGTGTTGTTGGTCAAAAAATCAAGCTGCGATTGTTTTTTCACCGTAAAACCATAAATAATATACTTTCGTTGACTGCCTTGAAAGCGCTCCACCGTATCTATCGTTATCGCACACGGCGCATCATCACCATAACTTGCTATAGCTCGGCGTATCGCGTTTATCTGATTTCGATAAGGCACAATAACGCCAATGGTGTCGTTGGGCTCAAATTGCTCTTCTTTCTTATAAATCGCCATCACCAAACGCGCTATAAGATTGGCCTCTGCAATATTCACTTTATCGGCAACGGTCGCATCTTTGTCGATATTCAAGAAAGCCAAGCGACGACTTCTCACGATGCCTTCAATACTACTATCGTCGCCTACTTTGGGTAGCTCGGCGGTCTGTCGGTCGACAAATACCGGCTTTAACATCCCTCGATAGAACATCTTGCTTGGGAAATCGGCAATTTCGATGTGCATACGGCCCTGATGCGTAAGCATACTCACTACCGACGCGTCGCATCCATAGCGGTTGATAAAGCGCTCGAAAAGCGATTGTCGGCAATCATTGAGACCTATATTGTTAAGCGCTCGCTCTGTAACTGTCGATACTTCAACCGTTTGCTTCACAACTGCAGGCAGCTGTTTGTGATCGCCTATCATAACAATCTTTTTGATAGCCGAAGAGCCGTCGGCACCTCTCGCACTCAAGGCTAATAGCATCTGCGGCTCGGTTATTTGTGAAGCTTCATCTACAATCATCAAGTCGAAAGTCTTTATCTTCAGTATGTTGATGTTTGCATTTAGCGCCGATACAGTCGACACCACAACTCTTGATCTCTTTATCAACTCTCGCACCTCCGACACTGTAGAGCACCCCGATACCTTATTTTGCAAAAGACTTGTGCGATATTCTTCCGCACATGACAATTCAGGACCAATGCGCAGAAATTCAATATTATCGGCCACAAGTTTCGAACATATTTCATCTACAGCACGATTGGTATATGCAAGAATCAAGGTGCTATGATTTTCCTCTGCCAACTCTTCTTTCAGCGTCGTAACAAGTCCATACGATGTTTTCCCCGTTCCGGGAGGCCCTATTATCAGGAATAGGTCGCGAGCCCGTTTTACTCTGAGTGCCAACTCGTTAAAGACGCCATGGTCACATTTCAACGAGAGCGACTCATCTACCTCCGGTTGTCGACGGAACAACAGCAAATCACGTCTTTCGTCAGGTGCCGACAGAAAGGAATGGAGGCCGCTATATAATGAATTATAGGTCGAATCTATATAGTCGTGCTCTATTGCCCATAAGCAATCTTCGGCTTTGGAGAACGGCAATGCGCTCGACTGAGTAAAACGCAATGTCAACTCTATGGCATTGGTCTTTATTTCCTTGATAGTACACCTAAAGACAATCGTGCGCCGCGCATCAGGCACTCTTTCCGCCTGATAGGGATACAACAACACAATATCTCCAGGGCGGAAATTCGCCATATTGTTGTTGCCGTCTTCTGCAAACGTTAGCAATATTTTATCAACTTTACCAACGTGACCGGCCGTCGGAACACTCATTGTCATGCCCACATAAATGCTCCCCGCTTCAAGTTTTTCGGCCACGCTGTTACGCCACACCGAGGCAAAACCGGGAGCCCATGTCGTGCCGGCACCTATTTTCCCAAGTAAATTTTCAACAGCCACAAAGCGCATCATACGGCCATAATAGGCCCTTTCGAGCTCATCGGCCTGCATCAATGGAGACAACAGCTCTACTATTTCCTTTCGTTTATAGTTTATCCACAACTTGCCTGAATGCCCTTTATTGAGCGACTCCACATCCATTTTGCACAGAAAATCTATATCACCGGCTGCAAGGCGATGCTCGTAGGCTACTATCTCATTTCTAACTCTTATGGCCGCCGACAATAATGTATGGCTATAATAAAGTTCAAGCAAAGGGCTTGTATAACGAGAATACAGCAGATAGGCTTTCTTCGCCGCTTCAGAGCTCGCATAGTCAACGCCATAGTTATAGTGCATAACGGCCATATACAGCTGCAACTGAACATGGTGCATAAGTCGGTGCTTAGGCTTGGCATAGCCAGAGTAAGGCCATTCGCCATTACCTGATTTCTGCTCTACAAGCAGGGAGTAATCAAGCTGTAGCAAGTCCATACGCCCTTGTAGCCCGAGCATTTCGCAGAAAAAAGCAGGCTCAAGAATTACATTCCTATTATCGAAGCCGGGCAACTGCGACGGCATGTCGCACCTTATCGCTTTTGCGATATTATCCTTTTGCTTACGGGCATCGGTGTGAAAATCTTTTGATATTTCGCACGTTGCAAGGTTCACCGCATTATTTCGAAAAAATACTTTTACGCTATCGCGATAGTCGGTAGGCGCTGATTGTTGATTTATCTCTTCGTCAAGTAGTTGAGATGCAAAATTACCAAGATTGATAGCCTGGCTATTTGCCGGTGCCGATAGTTTTTTGAGCATACTTATTCGCGCATCGGTGCCGTAGGCTTCAAAGCAACCCGCCACTTGCGTAATATTAACTAAAAAATCAGGCTCATATATAATAAGTTCTGCGCGTATAAAGCCATCTCCTATTTTGGGCTCAATCAGATTCAACGAGTCGTGAGGACGTACAATATCGCCGAGATAGCTCAGCTCAAACGTCGAAATATCAATAACATACGATAAGGTTGCATCTCCTTCGATATGACAATTTATCGTATATTCGTCACAACTATCGACCAAGACCCTCGTATACACCGATGGTGTATTCGATAATCTTTCTGCCTCTATATTATTTTTATGTTCAGTACTCATAAAGTCGTTATGCAAAAATACAAAACCTAATCAAAGTTTGCAAACTCTTAATATTAGTGAAATTTTGACAAAAAAGAGGTAAAGTAGAGTCGTCAACCGAATATTTTCTGTACCTTTGCTATATGACAATGTCGTTGCTCGCAATAATATTAGCGATAATAGGATTTGTGGCGATATTTATACCTCGTATGCCGGCGGTTGTGATATCGTATGTGGCGCTTGTATGCGCACATTTTGCCGGCACGACATCAGTTGATTCTAAATCTCTGATTTTCTGGGGGCTCGCAACCGGTATTATCATAATATTAAGAGCATTACAACCCGAAGCCCTTATAAAAACGACCAAGGGGCATGGCTACGTTGCTCTTGCTACGATTGCCGGAACTTTACTCGGGTATCTCGCTTCGCATACTTCGGCCGCGATTATAATCGGAGGTGCTACCGGCGCTTTCATGGGTGCGGTAGCTTATATGCAGACGCCTACTGGCCCGCATTTGTCAATAGCCTCTACTCCATTCCTTCAATACCTTTGCGCCAAAGGGCTACCTTGCATCGTAGCTACTACTATGGCCCTAATTTCTGTCGTTTCTGTAATATGAAAAAATCTACAATCTTAATACTAATATCCCTGCTAACGCTACCTGTGGTCATTTTTGCTAAGACAACAGCGCGAGCAGACCTCGGGCGGCCCGATATGGAGGCTATTGCTAAAGCTTCAGTCGACGACACTTCAAGGTTTTACTACCCTCGCCTACTCAAGTCTTTCATGGCTAACGATACGACGATGACTCCCGAAGAATTTCAATATTTCTATTATGGCACTCTGTTTCAGGAAGATTATGACCCGTATCGTGAATCGCCCAACCCCGATCTTCTTCAAGAGTTGATTCCAATCTACGCTAAAGAAAAAAGAACTCGCGCCGACCTTGAAAAAATGATAGACTATGCCATTCAGGTTATAAATGACAATCCTATCGACTTGAGGCAGCTCACAAACAAAGTGTATGTTTACGAGCAAAAACGGAAATACGACTTGGCTAAAATTTGGCAATATAAGCTAAATCACCTACTCTTAGTTATTGCCGCATCAGGCACAGGCGTCGACCAAGATAACGCCTTCATTGTCGTATACCCGCAACATGAATACGATTTCCTTAACATATCGAAACTCACGGCATCGAGCCAGCGCTTTGAGCCACCTCACTTCGATTATATCACGGTGACCGGAGCCAAAGACAATTCTCCCGAGGGATATTACTTCAATATCAACGAAATGTTAAACCAATATTTCCGAAAGCACCCCGGAGAGCTTAACAATGCTGAAAAATAAACCATCAAAGGTAATTCAAGTCAAAACATATATACTATCTATATAACAATATTGATATGAAACGTATTAGTATTATTCTTGCCGCCGCATTATTTACCATATTCGGGGCAAGCGCTCTTCCTGCAAAACCCGGTTACCGTACTTATACACAGCCCGATGGCACTACTATTACTCTCGAGTTGCGTGGCAACCAACATGCTCATGCTTTTTTTACCGAAGACAACGTCCCCGTACTATGCGACAACGATGGCTTCTACCGATATGCCGACGTTAGCGACAACGGCGATATTAAACTTTCGGCTATCATCGCACGTAACCTGTCGGAGCGTACGCCCGACGAGATTGTAGCTATCAAGGACATTACCGCCGAAAAACTGCAAAATGTTTTCCAACAGCGTGTTAAGGCGAAATTCGACAACCGCCGTCGCGTAACCCCTCAGAATGGCCTGGGTCTTTTCACTGTCAACTACCCGCGCACCGGGAAAGTGCACGGCATTGTAATTCTTGTTGAATATTCCGATATAAAATTCAGCATGAAAGACCCAGCTACGTTCTTCTACAATTCTCTTAACAAAGAAGGATTTTCGGAATATGGCGCTACGGGCTCGGCTCGCGACTATTTCCTCGACCAGTCTAATGGATTGTTCGATGTAACCTTCGACGTCTATGGGCCTGTTACACTATCGCAAAATCGCAGGTATTATGGCCAAAACGATGCATGGGGCAACGATGCGCACCCCGAAGAAATGGTGATTGAAGCTACGGAATTGCTCGACGATGTAATAAATTTTGCCGATTACGATTATGACGACGACGGCAATGTTGATAACATATATCTCATTTATGCCGGTACTGGTGAAGCCGATGGCGGCCCTTCCGACTCCGTATGGCCTCACTCTTGGGACCTTGCCTCGGCCGGTTTGAAAAATCTGAAACACGACGGCAAAAACATCTTCGGATATGCGTGCTCTAACGAGATTCAGGCTAACGATGGAATACCCGACGGTATCGGTTCGGTTTGCCACGAGTTTTCTCACGTCATGGGGTTACCCGACCTATATTCAACCGATTACGACCTCTCGGTAACACCGAGTAGTTGGGATGTTATGGACGCGGGCTCTTACAATAATAACAGTCGTACGCCTCCCGGCTATAGCGCTTATGAGCGTAACGCCTTAGGCTGGACCGACCCAATTATTCTTTCAGAGCCCGAATCGGTAACTCTCGAAGCGATACACAAGAGTAACACTACTTATCTCATCCCGACAGAAAAAACAACCGAATTTTTCTTGATAGAAAACCGTCAGCAGGAAGGGTGGGATAAATACCTCCCCTATCACGGCATGCTCATTTGGCATATCGACTTCGTGCAATCGGTATGGGATAGCAATGTTGTAAATAACACCACTCGCCACCAATACGTCGATATCGTCGAAGCAAACAACAATGCCAATAATAGGCAGCCTAATGCCTTGAGAGGATATCCGTTCCCCGGCACCTCAAAAAACACTTCTTTTACCTCCGAAACCACTCCGGCTCTCGTGTCGTGGAGCGGACGACCTATCGACCTTCCGATCACCGACATAACAGAGACAGCCGACGGTCTCATTAAATTTAACGTGAAAGGCGGGCGTATCGAGCTTGATACACCCGACGCCCCCGTGGTATCTGCGAAAGACAACGGCACCTTAGAGATTACATGGCAAGCCGTTGACAAAGCAAACGACTATCTTTTAGATATCTATCAAATAATCGACAATGAAAAAACGCCATTTGGCGATTACTCGGCATTTCACACCGGCGACGTAACAGCCTACTCTGTCGACGGCGTCGAAGGTGAAACAACATACTATGTCACCATTACCGCTGCTTTTGGCCGCAACTACTCCGAGGCCTCTCCCGAAGCAGTAGTCACAACACCCTACGTCGATATTATTTACTCGGCGCCGACGGCTCTTAGCGGCGCTATGGGCGACAATGGAGTGCTTTTATCTTGGCTCCCGCTCAAGAATGCTACGGAATATCTCCTAACCATAGAAGCTGAAGCCGTAGGCGATGAACAAGAACTCACACTCGACTTTGGCTCTGACAACACCCTGTCGCTTCCCGACGGTTGGACTTGGACTGGCGAGTCTACCGATATCTACAAAAACACTTCTACCGGATACTTCGGCGAGGAGGCGCCGGCGCTTAAGTTTGCAAAAGACGGTGTCAACCTCACATCACCGGAAATGGCCGGAGCAATCTCTAAGGTATCATTCTGGCTGAGAGGAGCTTCCGCAAATAGCATCAGCCGTTTCTATGTTGAAGGTCGCAACAATGGCGACGACACCTGGGCCGAAATATTCTCCGTTCCATCTCTTGCCTCAATCAACGGACAAGGTGCCGTTCAAGAATTTTCACCGGAAAGCGACATACGACAATTGCGATTCGTTTACGCAAAGTCTTCAGGCAATGCCGCATTCGATGACCTCAAATTAGTTGTTCCCACCCTTGTATTCAACCCCATAGAAGAATATACCGGATATAACGTGGGCCCGGCTACCGAGTACACCGCCACCATTGCCGACGGAATCTCTAAAATAAGATTTTACGTTGAAGCACAGAGCGCCGATGGGCATAAATCGAAACCTTCAAATTACGTAACAGTCGACTTGTCCGGAAACACATCTATCAACTCGGCTACTATCACTCGCAACGATGTGAGCGTTAGAGGAAACGACATCATCGTCAAGACACAGGCTCACACGGCCGTCAACGTTGTAAATATCGCCGGAGCAGTTGTTGCGAGCACAACAAGCGATGCCGATGGAGTCGCTTCATTGACTATGCCGGCTGGCTTCTACATCGTAATCAGCGGTAATTCTGCCTCAAAAATTATCGTAAAATAATCACACCACCGGCCGCTTCCGGCTGACTCGGTGCAGAACAATAGCCGCGGCTGTAGTAAGGGCTTAAGTCCTTCGCTACAGCCGCGAAATCTTTATACCAGACGGCACTGCAACAAAATTTATCAAAGTATCAGAAGCCTATCACATGCTTTACCTCAACTCAAAGCGCCTCTTAGATTTAGACGACAAAAGCAGGTAATCTTTTTACTAAAATTTCCGGTTCAGTATTGCCGAGTGTCGTCATTGGTTATTGTTTTAGCATGATATTCCACCCTCTTTTTTTTCCTTCGGGACGAATTATATATCCTTTTGCTGCAAGATTTTCTATCTGTTTTTGAATTGCAGAGCGGTTCATATTTAGTTTTTGCGCTATTGCCGTCAATGACGCGGTTGGCTCGGTTTCGAGTATTTTTAGTATACGAGACGGCGTGGTTGTTGAAAACTCAACGATTTCTCCCTCAAACCACCATTTTAATTCTCTGTTCCCGGATAAAAATTCAATCGCGTCAGAAATATCCGCAACTAATGCATTCTCCATATAATCAGCGAAAGGCTTTATTTGTGATAGTATGGCGTGTGCGCCATCCGATGGTATGGGGCCTGTTTTGGCATCCGCCAATGCCAAAGCGTTAAGATAAGCTTGCTTTTTGTTAGATCTTATGACCAACATCGGCCATCGATGTCGACGTAAAATAAAATTCACCATCAGACGTGCAATACGCCCGTTGCCGTCTTCAAACGGGTGTATCCTGATATAACGATAATGAAACAATGCAGCAATTTGAACTGGCGTTAACACTCTCTCTTCGACAACGTGATTGTACCACTGCACTAAATCTGTCATTAGGGCCGGTGTTTCTTCTGGAGATGCATAGTCAAAGCGTTCTCCAGTTGACGTTACCACTGAATTAGGACGTGTTTTATAACGCCCCGCATGAACCACATAACTTGTAGTTTCGCCACCCGGGAGTTTTCGATAGATAATGTAATCTTCACGAAGCATCACTTGATGCACTTGACGAATAAAGGTCTCGGTAAGTGGGTTATCACAATCTGCTTCTCGTTCAATCATATCAAGGCAAATATTATGTGCCTTCATTTCTTCAAGGTCTTTCATCTTAGCGGTTCCTACTATATCGCCAAGAAGAAGAAGTGACTCGGTTTGGCCGTAGGTTAGTGTATTACCCTCAATATGATTGCTATTATAGTTAAAATCAAGCATAAACTTACGCTTCAGTCTAATTTCATCATCTTGTGAAAGAGGCTGAATCGATTGCCATTGCTTATACAAATTTTCTAATTGTGACATAAACTTTATGATTTTAGCACAAAGATACAAAATGTACCACCAACTGCCAAATATACCACTAAATTAGTGGTACAAATCAAATAAGAGCTAACAAAAAACGCACCACCAGTAGGTAAATATACCACCTCATTGGTGGTATAAATCTTAATATACAAGTAAAAACTGTTTCGCGGCAAGCTGATTATCGCTTCGTCGCAGTCCTTTTAGGAGAGCATTGAGGCAACGCGACGAAGTGCGACAATGAAGGCATCTACTTCTTCTTCAGTATTGTAAAGCGCAAACGATGCCCTCACGGTGCCTTCTACGCCAAGGTAATCCATCAATGGTTGTGCGCAGTGATGACCGGTGCGCACTGCAATGCCTAATTGGTCGAGCAGCACACCGGTGTCGTAGTGATGCGCGTTCCCGATGAGAAACGATATTACGGCACTTTTTTCGGGGGCCGTACCAAAGATACGCAGCCCAGGTATTTCCGACATCTGCGTGGTGGCGTAACGTAGAAGACGGTGTTCATGTGCCGCTATGTTCTCCACTCCTATCGATTGCAAGTAGTCGAGAGCCTTCGACAAGGCAGCGATGCCAACATAGTCGGGCGTCCCGGCCTCAAACTTATATGGCAAATCGGCCCAGGTCGTACTACCGAAACTGACATGCCCGATCATTTCGCCACCACCCTGATAAGGCGGCATGGCATTAAGCAATTCCTTGCGTCCATAAAGTACGCCCACCCCGGTAGGGCCATACATCTTATGCGATGAGAAGGCATAAAAATCGGCTCCCAAGGCTTTAACATCGACCTTCATGTGTGCGATAGCCTGAGCACCATCAACGCACACTATAGCACCATGTCTATGCGCTATGGTCGCCATTTCTGCTATGGGATTGACCGTGCCAAGCACGTTTGACACCTGCGCCACCGACACTAAACGCGTGCGGTCGGTAAACATATTGCGATACGACTCGAGGTCGAGTGCGCCATTGGCATCGAGAGGCACGACCTTGATTGTAATATTTTTTTTCTGCTGCAACAATTGCCACGGCACTATATTGGAGTGGTGCTCTAAGGTCGTTATTATTATTTCATCGCCATCTGCAAGAAGCTGGCCATACGATGAGGCCACTAAATTGATGCTCTCTGTTGTGCCACGCGTGAAGATTATTTCTTCTGTGGAATCCGCTCCGATATATGCACGCACTTTTTCGCGAGTAGCCTCCATTGCCGCCGTCGCCTCTTGTGAAAGAGTATGCACACCGCGATGCACATTAGCTTTTCCGGTATAATAGATGCGCTCGATTTCATCAACGACACAGCGGGGAGTCTGCGTCGATGCGCCATTGTCGAAGTAGATAAGCGGCTTGCCGTTGATCTTTCGTTCTAAAATAGGGAAATCCTTTCTAAGTACATCTATATCTTTCATCAGAATTACTGATTATCTGTATTACATACTGTCAGACATGAGTCGCATGAAGCAGCTGCACCCGACAGGCGCTTCTCAACGAGTTGGTGTATCCTCTGGCGCAACACTTCAAAAGAGATATTGTCAATCACATCTACCATAAACGCCTGTGTGAGCATCTTTCTGGCTTCTTCGAGCGAAATACCGCGCGACTGCATATAGAAGAGTGCCCTATCGTCGAGTTGCCCTGTTGTAGCACCATGGCTACACTTAACCTCATCACAGTAGATTTCGAGCTGGGGAGCCGCAACCATACGGGCCTCATCACCTGCCAAGAGATTGCGGTTGGTCTGCGTAGCATCGGTAAATACCGCATCCTCAGCCACTATAATTTTACCGCCAAAACCGCCACGAGAATTATCGAAGAGGGCGTTTTTGAATAGTTGGCGGCTACGGCCATAGCGTGCCAAATGGGTAAGAGTAACCTTGTTGTCAACAACTTGCTCGCCTGCACTTATCGACAGACCGCTCAACGAGGTCTCGGCATTGTCACCGATAACATCGATGCTATATTCATTGCACGTGCGACCGCCATGCAGGCAGGTAGTGTTTATTGTCAGACGCGATTTCTCGTGCTGGCGCGCGTTCAGTTGCCAATATCTCCGAGAGGCATCGCTACCCTCTTCTATGTCATACAGCTCAACCGATGCCGAAGGGGCCGCCAGGACATCTATCACTTGCGAGTTAATGTGCTCAACATCGGACGTTTGCGAATGGTCGCACAGGAGCACTTTAACTTCTGAATTTTCCTCTGCTATAATTACAACCCGGCGTGCCGACAACAAGGGCATTGCCGGATTTGATATGTTTACAACCTGTATTGCCTTATCTATTTTCACATCCTTAGCCACATGGATAAGCACACCATCGCATAGCAACAAAGCGTTGAGGGCTGCCGCCGCACCGCCTCGGTCAAGGCCATAAGCCAAAGCCTCGGCAACAAGCGGCACCAGGTGCGCCGGTACTTTATTGAGCGAACATACAGTGAGCCCTTGTGGCATATTTCGCACCAAAGTATCGGTGAGATGGAAAGCATCGTTTGCTACTACTGCGAGCAGGCTGCCGAGCTTGGGCACTCCACAGCGGAACGATGCCGCGGCATCAACAGGCAATTTCACTCTCTTGAGATTTACGCCATAGTCGGGAGCAAACATCTCATCGGCACTAACCCCGACAAGGCCCATAGGGTCGCGACGATAAGTGGCAATGGCGGCGTTGAGAGCCTCCTGTCCCTTAGCATTGACATCGGCTATCAAGTCGGAACTTGAAGTTCGTTGACAACTTTGGCACAAGTCGAGATACTGTCCGAAAACTTTTACTGCAGAGCTCATTGATTGTCTACTTGCTGCTTAATCCAATCATAGCCTTTCTCTTCCAGCTCGAGTGCCAATTCAGGACCGCCGGAATAAACTATGCGTCCTTTGTATAAAATATGCACAAAGTCGGGCTTGATATAATCGAGAAGACGTTGATAGTGAGTAATAACTATCGTTGCATTGCTTTCATTGCGCAGTTTGTTAACGCCCCCGGCGACAACACGCAAGGCATCAATATCGAGGCCCGAATCCGTCTCATCGAGAATCGACAGCTTGGGCTCAAGAACGGCCATCTGAAAGATTTCATTACGTTTTTTCTCACCGCCGGAAAAACCTTCGTTTACCGAGCGCGAGGCCAGTTTGTTATCGAGTTCGACAATGGCACGTTTCTGCCTCATCATCTTCAAGAAATCGCCGGCCGACAAGGGTTCTTCATTGAAATACTTACGCTTAGCATTCACTGCGGCGCGCATAAAATTAACCATTGTAACGCCCGGTATCTCAACAGGATATTGAAAAGAAAGGAACAAGCCCTCATGGCTGCGGTCTTCCGGCGAGAGTGATAGCAAATCTACGCCATGAAATATGGCATCGCCGCTTGTTACGGTAAAACGCGGGTCGCCGGCAAGGACTCCCGACAGAGTACTTTTTCCGGAGCCGTTGGGGCCCATTATAGCGTGAACCTCGCCGGGACGGACTGTAAGATTTATACCTTTCAAAATCTCCTTACCGTCGATTCCGGCCCTAAGGTCGGAAACCTTCAATAAAACATCGCTCATATCTTTATTTGAAAGCATAGTCATTTATATATAGTGTCACCCGACAGCACCTTCGAGCGTTAGCGACAGGAGTTTCTGCGCCTCTACGGCAAATTCCATCGGCAGCTTATTCATAACCTCTTTAGCATATCCGTTAACAATGAGAGCGACGGCCTCTTCGGTGGGTATGCCGCGTTGGTTGCAATAGAAAATTTGCTGTTCAGAAATCTTCGATGTCGTAGCTTCATGCTCAACCACAGCTGTGGGATTAGCAACATCAATAACAGGGAAAGTGTGTGCCCCGCATGTGTCGCTTAGAAGCAAAGAATCGCATTGAGTATAATTACGGACACCAACGGCATCTTTTGTCACTTTAACAAGGCCACGGTAGCTGTTTTGGCTACGGCCGGCCGAAATGCCTTTCGATACTATCGTAGAACGTGTATTCGAGCCTGTATGAATCATCTTAGTGCCGGTATCGGCCTGTTGGCGGTTATTGGTAACTGCCACGGAATAAAACTCACCGACAGCACCTTCTCCGGCTAATATACACGAAGGATATTTCCATGTTATTGCCGACCCTGTTTCGACTTGCGTCCACGACAATTTAGAATAATCGCCACGGCATAGGCCGCGCTTCGTTACAAAATTGTAGACACCGCCACGACCTTCTGCATCACCCGCATACCAATTTTGCACCGTGGAATATTTTACCTCGGCACGCTCTTCAACAATAATTTCTACAATTGCGGCATGCAACTGATTCTCGTCGCGCATAGGCGCCGTACATCCCTCTAAATAACTCACATAGCTGTCATCATCTGCTACAATTAAGGTGCGCTCAAACTGCCCTGTCCCAGCCGCATTTATACGGAAATACGTCGATAGTTCCATGGGACAACGCACCCCTTTGGGGATATAGACAAACGAGCCGTCGGAGAAGACAGCCGAGTTGAGTGCTGCATAGAAATTGTCGCGATAACTTACCACCTTGCCGAGATATTTACGCACAAGGTCGGGATATTCTTTTACGGCCTCACTGAACGAACAAAATATAATACCTAATTCGGCAAGACGCTCACGATGCGTCGTTTTCACCGACACCGAATCCATAACGGCATCGACAGCCATACCCGACAAGGCTTTTTGTTCCTCTATAGGAATGCCCAGGCGGTTGAAAGTATCGATAAGAGCGGGATCGACTTCATCGAGGCTCGTCGGCGTTTTTTTTGCCTTAGGCGCAGCATAGTAGCTTATAGCCTGAAAATCGATAGGCGGTATCTCGAGATGGGCCCAATCGGGAAGCTCGAGCGACTGCCAATGGCGAAACGCTTTCAGGCGAAAATCGAGTAGCCACTCAGGTTCGTTTTTCTTTTTCGAAATAAGCCTCACGACGTCTTCATTGAGGCCGGCGGGTATTATATCAGTGTCGATATCAGAACTGAACCCATATTTATATTCGCCGGTGGTAGCGCGCGACAAGGCATCGCTATCATTATCTAACGGCTTTATATTACTATTGGAATCAATCACTTTTTCGAGTGTTAAGCACAATCTTTAAGCTCTATCACATCACATACCCAAGCACTTTAGGGGCCATTTGCGTGATAAACGGCCTCCAAGGCTTTTCGTGATTCATGAAATGGCCTTTATGGTCGGGCGACACCATAAGGTAGACGTTGATGGCTATACTCATAAAGAAAGCCCATGTAAGAACGCCAAATACAGCACCGGCGATACGGTCGACGATTCGCACATGCAGTGCCGATAATGCATTTGCTAAAAGACCGGCCACAAGGCCTACACAGATAAAGACAACTATGAATAGGAGTATATACACCAACACCCGATAAAGCGCAAATCGCTTAGCTTCGGCGTCGACAAGCATACCGACAACGACGTCGCCGTAAAAGCGGCATACTAATATGGCTATGACAAGCCCGGCAACGGTGCCCAATTGCTTTAGGAAGCCCTTTTTGAAGCCCATAACGAGGGCTAACGCGAGGACTACAAGTATTATAATATCTGTTATGCTCATTTTGATTTACTTTAGACTACAAAAGTACGATTTTTTTTTGAGAGAACGGCTCTTGTTGATAAAAAGGGATTTTTTGGAGGGCTTAAACATCGAGTGCGGGACGATTTTTATGTTATAAAACATATTTTTTGAGATTTTTTATGTACCTTTGCACCGTGAATAAAATTTTTAATAATTACAAAGTAGATGTCTAACAACAATTTTCAAGCTATGAACACAGAAACAATCGGCACGAATGCCGGAACAGTATGGGTTGCCCTTAACAATGCAACAACTCTTGGCATCAAGCAACTTAAAAAAGTGACAAAACTTAAAGACAAAGAGCTATACGCAGCACTTGGATGGCTTGCCCGCGAAGGCAAAGTGAATATGACACAATCGTCCGAAGATGAGAAAGATATATTAGTAACTCTCATTTAAGCGGTAAATCGAATATAGCATAACAAAATAGGCAGGGAATTGAAAACGCTCCCTGCCTATTTTGTTTATTTGCCTACCCTTTATTTGAATGCAGGGTAGCCCGGGTTTTGAGTATATTTACCCAATGAGAAGTTATATTGGTTAACCGGTATCGGGAAATATTCTTCGCCTGTTTCAAACGATGCTATATCGTAATAAATGCGATGATCTTTCTCTGCTTCGAAATATTTGTTCATAACATCTTTTGCAATGCCCCAGCGCACGAGGTCGAAGAAACGCTCGCCTTCGAGTGCTTTTTCGAGACGCATTTCGGTGCGGAGAGCTTGACGTGCATATTCTTGCGACCAACCGGCAGCAGGATACAATCCGATTTTATAGTTGGCTGCATCTTTTGAGTTATCGTAGAAATCTTTTACGAACTCGCTATTAGCAGCACGTTGGCGTACGCGGTTTATAAGTTGTCGCGCTGTTTCAAGACCGTTAGCATCGCCAATTTCGATAAGTGCTTCTGCCTTGTAGAGGAGAAGGTCGGCATAACGGATAATTTGCCAGTTAAGCTGCGACTGCCCCCAAGGCCAACCTTGATACATGTCAGACGATTCGGGCGACACCCAGAAACGTTTTGCGCAATTGTATCCGTAAGTACCGAAGTCGCGTACCCAAATCAAGCATGGTGTTTCTTTCCATGTCTTGTAAGTGATAGTCGGACGACCTACAACAAAGTCGAGACGGGGGTCTACGGTCGGAGTGGTATTGCTCAGCTCTATTTTATCTTCTTCGGGGGTATATGTTACCCATGCATAGTCGGGACGGCTTTGATAATCAAATACCGGGAGGCCGTTTTCATCGGTCTGATAAGCATTGATAAGGTCTTGAGAGGGGAGGAAAAATCCATCACCGCCATAGGGGCTCGAACCGGCAGGTGAGTTGAGCAAGTTGCTCATATTAGTGCGGCCGGCATCGATAGAACCGTCATTCATAGAGTGTTGCACAGCCCATACCGATTCAACACCATTTTCATATTGCACGAGGTCGAGTTGTTGGAAGTCGGCAAGGAGGTCATAACCCTGAAGGCCATCGATGAGAGTAACCACTTCCTGAAGGAGGCTTTTGTTTACACCCGTAACGGCATGTGTTGTCTCATCTTGCACGTAAGCTTGATAAAGTTTCACTTTTGCAGCATAGGCACGAGCAATATTTCCATTTACGCGCCCTATTTCGCCTTGACGGTCGGGAAGAACCTTTGCAGCTTCTAAGAACTCGTTAGCGATGCGAGCGAGGTGCTGGTCGCGAGTGTAAGCATCGTTAGGCACATTGATATGCTCAGCAGTACTTACTCCATCGACAACCGGTATTTTGTTGAAAAGGCGCACCAACTCGAAGTAGAAGTGAGCACGTATCACTCTCATTTCAGCTATTCTGATATCGCGTTCGGGCAGCTCGGTGGTAGTGAACGTTTCAAGAGTGTTAAGCGCGTTATTGCAACGCGAGATAAGGCTATAGAGATTATACCACTTACCGTCGAGGTTGCCATTATTCGATTGAATCTGAGCTGTTTCCATAGCATGTACGTCCCACACGTCGCCTTCGCCGCCACCACCTTTATAAGCGTTGTCGGCACGAACTTCGCCGTAGCTCCAGTTTGTTGTAGGGCGAATCCAAGGATCGGTCTGTTCGTTGGTGAAGCCGTAGAGCGCGGCATAGGCCGAGTTGATGAGAAGATTGACATTCTCTACCGACGACATATTGCCATCGGAAAGGCTACCCTGAGGCCTGTTTTCAAGGAAACTGTCAGAGCACGATGCAAGCATTGCTGCACAGCCTATCGTGAGGAATATATTATGTAGTTTCATTGTTGTATTTGCTTTAAGGGATTAGAAACCGAATGAAAGACCGAGAGTGAACTGACGAGGCATAGCGTAGGGATAACCTAAACCTTCGGGGTCGGCACCGGTATATTTAGTGATAGTGAATACGTTCTGAGCCTGGAAGTAAACGCGGGCATTCGATAAGTGAAGGTTTGTGCGTATTTTTTCAGGGAGAGTGTATCCGAGAGTAAGAGTTTTAAGGCGCAAGAAGCTACCGTTTTCGATATAGAATTGCGACAATTCGTTTTCATTATTCGATTGGTCGACAGTAGGCGCAGGAGTATTGCAGTTATATACGCCCGTTTTGAGGTAGTCTTCGTAAGCATTAGCAGCTGTCAACAGGCGTTTGCCGTGGTTGCCCATCCACGATTGGAAAAGGTCGGTATAGCCCTTCGAGTTGTTGAAAGCATCGCGGATAACAGAGTTGAAGAAGAGGTTGAGGTCAAAACCTTTCCATTGAGCACCGAGGGTAAGACCAAACTGTGCCTTCGGGAGGTCGCAACCGAGCCATGTACGGTCGTTGCTATTGATTTTGCCATCACCATTTTCATCAACATATCTAATACGTCCTACTGCCGGATTACCGAACTGTACATCGTATTTAGCTTTGTACTCATCAACTTCGGCTTGGGTGCGGAAGACACCGTCGGTTTTGTAGCCCATCCACGAGCCGAGAGGCTGACCTACGAGAGAATGTTCGGCCCAACCACCGCCATAGCTGTAGTAAATATCTTCCATAAGGTCGGTTACCTTATTTTTCTGCACGGTGAAGTTGAATCCTACTTCGTAGTTGAAATCGTTGTCGAGACGTTGGCGCCAGTTAATTTGACCTTCAACACCTTGGTTGTTCATTTCACCACCATTATACCAGCAATATCCGCCTTCGCCGATGGTTGCTATATATGGTTTTTCTACGAGCATATCCTTGGTGTGTTTGTTAAAATAGTCGAGAGATACTTGAAGTCGGTTATTGAGGAAGGAAGCGTCGATACCAACGTTTGTTTGATATGTTTTTTCCCAAGTAAGGTCGGGGTTAGTAGCGCGGATACGGAAAGCACCGGGAGCCAAAGTAACACCGTCGCCGTTCATGTTGTAGGAGCCGTAGTTGAGACTCATTAAGTACATTGCATAGAAAGCATCGTTGGGGATAATGTCGTTACCGTTAATACCCCATGAAGCACGGAGTTTGAGGTCGTTGAGCCACGAGTGTGTGCCTTCCATAAAGCTTTCTTCCGAGATACGCCAACCGGCCGATACCGACGGGAACCAATCGTAGTTATGTTCTTTAGAGAGGCGCGACGAGGCATCGCGACGTAAGGTGAAGCTTACGAGATAGCGGTTGTCGAAGCTATAGTTGATTTTACCAAAGCCTGAGAACATAGAGTAGTTAGAAGCCCCGGCACCAACATTTTTATCACCTGTTACATTTTCGAGATAGAGATAGTCGGCATCTTCAATCGAGAGACCTGTACCCGAGCCGAAGAAGCTTTCGCTGTGGTCGCGCTTTGCTTCTATACCCACAAGTGCCATGAGTGAGTTCTTGCCAAGCTCGATATTATATTGTGCGGTGTTTGTCCATACCCAGTTAACATTTTTACCCATCGATTGAGTGAGGCGGTTAACAGAGCTACGCAAGTAAGCAGGCTCGAAAGTCTTTATTGTTTCGCTGTAGTAATTAACACCGAAGTTTGATTTAATGATAAGGTCTTTAACAGGCTCTATCTGGAGGTAAGCATTACCGAAAATGCGCCAGAATTCGCGTTTGTTATTTTTCTCGGCATCGATAAGACGCATCAAGTTGGGAGCGTCGCCAAGCACATCGTCGATAGCATCGTTATAAACACCGTCGACGTCGTAAACGCCTTTCGCGGGGTGCTGTTTGATAGCTGTTTCTTCCGCGCCACCGGGCATGTCGTGTTTTCTCCACCAGTTGGCAGCCACATTACCGCCCACCATTAGGCGGTTGTTGAGGAAGCCGTAGTCGGAGCTGAAACGCGAATTGAGGCGTTGGAAGTCGGTACCTTTTACAATACCATCGTGGTCAAGGTAGCTGAGTGTGAACGACGACGTTCCGTTCTCAGTACCCTTTGAAACGCCAACGGTATATGTCTGCATCAGAGCCGTGCGGTGTATCTCGTCTTCCCAGTTAGTGCTCGAAGGAAGGACGTCGGTAACACCGCCAAAGTTCTTATAGGTCTGAAGTTTAGCCGTTGCGCCATTACCATATACAGCCGACGAAGGAGTGGCACCATTGTGTGCGTTTTTATATGCCACCCAATACACATCGCCCCACTGATAAGCATCGAGCATATCGAGGCCGCTGTTATACTGCTGCACGGTCAATGTGGCATCGAATGTTACACGAGCTTCGCCCTTCTTAGCGCGCTTCGTTGTGATGATTATAACGCCGTTGGCAGCCTGGGCACCATATATAGAAGCCGAAGCAGCATCTTTCAATACCTGAATTGACTCAACGTCGCTGCTGGCAAGAATAGAGCCCGGGGTGTCGCGCGTCATCACACCGTCAATAACGTACAACGGACCGTTAGCATCACCACGGAACGACGATGCACCACGGATAGATGTCGACGTGCTTTGGCCGCCGGGCGTACCGTCGGTTGTTACTGTCATACCTGCAACACGTCCCTGCAATGCCTGCATAACGTTACCTGTAGGAGTGTCGGCAACCTGTGCCATTTTAACAACCGAAACCGAACCCGTGAGGTCGGATTTCTTTTCAGTAGAATAACCGACTACGACAACTTCATCGAGCAGATTTGTGTCTTCGTCGAGCAAAACCTCCATATTTTCTTCTGCCGGAAGAGTCTTGCTGGTAAAACCAATGTAAGAAAAGGTGATTTTTGCATCTTTCGCCACTGTAATAACGAAATTGCCATCGATGTCGGTGGTAACTCCACCTTGACCCGGGGTAGGCACTATGCTAACCCCGATAAGCGGCTCGGCATCGGTCGACGATAGTACCGTTCCATGAACCGTAATGTTCTGCGCCTTGATGCCGAAAACAGCAAGGAGGAGCAACATTGTACTAAAGGTGATTTGTTTCATGATATTATGATTTGATTATGTTGAGTTGTATTTCGGTGCAAATTTGTTTGTAATAATTATAATGATAATATAAAAAACGTTGCATCGCTTATAAAAAATCGCCAATGCGCCAATTTTGATATCAAATGCACAATTTTTATATAACGAACGGCCCTATGGTTGCGAGATATCCACTTTTTGATTAACTTTACGCTATGAAAATGAAAGGGACAGTTATCCGCAATACCGGTGCGCACTACGTGGCACGCACAAGCGATGGCATAGAAATTAAATGCCTTGCCAAAGGGAATTTCCGTATAAAAGGTATCCGGACAACCAATCCAGTGGCCGTTGGCGATATCGTAGAGCTCACCGACCTCGGACCCGACGGTGTTGCATATATCTCTTCAGTCGTTGGTCGCCGCAACTATATCATCAGGCGCGCAAGTAATTTATCGAAAGCGACACATATTATAGCGGCAAATATCGATTGTGCTCTTTTGGTGGCATCGCTGGCACACCCGACTACATCGTTCACTTTTATCGACCGCTTTCTGGCTACCGCTGAAGCGTATAATGTGCCGGCGGCCCTGCTCATCAACAAAACCGACCTGCTCGATAATGACGACGACAGAGAGCTGCTCGAGGCAGTGAAATATCTCTATCGCTCCATAGGATATGATGTATTTGCCGTATCGGCACACTCCGGCGAAGGGCTTGAGGCACTGGTTGACTTTCTGAAAGGCAAAGTAACGCTCTTTTCGGGCAACTCGGGCGTTGGTAAATCGACACTGATAAATTCACTCATACCGGGATTAAATCTGAAAACGGCCGAAATATCACAAGCACACGACACCGGGATGCATACCACAACATTTTCTGAGATGTACACTCTACCGCAAGGCGGCGAGATTATCGACACCCCGGGTGTACGCGGGTTTGGCGTCGTTGAGTTTGCCAGTGACGAAGTAGACCACTTTTTCCCTGAAATTTTCAGAATATCACAGCAATGTCGCTTTGGCAATTGCACCCACACTCACGAACCTGGTTGTGCCGTCCTCGAAGCTCTAAACGACTCACTAATAGCGCAGTCGCGATATAGCTCCTATCTCAGCATTCTCGAAGAGACCGGCGACAACGCCGACAAATATCGCAAGCCCTACTAATAAACTCACTTTTCAACGGCTTCACCTTTGACCTCGGCCAGTTTAAGGGAGAATTGGAGTTGGCTTTGGAGTTAGAACTGGGAGAGGGTAAGAGCGCCGCAGATCTAAGCCGCGACGTTCGCCAGTATCTGCAAGAGCCGAGCAAGCTATTCCGCAGGGTGCGGAACGAGAAAGGACAACTGCGATTGAGCAAGGCGGCTAAAGCGTACCACCCCGGACAAGGAGTGTACAGGAGCAGCTACAAGAACGCCCTGCGCCTGACGGCGACCGAAAACAATATGGCCTACCGCACGGCGGACCACGAGCGGTGGCAGACGATGGATTTCGTTATCGGGATTGAGATTAAACTGAGCAATAACCACACGCTGAACGGCAAGCATTTTGAGGATATTTGCGACACACTGCAAGGGACGTATCCCAAGACGTTTAAGTTCGTGGGCTGGCACCCTT
>JAFLUA010000012.1 GCA_022508985.1 Muribaculaceae bacterium
TGCTTGCCAAATCGGACTCGCGGACGCGTTGCCGCAGGTAGTCCCACGGGATATAGCTCGCGTCGCGCTGTATGAGGCTCTCGGGTATCTTAACACGTCCGGATATAACTTTCTCCAAGGCCGCCAAACGGTTGAGCGACAGCTTGCGGTTGAACTCGCTGCTCCCCTCCGGCGACGACATGCCGCAGAACGACACGCTGACAACTTCGACAGAGTCGTCGGCCACGATCTCGTTGAGAAAACGCACTATCTCGGCTATTCGGGCGGCGTTATCCGAGTACCCGCCGTCGATGGTGTTGCTGCTCACGCGGAAGTCTACCCTAAACTCGGTAGTACGCTCTACGCGGGCTCCATAAGCTATGGAACTACACAGTAAGAATGCAAGGGCAATTAAATATTGTCTCATTCAGCAATGTGAATCAAAATAGTTATAATGGTTAAACTATTGTTTTATAGATACCTTTTAATAGGAGAGAGGTTATGTGCCACAAAGTTACAAAAAAATAATCGAATTTGTAAAATTCTTTAAAATATTTTATGCCTTAGGCGCAACAAAATTAAAATTAAATAGCACAAATTAGCCTAACAGGCACTATCAAAAATAATACATGCTGATGGCCAATTAAGAGTTATCTCAATTTCAATCGCTGCCCAACCTGCAATTTGGTGGTTGTTTTTATACCGTTAAGGCGGCAAAGCTTAGCTACGGTAGTACCATTACGCGAAGCTATCTTGCTGAGAGAATCGCCTTTTCTAACACGATAAATCGAAGAGCCAGACGAAGACGAGGTGCGCGCGTAAGGCTTCGTTGGATTCTGTTTCAGATACTGCTTAGCGTATTCGCTATTAGCCGCAGGCGAGTAATTTCGGGCGTTTTGATAAGTGTTTTTGTCGAAAGTGTACGAATCGGTATGAGTTGTTTGGTTAGCAAAGTCGAAAATGGCGCATGGGTTAATTGCATAGCCCATATATCGTGTTTCAAAATGCAAGTGCGGCCCAGTCGAGTGGCCTGTATTACCTCCGAGAGCGATAGGATCGCCGGCCTTAACATAAGTGTCGGGTTCAACGAGGAAAGCCGACAAGTGACCATAGACCGTCTCCAAATCGTTGGTATGTCTCAAAACCACATAATAACCATAACCTTTTCTTTCATAATTTGTTATGCGGACGCGACCGTCGAAAGCGGCACGTATAGTATCGCCAATATTAACCTTTAGGTCGACGCCTTTATGCATACGGCGGAAACGTTTGCGATAACCATATGGCGATGTAATATACCCCGGGTGCGGCATACTGAACTTAGACACGTCGATAGTCGCCGTTTGCGGCACGGCAACACCGGCATAGCAATTCACAAGTTTGCTATCCCAGCCTTCGGTGTAAATATCAAATTCAGGCTCCTCTTCTTCGCTAAATATTTCTTCGAGATACTTAGTTGAATTCTCCACTGTAATGCCGGCATTACCTTGATTAGCAAGCAATGAGCCATGCTGAGAAGCGTGGCGATCGGGGAGCTGATAATTTTGGGCAGCAGCGGTAAAGACAAGCAAAAATGCCGTTACTGTTGATATTATTGATGCTTTCATCAGGGGAGGGAGTATTTTATTTTACAAAGATGTACACTCATAAATAGTTGTAAATAGCGATATTAGGCAACCAAAGTTACAAAAAAATTTTTTACGAGAAGAAATTTACAATCTATAAAAATACTTAAAAAGTATTATACGTCTGATTATCAATATCTTACAACTAACACCGCGCTACAATATTAATTGACACTATAAAATCATAAAAATTAAGGACTCACTACCCCATTTCATTAAAGTACCCGAAAGAGGCTATAAGAAGTGTTAGCACACATTTGATAGCCCCCAACAGGGACTCTATGGAGCAAAAAAAATCATTAAACGTGGGTATTGACCGACACTACGCTACGGGAATCTTTATCATAGTTCCGCATAATCGGCCGCAATTCTTTATAAGCACTACTTAAACAGCGGCGTCGGATATACCCCTTGCTGATGAAGTGCTGCAAGCTTCTCCATCACCGAAGGACGGTCGTCGCTATATGTGACGCCAAACCATGTGGAATCGGTGTCGAGGACACGTGCAGAAACTTTAGCAGAACGTATCAGAGCATCTACACAGCCCGGAATATAAAATTCAGCTTTAGGATTTTCGATATTAAGGTTGAGAAACTTGATAAACTCATCTTCACTGAAATCGAAATAATCGGGAGTAAATCCCCAGAAATTCATCGAGACGTGGGTGTTAGGGTCGAGCGACTGCTTCATGCCGTATTCGTTTGTAAAAACGATATTACGGTCATTGTCGTAGGACAAGTCGGTGCGCTCTACCACCGAGGTGAGATAGCCGTCTTTTGAAGAGCAAACGCCACGCGACACCGAGCCATTTTCCGACATAGTATTACCTACCCGGAAACCAACAAGGCTGTAGTCGCCCTTACGCGTACGCGGGCGCATCAAGTCTTTTACAATCACTTCGAAAGCTTGACGGCCATAGAAATCGTCGGCATTAATAACTGCAAAAGGCTCATTGATAGCACCTTTACCCATTAAGACGGCATGATTCGTACCCCATGGCTTGGTGCGGTCGGCAGGGCAGACAAAACCGGCCGGGAGAGCGTCGGTAGATTGAAAGACAACGCCGACAGGTATTTTATCTTCATATTTCCGCAATACTATTTCACGGAAATCATCTTCAAAATCTTTTCGAATGACAAAAACAATTTTTCCAAATCCGGCCTGTATGGCATCGTATACCGAATAGTCCATTATAGTTTCACCATTTGGTCCAAGGCCATCGAGTTGTTTAAGGCCACCATAACGGCTACCCATACCGGCAGCGAGTATAAACAAAGTCGGTTTCATAAATCAGTCGATATTACGCAAATGTTTTTCCCAAGCCCAAGCCGCACGCAGTGTCTGGGTAAGATTTCGCTCGGTCTTCCAGCCGAGTTCTTTGTTTGCAAGCGCAGTGTCGGCCCAAACAGCCGGCACATCACCTTGTCGACGCCCGGAAATTTTGAAAGGCACATCAACGCCGTTTGCTTCAATGAAGCTATTTACAAGTTCGAGCACCGATACGGGATTACCAGTACCCACGTTGAAAATCTCATATTTATCTTTCATGCCATGATGCAACATGCGTGCCAAGGCGGCAACGTGTGCACGAGCGAGGTCAACGACATCGATATAGTCGCGAAGACAAGTGCCATCGGGTGTATCGTAGTCGTTGCCAAAAATCGATAGACATTGGCGCACGCCGGCGGCGGTCTGTGTTACGTAAGGCAACAAATTGTTGGGAACACCACGGGGCAATTCGCCAATCAGAGCCGATGGGTGAGCGCCTATCGGATTGAAATAACGCAGAGCAATACCGTAAATGGCGTCGTAGGCTCTACAGCAATCGCGCAACACATCTTCGGCTATTTGCTTGGTATTGCCATAGGGCGACATCGCCGGTTGCCGTGGCGACTCTTCAGTTACAGGGAGTGTGTCGGTATCGCCATACACCGTAGCCGAAGACGAGAACAAGACATTAGGCCGCTGATACTCTTTCATCAAATCAAGAATATTCATAAACGACACCAAGTTGTTCTGATAGTATTTTAAGGGATCGGCCACCGATTCACCCACTGCTTTGAATGCGGCAAAGTGAATTACAGAATTGAAACCATGCTGCTCAAAGACACGTTTCAGCGCATCTCTATCACAGGTATCGACTTGATGAAAGGCTATTTTTCGTCCTACAATCTTTTCTACACCCGAAATCGCCGAAGCGTCGGAATTGGAAAAATTGTCGACAACAACGACATCGTAACCGGCCTCAATCAAGGCCACGGTGGTGTGCGTGCCGATATACCCTGCTCCACCCGAAACCAATACACATTCTCTGTTGCAGCTCATATACATTATTAATTTGGGCGACAAAATTAATCATTTCCTATCAAATACACAATTACCCATAATTGTAGCGGGAAGTACCTACAGCCAAAAAAATCAAAAAAAAGGAAAACGAGGAATAAAATAAGTGCGTTTTTTTTGATGGATTGCATTTTTTTTTGTAATTTTGCCGCGCTAATTGCAACTGAAAATCAAAATTAACAATCAAATATGATCATTGTACAAGTAAAAGAAGGCGAGCTCATCGAAAGAGCACTTAAGAAATTCAAACGTAAATTTGAAAAGACCGGCATTGTAAAAGAACTTCGTCGTCGTCAGGCTTTTGAGAAGCCGTCGGTAGTTAACCGCAAGAAAATGATGAAGGCTGTTTACGTGCAGCATCTTCGTACTATCGAAGACTAAAGCGCCCTCTTTCATGCGGTTTTAGTGCCGCAAATTTGCATAGTCGGAATTTATTCGTTAAATTCGTGGCACGCTCCCACAAATAGAGCGCAAGAGACTATGCTATATAATGCTTTCTACGACTTTATACGGTGCGAGACGACACGGTCGGCTCACACCGTTTTGGCGTATAAGCGTGATCTTGAGCAGTTTCGACATTTTTTAACGGCAGAACTGCTACATAACGATGACGACCCGACCAAAGCGACCTACTCCGATTTGCGTCTATGGGTGTCGTCGCTATCGTCGCAAGGCTTGGCCACGACCACAATATTGCGCAAGATATCGGCTTTGAGAGCATTTTACAGCTACCTTATGAGGCACCACAATTTGCAGTCGAACCCTGCGGCACGGTTGGTCGCCCCTCGCGCGCCGAGCGTGCTGCCGGCGTTTATCACTCCCAACGACACCGCTCGCGTCATTGATACCATGGACGCTTTTTCAGAAGATTTCGAAGAGGCCCGCAATGCGCTAATAATAGATATGTTATACACGACAGGCATACGCGAGTCGGAGCTCATAGGGTTGAAAGATAGCGATGTCGACACCACTCGCGGTGAACTAAAAGTGCTGGGAAAACGTTCTAAAGAACGAATAATTCCTTTCGGACAAGAGTTACGCCAGATGATATCACACTACCGCACCCTGCGCCAACAAGTGCCCGTCGCAACGGCCAACGACGAGTTTTTTGTCAGAGTCAACGGCAAGCCTCTCTACCGCGGGCTGGTCTACAAGGTTGTTCACGATACGCTCACCGGCGCCGGCGTTGTGTCGGCACGTCGCTCGCCTCACGTGCTACGTCACTCTTTCGCAACCGATATGCTCAACGATGGGGCCGACCTCAATGCCGTACAGAAGCTACTCGGGCATCAATCTTTAGCTACAACACAGAGATATACACACATATCATATAGAGAACTACAAAAGAATTATAAACTTGCACACCCTCGTGCACTAAAAAAGGAGGAATAAAATTATGGATGTAAGAATTAATGCAATCCACTTTGAAGTAGCCGACCGCCTCGTTGATTTCATCAATAAAAAGGTTGAGCGTCTGGCCCGCCGCTATTCATCGATAAGCGTTGTCGATGTAAACCTAAAAGTGGTAAAGCCTGAAAGTGCAATGAACAAAGAAGTTGTTCTGAAAGTTAGTATGCCACAACATGGCGAGACAGTAGCGACAAAGGTGGCAAACACATTTGAAGAAGCCCTCGACGTTGCTCTCGAAGCCGTAGAACGTCAACTTGAAAAGAACAAAGATAAGAAATAAGCAAAACGACAGCGCATACGGCCACTGTTGACACCACTACGTGCCGACAGTGGCCAGCGAATGTGCCATGAAGCTATAATATCACACTATGAAAATACTAAAACTTACAACTGCCGCGCTTGCATTGGCATGTTGCGCGTGCGGCTCTGCAGAGCGCTTTAAGCTAAACATACCCGTCAGCGACGACATTCAGGGTAAGATGATAACCTTGACAAACACAGATACCGACGAAAAAATCGACAGTATTATCGCAACCGGCGAGATGGTCGTTATGGAAGGTAAAATTAAGAATTCTATCGTCGCCCGTCTACATGTCGAAGGTGTGCGCATGCCACGATTTATACTCGAACCCGGCACTATCAACATCGATAGCCAAAGCCGTGAAGCACGTGGCACAGAACTTAACGAGCGTTTGCACGAACTCGATGCGGCAAGCACCAAGCTGCAAAACAGCTACAACGAGGCCGACGAAGAAGGCAAGGAAAAAATATTGGAAGAGTATGGCAAATTAATCGAGGATGCCGTTGAAGCCAACGCAGATAACGCCCTCGGTTTTTACCTCTTTGTAAGTGAGATGGCATGGGAAATGGATGCCGCCGGCCTACGCGAAGCCTTTGAAAAATATCCGTCATTTGCCAACTACGAGCAAGCTAAGAAACTTCTTGCTGATGCTGAAAAACGCGAAATGACGAAGCCAGGCTGTAAATTCATCGACTTTGAAGTAACGCAACCCGACGGCAGCGTTAAGCGACTGAGCGATTATGTAGGAAAGGGCAAATTTACACTTGTCGATTTTTGGGCAAGCTGGTGTGGCCCTTGCATACGCCAGACAGCTGTGTTAAAAGACATCTATGCTAAATATAAAGATAGCGACCGTCTCGACATTCTCGGCGTTGCCGTATGGGACGAAGTTGAGGCTACACTAAAAGCTATCGAGAAGCACCAACTGCCTTGGGAATGCATTCTCGACGCACAAAAGATACCGACCGATATCTATGGCATAACAGGCATTCCGTGCATCATACTCTTCGGGCCCGATGGCACTATTTTAAGTCGCGACAAGCAAAACGACGAGCTTCGCGAAGCCGTTGACACCGCGCTTGGCGAAAAAATAACAATAGAATAGCGTTAATGTTTCTTCACCACTCGCCTAATGGCGGGTGGTGCTGTTATATACGCAACGGCAACACCGACACAGTCGGCTACAAAGTCGAGGCCCTCTGTCGTGCGACCATTATCCATAACCCCTTGCGCAAGCTCGTCGAGGCCTCCGGCACAGATGCTGATAGCGGCAACGACGAGCATTATTATTTGCGTCAAAGCATTTCCGGCCCTATAGTAGTCGAAACATATTGCAGAAAAAAGGCCGCCAAACATTACGGCATGAATCAGTTTGTCGATATGCGGTATCAGCGGCAACTGATCGGCACCGACAGGGTCGCTATTAAGTGTAGCATATAGAATAACAGCGACAACAATACATGTCGGCCACCATTTTTTAAGAAATAATCTCATACGGAATTTTAGAATGCAATGTAATCGCGCGAATCAAGCGGCGATCCGTTATGCCATAATTCAAAGTAGATAATTCCGGTAGCCGGCGTTTGCCCCAAAGCCTGTCCACCATCAACTTTTTTTCCTTTGTTAGCGAACGCCTCACCTATGCCGTTATAAACGCTGACAAAATCGTTGGGATGCTGAACAATAACATTAAACAAGCCGTCGTTGCGGCAGTATACATCGACAACAGTGCCGCGGTAGATTGCCGACACCGGTAGATTTTTAGCCACCGAAAGCGCTATCGACTTTGCGACATCGCCCGTCGGCGCCACCTCGCAACCCGAGGCTACCGGCGAGGTGAAGATGAGGCCTTCGGCCGCTATTGGGGCGAGTACCGACAGGTTAAATCGCTCTTCTTCCTCATAGCGGCTAACGAAGAGGCGTTCTGCTTCAGTGGCAGCCAAGAGAGAATCGGCTGAATAAATCTGCTCGACGGCAATAGCTCGCACCGAGTCTTCGGGTATATCATCGCTCATAATGGCAACAATATTATCGAGGTAGGCATTATTGATACGAGCAGCCTGTTCGAGCGAATCGAGCCGAAGTGCCGTCTCAAGATATTTCGCCCTGAGGTCGCCCTTAAGAGCGCCCGGGAGAAGCTGTCTCATAGGTGTAAACGCTATGATAGCCCAAATAAGAGCGACAAAAGCGGCAACCACAGCAATTGTTGCGAGCACGACTCTGAGGCGCGTCATGCGTATGCTCCATATACGCATAAAGGTGTTTTCCTTTATGAAATCGAGCCTATACCGTTGCGGATTTTTATAATCTTTAGCCACTGTTTTCTATTTCTTTAAACCGGCGAGAGTTTTCGACGGATATGTTTTGTCTTGAGCCGATTTGTTCAAAATCTCGATAGCGAATTCAAGCATTGTATCAACCCCTTCGAGTGCCTTTTTAGGGTCGAGGTCGACCTCTCCTCCGGGCGTTGGTTCAATGCCATATTCTGTGATATTCATATTAGCGTCATATACTGGGACTGCCGAGAAGCGCACAACCCATCCACATGGAATCTCTGAAGAATAAGGCATGCCGGAACCACCACCTGTAGTAGCTCCAACGACAGACACTTGCATCAAATCTTTCATCACCGACACAAAGTTATTGGCCGAGCTGAAAGTGCTTCGATTAGTAAGCACTATCACAGGTTTCAGCCACCTCACATGCCCTTCGATGGGGTCGAAGTAATATGGATAGGGCTCCGAAAAATCGTTGTGACCCGGTCCGGTTTTATGCGACATATAACCTGCAAGTGTCCTATTATCAAGGAAATGGCTTACCAGTTTTTCGACATTTGTCATCTCGCCACCGCCATTGCCGCGGATATCGATAATCATACCATCGGCATCCTTCATCGAAAGCATCATTTTGTCGACAAAACTATGGCTTATGCCCGATGAAAACGACGAATATCGCACATACCCTACATTTCTGTCTTCAAGATACTTATATATAATTCCGCCACCGCTATGAAAGTCGAAGCCGAGATAATGCTCCTGAATTAAGCGCAAGTCGAAGTTTTGCGGATAGTCGCTCCACCACTTACGGTAGTAACTCACGTCGAACCAAGATATTAAGTTGGTATGCCCGTCTTTTAACTCTTCGAGCATCGAAGCGCAATGTGCGAAGAAAGTATCAAACTCCCATTCCGGGTCGATTTGTTCACGATACTTCTCGCCAACAGCTTTCCAATCAACACCCTTTGCATCGAAAAAGCAATAGTGCTCGTCGAGTATTTTCCAAAGGGCGTCGAAGTTGCCATAATAATCATTATTCCACGACGAAATAGAATGGCACGCCCCTGTTCCGAGAGAAATCGGGATCAACAAGGTCAAAAGCACCAGAATATTACGTAAACGTTTCATCGTCAATAAAGAGCATTAATTATCTTAGCCTTATCTACCGATTTGCGACCGGCACTGAGCGACAACCACTCCGACACGAAGCCTATTACGGCGGTGTGACTTATATCACGAGTCACTATACCGGATGTTTTTGTGCTCATTATCAAGCATCTATACCCAAGACGCACAATGGTGCGGCCAAGACGGAGATCGACTGTTGCAAGATTGTTGAGCCTGAAGAAATTTCCGGGCCAAGCCACTCTTGCCAAGTTGCTATGGTTTCCGAGATATATTTCGTAGTAAAGTTGTCCGTATTCAGGTGAAAAGAAAACACCAGTAAGGGGCATTTCAGCCAAGTATCGGGCACAGAATGGCACCCGCCCTATTTTTCCGTTATAAACAGCAGCGCCCAAAGCGTTAACGGTCCATGCCGCTTTGGCCGACACCGGGTTGTTGGAGTTATGTGCAGCATATAATATGCCGGCATCAATACCGGTAGAGCCTCCAGCCATAAATGTCCAATTATCAGCAACATGCCAGCGATGTGCCATACCCCAGCCGAAGTCGATATTAAGTCCGTAAATCGACGTGCTACGTGCGGGGTTTCTTGTCATATCGCCGTTGATACCCCACTTCAGCCTCAACACCCATTTTTGCGGGTTGAATCGCATGGCCTGCATCCTCTCATAGCTAAACCCTAACTTCGGGCCATCGTATTTAAGAGGTGAAAGATACGTGTCGGCAATATGCGACGTTCCGGCTTCTATGGTATAAGCCGAAAGCACAGGGCGCTCAATTGCCACTGCGCTATCTTGAGCATGAAGCGCCGTGTGGCATAGCAACACGAGCGTAATAGCCAGTACTATTTTACAAGTCCTGTTCATCTTCAAACAAAGACTGCTGCTGATGCTCTTCGCGCACCACTTCGTTGCCTTGGTCGACATCTATCTCATCTGCCGGCACGTCCACTGCGGGCTCATCGTCGGCCTCAGAAGGCAATTCTTCGGCAGCATCGGGGCGCTTAGGCTCTAACTCGACTACAGAATCGAGCTCGTATGTAGTGAGACGTTTGCCGCGCGCCTTAAACGATTTCACGCCTATAAACTCTTCGGCATCGACAAGCAAAGGCACTCTGTTTTCGTCTTTGAAATGCAATTCAAACATCGGCGCGTCATGGTCGGAGAGAGCTATCAGAGTAGAACGAGCATCGTCGCCCACAAAACGTTGACGCTTAGGCGAATCCTCGAAAGTGAAGCGTTTGATATATGGGAAGCCCTGGTCGGCATCGTTTAAGAGGGCTGTCCACACTTGTTTTTCGCGGAATTTTTCAATTTTGAGCACCTTCTCATCGTAGTGGTTGGTAAGCTCGAAGCCTGTTGTATAATACTCCCCGGTGGGCAGTATTACCAAAATGCGGTCTGAGCCACCAAATTCGCCCAGATAAGAGCCACGTCCATCATAGTTTATGCGCATTACATCGAAGTCGAACCACACCTTTCGTCCCCCCAGAGTCGAGGCGCCACGTTCTTTCAGCGAGAAACGCGCCACATCGTTTTTCGTGACGAGGTTACCCATCGCCGTACGGCCTTTTATTGCGAGTTTAGAGAAATCGACGTCGAAGGTAAGGTTTTTGAGACGCAACTTCGGTTTCAAAGTAACTTTAACAATCTCAGCCTCACCATTGGGGTTTGCCGTAAACCAAGCAATACGTGCACCTGCCTGTAGATTGTTGGTGAGCATGTATTCCTTATCACGCGTCATACCCGTAGCGGCAAAGCGCTTCATATAGTATACACCTCCGCGACCGTTTTGGTATATTACATTGTAGATAGTGCGGCTATCATTGCGCTTATACACATTTAGATAGAGCACGTTTTTACCCACGAAAAGTTTGTCTTGCACTCGCACTATCTTATATCGTCCATCGCGATAGAATATTATAATGTCGTCGATAGAAGAGCAGTTACATACAAATTCATCTTTTTTGAGGCCTGTACCGATAAACCCTTCTTCGCGATTGATGTATAATTTTTCGTTAGCCTCAGCCACAGTAGCGGCCTGTATATTGTCGAAACTTCGAATCAGAGTCCGACGAGGATAAGCATCGCCATATTTCTTTTTAAGATACTCATACCACTCAATCGTTACCCTGTCGATATTTTCGAGCCTATCAAGGTTATCCGAGATGCGAGCCTGAAGAGCGGCTATAGCCTCATTGGCCTCATCGGAGTTAAAACGCAAGATGCGTTTCATTTTAATTTCCAACAGCTTAAGGATATCGTCGCGTGTTATCTCGCGGATAAACGATGGTTTGAACGGCTCGAGCCTGCGATCAATGTGTTCAATGGCAGCATCGAGAGTGGCTGCTTCTTCGTACTCTTTATCTTTATAAATACGGTTTTCGATAAAAATTTTCTCGAGAGTAGCGTAGAGAAGCTTTTCGCGGTCTTCACCGAGAATAACTTCAATCTCAGCTGTTATAATCTTGCGAGTGGTGTCGACACTATGTTTAAGGACATCACCCACGCCGAGGAATTGCGGTTTTTTATCGCGTATAACACAACAGTTAGGCGAAATATTAACCTCACAATCGGTGAAAGCATAGAGCGCGTCGATAGTTTTGTCGCTCGAAGTGCCGGGTATGAGGTGCACAATAATCGAAGCTTCGGCCGCGGTGTTGTTTTCCACCTTGCGAATCTTTATTTGGCCACGCTCAAAAGCCTTCAATATCGACTCGATAAGAGCCTCCGAGGTCTTACCGAAGGGCAATTCCGTTATGTTGAGAGTGCGCTGGTCAACTTTCTCTATTTTAGCTCTAACCTTTACGGCTCCACCACGTCGTCCATCGTTATAACGAGCCACATCAATCATGCCGCCCGTGATAAAATCGGGATAGAGCTCAAAATCTTCACCCCTCACGTAGGCTATCGCAGCATCGAGAATTTCGTTGAAATTATGAGGCAGTATTTTCGACGACAGGCCCACAGCAATACCTTCGGCACCCTGCGCCAAGAGCAACGGGAACTTAGCCGGCAATGTGACGGGCTCGCGTTTACGGCCGTCATAGCTAAGAGTCCACTCCGTCACCTTAGGGTTGAAGAGCACCTCGGTAGCAAATGGTGAGAGCCGGGCCTCAATATAACGCGCGGCAGCGGCAGCCGTGCCGGTGAGAATATTACCCCAGTTACCTTGCGTTTCCACAAGGAGCTCTTTCTGTCCCAGTTGGACGAGCGCATCTTTGATAGAAGCGTCGCCGTGAGGGTGATACTGCATTGTCGTACCAACGATGTTGGCCACCTTGTTGAATCGCTCATCGTCGATAGTTTTCATCGCATGAAGGATACGACGCTGCACAGGTTTAAGGCCATCATCGATATGAGGAACGGCACGCTCTAAGATAACATAAGAGGCGTATTCGAGAAACCAAGTCTGGTACATTCCGCGCAGATGATGACGCACCACGGCATCGGCCGAGGTGTATGGCCTGCGCCGCTCAGAGTCGGCCGCCCCACTACCCTCTTTAAGCTCAGCATTGAGCTCGGCAGCATCTAAGTCTTCATCATAAGAAGAGAGCTCCTGCTCATCTTCGGGTATTTCATCACGATATATATCGTCGCTATTATCGCTCATTTTATTTGGTATTGGCAAAATTTTTACAAATATAGTCATTTTTATCGAATTATCGAAGCAAAACTACAATTGTGGCAATTCAGAAGGCGCACATTTTGTGATTGGCGCGTTTAGCATGGGGAATGATTCTCGAAAATCACTTTTATCCAATAAAAATTGGTGTTTTGGATATATTTTGCTAATTTTGTGCGCGTTTAAGTGACATTTTGTTTTTGATATAGATAAAATACAAACTTGTCATTGACCAATGGCGAAATTTATTAATCAAACTATAAATATGAAGAAACTTTACATTTTATTTGCGGCTGTTGCCTTGAGCATACTCACGGCCAACGCTGCCTTAGACTTAAGCGAAACTTATACAGTAAACTTTACGAGCGAGAGCGCGCCCATTGACGGACCGAGCGACGATGTGTGGACGAAGAAAAACGCCGGAAGCTATGGTTCTCCTGTTTGGTCTCTTTTTGGCGGCAATGCACTCCGCATCTGGAATACCAGCACAACAAACAATATTGATGCGTGGCTAATATCTCCGGCTATCAACGCAACCGTCGGCAACCAATACAAGGTGACATTTACCTACAAGATTCACGGCGCTTCCACCAAATTCGATAACTTAGCCGTATATTTTACAGCAACAGCTCCAAACTCTACCGCCGAAGGTGCTTTAGAAGCTGCAAAAAACTCTCCGTCGGTAACAATAGAAGAGCGTCCGACAGCATACACCGAGCTGGAAGCTACATTTGAGGCTACAGAAAGCGGCACGGCATATATTGCCTTCCGTTGCTACGGTACTGTAAATCAAGGTCCGTACATCCAATCTGTTACGATAGAGGAAATAGCCGGTGAAGGAGGCTCGGGAGGTCCCGGTACGGAAGAGCCTGAAGAGCCTGAAGAACCTGAAGACCACGATTGTGTTGCCGATATTACGAGTTTGCCCTACATCTCAACGATAGGCGTTTCTGATGGCGTATTTGATGAAGGCTGGAGCATGTGCAACGCTAATGAAGATGATAGAACATGGTCGGCAAAGGCTGACGGAGCTTATTTCTACAGGTCTTATCAAGTGTGCGACGACTATCTTATCTCCCCATTGATTCACATCGACAAAAATAGCACATTGGCGTTCAAGTATAATATGAGCGACTCATACGATGTGATGACATTATATGCCTGCAGCGCCTTCGAAGGCGAATTCAGCCCCGAAGTTATGACCGAGGCACAAGAAATAAAGAAACTCGCGAATACAAACAATGACGAATACGTATTTATTTTGCCAGACCTCTCGGCGCTTAAGACCGGCGATTATCATTTCGTATTCCATGTAACATCGCAAGCATTCGGTGGAACAATAGTCGTGAAAGATTTTACCATAGCAGAGACAGGCTCGTCCTATCCCGGCGCCGTTAGCAATCTCACAGCCACTGCTACTCCCGAACGTGCTCTCGAGCTGACACTTAATTGGGAATTACCCACCACCGATATTTTAGGCGCATCGCTCAGCGGCAAAAATTTTGAAAAAATAGAAATCTACCGCGATGGCACCGAAACCGAAAACATAATAGCGACCCTCTCGGGGACAGCTACATCGTTTGTTGACAATGCAACGACAGGCCTTGAGTCGGGCTTCCACACCTATGGCGTAGTGGTAACGGTTGAAGGCGCCGCCAGCGCCATGGCCAAAGTAGGTCCGACAGCATATGTAGGCCCGCTCGAGCCCTTCAATCTTCCTGTAACATTCCCCATCACAACACAAGATGAGTTTGATCTGTTTACAGCTATTAAAGGCGAAAACTCCACGATATCGGGAACTATCCAGAAATGGAATTTCCGCGCAGACAGTAATTCAGCACACATATTCTGTCCCGATGGAGGAACAGAAGATGACTATCTCTTCACACCTCCGTTGAATGTTATCGAAGAAGGCGACTATCGTGTAACATTTATGGCAGGCATTGATGAGCCGGGTAAAAGCGGAAAATTAGAAGGATATATAGGACAATCATACGATCTTGAAACTCTCACCTTCTGCTCCGACGACTTTGTTCTAACGAAGCCTATGGAAGAAAACAGCTTCGAGTTCAGTGTAACCGAGACAGGCACATACTATGTTGCATTGCGCGCATGCTATGAAAATCGTGGCGAAGATCAACGTCAGCACTATTACCTTACCTCAATCTCTATCGAGAAGCTTGAGACAGAGACTACCGGCGTAGAAAGTGTAGCAGGCAAGAATGGTGTTAAATATACTCGAGGCACACTTAGCTTTGCAGGCACAGCAAGCGTAGCAGTTTACGACCTTACCGGCGCTCTTGTAGCAGGCGAACCGGCGGCCAACGGCACTTACGAACTATCGGCTCTCAACAATGGAGTATATATTATCCGCATAGTAAGCGCTAACGGCGAAGCATACACAATTAAAGTTGTAAAATAAACCCAATTAGATTGTAGGGACGTACTGAGTAGTACGTCCCTACAACGTTTTAATCAACATCAATCACTATGTACAAAAAAATTTCACTGGTTTTGTTATTGTCGGCGACGCTGACAATGGGAGCTGTAGCCCAAAAGCGCAGCCCCCAATATCAGGGAAGCACTCGCAGCGTAGCTCCGATAGAGCGAACAAAAGCTGCGACACGACAGGCGCGTAATTTTGCGCCTACATTCTCAAAAGAGATAGGGCGCGTTGGCCTGATGCACGATGCTTCAGCCATCGCCCGGAGCTACACAACAACGCCACCCATGCGGGTGCTTGGCGATGGCACTACAATCTATGGCTCGGTTATCTATTCATCGGCATGGCGCGCGGCAGAATATGGCCTCTACACCTTTAAGGCCTCGTCGAACCCCGAGATAAGCAAATACATGGCAATAGAGAGCTACCAGGCCAATGGTGGCGGCACCTATGCCGATGGCAAATATTACTACAACTCGTATGTCTATGACGATGAAGGCGGTTGGGGCTATACCTTCTCAACCTTCTGCACTGTCGACCTTGCCACGGGCAATATAACACGCGTGACACAGGGATTTCTCGACGGGACCTTCGACCAGACACAGATAACCCACGATATGACCTACGACCCTACTACGGGACAGATTTTTGTGGTGTCATATATTAAGGAGACCGACGACACCGGCCTCATCGAGTATTTCCGTCCGGCCGTATCGACACTCGACAACTATACCGGTTTTGTTACGCCTATAGCTAAGACGCCCAGCTTTATAGCAATAGCTGCAAATAACGCAGGCGAATTGTATGGTATCAGCAAAGGCGCCTCCTCAGCTCTTTACCGCATCAACAAAGAGACAGGCGAATGCACCGAGATAGGCCGCACAGGTCTTAATCCCGAATATGTTCAGTCGGCAACCTTCGACCCCATCACCGACAAGCTATATTGGGCAGCAACAGAGCTCAACGGCAACTCGGGCCTCTATGAAGTGAACGTATCGACAGGTAAAGCCGAAGAGATATGCCGCTTCACCAATAACGAAGAGATAACAGGTATCTACATACCGGCTCCCGAAGTGTCGGCAGCAGCCCCTGCCGCTGTCAGCAACCAGACTGTCAGCTTTATCGACGCATCGCTCAGCGGGCAGCTCAAATTCACAGTGCCAAGCGTAGCATATAACGGCAGCACCCTTTCGGCACCGCTCACAGCCGACGTTACCGTCGACGGTGAAGGCTATGCAACGCTCGACGTGACACCCGGCCAAGCCGTATCGCTTGACATAAGCCTTACAGAAGGTGTTCACGGCTATTCGGTACAGATATCGAACAGCATAGGCGAAGGTCCTCGCACAGGATATTCGTGGTATGTAGGCATCGACGGCCCCGGGCACGTTGAAAACCTCACGCTGGAAGCCAATAGCGAAGGCGAACCCGTAATATCGTGGACAGCACCGGGCGTAGGCCGCAACGGCGGATATATCGACCCGACGAAACTCACCTACGACGTAGTACGCTACCCCGAAGTGAAGATGGTAGCATCGGGTATTAGCGCTACTACCGTGACCGATACAAGCAAATTTGACGCATCTAATGTTTACTACGTAGTAACCGCCTATTGTGATGGCCGTCAAGGCGTTGAAACATCGACAGCGGAAGGCTTGTTCGGCTCGGGCTCAGAACTACCCGTGACTTTCAACTTCGATAACATCGAAGACTTTGAGCTATGCACAGTTATCGACGCTAATAACGATGGCGATGCACAATACCACTGGGGCTATTGGTTCTACAGCGAAGATTACTCTTGGACTTCTGCCGATAAAGATAACGCCGACCGTCCTGAGACACCGTGCGTTGTCTATGGTTACAACCCCCTCGGCCCTGCCGACGACTGGATTATCATGCCCCCGTTCACAGCCGAACAAGGCAAGAAATATCGCGTGACATTCCGTATGTGGACACGCGGCAACAAAGAGAAATTAAGTGTTACCGCAGGGCCCACCGCCACCGTTGCCGACCAAAAAGTTATTTTGGCTGAAAAAGAATATAACCACACCAACCACGATAGTTTCTTCACCGCAGAGTTTTCAGCTACCACAACAGGCAACTGCTATGTAGGCTTCCACTGCACCTCTGCTTCGAAGATGTACTATCTCTTCGTTGATGACGTAACCATCGACGAAGTGCCGGCAACCGATGCCCCCGCTGCTGTTGAGAACCTCACTGTAACCCCCGGAGCCAAAGGCGCCCTCACCGCAACGATAGAATTCAAGACACCGACAGTTACAGCCGACGGCAAGGCTCTTAGCTCGCTTGAGCGCATCGATATTTTCCGCGGCAACGACAACAATGTAATCCACAGCTTTGAAAGCCCCGCTACCGGAGCCGACCTATCGTGGACCGATACTGAAGCCGTGCAAGGCTTTAACACCTATCGTGTAGTTGCTGTCAATGCCTCAGGCGCCGGCGAAAAAGCCGTAGAGACGGCATATGTAGGCTACGACCTGCCGACCGCACCGACAGAGGTATCACTTGAAGACTACGACGGCCACCCCGTGCTCCGCTGGATTGCACCCGAGACAGGACAGAACGGCGGTTATATCAATCCCGACGAACTTATCTACCGCATTATCCGCAGCGACAACGTGATAATGAGCACTCGCGCCACCGGCACCGAGTTTGTAGATATGACCCTTGACCCCAAGAAACAACAGTATTTCGTCTACTATCAGATAGAGCCAATCAGTGCTGCCGGCATCGGCGACTATGCGTTGTCGAATCACATTATCTTCGGCGACCCGTATGAAGGCGATTTCTTTGAGTCATTCTCCGATGCAGCCTTGAGCACCGACCCCTGGACAACATATCTTCTTGAGGGCAATCAACAGCTGTGGACACTCATGTCGCAGGGCTACTATCCCTACTGTATGCCGGCCGACTACGACGGTGGCCTTGCCGTGTTCAGTAGTAGCGACGGCCGTCCCGGCTGGGCCGGACGCCTCGTATCGCCCAAATTACGTATCGACGATATGCCTGTGCCTCTCTTCTCATTTGCATTCTATCACGAAATGGACTACTATGGAGATGTCTATGCCGACCGCTTGATACCCGAAGTACGTCTTCCCGACGGCACATATGTAGCTCTTGACGAGCCTATTTACGTTACCGATGAGAAATATGACAGCGGCTGGTGGCTATATACCTACGACTTGAGCGATTTCAAGCAATATGGAGCCGTTCAACTCAGTTTCCACGGCATAGCCGAATATGCCAACGATGTCTATATCGACATGGTAAGCCTTGAAAGCAATGTTGAATACGACCTCTTAGGCTACACCTTCTCAGGGCCGACATCGGTTCAGGTAGGTAAAACAGGCAAATATCGCGCTACGATATTCAATCAAGGCGTTAAAGCAGCTGATGGCTACCGCATCGATCTCTACCGCGATGGCAAAGTGCTCTTAAGCGACGAAGCGACGAAGCCTCTGGCCTCAGGCGAATTTGCCACACATGAGTTTAGCGTACCCTCGACTCTTGAAGAAGAAGGCAACACATATAAATACAATGTGAAAATTGTATTCGATAAAGACGAAGTGCTTGCCAATAACGAATCGGAATACATCATCACACGCATCACCGCACCCGATGTGCCCGAACCTCGCTTCGTTGAAGGTGAAGTAACAAGCGAAAACAATGTTACATTAACGTGGGGCGAAGCCGACGCACTCCAGGTTGAAGACTCCTTCGAGAGCTACGCAGCGTTCTCAATCAGCGATATAGGCGATTATACCCTGGTCGATGGCGATGGCGCTTATACCTATACCTTTACCGACATCAAGTTCGATAACTCGGGCGAACCGTTCGCATTTATGGTATTCAACCCTGTAGTGCTTGGCATAACGATGCTCGACGAATACAAGACGCACACCGGCAACCAGGTGCTGACAGCATGGTCGTCGTACGACGCAACAACAGGAAAAGCTGTTACCAACAACGACTGGTTTATATCGCCTGAAGTACATCCCGGCACCACAGTATCGTTCTGGGCAAAGACACCGGGCTGGGAATATGGCTATGAAAGCTTCGAAGTGATGTACTCTACTACCGACCGCTCGACATCGGCATTCAATGTGCTTGAATCGGTAAGCTCGGTGCCCACGGAATGGACAGAGTATACCTATACCTTACCGTCGAACGCTAAGTATTTTGCAATACACTATAATGCCAACGACAAGTTTATACTCTATATCGACGATTTGTCGTTCAATGCCGTATGCAAACTCGATGGTGCAGAACACAGCGGCTATCGCATCTATCGCGACGGCACCGCCATCACCGAGACAACAGCAACGACACACAGCTATGTCGACAGCAATGTAGCAGAGGGCAACCACACCTACACCGTAACCGCCCTCTTTGGCGAACGCGAAAGTAAGCCCGTTGCCGTATCTGTAAAGGTAGGCGAAAGCTCGCTCACTGAAGTCGCAAGCGATAATATATCTATCACAAGCGACAATGGCTATATCTTAATCGAGGGCGTTGACGGCCTTGCAGTATCTGTTTCCAACCCTGCAGGTATGACACTCTTTGCCGCCGATGACGCACCTTCATATAAGGTAGCTGTTGCCAAAGGCGTATATATCGTACGCGCCGGCGACACGGTATGCAAACTGATTGTTAGATAAGAAACATCACTCTACAATAAAGCCCCGGCCAAACTCAGGTCGGGGCTTTTTATTAGTTATGAAGGCGCTGTGATGCAGGTTGCAACCTGTCTATGATCTTTTCGACAGGATTACAAGCGCTGAAGCTTCAGAGCGTGGCAAGACAGCGAGCCGCAGTTTATCATCGACAAAGGCATTAGAGTCGGCGAGGTCGATACCAGCTTCGACGAGCGCCGCTTTAACGGTGTCGAGGGCAATTTGCGGAGTATTGTTGTCTTGACTTAAATGACATAGGAAGATATTACGCAGGCTCACTTCCGAAGCAACGTCGGCCAGATAACGAGCAGTCACTGCATTATCGAGGTGCCCTATCTCCGATTCAATTCGGGCCTTAAGATATCGCGGATATAGGCCGTTTCTGAGCATATTCAGGTCGTAGTTAGTCTCAATCATCAGGTGCTTTGCGCGACGGATGTAGTAGTCGGCACGTTCTGTTATTTTTCCCGTATCGGTGAGGACTACAAAATTTTCATCTAAGGCGTCGATAGCAAAACCTACATTATCGCTACCATCGTGACTCGTTTCGAAAGCGGTGACGGATAGCGGACCGACCGTGAATGGAAACTCTTTGTATATCGGTGTGTGATAATCTTTTACACGGCGCGACATGCTATGACGGCGCAGGAGGCCGTTAAAAGACTTCATAGTAGCGTATAAGCGCATGTGCCGATGTCGTCGCAATAAAGCGTAGGCATATCTAACATGGTCGCCATGGTCGTGCGTCAACAATATGCCTTGAATAGAATCGGGGTCGATGCTATTAGCGCCGAGCACAGCCTCAACGTAATTATTGTCGACGCCGGCATCTATGAGCAAGCCACCGGCATCGCACCCTATGTAGGCGCAGTTGCCACTACTACCGCTGCCGAATGAAATAAAACGCAGGCGGTCAGACACTTGGACAGCCTCGTCGGACAATGGCTCAATCGCAGCATCGGTGTCGTTGTCGGCTACGACATCGAAAAGACCTGGCTGGTCGTTCCAAAAAGCCTCGCGGCGCCGTTGTTGTCGACGTCGACTCATCTGTTATACAAGAGGAAAATAGCCGGGCGCTTGGCATAGTCGTAGGTCGACTTTTTCCAGTCGCTGAGCGGCTTTGTTATTATACTTTGAGACGGCGCCGTAATGTCGGCGGCAACGCATAGCAACATATCTCCGGGGAGCGCCGATGCTAAATCGGCCACGAGCCTGTTGTTGCGATAGGGAGTCTCGATGAAAATCTGCGTTTGCCTACGCGTTTTAATATCGCGTTCCATCGCCTTAAGAGCAGCCGCTCTTTTTGCGGCCTCGATAGGTAGATATCCTATAAAGGCAAAGCTTTGTCCGTTAAAACCCGACGCCATAAGAGCCAATAGAATACTCGAGGGGCCGACTAACGGCACTACTTCGATGCCTTTGCGTTGCGCCAGCGCCACAAGATCGGCACCGGGGTCGGCAACGGCGGGACATCCGGCTTCGCTTATCACCCCTATGTCGTGCCCTTCGAGAGCAGGTTGCAACATAGCCTCGACAGCCTTGGGCTGAGTGTGTTCGTTTAGGACTTCAAAGTGAAGGCCGTCGATATTGATATTGCGGTCGCAAGCCTTCAGAAAACGTCGTGCCGTGCGCAACTCTTCCACAACGAAATACGTTACAGAGCTTATCAGCGCTATATTTCGCTGCGGCAACACTTCGGCAGGCGCACATGGCGACAGCAACGAAGGGAAGAGATATATTTTTCCAAAGGCCATAATTTCTACAAAGGTACAATTTTTTTTGCTAAGTGCGAGCTTGTATATGAGCTGTTATACAAAAAAAACAGGGCGGCGCCTGCAATAGCACTGCCCTGCTTCATATTATCGGTTCAAATTAATTGAGTGCTTTAGATAGGTTGTAGTTAGCAAACTCGAGGTCGTTAATAGCTTTACCTGCCATCGTCGGGTCGATACGAACAGCCTGACGGAGGTTTGTGGTGAGCATAGACTCGTTATTTGTGCGAGCGCCAAGGACAGCCATTAGATAGTATGTTGTGGCATCGGGTTTGTCGATAGCAGCGAGCGTTGATTTAGCCTTGTTGTAGTCTTTAGTCAAAATCTGAGCGAGCGCAGCGTTGTTGCTCTTAGTGTCGGCAAAAGCACGAACGGCAGCCGCAGCATCGCCTTGTTTGAGGTAGTAAACGCCGAGCGCGTCGCCCACTTCTTTGACACCGGTAGCCGATCCAAAGTACTGGTTAGCTTTAGCATAGTCGCCGTTTACCATTTCGATAAGGCCGATATTCATCTGTGTTTCTGGGTTAGAACCGAGCATAGCGGCGCGAGCAAAAGAAGCTTTTGCGTCGTCGTATTTGCCGTTGATATACTGAGTCATACCAAGATTATTCCAAGTGCGGTAGTCGTTAGCATAAAGACGAGTAGCCGTTTCGTAGATACGAGCTTTACGAGCGTTGTCGTCGGTCAATGTTGCGCAATAGAGAATTTCTTCTACGCTAAGTTTCGACGGGTCGGTGTTGAAGAGTTCTTCGATTTCGGCGTCACTCTTACCTATTACATTAACAGAAGCCGTGATGCGAGAATAACGAAGCTGTGGCAAAATCTGGTCGGCAAGTTGCTCGAACACCGACGAGAGGTTGCGTATTTCACGTTCGCGCTGCTCGGGGTCTTTATACATCGACAGAACGCTTAAGATAAGGTCTTTATCTTGGATATTGCTCTGAGCCACAAGTTTCTGGAAGCCTTCCCAGTCTTGAGCAGTGAATTGCGCTGTGAGCTCGCCAAATTCAGTGATTTTATCTTTTTTGAGCTGTTTGTCGAGATATTCTTTAGTGTTTTTCTCGCGGTCTTCAGCCAAGCGAGTGTTTAATTTAACACCACCGTCGGGCGAAGCATACGACGAAATGTTAATTTCTTCGAGTTCGCGAGATTTGTCGGCATTGGCATTTCTTATTTCCTTCTGAAGCTCAAGCATAGCGTCGGTGTTAAGTTGACCTGCGCGGATATTAGCCTGGTTGATGAGGAACATGATGTCGGCTGTGTATTTTTCGTTGATAATGCGTTGGAAAGCATCGGGGGCGATTGCCGGAGTAACAGAAGCTACATCGGCCAAAGCTGCTGTGGCGATAACACCATCGGCAACTTTCACGCGCGGCAAAGCATATTTATTGCCACCTTGATTTACAACGAAGTCAAGCATGAGTTCGCTTTTTGCCATATCGGGCTCATAAACGAAGTTGACGGGTATGGTCTGTGTACCACCCTGCTCGTAAGAAATAACGGGGTTGTTTCCGCGCACATTTTCACCTTGGAAAGAATACGACTGCGAAGCAACTTCTTTGCCGTTGAAAACGAGGGTGGGTGTTACAGTAACTTCGGCATTTTTGCGGAAGAATTTAGCGGGAATTTTAGCGCTAACACGAGCGGGCACATTCACACCTACCACCTCGAGGGGTTCGGGGTTAACACTGAAATAGTCGGATGTGAACTGACCGAGTTTTTTACCGCAGGACGAGAGAGATAGAACGACTCCCAATCCGAGCACATAGCATAATTTGCGATTCATATATCAAAAATAAATAATTTATAATAATGTATTATTTGAGTGCAAAGATACACTTTTTTTCTAAATAGCGGCCGTTAGACGCATCTTTTTCAGATTTTTTAGAATAGAGGATGTCGTTTTCAGGTCAAATCACTGCATTTCTATAATGCTGTCGATAGCGGGTTTTACGATGCTTTCCATTATCTCGTATCCCAATTCGTTTGGGTGCACGCCATCGTCGGTGTATAAGGGGTTAAGCGCTCTATCGGGTCCATCGACCATTTTGGTGTAATAGTCGATATATGGCAGGCCTTTGCTGACGGCATACGATTTTATTCGGTCGTTGAGTATCGCCACCCTGTCGGCAACGTCGGTGATAGAGCGATTCCAGTAAAATTCGGCAACAGGGAGTACCGACGACAATATCACTTTAATGCCGTTGGCCTGAGCTAATTCAACCATTGAAATAATATTTCCGAGAGTGATATCTACATTGAAAGGCCCTGTATTCTCGGCACAATCGTTTGTACCGGCATTGATAATGACTATTTCAGGCGATAGATTGATTACATCTTCTCTGAATCGGAGCAGGAATTGCGATGAAGTCTGGCCGCTGATGCCCCGCCCTATATAGTTGTTAGAGGTGAAAAAATGGCTATGTTTATCAACCCAAAAGTATGTTATGGAATTACCCATAAACACCACTCGATGTTCATCTTTGCCGGGTGGCGGCAGAGCTTTGTTATCGGCAGCGTAACGGCCTAAAGCAGCCCAATCGCGGTTATCGGCACAAGCAGAGGCATCTACGAGTATAATGGCGGCGAGCGTCAAGGCTATTTTTAGAATTACTTTCATTGTATTTATCTTATCTTTAATTGCGTCGAACGAGGTTGCAACAAAGATAGTAATTTTTAATGAGAAAAATGTTTTTTTAGGTAGATACTCTTTCGCCAAAATTTTGTATTTTTGCCAGTCGAAATAAAAGAGTTACCATTATGAGTTTATATTCACAAATAGACAACGATATAAAGGCAGCGATGCTTGCTAAAGACAAAGTGCGGCTACAAGCGTTGCGCGGTATCAAAAAAGAATTCATCGAAGGTAAGACAGCCCCCGGTGCCAATGGCGAACTTAGCGACGATGCCGCAATGAAAATTTTGGTGAAGATGGCAAAGCAGCGTCGCGAGAGCGCTCGAATCTACACAGAGCAAAATCGACCCGAGCTTGCCGCCACCGAGCTTGCCGAGTGCGATGTTATCGAAGGCTATCTACCCAAGGCTCTGAGCGAAGATGAATTACGGGCCGAGTTAGTTAAGATAATAGCTCAAACGGGTGCAACCACACCTGCCGACATGGGCAAGGTGATGGGCGTTGCCACCAAGGCTCTTGCCGGGCGTGCCGACGGCCGTGCCATTTCGGCCTTAGTACGCGAATTACTTGCAGTAAAATAAAAATATCACCGCCACGAGCGGCTCTTAATATTGTAAAACACTCAGCACAATGCTAACTATACAACAAATCAAAGCTGACCCCGAAGGCATTATCTCACGTCTTGCCGTTAAAGGTTTTGAAGGTGAAGAACCCATAGGTCGTGTTCTTTCACTCGATGAGCGCCGCAGGGCACTTCAGTTGAAAAACGACAACACAGCAGCCGAATTGAACCGCTTGGCCTCCTCGATAGGCAAGGCCATGAAAGAGGGCCGCAAAGACGAGGCTGAAAAAGCGAAGGCCGCCGTAGCCACCCTGAAAGAAGAGCAAAAGGCTATCGCAGAAGAACTTGCACAGGCCGAAATGGAGATGCGCGACGAGCTCCTCAACATACCCAACGTGCCGTGCGATGCCGTACCTCGCGGCACCTCGGCCGCCGACAATGTGGTAGAAGCAACAGGCGGTCAGATTCCCGAACTTGGGGCCGATGCCCTACCTCACTGGGAATTGGCTAAAAAATATAATCTTATCGATTTCGACCTTGGCGTTAAAATTACAGGCGCCGGCTTCCCGGTATATCTGGGCAAGGGTGCTAAACTGCAACGCGCTTTGATACAATTCTTCTTAGACCAAGCGTCAGAGGCCGGTTATCTTGAAGTTCAGCCTCCGCATGTTGTCAACGAGGCCTCGGGATATGGCACAGGGCAGTTACCCGACAAAGAGGGCCAGATGTATCTGTGCAATCTCGACAAGCTCTACTTAATACCCACGGCGGAAGTGCCTGTTACGAATCTCTATCGAGATGTTATCATACCCGGCGAGAGTCTTCCCATCAAAAACTGCGCCTACTCGGCTTGTTTCCGTCGCGAAGCCGGCAGCTACGGCAAAGAGGTACGTGGGCTTAACCGTCTGCACCAATTCGACAAAGTTGAGATAGTACGCATCGAAAAACCCGAGAACTCCTACGCTGCTCTCGAAGAGATGAAAGCTCATGTGCAAGGGTTGCTCGAAAAGCTTGGTTTGCCATGGCATATCTTGCGCTTATGCGGCGGCGATATGAGCTTTACATCGGCTATCACTTTCGATTTTGAAGTGTACTCGGCAGCACAAGGCCTGTGGCTTGAGGTGTCGTCGGTATCAAACTTTGAGACCTACCAGGCCAACCGCCTCAAATGCCGCTATCGTGGCGATGATAAAAAGCCGAAGTTGTGTCACACCCTCAACGGCTCGGCTTTGGCACTACCGCGAATAATGGCAGCCTTGCTCGAAAACAATCAAACGCCGGAAGGCATTGTCGTGCCTGAATGTCTACGCAAATACACCGGCTTCGATATCATAAACTAAACTACTCCATTCAATATTTTAGAATCTAAATAGCACGATTACGTCGTGCTATTTACCTATTATACAGCATTATGGCAAATATATCGGATATGGAAGCGTTGCAGTATCGCGAGGAATTGATGCATTGGGCCGATGAAGTTGACTATGCCGTGACTATCGCCGACAAAAATTGCGTTATCATCTATATGAACGAGCGTTCGAGAGCAACTTTCTGTAAAAATGGAGCGACTCTGATTGGCAAAAATCTTATGGGCTGCCATCCTGAGCACGCCAAAGTGATAATACGACGCTTGCTATCGGATGGCGGCTCCAATGCCTACACTATCACAAAAAACGGGCAACGTAAACTAATTTTCCAATCGGCATGGAAAATCAATGGCGAGGTATGCGGGTTGGTTGAGACATCGATGGTTCTTCCGGCCGACATGAAGCACTTCGATCGCGACGCTAAATAGTAGACGTCGGCGATTGGTCGCTATAAGTCGTCATCATCGTCGTCGGAAGCGACAGGTACGAGTCGCGCGCTCATCTCCCACAGTGCATATATCGGTGCGAAGACAAGGAACAAAGTAAACGGGTCGCCCGTAGGGGTTATGAGAGCCGCGAGGATAAGGAGTGCCACTATAGCATGGCGCCTGTATGTCTTGAAGAAGCTGCGTTTCAACAGACCTATTCTTCCGAGCAGCCACGCCAGGAGGGGCAATTCAAAGACAGCTCCCATCATTATGAGGAGCATAAAGAAGTTGTCCATATACGAGTCGAGCGACACAATAGGTCGGATTGCCGAACTCAAATTATACTCCGCCAAGAAACGCACGGCAAGCGGGAAGACAATAAAGTAGGCGACAACGACTCCGAGATAAAACATCACATTTCCGAAGATGAATGCTTTGACGGTATTGCGCCGTTCGTTCTCGTAGAGCGCAGGGGCAACAAATCCCCATAGCTGATATATTATCACAGGGAAGCCAATCATGAAGGCCATCCAGAACGAAGCCGACATGTGGACGAAGAGTTGTGAGGTGAGTTCAACACTCACAATATCGATTTTGAAAGAAGGGGCAGTTGAAAGCTCGGCACCCAGCCCAAGGGCCTTAGCCACCTTGTCGAAAAAAAGGTATGTGGGAAAAGAGCCCGAGCATGGCGCCATAATCACATTATCGAAAACCCAAGGCATTACGATAAAGGACGACACGGCGAGCACCAAAACAACAATGGCGATGCGAATCAGCACCTCGCGCAACGCGTCAAGGTGGTCCCAAAAACTCATTTGCGAATCTGAGGCCATTTAAGGGGCTGTGTCTTCAGCACTATTGGCGATCTTTGTCGGCTTTTTCAGATTGTGCCGACTCTTTGTTTTCGTCGAGAGGGCGCTCTATCTCCTCTTTTGCCTCCATAAGGCCCTTACGGAAAGAATGTATTCCACGGCCCAAGCCACGCATCAGTTCGGGTATTTTTTTGCCGCCGAACAAAAGTAGAATAATCAAGAGGATAATAATCGGCTGCCAGCCGCGCATGTTCCCTAAGAGTAGCAGTATAAAGCAGTGTAACGACATAATCTACAAAATTTTAAGCCCTAAGGCATTATTAGAGTTGTAAAGTTACATATAATTCCACAAAAATAACTAACTTTGTGCGATTTTTTAGGATATTTTATAAAGCAACGAAATGAAAGCATACGTTTTTCCCGGACAAGGAGCCCAATTCGTAGGGATGGGCAAAGACCTTTATGACAACAATGCCGAGGCCCGCGCGCTCTTCGAAAAAGCCAACGAAATACTCGGTTTCCGCATTACCGATTTAATGTTTGCAGGCACTGACGAAGACCTTCGCCAGACAGCCGTAACGCAGCCCTCAATATTCCTCCACTCCGTGTTACTGGCAAAATCGCTTGGCTCGGAATTCAAACCGGACATGGTAGCCGGCCATTCACTCGGCGAATTCTCGGCTCTTGTAGCTGCCGGGGCTCTCAGCTTTGAAGACGGCTTGCGCCTTGTCGCCGCTCGTGCCAACGCTATGCAGAAAGCCTGCGAGCTCACCGAGTCGACCATGGCCGCTGTTTTGGCTCTCCCCGACGAGAAAGTAGAAGAGATATGCGCCGGCATTGACGGCGTTGTTGTCTGTGCCAACTATAACTGCCCCGGGCAACTCGTTATCTCGGGCGAAGTGGCCGCTGTCGATGCCGCTTGCGAAGCTCTTAAAGCGGCCGGTGCCAAGCGTGCGCTACGCTTAAAAGTTGGAGGCGCGTTCCACTCACCATGCATGGAGCCGGCTCGTGCCGAGCTTGCCGAAGCTATCGAGAGGACAGAAATAAAAGCGCCTATATGCCCTGTTTATCAAAATGTCGACGCACTACCCCACACCGACCCCGCTGAGATAAAAGCCAACCTCGTGGCACAGCTAACCGCTCCGGTGCGTTGGACACAGAGTGTAATCAACATGATATCTGCCGGTGCCGACGAATTTATCGAGCTCGGTCCGGGCAAGGTGTTGCAAGGCCTCGTTGCTAAAATCGACGCAACGGTAGCCACTTCAGGACTACAATAACAACACCTCTAATATCAACATATCGAGCCGGCAGGAATACTCCCGCCGGCTCGCATATTACTAAGAGCTACATAAGTGCGTTGGCCAAGCTAATCGGAGGCCTCATCCTGCGTCTAATTCAAAAAAAAATATGTACCTTTGCGATATATAAATAGCAACACTAAAACATGGATTGTACAAGTAGTTGTAGCAATGCGACCCTGAGCGAGAAACTCAAGGCCGATATTTTGCGTCTTAAAGAAGAAAAGAAAGCTGTTATCTTGGCCCATTATTACGTTGATGGTGCCATACAAGATATCGCCGATTATGTAGGAGACTCGTTGGCTCTTGCACAAAAAGCGGCGAGTTCGTGCGGTGATGCCGCTATTGTAGTGATGTGTGGCGTCAACTTCATGGGCGAAACGGTAAAGGTGCTGTGCCCTGATAAAAAAGTGCTGGTGCCCGACAGCCAAGCTGGCTGCTCACTTGCCGACAGTTGTCCGGCCGATGAATTTGCCACATTCATAGCGGCTCATCCGGGCCACACGGTGATATCATATGTCAACACATCAGTAGAGGTTAAAGCTCTGAGCGATGTGTTGGTTACGTCGAGCAATGCCCGTAAAATAGTAGACAGTTTTCCGGCCGATGCCAAACTTATATTCGGCCCAGACCGCAACCTCGGCGCGTATATCAACTCTGTGACAGGTCGCGACATGGTGTTGTGGGATGGGGCATGCCATGTACATGAGCGTTTTTCGGCCGAGAGTATCGCCAAGTTAAAGAAGGAGCACCCGGAGGCTCCAGTGTTGGCGCATCCCGAGTGTAAACGACCCGTCATACTCCTTGCCGACAAAGTTGGCTCGACTGCCGCTCTGCTCGAATATGCCATATCGAGCGACGCCACCGAGTTTATCGTTGCCACCGAGAGCGGCATATTGCACCAAATGCGCAAAGGTGCTCCCCACAAAATATTTATCCCGGCACCACCGATCGACAGCACTTGTGGGTGTAACGATTGCGCATATATGAAGCTTAATAGCCTTGAAAAGCTTCGCGATTGTCTTGTCAATGAAGAGCCCGAGATTGTTGTCGACAGCGAATTGGCCAAGCGCGCTCTAAAGCCCATAAACCGCATGCTCGAATTATCTAAATAGTTCAGAAAAGTAATATCATAATATGGAATATAATCATAAAGAAATAGAAAGCCGCATCCACAAATTCTGGAAAGACGGCGACATATATCGCGTAAACATCGACCACAGCAAACCTAAATTTTATGTCCTCGATATGTTTCCCTATCCATCGGGAGCGGGCTTGCATGTCGGACACCCCCTCGGATATATAGCCAGCGACATCTATTCGCGCTACAAAAGGCTACAAGGCTTCAATGTGCTCCACCCGATGGGATTTGACGCCTACGGCTTGCCGGCAGAGCAATATGCCATACAGACGGGGCAACATCCCGAAGTTACGACACGCGAAAACATAGCACGCTATCGCAGCCAGCTCGACAATATCGGGTTCTCGTTTGACTGGGAGCGCCAAGTGCGCACGTGCGACCCTGAATTTTATAAATGGACGCAATGGGCTTTCCTTAAGATGTTTGGCTCTTACTACGATAAGAGAACAGATCGTGCAGAGCCGATAGAAAAGCTCATAAAGCACTTTGAAGCACATGGTAGCGCCGGTGTAGATGCTGCCTGCACTAAAGAGCTAAATTTCACTGCCACCCAATGGCAAGCCATGGACAAAAAGGCGCAAAGCGACACGCTGATGAACTATCGTATCGCATATCTTGGCAACACGATGGTGAATTGGTGCCCGAAGCTCGGCACCGTTCTTGCCAACGATGAAGTTAGCGAAGGAGTATCGGTGCGCGGAGGTTATCCTGTTGAGCAAAAAGAGATGTGGCAGTGGTGCTTGCGAGTGTCGGCCTACGCCGAGCGCTTGCTTCAAGGCCTCGAAAGAATCGATTGGTCGGAGTCGCTCAAAGAGACCCAGCGCAACTGGATAGGGCGCTCAGAAGGAGCCGAAATGCGATTTAAGATAGACGGCCGCGATGATGTAGAACTCGAGATTTTTACGACACGTGCCGACACCATTTTCGGCGTCACCTTCATGGTACTTGCGCCCGAGAGCAAATATGTCGATATCGTTACTACAGCGTCGCAGCGTGCCGCTGTCGATGAATATCTCACCTCGATACGCCACCGCACCGAGCGTGAGCGTATGATAGATAAACGCGTCACCGGCGTATTCTCGGGTTCTTACGCAATAAATCCGCTATCGGGAAAGAAAGTGCCCGTATGGATTAGCGACTATGTTCTCGCCGGATATGGCACAGGTGCTATTATGGCAGTGCCGGCGCACGATAGTCGCGACTATGCTTTTGCCCGTCATTTCGAGCTACCTATAATACCATTGATTGAGGGTGCCGACGTCTCGGAGGCATCGTTTGAAGCTAAGGAAGGTAGGATGATAAACTCTGAAGGACCGTCGTTAAACTTGAACGGACTTACAGTGAAAGAGGCTATCGCCGCCACGAAAAAATATGTAGAAGAAGCCGGCATCGGGCGTGTCAAAGTTAACTATCGCCTCCGCGATGCCATCTTCAGCCGCCAACGTTACTGGGGTGAACCTATACCTATCTGTTATGTCGACGGCATTCCCGAAGCATACGACAAACTGCCTCTCGAGTTACCCGAAATTGACAAGTATCTACCCACAGAAACAGGCGAACCTCCATTGGGTCGCGCCAAAAACTGGTGTACGCCCGAAGGCTATCCCCTCGAGTTGAACACGATGCCGGGCTTTGCCGGGTCGTCGGCCTATTATCTTCGATATATGGACCCGCGCAACGATAAAGCTCTTGTATCGAAAGAAGCTAATGAATATTGGCGCTCGGTCGACCTCTATGTCGGAGGCTCGGAACATGCCACAGGGCACCTCATCTACAGCCGCTTCTGGAATAAATTCCTCTATGACTACGGTGTAGTAGTTGAAGACGAACCATTCCGCAAGCTTATAAACCAAGGCATGATACAAGGGCGAAGCAACTTTGTATATCGTATAAAAGACAGCAACACATTTGTAAGCTCAGGCTTAAAAGAGCAATACGACACGACTGCTATACACGTCGATATAAACATAGTGAATAACGATGTACTCGACACCGAAGCATTCCGCCTATGGCGGCCCGAATTTGCCGATGCCGAATTCATATTGGAAGACGGCAAATATATCTGCGGCACTGCTGTTGAAAAGATGTCGAAGTCGATGTTCAATGTTGTCAATCCCGACGATATGATAGAGCGCTACGGTGCCGACACCCTGAGGCTATATGAGATGTTCCTGGGCCCGGTAGAACAGAGCAAGCCATGGGATACACACGGCATCGACGGCGTGTACCGCTTCGTTAAAAAATTATGGTCACTATTCTGGAAGGGCGAAGAGCTGCTTGTATCAGACGACGAGCCGTCGCGTGATAATCTCAAGAGCTTGCATAAATTGATAAAGAAAGTAGGCTCCGATATCGAAAGCTTCTCGTTCAACACTTCCGTAGCCGCCTTTATGATATGCATCAACGAATTGTCGCAGCAAAAATGCCGCGCCAAATCGGTACTCGAGCAACTTCTTGTTGTGCTTGCACCATTTGCCCCGCACGTTAGCGAAGAGCTATGGCATAACGCCCTTGGCAAAGAAGGCACTATCTGCGATGCTCAATGGCCGCAATTCAACGAAGAATACTTAAAAGAAGACACTGTGACGATGGCTGTATCGTTTAACGGTAAAGCTCGCTACAACATCACAGTTGCCGCCGGCTCGTCGTCGGATGAGGTTCAAAACATAGCCCTCGCCGACCCGGCCGCCGCTCGATGGCTCGATGGCAAAGCAATTCGCAAAGTTATCGTGGTGCCTAATAAAATCGTAAACATCGTAATAGGCTGAAAAATACAATAAAAGCGGGCCGGGTACGTTATTCTATAAATGGAAAAGATAGTTTTTGCAACTAACAGCGCCCATAAACTTCGCGAACTGCGACAGATGCTTGCAGGCCGCTATGAGGTTTTGTCGCTACGCGATATAGAATGTTATGACGATATACCCGAGACAGCCGATACATTTGAAGGCAACGCTTTGATAAAAGCTCAGTGGGTGAAGCAACATTATGGCTACGACTGTTTTGCCGATGATTCGGGGCTCGAAGTCGATGCCCTCGGTGGTGCCCCCGGCGTGATGAGTGCCCGTTATGCCGGCGTGCATGGCGACGACAATGCCAACAACAAGAAATTGCTTGCAGAACTCACCGATAAAGCAGATAAACGCGGCCGATTCAGATGTGCTATAGTACTATTGCGCGATGGCGAAGAACCGCATGTTTTCACAGGCAGCGTTGAGGGCAGTATTACCGACAAGGCATCCGGTGACTCCGGCTTTGGTTACGACCCTATCTTTGTACCTGAAGGCATGGATAAGACTTTTGCACAAATTTCCGCCGAGGAAAAGAATGCCATAAGCCACCGGGGCAAGGCTGTAGCCAAACTTGTGAAATATCTTGAGACATCTGAATATGACGCATAACAAACTCTCCTCTACTACTCACACTATGATAAAGAAAACGCTCACTTTCGTCACATTATTTCTATCGTTGATAATCTCGGCCGACATGGCGGCACAGACCAGTGGACGATGGACTGTATACCCCGTTATAGGTGATACTTTTAGCAACATTATAGAGACTGCCGATAAAGTATATATGCTGTCGAATGGCCGCCTATCTCATTATTCGTTGGACGACAACGAGTCGTATAGCTATAATACCCTCAACAAGCTATCCGATGCCAGTGCCATATCAGAGATCTATTATAACTACGATAAAAAGTATCTGTTATTGACGTATAGCAATGGCAATATCGACCTTATTTACGATAATGGAAGGGTGGTAAACATTCCGGATATAAAAGATGCGATACTCACTACGGGTCACGACATCAACCACATATCATTCGGCGATAACCGTATATACGCGGCCACAAAATTTGGCATTGTCGTTATCGATGAACAGAAATATCATGTTATCGAGTCGGGCGTCTTCAACGTTAATATCGACTTCATATTCCCTATGGGCGAATATCTTACCCTCATACAAGGCACTAATTTATACGCCATGCCTATAACCGACAGGCACAATCAGTTAGATAAATTCACCCTCATAGGCCAATTATCGCAAAATGGCGAAGTATATAAGCTATCCGATACACGCTTGGTTTTCTCCACATATATCAAATATACCCAATACTATAGTTGTGTTATCGATTTCAAGTCAAAAACGATAACGACGAAAGGTGAAAATTCGGCCCGCACCTTCCCCGGCAAACCTGTTGAAGGGGGCGTTTTTCTCCAAGATGTTACAAACTATACGTTTATAGATAGTGAAGGCAACCGCACGCAAAAAGCGATACCGGAGACTCTTAAGGGTCAAGTGGCATTTTCCAAAGACGGCACACTGACATCGCTATGGATAAGCAGTCACGATGGCTACTCGCGCTATGATATGTCGGGCACAACACCAACACAGTTGATGGCACCGTCGCGCCCCGAAGGGTTCTCGGTTTACGAACCTGCCATTATGAAGTACAACTCAGATGGCACGCGTCTTTATGTTGCCAATGTAGCTCCTTCGTGGGTTATTGGCACTCCCGGCAACAACTACGATAAACCATCATATCTCGACATTGTCGAAAACGACATTATCCACGATGCTTCGGTATTAAATCCGAGCCGCTATACTAATGAGTTTAATAATTACGACACAAACCGTAATATGAACAACTGGCGATTAGACCCTACCACCGGCCGTATCGGTGGGTGTAATCGTTTTATTGAAGACCCCGACGACCCTTCGATTTATTACCTTGCAAGCGATTGCGCCGGCATTATTGTGGTAAAAGATCGCAACGTAATAAACGTACTCAATAAATCAAATACCGACATCGCAAAAAGCAAATGGATGAATCGTTCGGTCGACGTAAATATAGATAGGCACGGCAATTTGTGGATGTGTTCGGGATATGAAGAAGGCGATGTTACATATTCAATTTTACCGGCCGATAAACGTCGAGACATCACCAATGTGACGTCGTCGGATTGGTATAAGCCCGTACGCGTTTTCAACCAAGGGAGCCCGACATCGCGCGATGCCATTTCTCTGATATGCAAAAAGAGCAATTACATAATATTGTATGGCGGCAACAATTACGCCGGCTCGGGCATCGCCGTATATGACGACAATAACACCTCGGGCAATATTTCCGATGATAAATGTGTTCACCACCTTGAGTTTACCGACACCGAGGGAACGCTAAAACATTATTATCATATAAATAATTTTGTAGAAGACCAGAACGGCGACGTGTGGGTAGTATCAAATCTCGGTCCCTTCATAATGAAGCCATCGGAGGCGTTTTCGCCTGATTTCCGCATCAAACGACCTATCGTACCTCGCAACGACGGTACAAATTTTGGCGACTATCTTCTCGAAACAGAAGAAGTATTTTGTATTTCGGTAGACCCGTCTAATCGCAAATGGTTGGGGACTGCAAGCTCGGGCGTTTATTTAGTAAACGCCGACGGCACAGAGATTTTGGCACACTACACCACCGATAATTCCGTGCTACCATCTAACACAGTGTGGTCGGTAGCCTGCGACCCGCATAGCAATAAAGTATATTTTGGCACCGATAGCGGCATCGTAAGTTATGAAAGCGACTCAGCACCGGCTGCCGACGACTACTCTGATGTATATGCTTATCCCAATCCCGTACGCCCCGACTATACCGGCTGGATTACGGTAACAGGCCTTATGGATAATTCATTAGTGAAAATTGCCGATATCTCAGGTAATATAGTATTTCAAGGGCAGTCGGAAGGCGGAATGATACTATGGGATGGCTGTAACCCCGATGGGCAACGCGTTAGATCGGGCGTCTACTTAGTATTCGCGTCGCAGAATGGAAGCGGCCGCTCGTCGGGTGCCGTAACAAAGATTATGGTTATCAACTAAGGTCAAATCAAGTAGAATTTCTGCACATTAATGAAAGAACCATCTTTGCGCTACAGTGATGAGCGCGACAAAGCATACGGCATAGCGGGTATGGCTATCACCTTGGTAGCGTGCGACGATGAAGATATTCTTAGTGAAATCAATCTCGATGCCGAGCCCGGTGAATGTGTAGTAACATCGACCGACTACGGGCTTAAATGCAACCCTCGTATCTCTGCAAAGATTCTGTGGACACAGTCGGTAAAAGACTTACGTTCTAACACATTTATGGCTCTTGGCAACCTTGCATGCCGACGATATGTGCTGTCACACCAATCGTTAACGGCCCACGATACGCACGATATACGCGAGGCCGTTCGCACCGAAGCCTTCGAACAATGCTCGCTCGACAAAGATGAAGCCGACAACATTTTCAATAATTGCCTGAATCAAGTCGACCGAGTTTTTAGGCACAGCGGCGTTCAGAATATCGTTCATACATTCGTTACAAAACTTAGTGAGCGTCGCACAATGACAGCGACAGAGGTTATTGAACTTCTGGCTCAACTTGGTCTTAGATAACTCAATACTGAATTAATAAATCAAAACTCTATAAAAATGTCAACTAACACAGTAGATAACAAGCGAAAAGTTACAACCTCGCGACTTATCGAGATGAAACAACGTGGCGAGAAAATCGCCATGCTCACGGCCTACGACTTTTCAATGGCCAAGCTCATCGACGAAGCCGGTATCGACGTTATCCTCGTAGGCGACTCCGCCTCTAACGTCATGGCCGGAAACATGACAACCCTTCCGATAACCCTCGACCAGATGATTTATCATGCTAAAAGCGTGATAAAGGGCACTCAACGTGCGCTTGTCGTATGCGATATGCCGTTTGGCACATATCAAGGAAACTCAAAAGAAGCTCTTGCCTCGGCAATACGCATCATGAAAGAGAGTCATGCCGAAGCGGTGAAAATTGAGGGCGGTGCCGAAATTCGCGAATCTATCGAGCGTATTTTAACGGCAGGTATTCCCGTTATGGGCCACCTTGGGCTTACGCCTCAATCTATAAATAAATTTGGCACCTACGCTGTGCGCGCTAAAGACGAAGCCGAGGCCGAAAAACTTATATCCGACGCTCACATGCTCGAAGAAATAGGATGCTTTGCTCTCGTCTTAGAGAAGATACCGGCAGAATTGGCTACAAAAGTAGCATCTGAATTATCTATCCCCGTAATTGGCATAGGCGCCGGCGGTGGTGTCGACGGCCAAGTTCTTGTGATGCACGATATGCTCGGCATTAATAAAGATTTTTCGCCCAAATTCTTGCGTCGCTATGCCGATTTATCAACGATTATCAACGAAGCGGTCGGAAACTATATCAACGACGTAAAGAACCGCGATTTCCCAAATGAAAACGAACAATACTAAATAGTACAACCGCTATAATCATCATAAAATCCGACGTTTGACAATAGCGCAAACGTCGGATTTACTTTCTAACCATCTGACAACGGCCGTCTCAGCATTGCATTCAACAAGTTGAAACGCCGGTGCCCTTTTTATCTTTTTAGTCCTATAAAAACTTTTTTAACATCATGCCCCTTTCTAATTATATAGAATCCGGGATCTATATCAGCGTCTTCTATTGAAGAGAAAGAACCTAAGCAGATACCATCAATATTATAAATCTTGATATTTGATTCATCCGGCATCATTATTTCATTGACAGAATCTGATTTAACGACTCTAACTTTACACTGAGCCGAATAATCTCTGACAGCATCTCTAACGGAAGCTGTGATGATGGTTTCTCCTTCTTTTTCGGCATATATATACCCTTCATCCGTCATCACATAAGCAATGTCGGGCGCTTCTGATGTGAAAATTATATTATACGAAGATGGATATAGCTCATAATCTAATTTAACACAGTCATTTTCATTCAGTTCTATTTCTTTTTGGAGCCTGAAAGTCTTAATCGGAGGTATAGTCTTCATCGTATAATTACTTCTGACACCTCCGGATGTTTCTACAAAGAATTCCTCGATTTTCTCTTCTTCGATAGAATGAGAAACGTTTAGTTGGATATTTTCTGAACTGTAATATACGTCAAGATATCTATTCTCCTCAGGAACTGCACTTATGATGTAATCAGTAGAGTTTTCAGGTTCTAATACAACATTGAACATTGGTGCCTGCCTATATAAAACCTCTATTGGTTGGTTCATATCATACTCATTGTAAGATATTTTTATTGATTTGGCAGGCACAAGATCGCCTTCTATAATTCTTCCGAACTCTTCTGAATATTCCATATTTTCATAGGCTTGCTTGGCACCCTGAGGTACCACTATAAAGCCATAATATAAAAAGTTAGGGGGAAAGACACCTGAATGACCCTTAAATGGTGATTTGTTTTCAAAAACAACTCTCTTTAAATAATTACATTCATAAAAAGCATTTTCGCCTATCTCCTTTACGGTCTCGGGAAGGGTTATATCAAATAAGCTATTTAGCCCATATAAGGCCTTCGATTCTATCACTTCAATATTAGGAAGATTGAGTGTCTTCAATCTATTAAGCTGCGACAATGCTTCTTCAGGCAAATGGCCTTTCTGATAATTGCCATATTGTTCTATTGACACTCCACTAATATCCAAAGAGGATATTTTTGAAAGATTATTGCGAATAAAAATAAAATCGCGGTTATCCATTTGGCCTTTTATGGTCAGTGAATTAACTTTTTCGAGATTCTTGTTATCAAGTGCTTGTTCCAGTGTGCCAGGTTGTGCAAGATTTACGTTTACATCCTCAAAATCGGTATCAGGAATGAATTTCACATCTACGTTTAAGATATCAGCCATACAAAAAATGCTGTTAGTTGCTCCTGTCTTACCATATTCCCATAGGGATATATCTTGAGATACTTTATTGTTGCCGCCAAGTGATATGTCGACAAACCCCGGTTTGTCGGAATACGCAGATACCTCTAACAAAGACCCTTTGGCAAGATAATCTAACGTGCCGTATGATTCGTCGTTTCCTACTCTGCACTTTATTTCAATTCCTTCGGGCACAAACCAATTGATAGTTGTTACACGGCTCGTGATATCATTAACATTTTGATATGATGGGGTTTCTATTGTTCCTCGCACCAGGAGCCATGGTGAATTTTCATTGTCTTTTGCGATAAGCCGAAGTTTATCTTTTTCATTAATTTCACATGTTACTGTAAGCAAATTATTTCCGGCGTAATGGATAAAACCCGAACCCTCGTCTGATTTTTCACTTGAGCAGTATTCACTATAAAGCACTTCCTTTATTTTGTCATTTTCATCGGTAAGTGCAATGCCAAACCAAGTGAGAGGTCGTACGTTCAAGGTGCCGAAAGTAACGTTGAATGGAACATCTTTTTCTATTTTAGAAACGTCGAGATTTACTCCAAACCCGTGCATACACTCAAGACCCACAAGATAGCCATAGTCCAAATATGCTGTATTACTATACTTATCATCCGACGTATCTCCCGGCATCAGCGACATAACCATTCCTTGTCGATTTGAGAAATACGCGCCGTCGTATGGTAAGAGTTGATTTAAGTCGAAATAGCCGTTAAAAGAACCGTCCCAACCCCAATTTATATGAAACTGCCCATCTACATTATACCCATCAACAATAAAAGCATGCGACCCTGTTCCTGAGCCTAAGTAAATAACCGGACGACCATTGTTCAATTCTTCAACAACAAGATCATTCCAATTATCCTGATTGATATGGTTGCCGTCTCCCACAGAAACCATTTGGGCTTGATGAGAAAAGCCAAAATCAGCAAACATTACTTGCGATATAAGACCGGAATATGCTTCACTATCCAGAGGACTATAATTCATTCCAATTCTATCGCCTATTTCAGCCATTAACGACGAAATATATCTATTTTCGGTTGTAATGCTTTCTGCCGGCATGAGATCCCATGAATACTCTGCCGGCCAACCATGATATTTCATAATGATTGCTATCGCAGTGGCAACGCAACCTGTAGGAGTGTTTGTTCCGTCTATTTGTGGGCAGTCTAAATTATAAGGATATCCTTGACCCCATTGAGACGTATTTAGCAACACACCTTGGCCATCAATCTTTTTGATGGAAGTCCGGCGAGCAGTCTTTACACTTGCCGTGGAACAATTTTTAAGGAATTCACTTAATTGGGGTGGCAAGGAGCTTGAAGACAATCTACCCGATTCCGAATAACCGATGATATTATATTGCCCGTCTTTTGCTTCCGAAATTATTATAAACCCACCCTCCGACTTATCAGTATAGATATAAAAAGGTTGCGCTTCTATTGTGCTATCATGATTAGTCGTTGCGAACTGAACGATGTTGTGTTTTTCGTAATCAGGCCGGATGCCCTTAAAGAATTCTTTCGCTATTTCAAGGGTTTCCATTTTAGCAACACCTTCCGCATAGCTACAAATCGAGATTAATGAGAAAATAAGTAGAGACAGTCTTTTCATAAATATTGTTTTAAAAAAACTTAGACCAAGTATAATAAGAAGTCTTAAAATCAGATTTTCAGATGAGCGACAAACTTTGCTCTGAAAGAACATTCCGCACTTCTGAAAGAGGGTATGCATTGCAAAGTTATGCAATATTTTCTGAAAATTAACAACTAAATTACTGACCGTTTACATACCGCCGGCCTATTTTATCCGGGCAATATTTTTGCGAGTGTTTTTAACTAAATTTAACGCAATTAGACTTGAGTTTTACGCAAAACTTTATAATTTTGTTGCGTAAAACAGACCAAAGTCGAGTATCTAACCGGAATTCATATAAAACTTAAACGGAAATAATTCCCTTATTTACGCCTCTTTGTGTCGGCACCATATCTTATGAGTGCTGTTTTTCATGTTTTATGCTTTAAGAATCTACTGATATTAAATAGTTGTTTTATAGATAATTGTGTATTAGAAACGGTGCGCCGTGAGGCACACCGTTTCTGTGTTATTACAATTTAGTAAATTCTATCGTAATTGCCGATAAGCGATAAAAAGTAAAGGCGGTAACATTATCAGCAAGGTAAACCAGGGCCCGATAAGCCAATATAACAACAGACATAATGCGGCCACAGCCATCGAAAGGCATAGTAACGCCGATATGCCTGCCTGTAGTTTCAGGCCATATCGATAACGATATACACCGTAGACTATTAAAAAATATAGGAGATACCACAATACATAAGCAACTCCAATACCTATAAAACCGAAGTTATTGAAGAAGATGATATATAAGGCGATAAAAATAAGCATGCTGGCAGTCTCGGTAAGCACAAACATTTTACCATCACCACGCGCAAGAATAGTGAAAGCCATGCACCACGATGCTGCTCTAAAAAACACGCCGGTCGCGCCAACAATAATATATGGCAGCGCATCGTAGAATTTAGCGGTGTAAAGCACTTTAACAATAAGGCTGCTGAAACATATCAGCGATACAATCAACGGCATCAGCACATACAGTGCAACCTTAATTTCATGCGATACGATGACCGATGTTCGATGCTGGCGATTGGCTACCGACGATAGCCGCGGGTAATACTCCATAGCTATTGCTGTAAAGATAAGCCCAACATAATTGTTTATCAGAGTATATCCGGCCTGGTAAATACCAACTACCTCGCCTGAATAATACCTATTAAGATAAATAATAAAAACATTAGATGCGAGTAAGGTGACAAAACTGCTGACGGTCATATAAAAGCCCAGCTTAAGCAAGCCGCGGCACTGCTGCCATATCTGCCTAAGTGAGAGCTTTAGGTGCTCTGCTACGCTTTTATTCCTAAAGAGTAAGGCGTAAAAGCAATTCAAGAGATAGTAGGCAAGCAATATCGGGATAACAGCTTTTATTCTAAGGAAATACAACAATGGCACAGCCAACAGCAATGAAGTGATAGCCGTATATAAGGTGGTGTTTGCGAGATTTTTAAGGCGGTCGGTAGCACGCATTATAGCCATCTCGGTCGACGATACTGCAGCAAGGACGAGCCATAACGACAATACTATAAAATCAAAGGCATGCGATGTATCGCCAAAAGCCCAGAGGCTTATCAATGGTGAAAAAGCGATAACGGCCAGAGTGGCAATAAAGGACAAAATGAGCGATAGGCACCGTAAGACTGCCGACATCAAAGCCGACTTATCGGCGTCGTCGCGGCACTGCGATAAATCGCGCACACCGCTTTGTTGTATGCTCAGCTGGGTCGTGCCGGAAATTAGCTCCATTGTTGAGTTGTAGATAGTCATAAGCCCAACGCCAACGGGTCCCAACCATAAAGCCGCCAACTTAGTGCGAATAACAGAGCATATAATAGTTATTACTTGCACACCGCCAAACACTTTAAGTGCATTCACAACACGCACCGTCGTTTCCGCCGTTTTTTTATGGCTTTTCATGTGGGAATATCAACGGAGCCAATCGGCAGGGTTCAACTTATCTTTCTCGTGTCTTACCTCGAAATGCAGGCGTGTGCGATTATCGTCGGCCGGGTCGGAATAAATTGTTCCTAACGACTGGCCCGCTTTCACGCTCTGTCCTTTTCTAACATCAAGTTTAGAGATGCCGGCATATACCGTTAGATATTCGCCATGGCGGATTAAGACAACATTATGATATCCTTCCATGACAATAACCATCGACACGACGCCTGGATAAACAGCAACGGCCGAAGCGCCCTGCACAGTTTCGATGTCGATGCCATTGTTTTGCACCTCAACTTTCGATAGCGCCTCGTGCGCATGGCGGCCAAAATCGCTCACTATAATAGCGCTTGCGTTGACAGGCATTCTGAGTTTCCCTTTAGCCGAAGCGAAATCATCGCCCGAAGGAGATACTTCGGTAGGCTCCGGCTGTATGGGTTCGATTTGGGGCTGCGGCTGTGATGCTGGGGCGGGAGTCGTTGGCTCGGGAGTGTCTTTCTTCTTTGACTCCTTAGTAGGTTTTTTCTTATCTTTTTTTGAAGATTTTTTCTTGTCGGAATCAGCTTTCTTTTTAGCATCCTCCGCCGCTTTTTGTTTAGCCTCTTCGTCGGCTTTTCGTTTAGCTTCTTGAGCAGCTTTGCGTTTTTCTTCCTCAATAGCCTTCTTACGTGCCTCCTCGGCAGCCTTCTTTGCTTCGGCTTCAATTATTCGGTCGAGCTCTTTATCGAGAATCTGGGCCTGCTTCTGCTGCTCGGATAGCACTTTCTCGAGCTGTTTACCCTGCTTGCGCAAACGCGAAATGATAACATCGGCTTCGAGTCGTTGCCTCTCCAACGATAATTTCTCACTTTCCAGCGATGCAATATCGCGTGCCAGCGATGCTTTTATCGAATCCAACTCCTCTCTCTTCTTTTCGAGCAAGGTTGATGTTGCTTTTAATTCGCGTGCCTTTTCGGTTTCCCATCGGCCCAACTCTCTCAGATACCTGATTCTTTTTCTGGCCTCAGAAAAAGAACGCGAGGAAAATATAAAAGAAATATTCGATGCTACTTGGCGCTGACGCCTAATCGTTCTCAATGAAGATGCATACGATTCCTGCAAATTATCAACACGACTTTGTATCGTCTCAACACTGTCAGTCAACACTTTAACACGTTTTGTTATAGAGTCGGCGCGATGAGTCAAAGTCTTTATCTGATTATCGCTTTTGAGGATATTGGCTTCAACAGTCTGCAATTTAGCGGCCTGCCGTTTAGTGTCGGCAAGATTATCTTTAATTTTTGATTGAGTACGCTCTATTTTCTTTGCATTCTCGCGTTTCTCTTGCCTCACCGTCCTAGAAGAGCGTTGCGCAAAGGCATCCTCGTGACCTATAAGAAGGGCAAGAGCTGCAAAGAATATTATTAAAATGCGACGACTCATCAATTAATCACATTCTGTTGTTAAGGAGTTTCAAAAGTTGCTCGGTCGACAATATGCGCGTGCCAGTCGAAATCTTCATTTTATTAGCAGTCGCCCCCGAGTTCCATAAAGCTTTGGAATATGTAGATGCAATAACAAGATCTATTTTGTGTTTTTTCACACTCCCTTCAAGTTGCATTTTAGCGGCAATCTTACCTGCCGGCGATATTTCAGATTGAGCAAAAGTACACTCCACGGTAGTCTCTCCGGCCTTGACATTCAGAGCAAAGACCTGAGGCATGGCTTCGACCTCCGCGCGTGGGGCAGCCGCCGTAAAATACCATTCTGCCAGCGTCGTATTTATGCGTGGAGACATGTTAAATATAAACAAACCGTCGTTGGCGGGCTCGGTGACTTCTAATAAATCGAATAGCGAAATATCATCGGCCGACAAAGTACCCGCACCGGGATAAAATGCCTGGCCCAAAAGGAGTGACTGAATATCGCATAAGCTTAGGCCTGACGCAGCTGAAAAGCGCTCGAAAGACTCTGCATAGCATATCCCCATAGGTTTTGAAAGGAAAAAGACAGAATCGGTGTCGATATAAACACTTGCAGCCTCTACGATAAACATCTTGAATGTCATCGAGATAGCTTTCCCATACACCATTGTCATCGTTCCCGAAAGAGATACACTTTTAGGAGCCGACATAGTCAATTTTACAGGAACTGTAACATCAGTCCATGGGACGTACGACTGTGTCATCTTCACATAATCATCCGGCAAAGAATGCATCTGAGCCGGTTGATTATCTGAGGCACCAACACCATGTTCATACACTCGCGATGCATCTTTTGCTGTTTTACAAGCATTTAGGCTAAGCAGCAGTAATGCAGAAAGGAAGATAGCCGATATTTTATTATGTGAAGAAATCATAGTCATTCAAAAAAGATAGTTTTATGCTCTACTTTCTTACGGAGCAAAGAATTACCAGCATCAAGAGTCAAAGCTTTACGCCAGAAATCAAGGGCGAGTTGATGCTCTCCATTCATAAAATAGATGTCTCCTGCGTGGTCGTATATTTCAGACGAGATATCCTCGCTCAAGTCGTCTTTTTCCACGAAGCTATCTTGAGTGAAAGAACCATATACGACCAGAGCCCTATCGATTATCTCTTTAGCCTTACGATAATCTTTTTTCTTAAAAAACACCCAAGCATAAGTGTCGATATAAGTAATATTATCGGGCTCGGCGGCTGTTGCCATTGCAGAATATCTTTCGGCCTTATCAAGGTCGATATTTGAGAGCGACATATAATAGGCGCAATTATTCATTGCCATATAATTTTCGGCATCGTATTCTATTGCAGACGAATATGCATTAAAAGCCTCTTCTTTTTTGCCTAATTTATACAGGATATCGCCTCGTGTAGCATATACCGATGACACTCTATCTAATCTCAGGCCTTCAACATTGATGCTGTCGAGCATCGCAAGAGCCTCTACGGCATCGCCTTCGGCCTCTAAAGCCATTGCACCCATTATATAAAAGAGGAAATCGCCGGGATATAACTTCACAGCTTTTCTTGCTGTAGCTATAATGTCGTTGTTGCGTCGTAAATTAGAATAAACTGATATCAGATTCTCCCACATACCGTGATTATCAGGGTGTAGGTCGAGCGAATAAGAAAACTGCTCAGCCGCCGCATCCATCTCTCCCACAGTAGCTTTATAAGCTCCATACAAACCGTGTAGCTCTGCTTCGCCGGGATTAATTTCTTGCATTGTTTCAAACATCTGCTCAATTCTTGGTCGTTGCAGAGAGTCGGTATAAAGATTTGACACATAATCGGTAAGCAGGCTCATTTTCTCGGGGAAATCAATCGATTGCGACTGCAAAGCGAGAAATACCTCCCTGTCGAAGGCCACGCTATCGCCACGGTGGTTAAAGAACTCGGCCCGGGCCAGATTTACCGCGCCATCATAAGGGTCGATAGATCCGGCTCTGTCAAAATAGAACAAAGCAGAATCGGGTTTGTTGATAGCTTCAAAGATGCGCCCTACAAATATACTCGTTTCAACATCTGCAGGAGCCGATTGTGCCAATCGCCCGAGGTCGCGCACTATCGAAGTGGTATCGTTACGAAGCATATAGGCCCTCATTTTTCTTATCATCAAGGGCACAGTCGGGCCGACAGCGTTCTCAAGCCTGTTTAATATAGCCACAGAACGATTATAATCTGCAGTATCGAGTGATACTGAATAACGCGCAAGCAGGGAGTATGCCAGATTCAGTGCCGGGTCGGTGCGCGATGGCATAAGGCTATCGAGAGTCTCCCATATGTGAATCAAGTCGTCATGCCGCCCCATATAAGAAGCGACAGAATTGAAAGTCTGGGAGTTATGGTCGACAGTAGGGTCTACCTCGAATCGATTGGCAATGGCCGAATATGCGTCTTCGCGCATCAGAGAGTCAGCCGTCGGCATCGTTATGGTTATTTCGGCAAGATTTCCATTGATGAATGGGTCGTCGGGATTTAGCTGTTTAGCTCGGCGCAGCAGCATATAATAGTCGTCGATACGATTTTCTTCATACGCGCTAACGGCTTCGAGATAAATATACTCCGCCTTTTCAATATTTTCGGCTGTGGAGTAATGTTTTTTTTCAGGTCGTGCCACACCAACGAGTGCCGTGAGGATAAACACGGCAAACAATATCAATATGTGCAGACGTCTCACTAAGTGATAATTGGTAAAACCTAATTATTTCACGCCGGAGTGACCAAAACCGCCGGCCCCCCTTTCAGAGTCATTAAGGTCGGAGCACTGTTCCCATTCAACATGCTCATAACGAGCCACTACCATTTGGCATATACGGTCGCCACGTTCTACAGTAAAAGGCTCATCGGAATGGTTGATAAGAATCACCCCAATCTCACCGCGATAGTCGGCATCGATAGTACCGGGCGAATTGAGGAGCGTTATTCCACTACGAATAGCCAAACCACTACGCGGTCTTAATTGCATTTCGTAGCCAGCAGGGAGCTCTACCTTCAAACCGGTGGGTATCAAAGTTCTTTCGCCCGGTTGTATCACAACAGGAGCGTCAACAGCGGCTCTCAAATCCATTCCTGCCGCTTGAGGCGTTGCATACGAAGGGAGATCGAAACCGGAGTTGTTTATTATCTTAACTATTGGCATATTATGTTAGAAATTTATTCTCTTAGTAGCGCCGGCACCCTTTAATATGTATATACCACGTTGAGAGAGCGTTAGGCGCACCGTTCCCGGCTGTAACGTTTTACTCGTTACCAATTGACCGAGAATAGTGAATACTTCTACTTTTACAGGCGCATCAACGGTGATATATACAAAGCCATCTCTCACCACAATCTCAAGCCTGTTTTGCGTCATGTCTTGCGACAAGGCTTCTGCTACAGAATCGGTCGTTGTTACTATTTCCCATACAGGAGCTTTTGCCGATGCCGACAATGCCGGTGAATGAGCCACTGCAGCAATCAGAACTACAGTTGCGAGCAAAAGACGCGTATATTTTGTGATGCGTGGCATACTCTCTTAGTTCGCTGTTATATAGTTAATTCTCCGGCGATGGGTATTGAAAGTCGTCGTTCTACTTCTTCTTTATCGATACCAAGGCCGAAGAGGAACATCATTTTCGTAATCGCCGCCTCGAATGTCATATCATGGCCAGAAATAACACCGGCAGCCGCAAGATAGTCGCCACCCATATATCGGTTTGTTCTTACGGCACCATTCACACATTGCGTAATATTTAGTATAACGACACCACGGCTAATAGCCTCCTTTATAGCATCGATAAACCATTTTTTAGTAGGACCGTTACCGGCGCCGTAGGTACGCAACACTACACCTTTAACGCCGGGTGTAGCCAACAGATAACGAAAAACGTCTTCATTGAGGCCGGGGAACAAATCGATAGATATAACGTGCGTGTCGAAGGTGTAGTTTGCTTCCAGTGGCAGCTCCTGCTCTATTTTAGCCAAAGCGTCGCGGTCGAATGTTATACCAAGGCCTATTTTTGCCAGCTCGGGATAATTAGAACTTTTGAAAGCATTGAAATTATCGGCACTGCGTTTTGTTGAGCGATTTCCACGCCAAAGATAATTTTCAAAAAGGATAGCAACTTCTCGCACCGTAGGAGTGCCGTCATCATTTCTATCGGCAGCAATCTGCAATGCTGTAATAAGGTTTTCTTCACCATCGGTTCTTACCTCACCGATAGGTAATTGCGAACCGGTGATAATGACGGGTTTTGCAAGATTACCAAGCATAAACGATAGTGCCGATGCCGTATATGCCATTGTATCGGTGCCATGAAGCACCACAAAACCATCGTAGCGGTCATAGTTTTCCACAATACTGCGGGCAATCTGCTGCCAATGCGAGATATTCATATCCGATGAATCAATCGGCGGGTTGAACTGGATATTATCTATCTCATAATCGAGCATTTTAACTTTCGGCACATTTTCCATAAGATGCGTAAAATCGAAAGGCTTAAGAGACTTAGTCTTAGCATCTTCAATCATACCGATAGTACCTCCGGTGTAAACTATGAGAATACGAGGTTTCATCCTTTCATGCATAATTATTTAACTTGAGCGCCAGGTGTTGCTTGCGCCGAAGGACCAACGACAACTAAGGAGCCATCGGCATTCAAAGCCGACAATATCATGCCCTGCGACACCACACCGCGTATTTTTGCCGGTGCGAGATTGGCAATAAACACTACTTGCTTTCCAAGCAGCTGCTGTGGTTTGTAGTGCTCTGCTATACCCGATACTATCACTCTTTTTTCGGGCGTGCCATCGTCGATAACGAAACGCAACAATTTGTTGGCTTTAGGCACAGCTTCGCACTCTATAACGGTGCCGACACGAAGGTCGAGACGTGCAAAATCATCAATTTTTATTTCCGGAGCCACCGGAGCCGGGGTGAAGGCATCGACCACATTTTGCTTTTTAATTGCTTCGAGGCGATCTGTTTGGGCTTTTATAGCCTCGTCGTCGATTTTTTCAAAAAGCAACTCTGGCTGACCGAGCACTGTTTCGGGCGCTACGACATTATCGCGTGCGATAAGGCTCCACGACAGTTTAAAATCGCCCAATATAGCGGCCAAACGCTTGCTCATAAACGGCATAAATGGCTCCATAACAATTGCTATCGAAGCACATATCTGTGCACACACATACATTATGGTCTTAACTCGCTCCGAATCGGTCTTGGCAACTTTCCAAGGCTCGCAATCTTGCAGATACTTATTACCAAGTCGCGCAAACGCCATAGCATCTTTCAAGGCCTCGCGGAAGTGGAATGTTTCAAGATTTTCGGTTAGCGAGGTGCGAAGGCTATCCATTTCGGCAAAAGCATCCTTATCGACCTGCTGATAAGCGCCTGGCGTAGGCACCGCCCCGTTGTAATATTTATGGGTGAGGACAACAACGCGGTTAATGAAATTACCAAGAATTGCAACAAGCTCATTGTTGTTGCGCGCTTGGAAGTCGCGCCACGTGAAATCGTTGTCTTTTGTTTCAGGGGCGTTGGCCGTCAACACATAACGGAGCACATCTTGCTTACCGGGGAAATCGACGAGATACTCATGGAGCCACACAGCCCAGTTGCGTGACGTTGATATTTTATCTCCCTCAAGATTGAGGAATTCATTTGCCGGCACGTTATCGGGCAGTTGGAAGTTGTCGCCGTATGCCATCAACATTGATGGGAAAACAATGCAATGGAAAACGATATTGTCTTTCCCTATAAAATTAATGATACGCGTTTCGGGGTCTTTCCACCACGTTTCCCAAGTGTCGGGCAATAGTTCTTTTGTATTTGAAATATATCCAATCGGCGCGTCAAACCACACATACAGCACTTTGCCTTCGGCTCCTTCAACGGGCACGGGGACGCCCCACGACAGGTCGCGCGACACGGCACGTGGCTGAAGCCCCATGTCGAGCCATGATTTGCATTGACCGTAGACATTCGATTTCCATTCTTTGTGTCCGTCGAGAATCCAGTGGCGCAAAGTAGGTTCCCACTTGTCGAGAGGCAAATACCAATGTTTTGTAGGCCGGAGCTCGGGTGTGGCTCCGGTGATTGTCGACTTGGGGTTTATAAGGTCGGTGGCATTTAACGACGTGCCACAGGCCTCGCACTGGTCGCCATAAGCTGCCGGATGGTGGCAGTGAGGGCACTCGCCGGTAACGTATCTGTCGGCCAGAAACTGCTTTGCCTCCGGGTCGTAGAGTTGTTCCGAACTTTTTTCGACGAATTCACCTTTGTCGTAGAGGCGACGGAAAAACTCCGAAGCGGTCTCGTGGTGCACTTTCGATGTCGTGCGAGAATAAATATCGAAAGAAATACCAAGTTCTTCAAACGATTTCTTTATCAGGGCATGATAGCGGTCGACTATATCTTGTGGCGTAACGCCCTCTTTTCGTGCTTTTAATGTAATAGGCACTCCATGTTCATCGCTACCGCCGATGAAAGTGACGGGGCGCCCGGCAAGACGCAGATAGCGAGCATAAATGTCGGCCGGCACGTAAACACCGGCAAGGTGGCCTATATGAACCGGCCCATTGGTGTAAGGCAGGGCCGATGTTATCAATGTGCGTTTATATTCTTTGCTCATATCAATTGTATACAGGGCATTTTTGCCTAAATTATTTTGAATTGCAAATGTAGCAAAAATTTGTCATCTACCCAAGGTTTAAGCGCTTCTGTAGTAAAAAAAATAACGATATAAATTGCAAGCGACGAGCGCTTCTCCACTATATGCACACAGCAAGAGGGTGCTTCAAAATCATATAATTTTGAGACACCCTCTACGATTATTTTACTTGGCAAGCATTGCGGCTTGCTAAACGAGTTGCAATATTAAAGCTCGAGAGCTTTGTAGGGAAGGTTGAAGAGGTCGGCAACGGGTTTGAATGTGAGAACGCCGTCGACAACGTTAACGCCTTCAGCAAGACCTTTGTCGGCTTTGCATGCTTCTTTCCAACCCTTATCGGCAAGGCGAAGAGCATAGGGAAGAGTAGCGTTTGTAAGCGCGAGAGTCGAAGTGTAAGGCACAGCACCGGGAATATTAGCAACAGCATAGTGAACAACACCGTCGATAGTGTAAACGGGTTCGCTGTGTGTTGTCGGGTGCGATGTTTCGAAGCAACCGCCCTGGTCGATAGCAACGTCAACGAGCACTGTTCCGGGCTTGATGAGCTTGAGCATATCTTTTGTTACAAGATAGGGAGTTTTAGCACCGGGGATAAGAACAGAACCGATTACGAGGTCGGCTTCAGCAAGTTCTTTTTCGATATTGTGTGTTGAAGAATAAAGAGTCTTAACGTTCTTCGGCATCACGTCGGCTACATAGCGGAGTGTCTGAAGTGAAATATCGGTGATGGTAACATCGGCACCCAGACCGGCAGCCATCAGGGCAGCGTTACGACCAACAACACCAGCGCCAAGAATGAGGACTTTAGCGGGTTTTACGCCCGGAACGCCACCGAGGAGAATACCTTTGCCACCTTGAGGACGCTCGAGGAAGCGTGCGCCTTCTTGAATAGACATTCTACCGGCAACTTCGCTCATCGGAACGAGGAGGGGGAGACGGCCTTCGCGGTCGCGTACTGTTTCGTAAGCAATACAAGTTGCGCCCGATGCGAGCATAGCGTCGGTGAGAGCGCGTTCGCTTGCGAAGTGGAAATATGTAAAGAGCAGCTGACCTTTCTTAACTAAAGAATATTCTTCTTCGATCGGTTCTTTTACTTTTACAATCATTTCGGCAATGTTGTAAACGTCAGCAATAGTAGGAAGCATTTTAGCTCCGGCTGCGATATATTCTTCATCGCTGAAACCGCTACCGATACCGGCAGTCTGCTGAACATACACTGTGTGACCGTGTTTAACGAATTCTTTAACACCGGCAGGAGTTACGCCGACACGATTTTCGTTGTTTTTGATTTCTTTGGGTACTCCGATAATCATAGTTTTTACGATTTAAGATTTATGAGTTATGTTTTCGTGTTATGTTTTAATTTTAACCGCGCAAATTTAGGCAAATTTTAATAATGTTGTGTAGGGTTTCGTCATTTTTTTTGCGATGAAATGCAACTTTTTTCAAAAGGGCAACGAGAGGTTGTCGGTTTGCGTTTTTTTGAGTAAGTTTGCACCTCGAAACAGGAAGAGAAAATGTATCTGACAACAAATATAAGTCCGCTGGCCTCATGGCTGCTTTTGTGTTGCGCCGTATGTGTGCTTTTGCTTGGCGCAATATATTTTTTCAGAGTGTGGAATGTGGTAAAATATCGTCGTCGCTCCGAGAGCACAACGACAGTAAAAGAAAACGACTCATATCTCTCGGCATCTATCATCATATATTCACAAAGCGAAGCCGACACCCTTGCCAATACCCTAAAAGCAATTTTTAGCCAAGACTATCCGGCCGATTTCGAAGTAATTGTTGTAAACGACGGCGAGTCGGCCGATATTAGAGATACCGTTTCTTTTTTCCGTAGCACGTATCCCAATCTATACCTCACATTCACTCCCGAAGGCGTCGTAAATCTTAGCCGCAAAAAATTGGCCTTAACATTGGGCATAAAAGCAGCACGCTACGAAGTGCTCGTCCTCACGACAAATGCCGTCGACATACCATCGTCGCTGTGGCTAAAAAGCATTATGTCGCCATTCGAGAAAGGGGGCAAGACAGAGGTGGCCCTCGGCTTTAGCTACGCCGACCCGGCCGATGATACTTATATAGGCAAACGCACTCGAGCCTTCGACTATGTTGCCGACAATGTGCGATGGCTCTCTGTTGCCATTGCAGGCAAGGCCTTCCGCGGCACAGAGTATAACATAGCGTATCTCAAAGACACCTTTATGCGCAACAAAGGGTTTGCTCGCACCCTCAACCTTTACAATGGCGACGATGACATATTTGTAAGCGAAATAGCCCGTAAAGGCAACACGGCCGTAGTACTTTCGGAAGATTCGATGGTGCGTCTACGCCACGGCAACCACCCTCGCATATTCTCCGACCACGCTATACGCCGTATATTTACCGAGCGCTTCATCCGTCGTCGTCCTCGATTCCTGGCTGCTTTAACAGGATGGTTGCAGATGGCCATTATTGCCACTGCAACAGCCGCTTCTGTCGTAGAATTTCCAAACGTAGTGCCGGCCATCGCCTCAATTACCGCTGTCATTATCATGTTTGCGCTCGACATCTTCACGTGGCGTGCCGCCATGAAAGCACTTAAATCACGCTCGCTGCTATTCACTTTGCCGTGGCTCTCGACAACATATCCGCTACGCCGATTTAGTCGACAGATTAGGTCTATAATTGGCAAGCATAAAAAATATACTTGGGATTAACAATATAACATATTAACAAACAGGATAATAAAGCGTTTTGTGTTTTAGGTTGCAATAAAAAAATTCGTAGATTCCAAAACGAAGTGCAAAAACCTTCGTTAAGAGAATCACCTCTCTCACTCCTCTCGTGAGGGGATGCCCGAGCGGCGGGGGCTGACGAGACAGCCC
>JAFLUA010000013.1 GCA_022508985.1 Muribaculaceae bacterium
GACAACAAATTATGAATGTGCAAAAAAAATTAAACGCTCGACCTCGTCGTAAACTAAATTTTGAGATTCCAACTAAAGTATTTTACAAACTTTGTCCTTAATTTTGCACTTGCTTGTTGAAAGTAGGTTGCCGTTTTTTTTAGCTGAAGAAACGATATATCCGAATAAAATGCGTACTTTTGCATCAGTTTATAATTGACAAGCAAATATGTCTGAAAATAAAAAAGAAATCGTACTTAGCGGCATTCGTGCCACTGGCAATTTGCATCTGGGTAATTACTTCGGTGCCCTCCGCAAATTTGTTGCCATACAAGACGACTACGACTGCAACTTTTTCGTAGCCGACTATCACGCTTTAACGACAAACCCCGACCCCTCTCAACTGCATCATAACGTTAAGAGCGTCCTCGCTGAATATCTGGCGGCAGGGCTCGACCCCGAGAAATCAACTATCTTCGTTCAAAGCGATGTCCCAGAGGTGGCCGAGATGTATCTCCTCCTAAACATGCACGTCGGCATCGGCGAACTCATGCGCACCGCAGCCTTCAAAGACAAAGCTCGCAAAGCACTCGGTCTATCGCAAGCCGACGATGACAACGACGAAGCTTTTGAAAAACAGATTATAGGCGCCGACACTAACAAGCGCGTAAACGCCGGTCTCCTAACATATCCCACCCTCATGGCTGTCGACATTCTTATTCAGAAGGCGACAAAAGTGCCGGTAGGTAAAGATCAACTACAACACCTCGAGTTGACAAGACGATTTGCTCGCCGGTTCAACGCTTTCTATGGTGTCGACATTTTCCCCGAGCCAACCGACTTCGACTTCGGTGGAGCGCCGATTAAGGTTCCGGGGCTCAACGGCTCAGGTAAGATGGGCAAGAGCGAAGGCAACTGCGTTTACCTCATCGACGAGCCTAAAGCTTTGACAAAGAAGGTGATGCGAGCCGTCACCGACGAAGGGCCCCAATCACCTAACGCGCCTATGAGCGAGCCAATAGCAAACCTGTTCACCCTGCTCGAACTCTGCTCTACACCCGACGTCGTTGAGCATTTCCGCTCGGCCTATGCCGACTGCTCTATTCGATATGGCGACCTCAAAAAACAGCTCGCCGAAGACATCCTAAAAATTACAAATCCTATTCGTGAGCGCATAAACGACATCCTCGCCGACGAAGCGTATATCGCTAAGATTCTCAAGAATGGTGCCGAGCGTGCTCGCCAACGTGCCGCCGACACTCTCAACGAAGTGCGACACATTATGGGTATTCGTAAATTCTAAGTCTCTTGAATCGAAAGGCGAAAGAATCTCTTCAACAGGTGCAACAATTGCGCCTGTCACAGCGTCTCAATCCACAAAACGTGGCTTTGGGGCGCTTGTTGGAGATGTCGGTACCAGAGCTCGAAGACGAAATACGGCGTGAACTCGACGACAACCCGGCCCTCGAAGTGCGAGAAGCTAACGACAACGACTCTCAAGAACGCGATTTCACCGAAAGCTCCGAAGAACTTCAACTCGCCGACTATGCCGATGCCGACGACATTCCGGCATACATGCAAAAGGCTAAAAACCGCGCTGCCGACGACCCCATTTACGAAGCCGCCGCTTTGGCTGCCGACGATGGCGACTCTCTCATCGAAGCTCTTATGCAACGGCTCGCCAGCGAATATCGCCTATCCGACTCCGACTTAAAGATTGCCGAAAATATCATAGGCAATATCGATGCTAACGGATATATGACACGCAGCCTGGCTGCTATTGCCGACGACATCGCTATTAATGAAGGTATCGAACCGGAGCCCGACGATATGAACCGCATCTTTCGCCAAATAAGGGCCCTCGACCCTGCCGGAATTGGCGCCATCGACCTGCGCGATTGCCTTTTGTTGCAAATCGACCGCCTCGAGCCTTCAGTGAGGGCAAGAACAGCGCGGGAAATTATAGCCAACTACTTCGACTTATTCTCTAAAAAACACTACGACAGACTTTTATCGCAACTCGAAATTTCGCGCGAAAACCTTATCGAAGCTCTCGATTTAATAAAATCATTAAATCCGAAGCCGGCGTCTGCTCTCGACCTGGCGAGGCCTTCCGATAGAGCCCGACACATCTCTCCCGACATTGCGCTCGACTATGATGCCGTATCCGACTCTTTCACTATAACACTACTCGGAAACATACCGGAGTTAGCCATTGAAGAGTCTTTCGCGGCAATGTCCGAGCCCGAACATTCTCCGCAGACCACAACGGCGGCACGCCAACGGCAGAAACAAGCTTTTGCTTTTATAAAACGTAAGCGCGACGACGCCGAGTCGTTTATCCGACTAATCGAAATGCGATCTACTACCCTCTTGGTCATTGCAAAAGCTATCGTTAACTTTCAACGGCAATTCTTTATCAGCGGGGAAAAAGCCGACATTAGACCTATGATTTTGCGCGACATTGCCGCAAATACAGGGCTCGACTTATCGGTTATCTCTCGTGCTTCTGCCGGCAAATATATCCTAACATCTCACGGCATTTACCCCCTGAAACTATTTTTCAACGAAAGGCCCGATGCCGACAACGATATTTCTTCTCACGAGATTCTAAACGCTATTTCTACCCTCATTCAAGCTGAGGACAAACACGCACCAATGAGCGACCAAGCTATTTGCGAGGCTTTGGCTATCAAAGGATACGATATCGCGCGTAGAACCGTTGCCAAATATCGAGAGCGTCTCGGTTTCCCTGTTGCCCGACTTCGTAAACAGATATAAAACTCAGAAAAATATTGTACCTTTGTAGTCTCTATTGCAGCCTAAAAACAAATGACAGTTCAAACAGAAAAAACCACGGCATATAAACTTGCGTCTATTATAAGCGGCTTATTTTCGCCTCTAATACTCCCAACCTATGGTATGCTAATTGCCATGTGGCTAACTCCCCTCAGTCTTTTAGCTTTGGGTGTTAGGATTTGGGCCACGGTAGGCATTTTTTGCATAACGACTTTAATACCCGCAACTATTTTAGCCATTATGTTTCGCAAAGGCAAAATCAGCGACCTAAGCGTTTCAAACCGCAAGCAACGCCTCATACCGTTCATTTCAGTTATTATCTGCTTTTGCGCTGCCGCTACGTTTCTTTATTCGTTATCAGCTCCCGCTTGGCTTGTGTTGTTCTATATCGGAGCCGGATGCTCGGCCTTTATTTCGATGATTATCAATTTTCGATGGAAAATAAGCGCTCACGCTGCTGGAATTGCCGGATTGACAGCTGCTGTTTTCTGGCTCGGACAACATGGTCATCTAATATGCCCGCCACTCCCCTGCATTAGTGCTTTCATCATAATTGCGGGTTTGGTTTCTTGGGCCCGTCTATATCTTAGGCAGCACGATATTTGGCAAGTTTTTGCAGGATGCGTTTTATCTTTTACAATAATGTACACCATTCTAAATTTCTGATATACAATGGCAAAAGTTAGTATAATCATGGGCAGCACCTCCGACCTGCCTGTCATGCGTAAAGCGGCCGATTTCCTCGAACAAATGGAAGTGCCTTTCGAAATGCACGCTCTTAGCGCTCATCGCACTCCGGCAGCGGTCGAAGCCTTTGCATCGAATGCTCAAAGCCGAGGTATCGAAGTGATAATTGCTGCGGCCGGAATGGCTGCCGCTCTCCCAGGCGTCATTTCTGCGCTAACGCCACTCCCAGTTATCGGGGTCCCTATAGCATCTACTCTCGATGGCATCGATGCCCTCCTTTCTATCGTGCAGATGCCACCGGGTATACCTACTGCTACTGTGGGTATTAACGCCGCTCTGAACGCTGCCGTGCTCGCCGTGAGAATTTTATCGCTGTCGGATAAAAAACTCGCCGACAGATATGCCGATTATTGCACTGGTCTTTCGGCTAAGGTTGAAAAAGCCGACGCCGAATTGGCTGCCATATCAGATTATAAATTCAAGACCAATTAAATAACAGGCTGTGCTAATCAACGATAAAGCTGCCGACCTTCGTCGCCACGTCACGCCCGCAAATATTTCCGGACTTCTCATTGGTGCCCCACATCCCGTTGTGGTACAATCGATGACAACCACTCCCACGCTCGATACCGAGGCGTCGATTGCGCAAGCCGAGACTATTGCCAAGGCCGGGGCAAGTCTTGTGCGACTAACGGCTCAAGGGGTGTCTCATGCCGCTAACTTAGCCTATATCAAGAACGGACTGCGCGAAAAAGGTATAAATGTGCCTTTAGTTGCCGATATCCATTTTAATCCCGCGGCGGCTTTCGAAGCGGCTAAACACGTTGAAAAAGTGCGTATTAATCCCGGTAATTTCTTCGATCCCGGTCGCACTTTCCGAAAAATGGAGTTTACCGACACCGAATATGCCGCAGAAGTTGGTAAGATACGCGAAAAATTTGTGCCGTTTCTCGACTTATGTAAACAGCACGGCACAGCATTACGCATTGGCGTGAACCATGGCTCTTTGAGCGATCGTATCATGAGCCGTTTTGGCGACGGGGCCGAAGGAATGGTTGAATCGGCGCTTGAATTCCTTCGCATTTGTCGCGACGAAAATTTCAATGATGTCGTCGTTTCAATTAAAGCTTCCGACGTCCCTTTAATGACCGACACCGTGAGGCTGCTCGACGAACGCATGGAGCGCGAAGGCATCGCCGCGCCTCTTCACCTTGGTGTTACCGAAGCAGGTAACGCGCTCGAAGGGCGCATTAAATCGGCCGTAGGCATCGGCTCTCTATTAATCGACGGCATTGGCGATACAATCCGCGTATCCCTCAGCGAGGCCCCAGAAAACGAAATACCGGTGGCGAAAGCTATTATCGATCACTGCATGACAGCTCTTGCCGACAGCAAATCCTTCGATAGAACTCGCTCTAAAGGACGGCGTAAAACTAATCAAACCTCATTCGGTATCGGTGGTCTTAATTCGACCGCAATTATTGGAGATTCTGTCTGCAACGACTCGCTGCCAAACGATAATTCATACCTCGACATCTGCGCTTCTGGCAGCACGGCAGCGGCCGATATCCGGCGCCATATCGACAATAGCAACAGCACATTGCCTGCTATTATGCGTATTTCTTATCCAAACGTTTCCGATTATAATGAACTCGTTATAAAAGCTGCCGTCGATTTCGGGTCCTTACTATTGGCCGGCTATCGCGATGCTATAGATATTCAATCACCGATTTTATCTCAAAAACAAGCTATCGACTTGGCTAAGAAAATAATACAGGCCGCTGGCCTCGCTCGCTATCAAGCCGAGATAGTAGCTTGTCCCGGTTGTGGCCGTACGCTCTTCGACCTGCCGCTTGCTTTGGATAAGGTAAAAAGGGCTTGCCTGCACCTTAAACACTTGAAAATTGCTGTGATGGGGTGTATCGTTAACGGTCCCGGCGAAATGGCAGGGGCTGATTATGGCTACGTTGGCGCAGCCTCTGGTAAGGTTAGCATATATCGAGGCATTGAATGTGTCCATAAAAACATCGCTCAAGAAAATGCACTCGATGCATTAATCAACCTTATTAAATCCGATGGGCAATGGATAGAAAATTGTTCGATGTAACGATGCAACCCGCGCCTACTACTATAAAATTGCCGTCGGGGCTGCAACTTGTTCACATACATTATCCTACAGCCGGAGCCGGCATTTTCGGCATCGCCGTAAAAGCCGGTAGCGCAAACGAATCAAGCGATGAATATGGCCTTGCTCATCTGGTCGAGCACACTCTGTTCAAAGGAACAAAAAAACGTTCGTCATGGCATATAATTAACCGAATGGAAGCAGTCGGTGGCGAACTTAATGCATTTACGACAAAAGAAGACACTGTCGTTTACAGCATTTTCCCAGCCGGAAATGCCAATAGAGCTATTGAGCTAATTGCCGACCTCGCCACTAATTCACAATTCCCCGACCGCGAAATCGACAAGGAAAGAGAAGTCGTTATCGACGAAATAAATTCCTATCGCGACACACCAGCCGAGGCTATTTTCGATGAATTTGAAGAGTTTGCTCTTGCCAGCACTCCATTGAGCCATAACATCTTAGGTAGCCCCGATAGCGTGAGATTGCTCAACAGCTCTCACTGCCGACAATTTCTCGCTGACAACTACACCGTCGACAATGTTGTCGTTTTCTATTCCGGCTCCGACAGCATTGACAAGATAGCTCGTCTTGCCGAGAGATATTTTGCAGCTATGCCGAGCGTGGGAAAACGCTTTCAAATGACAGCTACGCCTAAGGTCGATGCTTTCGATAAAACCATAACTCTCGACGTTCATCAAACGCATGCCCTCATTGGAGCTTGTGTGGGTGGGATTTTTTCTCCTCAAAGATACGCAATTTCGCTCTTCTCCAATATCACCGGCGGCCCAGGCATGAACTCTTTACTCAACGTGGAGCTCCGCGAAAGACGCGGTCTCGTCTATTCCGTTGAGACTTCAACGGCTCTGTTTTCAACCTGCGGCCTGATAACACTGTATTTTGGTTGCGATGCTCACGACCTGGCACGTTGCCGCAAACTATGCAATAACGTGTTCCGACATCTTGCCGAGGGTGGTCTCAGCGAGAGAGCTCTCGCTTCGGCTAAAAAGCAGTATATGGGCCAGTTTGCAATCGCTTCTGAAAACAGAGAAACAAGAATAATGTCGGCAGCGCGCTCCCTTTTGTTCCGGGGCCTCACCGATTCTTATGCTGAAACGCTACGAGGCATCAACGAGGTGTCATTATCCGACATTGCAGATATAGCCCAACGCATGTGCAATGCCTCGTCGTTAATTTACACTTACGACAACTACTCTGCTAAAAATTCTTAAATCAATTATATTCAGTGCTTTTTTACCTAAATTTGTCATTTGGTCCTGTTGAATAAAACTTATGAATATCATTTTCAATATTAATTACCACACCGCACCGGGAGAAGCACTGTATCTCACGGGCAACATCCCTGCGCTGGGAAATGGTGATTATAGCAAAGCGCTGAAAATGAATTTCATCGGTGATGGATGGTGGAGCACTGTGCTATGCCTTTCGGCTCAAACTACGGCTTTTGAATATCGCTATGCCGTAATCGCCGATAACGGCTATAAAAGAGATGAATGGGGGCATGGCAATAAGTTTGTGGCCGCACCCGATGTCGACGTTTATCGCATTGTCGACCATTGGCAAGATATGCCACTCGATAAACCGTTATATTCTTCCGCTTTCACCAACTGCATTTGTCGCCATTCTCGACTCGACGAACACATTTCATACCGCAAGGGATTTATAACCATATCCGTAGCGGCTCCCATGATTGGCGAAGGCCGCGCTTTGGCGATATGTGGCAATGCCGAGGTTTTAGGCAAATGGAATACTGCCGATGCCGTCGTTATGAGTAATAACGAATTCCCATTATGGAAAGCCTACATTCCGGCCAAGGGCATCGACCAAAACTCTGAATATAAATTTATTATCATCAACAAGGATTCCGGCAATCTGATAGCTTGGGAAGACGGACAAAACCGCAAAGTGGAGCTTACTACGGCCGGCGACGAAGCCTCGGCCATCGCCGGGCTTAGGCTTAATTACCCTTTAGAGGCTTGGCGAGGGGCCGGAACGGCTATTCCTGTCTTTTCACTCCGTTCTGAAAAAGATTGTGGAGTGGGCGACTTCTTCGATATTATTAGCCTTATCGATTGGGCCGCTGATACGGGTCAACGCGTTCTGCAGCTACTTCCGATCAACGACACCACCTTGTCGCACTCGTGGACCGATTCATACCCCTACAATGCCAACTCTACGTTTGCGTTACACCCGATGTACCTTCGCCTTGATGAAATCGGCTCGCTTAACGACGACACTCGTCGTAGATACTACCGCGACTTGGCTAATGAGCTTAACGCGCTACCCGATGTCGATTACGTTAGAGTAAACAACGCTAAGACCGAGTTCTTCAAAGAGATTTTTGCCCAAGACGGAAAAAAAACGCTTCGGAGAGCCGATTATAAATCTTTCGTTAAAAACAATTCTCACTGGCTTCTCCCTTACGCCGCTTTTTGCGTCCTTAGAGATACTTTCAACACTCCCGACTTCAACCGCTGGGGCCAATATGCCAACTTTTCTGCCGACATTCTCGACAAAGTGCTGGCAAAGCATAAACACGATATCGACTACGTCTGTTTCTTGCAATATCACCTCGATAGACAGATGCGACACGTACACGACTATGCTCGCAAAAAAGGGATTGTGCTCAAAGGGGATATACCTATCGGCATATCGCCGACAGGAGCCGATGCCTGGCAAGACTCTTGCCTCTTCAACATGGATTGCCAAGCTGGGGCGCCTCCCGACGATTTCTCCGTTTTAGGGCAGAATTGGGGATTTCCCACATATAACTGGTCCGAAATGGCAAAAGACGGATACGCTTGGTGGAAAGCCCGTTTCAAAAAAATGGCCGAATACTTCGATGCATACCGCATCGACCACGTCCTCGGCTTTTTCCGTATTTGGCAAATTCCCATCAATGCAATACATGGCCTGCTCGGTTTCTTCAACCCGGCCTTGCCTTTCTCTGTCGATGAATTGCGCGGTGCCTACAACTTCAACTTTAACGCCGACTTTCACGCCACGCCTTATATCACGAAAGATATCGTAGGCGAGGTTTTTGGAAACTTGTCGCACGAAGTATGCGCTTCTTTTTTAGATAATCTCTGCGATGGGAGATACCGCCTTAAATGTGATTTCGACACTCAACGCAAAGTTCAGCAATACTTTGAAGGGTTAGCAAAAAGCGACAAAAATGCCTCTTTATGTGAAGGCCTAATCAATCTCATCGATGATGTGCTTTTCATAGAAGACCCCGTAGAGAAAGGTAAATATCACCCTCGCATCGCCGCTCAGACTACGCACATCTACCACTATCTGTCCGATGATGAGCGCAATAGCTTCAATAAACTATACTCCGACTTTTTCTATCAGCGGCACAACGATTTCTGGAAAGAGAATGCTTTGGCAAAACTCCCGTCGCTTATCGACAGCACTGATATGCTTGTGTGCGCCGAAGACTTGGGTATGATTCCGGCTTGCGTCGGCCCCGTCTTGCAACAACTTGAAATTCTGACACTTGAAGTACAACGTATGCCAAAAGAAGCCTTCGCCTCTTTTGGAGACACAAGTCGATACCCCTACCTTTCGGTGTGTACTACTTCGACTCACGACATGCCGGGCATTCGCCAATGGTGGGAAGACAACCGCAACTTATCGCAAAAATACTATAACGAGGTGTTGAACAAACGCGGCGACGCTCCATATATTGCTGATTATCGGACATGTAGCAATATCGTCGACTTGCACTTGCAATCACCTTCGATGCTGTGTATTCTCCCCCTGCAAGATTGGCTCGCTACCGACGAGATCCGTCGCGACAATCCTCGTCTCGAACAAATTAACGAGCCCGCAAACCCCAACCATTACTGGCGTTACAGAATGCACATCTCAATCGAAGAGTTGCAACAAAAACATAGTTTTAACAAATTAATATACAATAAAATAAAGAAGTCAGGTCGCCTACTTTAATCAATATGCGTATCGTTTGGAAAATATTTCGAGCTTGTGTCTCGGTGGTGCTTCTGCTCGCGTTGCTCCTCCCCGCGTCGCTTTACGTGTTGCTTTCCATTGCGCCAGTTCAAAACAAGATACGCAATATCGCCGCCACAGAATTATCTGAAACTCTTGGTGCCGATGTAAAAATTGGCAAAGTAATAATACACCCGTTCAACCGTCTGTCGGTAATAGATGCCGAGCTCTCGCTCGACGGCGATAGAATTGCTCAAATATCTAATATCAGTGCCGGATTCGAACTATATCATCTGCTGCGCACCGGCGAACTTGAAATAGACTATGCCCTTATCGATAAGGCCGACTTCCACATCACGAAAGAAACGCCTTCGGCTCCGCTTAATATTCAAGCCATTATAGAGCATCTACGATCCGACAAACCGCGACAAGACAAAGCGTTTGAATTGAAAATAAACACTGTTATCCTTCGCAACGCTAATTTATATTACGATATTCTGTCCGAGCCCTATAAAGATAACAATCAATTCGATGCCGCTCACATTGCAATTCGCGACCTTGCCGTTAATGCCTTTATCCCTCGTATTAGCAATAGCCAATATAGCATACATCTCGACCACCTTTCTTTTACCGAAAGCTCAGGTTTTACGCTAAAATCTTTGCGTGCTAAAGTTGACTTTGCCGATAATGGCGCTCGGATCTACGACTTCAACATCGACCTTCCGGCTTCGCATCTCGCATTTGACCCTATCGCCCTAAGATACAATGGCTTCGACAATATCTTACCGGCTTTACACCACGATTCAATAACACTGCAGACAAGTGGCATTAATACTATTTCTCCGGCCGACTTCAAAGCTTTTTTGCCTATAGGGCTTGCCGTTGAGCGTAAGCTATTCGTCGAAATGATTGCCTCGGGCTCGCTCGATGAAATAAAATTGCACAAACTGTCGCTGCGTGATAGCAACGCCGCTGCCCTTTCGGTTTTACTACAAGGCGAAGCCTCTAATTTAACCGATAACGAAAGCTTCTCATACTCTCTCAATCAAGGCGTTATCAACATCGATGGCACCAAGATTGCACCGATAGTCAACAGCATAAATGCCGGCATCGCTAAAACATTGGCAACCACAGGAGCGATAAACGCAAACATATCTGCCAATGGAACTTTTTCGAAGGGCAATATCAAAGTTGCTACCGACGGAGCGGTGGGTGCGATTGCCGTTAATGGCTCTTATTCCGTAAACGGCAAAAATATTTCATTCACCGGCAACGTCGATACCGAAAGCTTAAATCTCGGAATTTTAGCTAACAATGATAAACTTGGCATCATAACGGCACATATCGACGGCAAGGCGACTAAGGGGTATAAAACAAATGCCAAATTTGACGCTGACATCGACGCCCTCGAGTATAATGGCTACATCTACTCTAACATCGAAGCTTCAGCCGACATCTTAGGCTCAGAAAAATCAGAATTGAAATTCTCTTTAGACGACCCCAACATAAAGCTTTTGTTATATGCCCTTTATAACAAAACGCCGGACTCAAAAAAATTAGAGGCCACAGCCATAACGGCTGAAGCCGATTTGTTTGCCCTCGGGTTCGACAAAAAGCATCAAGACTATAAGTTAGGCGCAAAATTAAACATCGACCTCAGCGGTAATGATATCGACAACCTCTCGGGCATGGTACAACTATCCGACCTCCGATGGGTCGACAGACGATTCAATGGCCTTAAACTCAAAAATTTCAACGTCGATTTCAACCCCGATGGCAACCCCGCTACCATTTCCATCGATTCTGACATTATCAAAGGAAACATAACAGGAGACTACTCCCTATCGTCGCTTAAAGGCCAATTATCTGATATTTGCGAAGTATTCATTCCTGCTTTATTTGAGCAGAATAACGACATTACCTTCAACACAAAAAAGAAATCGGCGGCTAAGCACACGTTGAAACATAACAATTTCGACTTTGATTTCACACTCCTCAAAGACGACTACTTCTCCAAGTTTTTTGAGTGGCCCGTTCAAGTGATATACAACATCGACATCAGCGGACACATCGATTCGCAAAATGGCGTGGCTAAAGCTAATATTAATGCGCCCTATTTGCTGCAAGGTAACAAACTAATCGAGCAATCAAACCTATATGTGTCGCTCGACACCACTCTTATGGAGAGTAGCGTGTACGTCACCACAAAAATGCCCACCAAGAAAGGCGATATGGCAATTGCTGCGCTCGTAAATGCTGCCGACAACCGCCTCGACACAAAAATCGACTGGACAATAGAACGAGCAATACCTCTCAACGGAACAATCGATTTCTCGACTCTGATACGTGAAGGTTTCAAGAAAAACACCGACGATATCCTGCCGATAAACGCTCTTGTCAGCTTCAATCCCGGCACGATAAACTTCGGCGATGATGTCTGGCAAATACACCCGACTACTATCGACATTACTCACGATAAGATTAGCATCGACGGGGTCGACCTCGAAGCCGGAAAACAGCAGATAGCCATTAACGGCACCGTTAGCGATTTGCCGTCCGACTCGCTCGACATCTCTTTGCGCAATGTTGCTCTTCTACCTATTTTCGAGACTCTCGAGATTGACAAAGCCCTTATCGGAGGGCGTGCTACCGGCGACTTCACCGCTAAAAATCTTCTCGGCAAAGAGCCTTCGTTGATTTGCCCAGTATTGCACGTTGACTCGATAGGATACCAACGTTGCACCATAGGCGATGCCGACATCCTCGCTCTTTGGGATAACGAAAAACAGTCTTTCTTCCTCGATGCCGACATTACAGGCCTGGAAGGTCGCAAATCTTATATCAGCGGCGACATTTTCCCGTTCACCGAATCGCTCGACATTTCGTTCGACGCCGACAGCGTTCCCGTTGGGTTCCTCAAACCATTCATGGACGCCTTCACCTCCGACATTAGCGGGCGGGCAACAGGACATTGTCGCCTTTTTGGCACCTTCAAAGAAATTGACCTGGAAGGCGATGTGTTCGCAAACGATGTAAAAATTAAAGTCGATTTTACCGGAACGTCTTATCTCGCTACCGACAGCGTGCACTTGCGTCCGGGCAGAATCGACATAAAAAACATAATGATACGCGACACCGAGGGCAACACTGCCTCGCTAAATGGTTGGGTAGGTCATAAATATTTCAAAGAGCCGACATTCCGCTTCGATGTCACACAGGCTCGTAATCTTCTTTGTTACAACACCAAAGCATCAGACAATCCCGACTGGTATGGTAAAATATACGGTAGCGGTACGGCCTCGATTTCGGGACAACCCGGTGTTGTGAATATAAACGTGGCTATGACCACGACTCCGGGCTCATCTTTCACTTTTGTGTTATCCGACAGGCTCGATGCTGAAGATTACTCCTTTATCACCTTCCGCGACATCACCCCCGACTCGCTCAAAACATCTGTCGCCGCTCATGACAACATTCCCAAAGAAATCAAAGACCTTAAGGCAAATAACATCGTCGTCGAAGAATCATCGCTTTACAACATGGACATTAGAGTTGATGTTACTCGCGATGCAACAATGATTCTCGTTATGGACCCCATCGGTGGCGATGAAATTAAAGCTCATGGCGAAGGTAATCTGCGCCTTTCTTATCAGTCGGCTAACAACGACCTAAACATGTGGGGCAAATATGCCATTTCCGACGGAAGCTATCGCTTCACACTTCAAGACATCATTATAAAAGACTTTACGATAAAAGAAGGCAGCCAAATACAATTCGACGGCGATCCCTACGCTGTAAAAACACAATTAAATGCTTTTTACGCTACCAATGCCAACCTCAGCGACCTCGACGAGTCTTTCCTTCAAGATAAAGAAGTGGCGAGAACAAACGTTCCCGTACATGCCCTCATGAATGTTTCAGGCGACATACGGCAACCGGCTATCGACTTCGACCTTGAGTTCCCTACGCTGTCGCAAGACACATACAGAAAAGTGAGAAGCATCGTGAGCACGTCCGACATGATGAACCAGCAGATAATATATCTGCTCGCCCTGAATCGTTTCTACACGCCCGATTACATGGCTTCTACAACAAAAGGTAGCGAACTATTCTCCGTCGCCTCATCTACGATCTCAAGCCAACTCAGCAGCATGCTCGGCAAACTGAGCGACAACTGGAGCATAGCTCCCAACCTGCGTAGCGACCGCGGCGACTTCTCCGACGTGGAAGTCGACGTCGCTCTCTCAAGCCGATTGCTAAACAACCGACTGCTATTCAACGGCAACTTCGGCTATCGCGATAAATCTCTAAACACCAACCAATTTATCGGCGATTTCGACATCGAATATCTTCTCAACAAGCGCGGAACGTGGCGTTTAAAAGCTTATAACCGATACAACGACCGCAACTACTATATACGTAGCGCTCAGACCACTCAAGGCATCGGCATCCTATTCCGACACGACTTCGATTAATACCCCTGGCCCCGGGACGGGCGACACCATAACTAACCGAGTACCGCGAGCGATAGCGAGCCGTGCCCGGATAAGGCTATATATACACGACACAGCCCCGGAGGCGGCTGCACCTTAGTCGCGAAGTGAAATATGAGATGACTCAAGAAATCGACGAAGTCGCTTGAGAACATAAAAAAAATAAAAGATGACTCAAGAATTGAGACAAGTGGCGTATATCTTTGCATCCGTAACAACTATCGTATGGTCCTTCTTGAAACATTGGCAGCTAATATAGCACAAGATGAAGCGATAGAAATAGAGACAACTGAATGAAAATATTATTGAGTCATAAACATGGCTATAATTAGAATTACGGTATATTATGAAATCCAAAAGAAACCCCAATTTAATAGAAGTGCTATCTAAAGCTTCGATTGTTGAATTAAGAAAATTCGCAAATGATCTTAATATTGAATTTAGCTTGAAAATAAATAAAAAAGAATTGTCGCGTACACTGGCGACTTCAATTCTTGGTTGTCCTCAAAATTTGCTGGATATATTATTTACATACGAATTGAAAGTAATAAAGCAGTTAATTAACAATAAGATTTATCATAATTCATCGTCGTTTAATCAAATATTCTTCCCACCAATTGTAATTGTCGAGTCGATAGATCCCAAAATTGGCCGTGGCAACATCATGAAAGAATATCTACGTTTACCTGAAGACCTAATTGAAGCCTTACATCCATTAATTGATGATGAGATATCAAAACGAAAATCAAAATCCTTCGAAGATGCTGAGATATTTTTGCTCGGCTTAACAACTCTGAAAGGATGCATAAATGAGCAGGATATTATAAATCAGCTCAGAAAAGAACCTTTCGGCAAAGTTACACAGGCTTCTTACTCAAGGTTATTTAGGGAAATTTCAAAGCGTTTGAATCGACTATATTTACCCCAATCCAATGTTTATCTTTCTCCTTATGTGGATTCAGAACATATGATTCAGCTTCCAGGCCTTGAACAGAAAAACGAGCCTATATTTCGAAATTCAGAAATAAGAGCAGCTTCTAAGTTATTGGATTTAAAACTGGAAGTATATTATTCCACAAGATTATATGAGCTTTTAGAAAAAGAACGATTCACAAAAAGAGAAATCGATGAACTTTTTTTCAATATTTGGTCTAAAAGACAGCAAAATGTAGATTTGAATTTATTCGATTTTTTATCAACAGAACGAGTGATTAACGACAAATCTCTGTTTTTGTATTCCATAGCTACTTATTATAATTTTTTACCCATGTGGAAATACAGAGGTCGTACAGCTTTTTCTGAAGAGGGCGTTAATCCACCGGTCCTCTGGGATATATCGTCTTATAAATTTGAAGGTAAAGGTAAAGATAAGGGTAAAGATAAGGGATATGACTTAAATGAGTACATAGAATTTCTTCATAGTTCTATAGTTCATTTTTATGATGATTCTATTTATTGGGATAAAAAGGAAAATCTTTTTTTATATATAGATAATAAGTATTTATGGAGTGTTTGGGTTGGCACAGATGATGCTAAAGACCTCTTAGACTATTATATACGAATACCATTTCCGTCAATTATGAGGTATCATCGACAATATAAACAATTGCTGGCATCAAGACGACTTATAAAAAAATTTGTCTTAGAAAATTTTGAAAAAGACAAACTCCAATCCGAGGCTATGAAAATACGCGTCGAAAAGTTTTGATGGTGTTTCGGCAAAAAGTTCGAGGTACTCGGCTAAACATAATGTAGCCGCTCCGCGGCTTTCACATTTGTCGGCTGAAAAAGGCTCGGAGAGCCGATGTAAGGAAAATCGACGAAGTCGCTTGCAAAGCAAGAAACCCCAGTCGAGCGCTATGGCGCGGAGGCTGGGGGATGATGACGCGCCCTCCCGTCCCTGTCGGCGAGCCATTATGAGTTGTAAAGTAGATCGGCCGACCCTTTAGTGAGTCGGCTATTCCTTCGTGCCAATCTCTTTCGGGTCGCACTCGTCTCGCATCTTCGTTCCCTTTTGCCTTTTTTACGCTAAAATATGTGAAGATAGGGCCTCAATCGATAAAAATTAGCTAACTTTGCATATATGTTGGAAAAGATAGGACAATTTATAATCGAGGCTGCCGATATCATGGGCGGCTATCCGCTTTTCTTCCTACTCATAGGAGGCGGCCTGTTTTTATTTATACGCTCAGGTGCCGTGTCGTTGCGACGACTTCCTGCCGCCATCAGCGAACTTCGGCGCAAGCCCTCAGGCGGTTCGGCCGAAGGTCAGATATCGTCGGTGCAAGCCCTGGCCTCTGTCGTGGCGGCTACTATCGGCCTGGGAAACATTGCCGGCGTAGCTATAGCTCTTGTGCTCGGCGGGCCCGGTTCTATCTTTTGGATGTGGGTTAGCGCTCTTGTGGGTATGGCTACGAAATACCATGAAGGTGTGTTGGCCATTATGTATAAAGGAACCGACGACCGCGGGAATCCGCAAGGTGGCCCCATGCATATTATCGAGAAAGGGCTTGGTCCTAAATGGAAACCGCTGGCAGTATTCTTTGCCGTTGCAGGTCTCTTCGGCACGATGTGCATCATGAACGCTAATCAGCTCACCGAGGCTTTTATAACAACATTCACAACGCCCGAAGGCCTTCAGAGCAACGTGTTCCTATCTAATATCGGTGCTTATATCGGGCTCGACAACACCGGCGTATATCGTCTTATTTTCGGTATCGTAATATCGGCCATCGTTGCCGTCGTTATCCTTGGTGGCATAAAGCGCATTGCAAGCGTTGCCACAATTATGGTGCCGTTTATGGTGGGGCTTTACTTCCTTATGGTGTTATATATCATCGTAACAAATCTTTCGGGCGTACCGGGAGTTTTCAAAAGCATTTTCACCGAAGCTTTCAACCTCAAGGCCGGCTTTGGCGCCCTTGCCGGAATAGCCATTATCGGCGCTCGACGTGCCGCTCTCGTCAACGATGCCGGCATAGGCACAGCATCGCTGATGCATGGGGCGTCGCGTAACAATGAGCCTGTACGCGAAGGCCTTGTCGCTATGCTCGGGCCGAGCATCGACTCGGGTTTGGTGTGTACTCTCACTGCGATAGCGATACTGCTATGCGGAAACACCGACATCGAAGGCGTTAAAGGCCTCGAAGTGGCCATGAAAGCATTCAGCGCCGGCATACCCGGTGGCGATATGCTGCTAATGTGCATTGTTATCTGCTTTGCAATGTCGTCGATGTTCAGCTACTCTTTCTACGGCACCACCTGTGCTAATTATCTATTTGGCACTCGCTTTGGCAAATACTATGTATGGGCCTATCTCGCCTCTCTTGTCATCTTCTCTGTAGTGCCTATCGAAGCTGCCGTTGGCGCTTGCGACCTGTTCTATGCCTTGATGGCAATTCCTACGATGATTGCCCTGCTATTACTTAGCCCTAAAGTAAACAAGGCCACACGGCAATTTTTTGACAAAGAAAATACGAAGAAAAAATAACGATAATGCTGTCATCATTCATTACGTGGGATGTTAATCCTGCCATTATAGATGGTTTTATTACAGTGCGCTGGTATGGCCTTATGTTTGCCATCGGCTTCTGGCTCGGATACAATATCGTGGCTAAAATGTTCAAGCGCGAAGGCATGCCCGAGCGCTGGCTGGGTATTTTGCTGATATATGTTGGTGTTGCCACCATTGTCGGCGCTCGCTTAGGCCACGTCTTTTTCTATCAATGGGACTACTACTCCGCTCACCCTTGGAAGATTCTCGCCACGTGGGAAGGAGGCCTCGCCAGCCACGGCGGTGCTATAGGCATCATCATTGCCGTTATCATCTTTTCCATCTTCGTATCTAAACGGAGCCCGCTATGGACTTTCGACCGCCTCACCATAGCCATCGCCCTGGTAGGCTGCTTGATAAGACTCGGAAATCTGATGAACTCGGAAATTTTTGGCCACGCCACAACACTCCCCTGGGGATTTATGTTTGTGCGTTCGGCAGAGTGGCATCAGTTATATTATGGCCAAGCATGTCACCCCACACAGATCTACGAGTCGCTCACCTATCTGGCGCTTTTTGGCCTGATGATGTGGATGTATTGGAAAAAGAACTGCGGAGAACGTCCCGGATTGCTTTTCGGCACCTTTCTCATAGGCACTTTCGCCTCGCGTTTCTTTATTGAATTTATCAAAAACGACCAGGTCGATTTCGAAGCCAACATGGCTCTTAATATGGGACAGTTGCTTTCAATTCCATTTGTAATACTCGGCATTGTGCTTATCGTAAGAGCTTTTTGCCGCAAACCCATTGAAATATCCTATCCCAACGCTTTCGCCCCGGAAAACAACAAAAAATGAGACTCCTTTGGCTATCGCTATTCACACTCCTTTGCTACCTCGGTGCTACGGCCGCTCAGCAGGACGTGCCATTCGATGAAGAAGACCCTTATTTCCTTCTTTGTGGACAAGCCGACAGCGCGATAGCCGACGGCAACTATAGCGAAGCCGCGGCACGACTCATTGATGCCATCTCAATACGCCCTAATGCACCGGAGAGCATTTTGTTGATGTCAAATCTCGGTATGATATACAGCTACATGGGCCGCGATTCGCTCGCTCTCGAAACGCTCAACGAGGCAAACCGACGTGCGCCTGCCATGCGTACCATCGTTTTCAACAGAGCAAAAGTATTATTGAAATTAGGGCGCGACACCGATGCCCTTCACGATTTCGCCACCGTCATTGCCGCCGATTCACTCAATTTAGATGCTCGTTTTTATCACGGTACGATATCTCTATATCAAGGTCGATTGCAGGACGCTGAAGCAGACTTCAATATCCTGAAAACCAACGACCCGGAGAGCACGACAACGGCTCAAGCGCTCTCTGCCCTGTATTCGCTTACCGGGCGCGACCGCGACGCAATTCTTTATTTCAAACGCCTCATTTCAATCGAACCGGCGGCAGAATACTACGCCAGCCTTGCCGGATGCCAACTGGCGCTTCAGCTCCTCAGCGATGCCGCATCTACTATTAACGAAGGCCTCGATAAGTTTCCCAACGACCCCGAACTTTATTATTACCGCGCCATGCTTAATCGCGATAGATACCGCCTCGACGAAGCTCACGCCGACGCGGCCCGAGCGGTAAAACTCGGCTTATCGCCTTCAAAGGCTAAAGACCTGTTTAACAATTGACAAACTTTCAATATCCAAAATATAATCATATCAATTAGAATGTTTCCTGCAGCTGCTCTTTTCGACCTTGATGGTGTGCTTATCGACACAGAACCCGAATACACTCGTATTTGGGACAATATCGTCCTTGTCCACCCTACAGGCATCGACAATTTTGCCCTCAAGATTAAGGGCACGACTCTCCCCAAAATACTGGAAACATATTTCCCCGACACTGATATACAACACGACGTCGTGAGAATGATTAAAGAAGGTGAAGCCGCCATGGCATACCCCATCTTCGACGGTACTGAAGCGTTTTTGCAAGACCTTAAAGATAGAGGTATTCCTTCGGCTATCGTCACCAGCAGCGGGCCTGTAAAAATGGGCCGTCTGTTCAAGGCCCTGCCCGGATTTCGCGATTACTTCGACGTTGTTATCACCGATGCCGATATATCGCATTCAAAACCGCATCCCGAGTGTTATCTCACCGCTGCCCAACGGCTCGGCGTCGACCCCAAAGATTGTGTTGTTTTTGAAGACTCTTTTGCCGGTTTGCAATCCGGAAGCAATGCCGGGGCTACTGTCGTTGCGCTCGCCACGACAAACCCGGCCGAATCGCTACGCGACAAAGCCGACTTGGTTATCAACAATTTATCAGGACTTACCGTTGATAGTCTTATTTGTCAACTTAAGAACACTATATAATATGCAACATACTCGACAAGAACAGCTGCAAGCATTAGAGCGAATAATGGATACACTCGACATTTTGCGCGTTAAATGCCCCTGGGACGCCAAACAGACAAATGAAAGTCTACGCCCCAACACTATTGAAGAAGTGTACGAACTCGCTCAAGCTCTGCTCAACGACGATGCCGCAGATATAAAAAAGGAGCTCGGCGACGTGCTGCTCCACGTTCTTTTCTATGCCAAAATAGGAGATGAAAAAGGGCAATTCGATATTGCCGACGTTGCCGATGCGCTAAACAACAAACTAATTTTCAGGCATCCGCACGTCTTTGGCGATGTTCACGTCGAAAACGCTGAAGAAGTTACCCAAAACTGGGAGCAACTAAAACTTAAGGAAAAAGAAGGCAACAGGTCGGTACTGGCAGGCGTTCCCGAAGCGCTACCGGCTCTCGTAAAAGCCTTTCGCATACAAGAAAAAGCAGCAAATGTGGGATTTGATTGGGAGACACCACAGCAAGTGTGGGACAAAGTAAAAGAAGAAACGGCCGAAGTAGCACAAGCCATAGCTTCAGGCAATGAGCGCGATATCGAAGCTGAATTCGGCGATCTCTTTTTCAGCATCATAAATGCAGCAAGGCTCTATGGCATAAATCCTGAAAACGCTCTCGAACGCACTAACCGCAAATTCATATCTCGATTTAACTGCGTAGAAAAGGCGGCTAAAGAACAAGGCTACAAGCTCTCGGAAATGTCCTTAAATCAGATGGATGAGTTGTGGAATAAAGCAAAAGAATTGGGGCTTTAATTATCACATACACAGATGAAACTGTGCATAACTGAGAAACCAAGCGTAGCAAAAGACATTGCCGCAATACTCGGCGCCGGAAGCCGGCACGACGGGTACTACGAAGGTAATGGCTACCGCGTGACATGGACCTACGGCCACTTATGCTGCCTCCTTGAGCCGCACGACTACCAAGCATCGTGGAAATACTGGTCACTGGGGTCTCTGCCTATGCTCCCGCAAAAATACGATATCAAGTTAATCGACAACGACGGATATAAGCATCAATTCGGTGTTATTGAGCGACTTATAAAAGAAGCCGACGAAATTATAAATTGCGGCGATGCCGGCCAAGAAGGTGAACTCATTCAGCGATGGGTGATGAAAAAGGCTCAGACAAATTGTCCGGTCAAACGCCTTTGGATTTCGTCGCTGACAGATGAATCGATACGCGATGGCTTCAACTCCCTTAAGCCGCAAGCCGAGTTCGACCGCCTCTTTCATGCCGGCCTCTCGAGAGCTATTGGCGACTGGATTTTGGGTATGAACGCCACCCGCCTCTACACTCTGAAATATTCGTCGCAGGGCAACGTGCTGTCAATCGGACGAGTACAGACGCCAACCCTGGCGCTCATCGTAAAACGGCAACAAGAAATTGCCGAATTTACTCCTAAAGACAGCTGGGAACTTCACACAACATACCGACAGTCAAATTTCACTTATACCGGCGACCGCTTCGACACCGAAGCCGAAGGAATGAAGGCCGTTGAGAGTATTTCAGATAAGCCGTTTACTATTACGTCGGTGACAAAGAAAAAAGGGCGCGAAGCTCCGCCACGACTGTTCGACCTGACATCTCTTCAAGTTGAGTGCAACAAAAAATTTGCATGGACAGCCGACCAGACTTTGCGCCTCATACAGAGTCTCTACGAGAAAAAAGTAACCACATATCCCAGGGTCGACACAACATATCTGTCCGACGACATATACCCTAAGATTGCGCCTACACTTCGCATGATGACGCCATACGCTTCTCTTACAGAGCCCATTCTGGCGAAGCCTATTGCGAAATCTAAAAAGATTTTCGATAACAGCAAAGTCACCGACCACCACGCTATCATACCCACCGGTCAGTCTCCGCTATCGCTTCAAGGCGACGAAAAAAGGCTCTATCACCTCATTGCCATGCGTTTTATCGCTGCTTTTTATCCCGACAGCACCTTCGAAGCGACCACAATCCTCGGCATGGCCGGCGACTATGAGTTCAGAGCAAGCGGCAGAGTAATCATCGACCAAGGCTGGCGCGTGCTCTTTGCCGACAAATCGAAAGAAGAAGAGAACAACGATAGCGATAACGACGATAACAACATACTACCGCCCTTCACTGAAGGTGAATCGGGAGAGCACACTCCTTCTTTAGCTAAAAAAACATCGCAACCGCCTAAATACTACTCCGAAGGCACACTTTTGCGCGCTATGGAAACAGCAGGGCGCACCGTGGACAGCGAAGAACTCCGCGAAGCTATGAAAGACAACGGCATAGGTCGCCCGTCTACTCGCGCTTCGATAATTGAAACACTATTCAAGCGAAAATACATCTACCGCGACAAAAAAAACATATTGGCAACCCAAGCCGGCATCGATCTTATAGGCTCCATAAACGAAGAGCTCCTAAAATCGGCTAAACTCACAGGAATATGGGAAAATAAGCTACGACAAATCGAGCGTGGCGACTATTCGGCGGCTCTGTTTATCAGAGAGATAAGCGACATGATGCGGGTGATAGTGCATAACGTGCTGTCCGACAACACCAACCGCCGAATCGTCACCGATGTTGAGCCTCAAAAAAAAGCGGCTAAAGCCAACGCCCAACAAAAGCCTCGTGCCCGCCGCATAACAAAATTAGACCAAGTAAAATGCCCTGTTTGCGGAAAGGGGCACCTTCTGAAAGGGCGAACAGCTTTTGGCTGTAGCCGATATGCCGAAGGGTGCACCTATCGTCTGCCATTCGATATATGCCCGGCCGACTCCACGCCGGCGCAAATAAATAAACACATCTTAAAATCAGCAAGATGAGCATCGTTTTACAGTGGTCGATTGTTGCCATTATAATCCTTGCCGCACTGTTTTTTGCCATACGGTCTTTTACTAAAAGTAGCAACGATCCTTGCTGCAATTGTCCGTCGGCCAAAAGCTGTAATAAAAAAGTAGAAAAAGAGCTTTGTAATGACGGCAGAAAAAGTTAACTTTGCCTCAAACAATAAAATCAACGAAAAGATGAAACAGTGTCCTAAATGCCAATATTATGTTGACAACAACAGCAATTTCTGCCCGCAATGCGGCTATTCTTTTGTAGAGTCGTCGACAGAACCAACACCTCCACCCATCAATACCTACAACACCGACAACGCATTCGACGTGTGCGGGCCTGAAGGCAAAAGTCGTGGTGTGGCAGCTCTGCTCGCCATTCTTCTCGGCTCTTTTGGTGTTCATTACTTTTATCTAAATAAAGTGGGAGCAGGCATATTGACTCTGATATTGAGTGCGATAACGTGCGGCGTTTTTGGCATAATAATTCTCATACAAGGCATCATGATGCTATGCATGACCAATGAGCAGTTTAGAGCCAAACACGTCACCACAAACAGCTCATTTCCACTATTTTAACATCGGCACACGATTATTACCGATAAAATTCACACGAGGGCGTAGCGTAACGAAGAGTTTATGCCACGCCCTCGAAATTTTATATATAATTCGTCGAAGACGGCACACGGTTAGTTAAAAGGTATAACATAAATCACAAAAAACGTCAATAATAGCGCTAATACACCGATAATCAAAAAAAAATCACTAACTTTGCAAGGACAAATGTAAACTCCCGATTCAGACACTACAACTATCTGAGAATGGACATAAAGAAAGTACTTTATATCTCACAGGAGATTGACCCGTATCTTAACGCCACACCAATGGGCCTCTTTAGTCGTACCCTATCGCAAGGGATACAAGGCAAAGGTGCCGAGGTTCGCTCTTTCATGCCTAAATACGGCGCTGTTAACGAGCGCCGAAACCAGTTGCATGAAGTTATAAGACTTTCGGGGATGAATATTGTAATCGATGATTCCGATCACCCGCTCATAATCAAAGTGGCCACATTGCAGCCTACACGACTGCAGGTTTATTTTATCGACAACGACGATTATTTCTATCGTCACCTCACAAGCACTCTCGAGACTGTAGAGCGCCGTGAAGAAAATGACGAACGCACAATATTTTTCTCACGCGGCACCGGCGAAACGGTAAAGAAACTGCGCTGGGAAGCCGATTTGGTTCACTGCACCGGTTGGATTACAGCTCTTATGCCTTTGTATATTCGACAGATATACAACGAAGACCCTTCTTTTAGAAGCTGCAAGATAGTATTCTCGCTTTTCAACGATGCCTTCGACGGGCAACTCGCCGACGCAATGGTTGATAAGCTGAAAATGGAAGGATTCACCGACGAGCACCTCAAATCGCTTATAACGCCCGACGGCAAAGTCGATTACATTAAACTCAACAAACTCGCAATCGACCACGCCGATGCTATTGCCGAGAGCTCGGCCGACGTCCCCGCTGAACTCATAGAGTATGCCATCGCATCGGGCAAGCCCTTCATGCGCTATCCGGGAGACGGCGATCAGACCGACGCTTACCATCAATTTTATCTATCCCTCTGATAATTAAACTACAACGACGGAACATTCGCTCATCATGAAATTTCGTTCAATATACATCCTTTTTGCCATAACAGCTGCCATGATTGGCTTTGTTGCTTGCGAAGAGTCAGCCTCTCACATTGGCAACAGCATCATCGGGCAAAATGCCGAAATCGTTATTGACTCTTCATTTACCGTTACGGGACATACCGTTGCGCTCGATTCTATTATTCCTAAGACAACACAGCAGTTAATAGGCTCGGTAAACATTCCTGCCTATGGCAATATTACAAGCGACATCGTTGCTCAATTTCTGCCCACGGTAGCACTCGACACCATCAACTATTCTGCCGACAACATCGACTCTTTGGTGCTTACGCTTCGCTACGTATCGGGCTCGTTTATTGGCGATTCACTTGTGCCGATGGGCCTTGAAGTATACCCTTTGACTAAGCAATTGCCGACAGATATATCGAGTAAGTTCAACCCTGAAGGATATTACTCTCCCACGCCAATCGGCTCTCAGATATACAATGCATCGTTGGCAGGCTCTTCTGCTACTATGATAGCTTCAAACCGTGACATCAACGTTAAGCTACCGGTGCAATTGGGCAAAGACCTTTTCAATGCTTTTGTCGAAAATCCCGACAACTACGCCAACGGACGTGTTTTTGCAGAAAACGTGTTCCCCGGCCTGTATATTAAAAATAACTACGGCAGCGGACGTATTACCATATTAAGCATCTGCTCCATGGTTATGCACATGCACAAAGAATACATACCCGATGGCAAAGAAGAACTTGACACCATAAGTGCAAGCCACCTTTATTATCTGGTAACTCCCGAGGTTATTAACAATAACAACATTAGCTATAAAATGTCGCAAACGCTCGCCGACCTCATCGAGCAGGGACACTCTTTGATGGTTGCTCCCACAGGTGCCGAAGTCGAGTTTGAATTCCCGGCAACAGACATTATTACAAGCTACCGAGAAGCAACAAAAGACGGAATTTCGGTTATCAACAGCCTTTCATTCGAGCTCCCCGTCGACACTATTGCCAACGGCCTCGGTGTTAATCCTCCGCCATATGTCCTCATGGTATTGAAAAAAGATAAGGAGCAGTTTTTTGCCGAAAATAAGTTGGCCGATAACATCACATCGTTCTATGCCATCTATGATGCGACAAAACAAGTATACAGCTTCCCGCAGCTGAGAAGCTTTCTCACTCAGCTAATCGATAAAGATGAAATTACTGAAGAGGACTACACATTCTCGCTCGTTCCTGCACAAGTAAACTTTGAAAACCTTGCAAACTCGGGATATCTTTCATCGTCTACAGTACAAACCGAGTCGGAGATTCTGCCCTACTTAGTGTCGCCGGCGATGGCCGATGTTCGCTTCGATAAAGCGAAAATTATATTTACCTATAGCTTGCAGACAAGAAAATAAATCGCTAACTTTGCACCGCAATAGCGAATAAAAGCCGCAATAGCTCAGTCGGTAGAGCATTTCATTCGTAACGAAAAGGTCGTGGGTTCGAGTCCCACTCGCGGCTCATAATATACTCGCTAACACACTGAATGTTAGCGAGTTTCTTATTAAAAACAAGCGACAATAAGCAACCAATAAGCAAACTTCAACACATACTTTCTTATTGAAGCCTTATACTTTGACTTTGTGATTAGATTAAATCTGCTGCCACACTTCACAACGAAGCAGAGCAAGATATAGTGAAAGTCCAAAAGGGGTACGGGGGTATATGGCCGTTTTCATACCAGGGCCGTGGTGCAACCCTAAAAAATTTTTTTTCATTTTTTTGCAGCTCTGCGACAATTTCACAAAGTTCTCAACCGCTTCGTTTGCCTTGTGCTATCGAAAAAAATGTAGTGCCGCCCAAAGCGAGAGCGACACTACAAATAAGAGTGAAAAAGGCAATCACATTACAGCATTGAAAAATCGTTGCTGTTTGGCTTTGATTTTGGCCTTGTCTGCATCTGTTACTCTGTCGTCGCGTAAGGCATTATAGGCGTTGCACAACATTTCGGCTCGTTGGTTGGGATTGTCTATACCGGCGAAGCTCTCGATTGCATCGGCAAGATTATAGCCGCGACTGCAAAGCGTTTTATGCAGTTCCGCAAATTGCTCTGCTATCTTCATTGTTGCGACTTCATCGGGATTGAGAGTGTGCGTGTAAATATCAATGATTGACTGCTTCAAGTTCTCACTTGGTTGCCAGCCATTGGGAGTTACGATTATATCCTCAATCGCAACGACTTTGCTTTGTCCGTTTATTGAATACCGAATAGGCACGACTGCCGACAATCCGTCAATCCATTGGTTGAGGTCTGCGCCTAAAGAATTGTATGCAGCATCAAGTGCTGATTGGTGCATATATTCGGGTGCATTTGTCTCGGCTAACCACGCCTTACAAGAGTTAAGCACTTCATCGCGCTTATAAGTTAAACCGCTTTCAAGTGTGCGCTTGTACTCCTCTAACCCGCCGTAATCGGCAAAGTATGTTTCAGTCTTGCTGATTGCGTTCTGCAAGGCTTTCAATGCACCCTCCAACGTGCGAGGCGCTACAACATAAGAATAAGTCTGTTTCATATCAAAAAAGGTTAAGGTTTGACAATAAAGTTAAGTTCTCGCGCGGCTCGGTCGAAAATTTCCCAGTCGGGCTCATCTTCTTGCGATTGAGCCGTAGAGATTGATTTCGCCTTTAGGCCGCCCAACTCTTGGCGGAGCGGTTGGATTGCGGTTGCTTCCGCTATCACTTCAGTTAGTGTTTTAGTGTTCATAACAATTAGTTTCTTGATTAGTGAATATTATTTTTTGTCGCTATCGGTTTTAATTTTTCATTAGGCAGACCTTAATTTTATATCTGAATCACATCATCACGCAGTATCGTGTCGCAATTTATAAGCCATTCTCCGTTTGCGTAGGCTTCAGCAAGTGATTTCGCCATGCGCTGGGTATTATAATCTTTTAAGAGGTTACACGCACTGACGCTTGCCGAACTTGTTTTGATGTTGGGATTGATAGCAATTTTATAGGCTTCACTCTGACTATATCCCATCATTAAAAGCAAAAGGAAAAGTTTGGTTTGTGGGTTGGGATATGTTTCGGAGGTGGGTATGTATTTAGGCGGTCTTGGTTTGCGCCTATCAGGTGCTTTCATCTTCATCAGTTCAATTCTTATAGTCAATTACATAAACAGGATTGCGTTCCTCATCAAAGAGTTTAATAAGGCGATTGTCATGCAGAGGAAAGCCGATAACAGGCTCATCCTCTTTCTCGGTGTTCACGATTAGTACCCAGTGTGCGCCAACTGCTTTCGCATCTTCTAAAGCGTCCTCGCTGAAAGCAAAGGCTTTGTTCTGAAATTCCGAATCTTTGCGGTACGATACAAAGAATGTGAAAGGCTTGTCAGGTCGTATGTCAATCCAAACATCAAGCACTTTTTTTGATTTCGACAACTCAAATTTAGTTATCGCAGGTTCGGGAAACATTGTTGCCTTTGCCGCTGCGAGCAGGCGGTTGGCAAGCTGATAGTTGTTAAGATTTTGTTTCATAAATTGATATATTAAAGAGTTAATAGATATTGTATTTGCTTCCTTTGTCGGTCGGATTTCCGTCCTTGTCAATAGGCTTGTGCCGTCTGCATACTTCGTGCCATCTGCACCGCTTGGGATTACAAGAGTTAAACAAGGCGCATCGGGCGCAACTCTGCCTTACAGGTGGGCGGTGTCCCTGTCGGCAATAATGCCGCCATAAGTGGCAAATGTCGAAAGCACCGTATAAAATTGGCAAGGTATCGGTTATTCCGTTGCTGATTGTGTGGTCGGTCGTAAACACCATTGCCGATTCCATTGTGCGAGGCAAATAGTATGTTATTGTGCTATACTTCCCCCTCAATCGCTCCACGATAGCCATATAATCATTCTCTGTGCCGTAGCCGAGAATCAACCAATCTCCGGCTTTTACGCTTATTATGTCCTGCGACAATAGCGTTAAGAACTGCATATAACTAAAGGCGACGTTAAGATGCTTGCGTTCCTTATACCTTTTCCATTTTATTAAAGTCGAGGTAGTTGCGGTTCTTATATTGCAGTTGAGCAAAGAGCCGAAGTCGTCTTCGCCTATTGGATAAGCTGGTATGTTTATTTCAACTCCGTTGCGCTTAATTCTCGCTTGAAAGCACCATTGCCGTAAAACTTCGCGGCTTATGCAGTCGGGGCGTAGAATAACGAACAAATCGTTGTCGGTTATTCTGTCCGATACCGAGAGCACTTCAACATCGGAGTTATGTGTTACAGGCGAAACGGATTCAAAGGTTACGTCGCGCCCAAAAGTCTTTTGAAATAAGTACTGTGTGTTCATATATGTTTCAGATTATCAAGTAAAACATCGGCTATATCGGTATTTACCACATATTCGGGCAAGTCCTGCATCACTGGGCGGTGGTGTATGTTGTACCCTTTACACTTCATTTCCTCAACTATCACGCCCCATTTGCTCTCACTCCCTTTGTCTGCATAAACAAACACACGCCTGTCGCGTAGAACGTTGCATTTATCAATTTTGAAGTTGCCGCATCCGCAAGTTGCCAGCCACACCATAGACGGAAATACTATGCTACAAACAACTGCGCTCTTCTGTGATTCGACGATTGCCACATTGCTGTCGGGTTGTTCGGTTAACAGGTGTTCACCGAAGAAGCAAGGCGAGTATCGAAATCCGTTGGGATAGTTGACTTTCAGCTGCTCTTTTTGCTCCTTGCCGTAGTAATGATAGCACACATTCCCTCTATGCAAATCTTCGCCATAATTCAGCACCATAACGTCCGTAACCCGTCCGTCAATGCTTATACATGGATAAGCGGTGTTGGCGTTGACACTCTGCACAAGATAGCGACTTATGGCCTGCGCCACATCTTCCATATCAAAAACGTTACACATAGCCTTTGCAAAGTCGCATCGCATCGCTTCCTCAACCGATTGCCGCGATTTCCATTCACTCACATCGCCCCAGTCTATTATTGTGGGTGTCGGCTTAATGTAGGTGGTACAAGGTACTGAGGTTGGTCTGCGTTCGGGGTTCTGCTTGAAATAGTCTGAGGGTGTCAAGTGATAACCGCAACTCTGCTCATGGTCGCATCGTCCACAAGTCGGGTGCAATATCTCGCCAGTTTCATTGTCAATGTAAGGGACAAAAGACCTTTGTTCACATTCGGGGCAAATGTCTTTTCCACCTTGCCGATATGGTCGTAATCTATATTTATGGTTCATATTATCAAAAATTAAAGTATTTTGCCGTCTTTGCTCATCGCTTTCGGCTGAAATTCAATTATTATTAATAGTCCACTTTGTCCGTTTTTAGTCCACTTCGGACTTTTAACCTTTCGCCCTAACAAATAGTCCACTTTGTCCGCGTATATATATAATACGCGGACTAACGGACTAAAAGGGTAGGTTTTCATCCGGGACAATTAAAACATAAGGAGAGTGGGAGTTTTCGGGGTCAGTTTTCTTCAGTACGTTAAGACTGACTGCTTTTGTTATCTTGTTTCCTGCGGCTGTTTTCTCCAGTCCGTCACGTTCATTTAGACGTGTGATTATTTCCTTATGTCTTAATTCGGTATCATCTCCGAAAATTCGCTTGAAGTTTTGATAAAAACCTTGTCGCTCTCTGTCGGTCGCTTCCTTTATAATCGTACCCTCATCAATCAAAAAGCCTGTTTCACTATTGATAGCAAATATCATCGGCTTCGCATCCGTCGTGTCAGCGTGTCGGCTCTCAATAGTGTGAATTTGAAACACTCCGTTATCTTTTTTGACACGGTAAGTTTCTTCTGCTTTTTGTGTTAGGATAGTGCCTAAATGTCCACGTGGAGAGTTGTCCTGCCCTTTGTTTTCGTGTAGTAAGCAAACAATTAATCTATCATTAGCAAGTGGGCTTAAACGCTCAAAAAAATTCTTACATTCTTCAGGGTCGTTAAAGTTGTTTACCATGTCCACAATGCCGTCAATAAATACGATTTCGGGATGGTGTTGTTGGCATTTCTGCTCTACCTTATCAAGTCGCTCACTTATCGGGATATGTTTCACTGATAGTACTTGAAACTCTTTCGGTCGCTTCAGTTGCTTGCGGAAAGTTCGCAACTTCTTTGATATAAAACTTGGAGTTTGTTCTGTATCTACCATAAGAATTTTGTTTGCGGTGCAATTCGGTGTAAAACCTGCAAAAGGTTCTCCATTTATCAAGGCGAGAGCAAGAGCGTAACATCCGGTTGTTTTCCCCATTTTTTGCTTCCCTATCATTCCATCAATGCCTTGCTTCGGAAAAGCTGGGTGTCCGTAGATTTCGCCATACATCTCTATTTCCATAATGTTGTCCTCTGAAACAAAATCGCTATCATCGTAAAAAGTCACGATTTCAACCTCAATCTTGCTCTCGGCATCTGAAAGTATCTGCTTGATTAAGCCGTTGCCATATTCTTTTGACAATAGCTTTTCAATCTTACGCCTCAAAGGTCTTTCTATCGTAGATAAGTCGCTAAACTCTTGCGTATTGCCGAATATTTGCGTATCTTTGTACTGCAAGCCATTAGCACCACTCGGAAAGTTATGTTGAGAGCCGAAAGTCGTAGCGGTGGCTTTAAGAGGGGGCGAGCTTATTGGCTCGCTTTTTCTTATATCCATGATTAACGCCCTTTCATACAATATCGGTTAGCTTCTTCCTTAATCTCTTGGGCGGTTGCTATTCGGTTCTGCTGAAGCCACTGCTCCAACTCATTACGGTTAAAGTAACACATTTTGCCCATAGGCTTGTAATGCGGGACTGCACCGCGCATCGTCAATTTGTACAGGTAACTTTTTGATATCCCCATATAGGCCGCTGCTTCATCAGAAGTCAGCACCTCTTTTGTCGTGAAAATTGTATTTGCCGTGATAAGGTCGGCAACCTCTTTTAATTGTTCTTTACTCATATATGCGAGTTTAAGAGTTAATGAAAGAGGCTTCGGGTTAGGCGCGTCCGCTTGTCCTTCGCCTTGTTATATATTGTTCTCGCGCTGAAAACATAGGCAAAGGTATATAGTAAAACAAGCTATAAAAAGTGTGGAAAAGTGTGCAGTTAGTGCCACTAAAAAAGGCCACCTAATTAAGTGGCTTTCATTATTCTAAAAATAATTCATCTATCTTCTCTCTCCATTTTTGTACTGCTTGACTTTTTCCAGTATCTACATTTTGTTGCATTGCTCTGTCGAGTCTTGGTTTTGTATTAAAAGCCCTTTCTAACTGTCTAATTTCTTCGGCTTGTAATGTATCGGTTCGCGCAGGGCAATATACTTTAACAAGGAAATACGCCAATCTCGCTTTCCCTCCTCTTTCTCCCCCATATAGCCATCTATACCCTTTTGTAGTTGGTTCCATAAAACCATTTTGAATTGCCTTAGCAAAGTATTTTACGGCTCTATCCGTCTTTATGATACTTATTTCCGTAGAAGCCTCGCAATTGGATATTTTTGACAAAACTCTTTCCGCCCTCTCTCGCGTTCCAAATAAATGCCAATGTTTTTCAATATCGAAGCCGTCAAAGATTTTTACATCATATTCTTCCTGTATGGCTTCCAAACTGATTTCACGCTCGGCAAGGATAACGGCAAGTCTTTCCGCAAAATATAAATAGTCATTTCGCCAACTGGTATAATAATCTTCAATAGTTCCATAGTATATTGTATCATCTACACTTCTCAACTGCTCGCTCCATCTATTATAACGAAACGCCCACCGACTGAACTTTTGCAGGATTTTACCAATAAATCTCGTTACTTCTTCCTTTGAAACTCGTTTGCACTCTATAACATTATCCTCAACTTCCTCAAACAAAGCACTGAATCCGTTACTATTATATAGCCATACCTTTGCTTTTTCGGTGCGCTCCGCTATCTCGGCAAGCACATCATCATTATAACGCTCGGCTCTTGTAGATGTTCCGCTACTGATTCCGCAGTGCTTCCATAACACCATATCAAGAGCCATATCCGCAGCTCCGTCAATGTCAAACTCGGCAAAAAACTTGTTTTCTAAATCCTTATTCATACTTTCTAAATTAAAACTCAAGTGTCGGTAAACTATTGATTGCTGCCGCTTTCAATTCATCTACGGCTCGCGTATATTTTTCGGTGTGGCGGAGGTCGCTATGTCCTAACAAGCTGGCAACCGTCTTAATGTTTGCACCGTTGCTTAATATGTTAGTGGCGAAGCTATGACGTCCGCAATGCCATGTAATATGTTTGTTAATCCCTGCTCGCTTAACCCAGTGGCGTAATGCTTTCAAGCACATTGTGTGCGACGGCAAAGGAAAAATAAACTCATCTTTTGCGCCTGTTCCAATCAAGTTAAGCAAACCATCATTAAGCGGAATAGTAACCCAACTTGCAGAGCTATGTCCTTTTGTCTTGGCTTGTTCAAACTTAATAAAGCGGTTAGTGTAGTCTACGCAACCAAATGTAAGGTCTTTTACATCACACCAGCGCAAACCACAATACAAGCAAAATATAAATGCTCTCCGTATATTAGGGTTCTCTCGGTCGTAATGTGTGGCTATAAGCGTTTTTATTTCCTCTTGGCTCAATATATCTTTTGTGAGTTTGTTTTTGTCGATTTTGATACTCACACCCTTACATGGATTTTTGCGAAGTACATCACGCTCAACCGCAACCAATATCACTTTCTTAAACCTTGCATATAGAGTATGTGGTGTTTCGCCGTTAAATTTGTGTTGCAGATATTCGGTATAAGCAACAATCATATCCTTTGTAATCTGTTCGGGTTTAAGGCGGTCAGCATACTTGCTATATTCGGGTGTTTCCCTCATACATTCAATAAACACTTCTTTTGCTCTCTGCAATTTGTTCTTGTCAGTCTTGGTGTATGAAGCAACAAAACTATCATACCAATCGTAAAAGTTAATATCCTTATCTTTTTTAAGCCTATAGCCCTTCCCTTGTTCCAGCAATTCCTGTCCACGTTCAAAACGTATCTTCTTTGCAAGCTCAAGGGTCTTACGATTGTTCTCACGTTCAAGCGGTGTGCGAGGTGCTTGCCACAAATATAAGTCTAACCGTTCAGTCTTGCGATTGATTTTCCTATATGTAGTGCCGTTCTTGCTTTGGGCAAGCTCAAACCCTAAATAATATTCAAGATAGAGCGATTCACGCCCGTCTTGCAATATTTGAGCCATCAATTTAGTTTTATCGCCTTTTTTACCCTCAATAAGTCGAGTATTATTGGCTCTATAGCTCTTTTTTGTTGCCATGTTTTCTATTGATTTCGTTTACTTTACACAAAGTTACGAATAAAATTTTTAATAAGCAACCAATAAGCAAACTTTATTAAAACAAGCGAAAATAAGGGCAAACACGAAAGAGGATAAAATCGCTAAACTTCTGATTTTCAACATACTTAAATTCTCATACTTTCCTATGTTTTCACGGTTTTAAGCCCACTCGCGGCTCACAGCGGACATCTCAGCAACGAGGTGCCCGCTTTTTATTTAATTCAAGATTGATTGGGGGCTCAATAACCTGAGCGACAAAGACTCTTGTGTAAAAACGAGAGCGACCGCTCAGATATAACCGATAATTATCTTAAAAATGTAATGCAATACCGGCTATTAGCTGGTTATCATCCGGTTCGGTCTCGCGCATGGCGTCGCTGTAAGTGTAACGCTCATAATTGATTTTGAACGAGGCGTTTAGCGGCCCAAGCGTACGTAAAAACTTGACACCGACAGTTATTCGCTGACGTGCCGGCATATTGGTAATAAGCAGACTATTGCCTCCCATATATACACTTCCATCTGAAGCATCGGTAATACCATCGTAACGCGCCTGTATTGAAAAAGCATCAATCATACGCGAACGAACAACAAATGCATAGTCTGCAAAAACACTATAGGCATGCGATGCCTTGTGATACTCGTGGGCATAGGTCCGATAGACATACTCGCCTTCAACGAAAAGACCTTTATATTTCCACGATAGCGACGCATTGTATTGATTTACTCTCACTCCGAAATAGGAAAGATCCGGCACACTCGACATAAATGCTATTTCGGGTTTGAGCCCAAATTTGAGTGTATAATTAGCTTTTATCCCATAAGTAAGACAGGTATTCCACTGGGTGTGATCGCTCTTATCGGTAGCATTAAAGAGACCACCCTCGGCATACAATGCCGTGCCGGGTATGGTGTATCCCACCTTTACTCCTACAGAACGCAGGTTACCAAATTGGGCTGTAAGGCCTACATCAGCAAAGTGATACATATAAGGTTGGCGCGACGATTCGACACTGAAAGGCACTCTCATCTGTCCGGCATATATGTATAAGTTCTTAAGAGGTCTTACACGGGCATAAGTATCGAGAAGCTTTATTTTGCCATTCTCACAGAAATCGACTTGAACAAAATAATCAAGGAAAGGAAAGACATATCCACCGGCTGAAAGACGTGCGTTAGGCACCTGAAAGCGACTGTCTCCTGTTGCCGCCGAGTAGCGATAATAGGCAAGGACTTCACCATTAAAAACAGGTTTATAAGACCATGAGTCGGCATTTTCTTGTGCAAAGGCACTGATTACTGCCGGAAGAAACGCTAAAGCAATAAAGCAGCGAAGATTCATAACTAATAGTCGTAAAGTAGCTCAAAATCGTCAAGATAGAGCGTAGCACCTGCTCCTCCTGTAAAGTAATCGCCATATTTACTTGCCGAAGCAGTAATAATGATATATCTCGGCACGCGCGATGTCGATTTATAATCTAAGGTAAACTCGAAAGGCTCATACTTGTCGACCATTTTTGCACACTCCATCTTACCGTATGCTACGACATAAGAGCCGTCGGGGTTGAAGAGATTGCGGTCTTTAGGGTCGGTCCTGATTTCAAATGGCTCCGGAGAGTCGATAAGAGCGAGCCACACGATGCACGTGTCGGGCTGTCCCTTCATGTGCGCAAACTCATCAGATGCATAATTTATTGGCGCTGTGGTATATTTGAACTGCCCCTTCAGGCGTACCGGGCGCTGAGTAAACTCGCGGCCAAAGCTGAGGACACCATTAGTTCCGACCGTACGGACATAATCACCCGTAAAGATATTGCCGGCGGCAAGTTTACCAAGAGTCCCGATACCAACAAAGCGCGTCTGCAGACATGCAGCAAAGCCGCTGCCCGATGGAGTGTCGTCACTCGGGATTGTATTCGACTGGCCCATTGTAGCGGCTCCTTGATTGCCCGTACCCCAATATGCCGTGCCATTTTCTTCCCAAGGGCACCACACCTTCTTATCAAGCCACCAATTGTCGAAATTGCTATTTGGCAATTGTACTTCAGCGCCGGTCGCGAATTCGATAACATTGGCATACTCATCACCTGAATATGCACGTGCTTGATACGACGTTTCAGGTTGCAAGTGCTTGATGCACGCTGTGAACAATCCGCCGCTTGACGTTATATCACCAGCGGGCACTCGCTGCCAGTCGTTGGTGCCTGCTACACAATATTCAACGCCATTGTCAAGACCGGCTTCGGCCATACAGTTAACCCAAGCCACACGTGTCCACGCATCAACCGACTCGGTGCGCACCGTTTCGGCGACAGCTTCAACATATATCGTCCATTGCTCACTTTTGCCGTGGTTGTCAATTTTTATCACAAAGGGCGTACGGGCATCGAATGTGCCACCATCGCTTAGGTCGGGGGTCATAGCCGACCCGGTAGGACCCAGTTTGGCACGTGTCACAGGCAATGCCGACACATCGGCAGAAGCGTTAACATAGAGCACTACTCGTTTTGCAGGCACGTCGATAACTGTTTCGCCTAATTGTCCGCTGACGTCGAAATATCGTTCTATCTCCTGTTTAGCAACTATTTTCCAAAGCCAATTTTGATATAACTTCAAATAGACAAAAAGTGGCGAAGTAAGGTCGACAGGCTCGGTAAACGGATTATCTACAATCTCGGCTCCCGGAGATAGCGAATAGCCCATAATTTTAACAGCTGAAAGATCGACCTGTTCGGGGAAATTAATAGTGGCTGTCATAGCCACAGTATCTATAATAGTAGCTCCTTCCTGACCTTGTGCCTCAAGCGACATAAAATTGGCATGTATTGCCGGATAGGGCAAATTGTTTTCTATGCAGGATGATAGCGCGACAACGAGCACTATCGGTATGTAAAGCAGACGTCGTAACATTGTATTATATAACGACCATAAGGCCGAAGTTTATGTTGAAAATATTAAACCGGAAATTAGCACCCGATGTTACACGCGTGCCGTCGTCGATGCCGTTGGTCTTTTGTTGCTCTTTTTTCCAATTCAAGCCAAAGACACCAAACGATACGTTAAACGACACATAATCTTGGATAAAGACACACACGCCGGGGCTGAAGTTGAGTGCTCCTTGCGTGGTTATGGTATGCGTGTTTCGCGGTTCTTCGTTGTAGATACGCTTAAAGGTTGAAGAGCCGCTCGAAAAAGCAAGGTCAACCTCATTGAATATACCAAAACGGCCATGAGTATCGAGGCCGACATAGTTTCTATACATTGCCGAAATACCCATACTCTGTTGATAGTAGCTCACGTCGCGTATCGAAAACGACAAATCATCGCCAAACTCAAAGCCCAGATTGGCAAGGTCGGCAACGCCTCGACTGTAATTAAACTTTAAGCCAACCGATTGATTATGTGCGATAAAATACGATATCGATGGACGTATCGAATACATCTTACCTTTGAAATCGAAGTTATTCAGTATCGACAGTAATTGTATATCTTCTGTTTTCAATTCGCCATACGATGCAGTGATTCCAAAGCCCCATTTTCCTCTCGGTATAAACATATAATTTGATAGTCCGCGATCGAAACGGCCCAGATTGCGTTGAGGTATTATCCTGCTTACAGTATCTCCATCGACTACTACCTGCTCTACGGAGTCGATGGGCACAAGGTCTTTCTTTCTGACTATGGACTGTGCTTCGGCTTCGGCCGACAGCATTATTGCAGCAACAAGCAATAACAGATATTTAATTGTCTTCACCATAGCCTATCAAATATAGAACATCACTCCGAAAGTGATTGAAAAAAGATTTACATTAAAGTTGGCATGCTTAGTGTGGCGATGCGCTACATATATTTGGTCGGATATCGACTTGGTATAGTTGTAGTTAAATCCTAAGACGCCGACGTTTACCTCTATCGCCGAATAATTCGATAGAAACATCGCAAGGCCGGGCGACAAGCCTACATTAACCTGAAAATTGCGCTCGTACGAGCCTGTCAGAGCAGTGCCGGAACCACTGCATAGTATCGACTGGCCGCCGCCCATCTGCAGTTGCACTTCGTTGAAAAGACCAAACCTGGTACTTTTACCCAAACTCATATATGTGCGAAAGACACCAGTGCCAATATAGTTGTGACTTAGGCTATAGAGGTTTTCAACGCCGTAGTTGGCATCAGCGCCCAAAACGACGTCGGCCGAATTCAATCTAACACGTTGGCGACTATACGAAAAACGGCCGCCGGCTGTGAGGTTGTCTTTGAAACAAAACATCACGGTAGGACTTACCTTAAACGAGTATGTGTCGCCATTAAGGTTTTCTAATACTAAAAATTGGTATCTATCTTGATCTGATTGCGAATAGCTTACACTTACGCCGGCTACCCACGCGCCCTTCGGCACAAACGACACTTGCTCGAGTTTGCGGCGAAACTCTTGTTGCGCCGTTGCAGGCAATACCGATGCTATTAGCAACAACAAGATGGCCGCACCACGAAATTGTACTTTCATTTTATATAAGGTTAAAGCATTTTTGGCCATTAATGCCAATTTTGAAGCACTTAGGCATAAAATATTTGTAAAATTACAAAAAATTTCGTTTCCATGCCTTATAATATACAATGTTTTTGTCGATAATGATTTAGAGGGCCGTTTTTGCGGCTCTTTTGGCGATTTTTTGTATTTTTGCACAATAAAATAAATAAGAACACGATGAACGACCTCCCACAAAAATACAATCCTGCAGAAGTTGAGGATAAATGGTATGCCTATTGGCTTGAACATAAGCTTTTTCATTCCGAGCCCGACGCTCGCGAGCCTTATACTATCGTAATACCCCCACCAAACGTTACGGGCGTGTTGCATATGGGCCACATGCTCAACAACACCATTCAAGATATCCTTGTGCGTCGCGCTCGTATGCAAGGCAAAAATGCACTGTGGGTACCGGGCACCGACCATGCCGCTATTTCTACCGAGACTAAGGTTATTGGCAAATTGGCAGCCGAAGGCATTAAAAAAACCGACCTTACTCGCGAAGAATTCCTCAAACATGCATGGGACTGGACGCATAAGCATGGAGGTATAATATTACAGCAGCTACGCAAATTAGGCGCTTCGTGCGACTGGGATCGCACTGCCTTTACAATGGATGAACCGCGCAGCGAAAGCGTCTTAAAAGTTTTTGTCGACCTATACGACAAAGGGTTAATTTACCGCGACCTTCGCATGGTCAACTGGGACCCGCAGAATCGTACGGCAATCAGCGACGACGAAGTATTCTTTGTGGAAGAGCAATCGAAACTCTATTACCTAAGATATTATTTGGCCGAAGAACCGGCCGAGCTTAATGCTCCGGAGGGCTCTGTCGTAAACACCGATGCCAATGGCCGACACTATGCTCTCGTTGCTACTACCCGCCCCGAAACTATTATGGGTGATACTGCTATGTGTATCAATCCTAAAGACCAAAAAAATGCGTGGCTGAAAGGCCGTAAAGTGGTAGTGCCTTTAGTAGGACGATGCATTCCGGTTATTGAAGACCGATATGTCGATATCGACTTCGGCACGGGGTGTCTTAAGGTTACGCCGGCTCATGACAAAAACGACTATATGCTCGGCAAGAAGCACAACTTGGAGAGCATCGATATTTTCAACGAAGATGGCACCGTAGCCGAAATAGCCGGTATGTATATCGGCATGGACCGTTTTGATACTCGCAAAGCCATTGCCAAAGACTTGAAAGAGGCCGGTTTGCTTGAAAAAGAAGAAGACTACACCAACAATATCGGGCTGTCGGAACGCACAAAAGTGCCCGTAGAGCCACGCCTTTCTTTGCAGTGGTTCGTAAAGATGAAACACTTTGCCGACCAAAGCCTTTCGCCTGTTTTAGACGACATTATACGATTTGTGCCCGAAAAATACAAAACGACTTATCGTATTTGGCTCGAAAATATTCAAGACTGGTGTATCAGCCGTCAATTATGGTGGGGACATCGCATTCCTGCTTATTTCTATGGCGACAAAACAGGTAAGGATGAGGAATTTGTCGTTGCCCTCACTGCCGAAGAGGCGCTCGAAAAAGCTCGCCGTCAAAGCGGTAACGCCAACCTCAAAATTGAGGACCTCCGACAAGACCCCGATGCCCTCGACACCTGGTTCTCTTCGTGGCTATGGCCGATTACACTTTTCGACGGAATAAACGACCCAGGCAACGACGAAATAAACTATTACTACCCCACCGCCACTCTCGTCACCGGGCCCGACATCATCTTCTTCTGGGTTGCACGTATGATTATGGCCGGGTACGAATATGTCGGGAAACAACCGTTCAACAACGTATATTTCACCGGCATCGTTCGCGACGCTATTGGCCGAAAGATGAGTAAAATGCTCGGCAACTCTCCCGACCCGCTCGACCTTATCCGCGATTATGGTGCCGACGGCGTACGCATGGGCCTCATGTTATCGGCTCCTGCAGGTAACGACATTATGTACGATGATAAACTTGTAGAGCAAGGACGTAACTTCTGCAACAAGATTTGGAACTCGTTCAGGCTAATACAAGGCTGGGAAGTAGATGCCAATACTCCACAACCCGAGCTGTCGACTCTTGCCGCTCGTTGGTTTGGCTCATTGCTCAACGACACTGTTGCCGAAGTAAACGAGCTATTTGATAAATTCCGCATTTCAGAAGCTCTAATGGCAGTATATCGTCTGTTCCGCGATGATTTCTCTTCGTGGTATCTCGAGATGATAAAACCGGCATACGGCCAACCAATCGATGGCACAAGTCTGCGCCAGGCTCGAAGCTTCCTCGACGATTTGTTACGCCTGCTACATCCTTTCATGCCTTTCATTACCGAGGAGTTATGGCAGCACCTCGAAGAACGCACTGAAGGCGAGTCGATTATGTATGCAGCACAGCCCAAAACCGGCGTGAGCGATAAAGCTTTGCTCGCTAAGGTTGAGGCCGCGAAAGAAATAATAAACGGCATCCGTGGCGTGCGAGCACGCAAAAACATACCGCCGCGCGAGCAACTCGTACTGAAAGTTATCGGCATGATCGATACCGAAATAGAACCGCTCTTGGTTAAACTCGGCGGGCTTGAATGCATAGAGCAAAATGCCGAGAAAGATGCGGCGGCTTCGTCGTTCTTAGTAGGCACTCTCGAATTCAACATTCCACAAAGTTCCAATATCGATGTTGCAGCCGAAAGAGAACGCATCGAAAAAGAAATAGCTTACCTCGTCGGCTTCCGTGCTTCGGTTGAGAAGAAACTTTCAAACGAGCGCTTCGTATCGAATGCGCCCGAAGCGGTTGTAAATGCCGAGCGCAAAAAGCTTGCCGATGCCGACACAAAGTTGGCAACACTGCAAGCATCTCTCGACGCTTTGAAATGATTGTAGCCAGAGGTACTTTCTTCAAACTATTTTTTGCCATGCTCTTGCTATCTGTATGCTTTTACGGGTGCAAGAACAGCAAAGATATTGAGTATCTCACCGTAACAGGCTCTGTATCGGACAATTCCGGCCAACCGCTACCGGCCGTAGCCGTGAGTATGGAGGGGCATCGTGCCACTACAAACGACAAGGGCGAATTCGTTTTCACTGAGGTTATCCCCGGCAACTACACGATAACATTTGAAAAAGAGGATTACATCTCTCTCGAGCATGTTTTTGTGTTCACTATCGGAAGGCCCACGAAAGTAAATGTAACGCTGGAAAGCGATCCCATTGTAAAGTATATAAAAATCGATCCGAGCTCTTTAGACTTCGGACCTTACGAAACCGAACTTGTTATCAAGGTGTTGCCCGACTTGCGCAAGGATGCGAGATGGAGCCTCGATTTAGGCGACTCCAAATGGCTTAGTGCCGAGCCAAGCTCGGGAGTATGGGCGCCCGGAGATAGCGAGGAAATAAAATTCACAGTCGACCGAACCTCATTAGACGGGCCTGTTTCTTTGGTGGCAAAACTCAGCGCCGACGACTTTATCTTGCCGTTCAGCGTTTCGTGTTCTCTACCCGACCTCACTTCACAAATAGAGATTTCCGACACAGAACTCGACTTCGGCGCAACCATCGATAGCAAAACGATCACTATCGCGGCTATTGGCACTGGGCCTTCTTCGTGGATATCTTACACCGAGTGCGATGCGCTCGATATTAAGCCAACAGGTGGCATTATTAGGGCCGGCGAGAGCCAACAAGTAACAGTAAATCTCGACCGCAAACAACTTACAGGTGACCTCGATGCTACCATTGCCATTATTTGCGGTGATGCCATACACGAAATTAAAGTGAAGGCTTTAATGCCCAAGAACCCCGATGACACTGATAACTCCGAAAACTCTGAAGACTCTGATAACTCTGAGGGCTCTGAAGGCCCAGAGGCCCCTGAGCCCTCTCAGCCCAAGCCCGACGAGCGTGAGCTCCCCAAGGGCTTGACAGCATATTTCCCATTCTCGGGGAATGTAGACGACGAAGAATCTTTTGCCACGGCAATCATCCATGGTTCAATAAGTTACGCCGAGAATAATACCGCTGTCGATTTTACAACTACGAGCGATGCTTATATCGGCATTGAGCCGGCCTTAATAGACTGCAGACAGTGGACGATGTCGTTTAATATAAAGTGTAAAGGCAATGGAAATATCCTATGGGTAGAAACGGCACCCGATTCCGACAATAAAAAAGGAGTATCTCAGTCCTTATCGTTTGAAAATTCGACACTCAAATATATAATGTCGCGTAGCGAAAATTGGAATAATTACACAGCCTCATACTATAATTTTTCGCGTAGCGCCTTTAACGACGACGAGTGGCACCACATCGTCATTAGCTCGTCGATGGGTGAGGCGGGTAGCACTACTATTACCTCCACTTTATATGTAGATGGCGAGAAAAAATCGCAAATATACGAGCACCACGACGAAGTAAAATCGCCGCATCTCGGCAAAGCAAAAATGCTACACATAGGCGGTAGCCGCACTGTAAATTACGCCCGCACTCTCGCCAACATTCACATGGAACTTTCTACTTTGCGCATTTATAGCGGTTTAGTACTCTCTGCATCGGAAGTTAAGACCCTCTATCAATACGATTCCATCAGATAGAGAGGCATCCTTAAACATAAATTAACTAAGTATTTGTAAGGATTTTACTACCTTTGTGTCTAATTTATAATGGAAATAATTAATCTAACTATAGTCAAAATGAAAAAACAGATTTTACGCGGTATTCTCGCCATCTTTATGGCAGTTGCTGCCAGCGGAATATCTTACGCACAGACACCCGATCAGCTTCCGCCACTGCCGGCTGATCCCGCTCTCCGCACCGGTGTCCTCGATAACGGATTGTCATATTACATCCGTCATAACGAAACGCCTAAAGGACAAGCCGATTTTTATATCGCTCAGAAGGTTGGCTCTATTCTTGAAGACGACCACCAACGTGGCCTCGCTCACTTCTTGGAACACATGTGCTTTAACGGCACAGAGAACTTCCCCGAGAAAGGTATAATCAATTGGCTCGAATCTGTTGGCGTAAAATTTGGCGCAAACCTCAACGCCTACACCTCTGTTGATGAGACCGTTTACAACATTTCCAACGTTCCCGTAGCTCGCACCAGTGTGCAAGACTCCTGTCTTCTCATTCTTCACGATTGGTCGTGCGCCCTCACCTTAGACCCAAAAGAGATTGATGCCGAGCGCGGTGTTATACACGAAGAATGGCGCCGCTCAATGGCCGGTACAATGCGCGTACTGGAGCAGCTTCTGCCGGTTGTTTATCCCGACAACCGCTATGGCTACCGCTTGCCTATTGGCACGATGGAAGTTGTCGACAATTTCCCGCCACAGGCTATCATCGACTACTATCACAAATGGTATCGTCCAGACCAACAAGGCATTATCGTTGTAGGCGACATCGATGTTGACTATATCGAGGGTAAAATCAAAGAAATCTTCTCTCCCATACCCATGCCCGAGAATGCTGCCGAACGTGTTTACTATGAAGTTGATGAAACACCCGGCACAATTTTCGCACTCGGCAAAGACAAAGAAATTCAGTCGGCATCGTTCGACTTAATGTTCAAGACAAATGCTCTATACTTGCCTCGCGAGTATCGCAATAGCATGATATTCTACTCTATCGACTATATCACAAACATGATACAGTTGATGCTAAATGCCCGTCTCGACGAACTCAGCAACAAGCCCGAGACAGAGTATGCAGGCGCTCGTGCCAGCATTGGTAATTTCTTCTTAGCCAAGACTACCGGCGCTCTCACTATTGAATTTGCAGCCAAAGACACCGACGTTATCCCGGCTATTACACAGGCTTACCGCGAAGCTCTCCGTGCCGTTCGCGGCGGTTTTACTGTAGGCGAATATGAACGTGCTCGCACTGAATTCCTTTCAAATATTGAAAAACAATACGAGCAACGCAACGACCGCCAAAACGAAAGCTATTCACGCGAATATGTGCGTCTTTTTGTCGACAACTACCCTGCTCCCGGCATCGAAGTTGAAAAAGGCCTTTACGAACAAATCGCACAAGCTCTTCCGCTTGAGGCTATCAACCAGGTTCTCCCACAGATTGTAACCGACGATAACCGCGTCCTCCTCGGACTTTTCCCCGACACCGAAGGTTTTTTCATCCCGACAGAAGAACAATTTGCCGAAGCTTTGGAAAGCGTTGATGATGAAGAAATAGAAGCGTACAAAGATGAAATGCGCGAAGACCCCCTCATTCCCAACTTGCCAGCACCCGGCTCTGTAGTTGCCACAGCTCACAACGACGAATGGGATGCCACAGAGTTCACCCTCAGCAATGGCGTGAAGGTTATTGTAAAGCCCACCGATTTCAAGGCTAACCAAATCGTATTCAACGCTATAGCTAAAGGCAAAGCAGGTGCTTCTCTCGACCCCGCTCTCGCTTCGGCCGTTAAATTAATCCAGGGCGACATCGCTTTAGGTGTTACATCATACTATGATTATACCAATTCCGACGTCAAAAAGTATCTACAAGGCAAACAAGTTGAAGTCAGCGGTAATTTCGATGATTACACTCGCGAAGTAGAAGGCACATCAACTATAAAAGACCTTCCCACGGCGATGGAAATACTATATGCCCTCTTCACCGGCTTCAACATCAAATCTGACGAATTTGAGGCTTTGCGTAGCTCAATGGTAGGTCTTCTTGCCAACATTGAAGCCAATCCGCAATATGTCTTCCAGAAGAATATATCCAACGTATTGTATAAGAGCCCGCTGAAACAAGCTATCACTCTCGACGATATCAAAACAGCAAGCCTCGACGACATCAACGCTATAGTTCGTAATATGACAGCCAATGCGGCCGACTTTACTTTCGTATTTGCCGGTTCTATCGACCTGGAGTCTTTCATTCCTTTGATGGAACAATATATTGCAACACTCCCAGCCGATGCCGCTACTGTGACAAACAACATCACAGTAAATCCCGACTTCTCTATCAGCGCCGGCAGCGAGCTCTCTGCATTCACCACCAAGATGGAAACACCTCAGACTTGGACTCTCGTGGTGGCATCTGCCGATATGCCATACACTCCCGAGAACAAGCTCGTTGCAAGTGTAGCTTCTCAGATACTATCTAAGCGACTCCTCAATAAAGTGCGTGAAGAAATGGGCGCAACTTATTCTATCGGAGCATACGGCGACATGTCGCGTGTAACATCTCCTAACTACTTCTTGCAGATTCCGTTCCCGATGAAACCGGAAATGAAAGAAGAAGTGCTCAAGGCAATCGAAGAAATGATTAATGAGATGACAACAAACGTTACCGATGAAGAGCTTCAGCCCACCATCGAGTATATGTTGAAGAACAACGCCGAGAAACTACGCGAAAACGATGCTTGGACAGGTGCGATAACAGCAACGTCGCTTAACGGGGTTAACATCTTCCTCAACCAAGCCGATGTTCTCAAATCCATTACCACGACTACAGTACAAGACTTTATGAAAGAAGTCCTCAAGCAAGGCAACTACCGCGTTATAACACTCGATGCTGAGGAATAACGCTAAGTAAATAATACTACAACGAGAGGGCGCTTCAACGGCGCCCTCTTATTATATTCACACGTCTGACGGGAGTAACTGTGGCCGTAATTCGGGCTTTACGGGCCGGCTAATAGCCGCGAACATCGCGTCGGAGACTCGTTAATAAGAGAAAACCGGCCGGGCGTGATTGCGCGTAGGCCGGGGATGACAGTCGGACACCACCGATAGAGGCAAGGAGAGCCAACCAGGTCGATAGAGATATCGTTCACTTCTTTTTTAGCATCCTGGCCACTTCGCCAAAGACGAGAACAAGAGATGTTGAAGCGATTATAATAACCCAATCGCTTATTGATATTGGAACGACACCGAAGAAGCGGCCACCAATCGATACAATAACAATCTGTCCGATGATAATAGCTGAAGCTATCAATAAGAAACCGCCACAGTTCTTAAAATGAAATGCCGACTGCTTTGTTTTGAATGCACGAGCATTAAACATATTCCAAAACTGAAGGAAGACAAAAGCAGTGAAAAAAATCGAAAGTTCATATGGCGTTAGTCCAGTATTGGCGCCAATGGTAGCAGAGCCTATCTGCGCAAGTGACGTAATATCGGTGTGCTCAAGGTAATAAAGGAAGGCGAAAAGCAACACGAAGAATATGCCGCCAACACTTATTACATTGCGCCACATCGGCTTATCGATGATGAAAGCAGTGCGACTACGCGGTTTATCTCGCATAACAGAGGTTGTTGGAGGCAGGGAAGCGAGCGCCATTGCGGCAAAAGTGTCCATGATTAGATTGACCCACAGCATCTGCGTTACCGTAAGAGGCGACTGCATTCCCATGAAAGCGCCACAGAGCACTATCAGACACGCCACGACATTGACTGTCATCTGGAATAGGATAAAACGCTGAATATTACGATAAAGCGAGCGGCCCCACATTACGGCACGCCCTATCGACGAGAAAGAGTTGTCTACGATGGTTATATCTGAAGCCTCTTTTGCTACTGACGTGCCATCGCCCATCGACAGTCCTACTTGCGCTGCTTTCAGGGCGGGAGCATCGTTTGTCCCGTCACCGGTAACAGCGACAACCTCGTTATTCGTTTGCAGAGCCTCGACCAAGCGTTTTTTATCCATTGGACGCGCACGGGCTATAATCTTAAAGCCGCCCACACGTTCAAGAAGTTCGCTATCGGTCAGAGCCTCAAACTCTACACCAGTGATAATATTTTTCGGCCCGTCGACAGAATCATTCCAAAGACCTATCTGCCGTGCTATTTCTTTAGCCGTTGCCGGGGTGTCGCCCGTAACTATCTTAACTTTTATACCCGCATCTATTACCTCTTTAACAGCATCGGGAACATCGACACGAACAGGATCGGAAATTGCAACTATACCAAGAAATTTAAGATTATCGGCTACACAACGACCGTCGACTATAGCCACATCACCTGGTTGTAGTTCTTGGCAAGCAAATGCCAATGTGCGCATAGCCATATTCTGGTATCCCAACAACAGAGAGTCGATTTCGGTCTTTGACACACCGGATGTGTCTTTGCACATTCCAAAAACTATTTCGGGAGCGCCTTTGAGATATAATAGCATTTTTCCTGCTGCGGTCTTTACTACTGTAGCCATATATTTACGCTCGGTAGAGAATGGCAATTCTTCAAGTTTTGTGACGGCATCGCGATATTTTACATAGTCTATGCCATTCGACCTCAGCCATAAGAGCAGAGCTCCTTCTGTAGGATTACCCAATACTGAGGGCTTTTCGCCCGACAAATCAAGTTGTGCGGTGGTATTGGCGGAAATACCTTCGTATAAAACATCATCGGCTACATCACCGAAGAAATTAGCCTTATACACTCGCATCTGATTTTCGGTGAGAGTACCGGTCTTATCGGTGCAAATAACCGTTGTGGCGCCCATCGTTTCGCATGCATGAAGTTTGCGTACCAGGTTATTAGTCTTCAACATACGGCGCATAGAATAGGCCAGCGAAAGCGTTACGGCCATGGGCAATCCTTCGGGCACCGACACAACAACAAGTGTTACTGCTATCATCAGCGATTGCAGCAAGTAAGCTATAAAAGGCATCAACTCAAAAGGTGTACCCGACATAAAATACATGAGCACACGCCCTGCAACTATCAGCACTCCTATCACATACGAAATACGCGAAATAAGTTTACCAAGGCGATCGAGTTGCTCGTCGAGCGGCGTTTTTACGCCATCGTCTATTTGCGCAGCGACAAAGACCTTGCCATTTTCCGTTTTGTCGCCAACTGCCAATACGCGCATCACGCCATGACCTTCCATCACTTTTGTGCCCCTAAGTACTGCATTCGATGGAAACGTAGCTTCCGAATCGAATTGTGACGCATCGGTGGTTTTGCGGCAGATAGGTTCTCCCGTAAGAGTCGACTCATCAACACTGAGTGACACCGCTTCAAGGAGCTCACCATCGGCAGGTATTTCTTCGCCGGTGTTTAGAATAACAATATCGCCTACAACGACGTCCTTCTTTGGAATCGTTGTTGTATTATCGTTTCTTATTACTTGAACAGGTTCATCATCGTTTACCCGATTAAGTATTGCAAATTCTTTGTCGGCTCGCTGCTCAAAATAGAAAGCCAGCCCTGTTGCAAGAAAAATTGCGATAAAAATACCAACCGGCTCAAAAAAGACTGTTGCGCCTTCTCCAAGCCAATAGTACTCGTAGCACGAAATAGCAACCGAGAGGGCTCCAGCAACCAAAAGAATAATTATCAGGGGGTCGGTAAACTTCTTTATAAACCGCATAATGAGCGATTCCTTCCGAGGCGGTGTGAGAATATTGACACCATTTTCGGCTCTACTCTTCTCTACCTGTAAGTCGTTTAATCCTATATACTGATTCGATTTTGCCATATCGTTAAGATGATAAAATTTGAAGAGAGAACAAGTCACACAATCAAATAGTTCGCTTCTCCGTAGAATTCTTATACAAAATTACAATAAAATTACATTATTGGCCCTATATATAAGTAATAATAACATTCATATTGCTTTAGCTACCAAAAAAGAGCCCTCGGAGACAGATGTCTTCGAGGGCTACAGGGGGCGGTTACCTACTTTCCCACTTTCGCAGTATCATCGGCGCGGCAAGGTTTAACTTCTCTGTTCGGAATGGGAAGA
>JAFLUA010000014.1 GCA_022508985.1 Muribaculaceae bacterium
AAGGGTGCCAGCCCACGAACTTAAACGTCTTGGGATACGTCCCTTGCAGTGTGTCGCAAATATCCTCAAAATGCTTGCCGTTCAGCGTGTGGTTATTGCTCAGTTTAATCTCAATCCCGATAACGAATAGAACCCTCGCCCACCTTGTCTTACTCCCAATAAATTTGAAAGCAGGCCCCGTAGATTTTTTTGGTAGTTTGTATTACATTGTGTACCTTTGTTGTTTAAAGGCAAAAAGCGCCTAAAAACGCTGTTTCTCTATGGATGCAGAAGGTAAAAAAGTAGCTGAGCGCGACGAAAAAATGATACAGGAGGCCTACCAAGACCTTCTCAATGGCTATCTGAGCAGTAATCACCGTAAGAAAGTGGAGATAATAGAGCGCGCCTTCAATTTTGCCAAGCAAGCACATGCGGGCGTGCGTCGTCGCTCGGGAGAGCCTTATATCATGCATCCTATTGCCGTTGCCAAAATAGCATCGCAAGAAATAGGTCTCGGCTCAACATCGATATGTGCGGCGTTGTTGCACGATGTGGTAGAAGATACCGATTATACTGTAGAAGACATAGAGCAGCATTTCGGGCCTAAAATAGCACAATTAGTTGAAGGATTAACCAAAATCTCGGGCGGCATTTTCGGCGATAAGGCATCATTGCAGGCTGAGAATTTCCGAAAACTTCTGCTCACGATGAGCGAAGATATCCGTGTTGTGCTTATCAAGATGGCCGACCGTCTTCACAATATGCGCACCTTGGGGTCGATGGCTCCCAACAAACGCTATAAAATAGCCGGAGAAACGCTGTATATCTACGCCCCGTTGGCTCATCGCCTGGGGCTTTTTGCGATTAAAACAGAGCTTGAAGACCTCAGTTTTAAGCATGAACACCCCGATATATATCGCGAAATAGAGGCCAAAATACGCGAGAGTGAAGCCCGCCGCTCGGCAGCCTATAGCGATTTTGCCGAGCCGATAAAAGCCAAGCTCAACGAGCTGGGTATAAAATACGAGGCCAAGGCGCGCCTTAAGTCGGTCTACTCCATATATAACAAAATGGAGAAGAAGCAGTTGCCATTTGAAGAAGTGTACGATCTCTATGCCGTGCGTATAGTATTCGAGTGCGACGACCCAAGCAAAGAAAAAGGCATCTGCTGGAGTATTTACTCAGCTATCACCGACCTATACCAGCTACACCCCGGAAGGACTCGAGATTGGATTGTAACTCCAAAAGCAAATGGTTATCAGGCGCTACACCTCACTGTGATGGGCCCCGAAGGCAATTGGATCGAAGTCCAAATCCGTAGCCGCCGTATGGATGAGATTGCCGAAAAAGGTTTTGCAGCGCATTGGAAATATAAAATAGGCGAAGGCGAAGAAGAGCCCGAGCTAAATGCGTGGCTTAAAACAATCAAAGACATTCTTGACAATCCGGAACCCAGTGCTATCGATTTCCTCAACACCCTAAAGCTCAACCTTTTTGCCACCGAGATTGTGGTGTTTACCCCCAGCGGCGAGTTGGTAACACTCCCAGCCGGTGCGACAGTGCTCGACCTCGCATTCCACTTGCACACCGAGTTGGGGATGCATTGTATCGCTGGCAAAGTAAATCATAAATTGATGCCATTGCAAACCGAGCTAAAGAGTGGCGACCAGGTAGAAGTGCTCACCTCGAAAAACCAAATGCCGTTGCCGGAGTGGGAAAACTATATGGTAACAGCCAAGGCCCGTACGCGTCTTCGCAAGGGTCTTAGGGCGATGCGTCAACCGGTAATAACACGAGGCAACGAAAAATTGACGCGCTGGTTTGCAGAAAATGGCATCGAGGAATCAAACTATGTGTTAACCAAGCTCCAGGGTATTTTCCATGTGAGCAATCGCGATGATTTGTGCTATCAACTTGGCGCCGATGAAATAGCCCTTGGCGAATTTTTGATAAAGCCTCTTCGCAAAGCTTCAGATACGCCAAAACAATCGACCAAAGGCTTATTGTCGAAGATACCGCTTATTGGAAAGATGGTGTCGTCGGATAACAAAACACAAGAGGCTGAAACGGTTGAACCGATAAATACAAAACAGGTTTATTACCTTCACACGACCGAAAAAGGGCCAAACTACACTATGTCGACATGCTGTCACCCCATACCTGGTGATGCCGTGATGGGATTTATCGATGATGACGGCCGAGTACAAATCCACAGTCTCGATTGCCCCGAAGCGCAGGTGTTGAAAGCCGGCTACGGGTCGCGAATAGTGGCTACGGAATGGGATGAAGTAAAGCAGGAAAAATTTGTAGCGCAAGTTAGAGTTGAAGGTATCGATAGGTTTGGCATACTCCAAGAATTGATATATCTAATATCTGTTCACTTGGGCATCGACCTTCGCAAGTTAGACATAGAAGCCAGCGCAGAAGTGTTCCATGCCGATTTGTGGGTGAGAGTAAGCGATGCCGACGTTGTAAGCGACTTGTGTCGACAGATGAAATCAATCGACGGAGTAACAAAAGCGACAAGAATACATTAAAGAAAAATATAGATGCGTAGCAGTCTTTTTAACAGAATCTTAATAGCCCTTGCGGCAGCAATCGTCATAGTATATTTTTACCCTCATCCCGAGGCAAAGCGTTTTAACTATGAAGAAGGCCGGCCATGGAATTATGCCAAATTGATAGCACCTTTCGACATTCCTATCCACCCCGATTCGGCAACGTTGCAGGCTGCCCGCGATACTCTCGAAGCTCGATTCGTCCCCATTTATGAGATGGATGCACTTGTTGTCGATAGCATTATCGACGAGTTGCCATACGATGGAGTTATGGGAATGCGCTACCGATTGGCCGAGCGACTACGCGCCATATATGCCGCCGGTGTCGTGGATATGCATACCGGGCAAGAAATAAGCGATGGGAAGCTCCCCAAAGTGAGAATTCTTGATAAAAATATATTGACAGAGACCCCAACGACAACTTTTATGTCGCCACGCGGCGCTTATGCTTATCTTGATTCGACAATAACCGACCCGGCACTGCATTACTTCTTTTCAGAATCTAATTTGCATAGTTTGCTTCGGCCTAACTGTCGCATAAATGCAGAGGAGTCGGAGCGCCGATTCCAATACGACTATCTGACATTAACCGCCGACCGCGGCATAATATTGCAAGGACAGACCATAATTGACAAAGGAACGATTATAACCTCGCAAGATTATACTAACTTGCAGACCTACGAGGCTTTGTTGACACAAGATAAAACATCGCAAAGCCAAAGTAAATGGCTAATGATAGTTGGCCAATTTGGCTATGTAGCCTTGCTGCTAACGGCCCTAATGTTTTATTTGTATTATTTCTGCCCGGCGATATATAATAAGTTACAAGGGGTAAGCTTTATATACTGCCTTGTTACACTCTTCTTCTTGGTAACGGTCGCTCTCGACTATTTCGTGGCCCAAGGCATCTATATGGCACCAATGATGATAGTGCCCATCTTGCTCTTGGTATTTTTCGAGGGCAGGACGGCAATCTTTGTCAGCATGACATTATCGCTGATATGCGCCGGCACAACAAGCTTTAGCCTCGAATATCTCTTCCTTCAATTTATAGCAGCTACGGCCGCCGTGTATTCGCTTCGCGAGCTATCGCGACGCGCACAACTACTTAGAACGTCGGTTGTTGTCGCTATCGCTTATATAGTGTCGTATATATTCCTTGAGCTGTTGATGAATGGGAATTTAGACGGCATATCGCGTCGAATACTCATTTTCTTGGCCGTAAACGCGGCGTTGACATCGATGGCGTATATACTGATGTTTGCCGCCGAGCGTATTTTCGGTTTTATTTCGGTTGTAACGTTGGTAGAACTTGCCGACATCAACAACCCCGTATTGATGCGTCTCTCCAACGAATGTCCCGGCACTTTCCAGCACTCTATCGCGGTGAGCAATCTGGCCAGTGATGCCGCCCATAGCATAGGCGCAAATGTGCAGCTTGTGCGCGCCGGAGCCTTATATCACGATATAGGCAAACTCAATAACCCGGCCTTTTTCACCGAAAACCAACATGGCGTTAATCCTCACGATGCCTTAACGCCGGAGCAAAGTGCCTCTATTGTTATCAGCCATGTGAAAGACGGTATTAAATTAGCCGAGAAGGCAGGCCTCCCGGAGATTATACGCACATTCATACGAGAGCACCATGGCGCCGGTATGGCTAAATATTTCTACTATACATATTGCAAGTTGCACCCTGATGAGCAAGTCGACCCGACACCCTTTACCTATCCGGGTCCCAATCCGCGCAGCCGGGAGACTTCGGTGCTGATGATGGCCGATGCCGTCGAGGCAGCCAGCCGCTCCTTGCAAACACATAGCGAGGAAGCGATAACCGACCTTGTTAATAAAATTATCGATGGACAAATTGCCGATGGCTTGCACAGCCAGTCGACAATAGCATTCCGCGATGTAGTGGCCATTAAAGAAATATTTATTAAGCACTTGATGACAATATACCACTCGCGTATCGCATATCCGTCGGCACCGAAGAATGCCACGACACAGTCGCAACGCACGCCTGCACAATAAGCGGGAGTATTTGTCGTTATAATATTGATGTACAACGGGCTAAAATTATATCGCGGTAGCGCAGGAGTTCCGTGGCTTATTGTCGTGGCCATATTTGTGGCTACGGCGCTTGGCTCGTGTTCTCCAACCAAAAACAACGCGGCAACTCGTAGATATCAGGAATTTATAACTCGTTATAACATATACTACAACGGCGACAAACATTTTCAGGAGACGCTCGACGACATGGAGCGCAAATATGAAGACGATTATTCGCGTCTTGTGTTTATGCACCCTGTCGAGGCTAAAGCCGACAAAAATGCACCGCAGCCGACAGGCGATTTCGACCGCTCTATCGAAAAAGGTCAAAAGGCCATACAGCTACGTTCGATAAAGAAAAAACCGCCGAAAAAAGCAGGCCGAAAAAATGATGCCAAGTATCAGGCTTGGATGAAAAGAGAAGAGTATAACCCGTTTCTTCATAATGCATGGATGCTAATGGGGCGGGGGCAATATTATAATGGCGACTTCCTTGGCGCTGCCTCTACATTTTTTTATGTTTCCAAGCATTTTACATGGCTGCCGGCAACGGTGATGGAAGCAAAGTTGATGCAGGCGCTGAGCTATGTGTCGATGGGATGGCAGTATGAGGCCGAAATGATATTGGTGCGAATAAAGCACGACGACCTTATCAACAACCGATTGCGGAGATTATATAACTATGCCTATGCCGATTACTACGTTCATTCCGGCAATTATGAAAACGCACTCCCATTCCTCATAGAGGCTGTAAAAGGGGCGTCGGGGGCACAGAAGATACGCCTTAATTTCCTATTGGGCCAGGTCTATGCTCGTCTTGGCGATAACGATAAGGCATATAAGGCATTTGGTGCTGCCGGAGGAGCTCCGTCGGCTACATATCGCACCAAGTTTAATGCCCGCATCAAGCAGAGCGAAGTTTTCTCTGGGAGCGATATCGAAGCAGAGGTGAAATCGTTGCGTCGCATGACAAGATATGATCGCAACAAAGAGTATCTCGACCAAATATACTATGCCATAGGAAACCTCTATCTCAGCCGAGGTGATACGTTAAAAGCTATAGAGAATTATGAAATAGCAAATGAGAAATCGACTCGGAACGGCATTGACAAGGCTATAAATCAATTGCGACTGGGCGAGCTTTACTTCTTGCGCCATAATTATGCCAAGGCGCAACCCTCGTATGCCGAGGCTGTGCCGCAGCTGCCGGAGTCTTATCCTAATTATGCAGCAATAAAGCGGCGTAGCGATGTCCTCGACGAGTTGGCCGTTTATTCCGAAAACGTAAACCTTCAAGACTCTTTGCTGCGTCTTTCTGCGATGACGCAGGAAGAGCGGCTTGTTGTTATAAACAAAATTATAGCGGAGCTAAAAGAAAAAGAAAAGAAAGAAGCCGAGGAAGCACGGCGCGAAGAATATCTTGCCAATCAAGCTGCTATGGGCAACCGCCTGCAAGATAATTCCACACAATCGTTCACGATCAACAGCGATAATTCGTGGTATTTCTATAACACTGCCACAAAAAACGCCGGTAAAACCGAATTCCAAAAGCGCTGGGGCTCTCGTAAGCTCGAAGACGATTGGCGCAGGCGTAATAAAGCATCGTTCAATACCGACGACTTTGACTCTGCCGACAAGGATGAATTGCCCGAAGAGGATGGTGGTGAGGGCGCTGATGAAGTAGAAAAGAAACAAAAGGACGAGGGTGCCGACAAGGCGTCAGACCCTCACTACCCCGAGTATTATCTCGCGCAGATACCCGAAACAGACGAGGATAAGGCAACTGCACATGAGGTTATACAAGAAGGCCTCTATAATATGGGCCTTATATTGAAAGATAAACTCGAAGACTACGGCGCATCGTTGTCGGAGTTCAACCGGTTGTTAAAAGACTATCCCGACAATGTTTATCGCCTTGATGTGTACTATAACATCTACCTCATGTTTGTCCGCCAGGGCAAAATGGCTGAGGCCGAACGATTCCGGGCCATGATTTTATCCGATTTTGCCGATTCGAAATATGGCGTAGCCATGCGCGACCCCAATTATATTGAAAACCTTCGCACCATGGATGCCCGCCAGCAGGAGTTGTATGAGAGTACATATCAGGCATATTTAGATAATCGCAATGCCGATGTGCACCAGGCTTATGCGACAATGAACGAAAAATATCCGTTGAGCAAAATTATGCCGAAATTTATGTTCCTCGATGCTTTGGCCTATGTAACGGAGAAGAAACCGGAGCAGTTTAACACAGTGCTACGCGACTTGCTCGACCGATATCCCGACACCGACATTACACCTATAGCGGTGGCATGGCTCAAGGGTATGGCTCAAGGGCGGCAATTACAGTCGGCGCAAGCTAATATGCGCGGTATGATATGGGATATGAGATTGTCGAACGACTCAACGGCAGTGGCCGACAACTATGAGGCGGCCGAGTTTACGCTAAATCCCGAAGAGAAGCAGTTGTTGATATTTACGTTCCCCACCGATGTGGTGTCGAGCAACGCTTTGTTATTTGAAATAGCTCGCCACAATTTCCGCTCGTTTGTCGTAAAAGATTTCGACCTCGAACAGATGAATTTCGGCCGACTGGGAATGATAATAGTTCGGGGCTTCGATAATATGCCTGAAATAAATCACTATCGTAGTGTAATGGCCTCTTCAGAAGATTTTAAGCTGCCGGCCGGAGTGCGACCGATAGTCATCAGCGAGGCTAATTTCAAAATTTTGCTCGATGAAGGCCGATCGTTTGAAGAATATTTCCACTACCTTGACGCACAAAACTACGTAGATGCGCAGGCCGGTATATTGGAGGCAGAAGATATTGAGCAATTGGAAGAACCTGCCGCTGGCGACGATGTTTCTGAGCCAGCCGACGAAGCCGGCACTCAAGAGTCGTCAAAGATTATTTTAGAGGAGGAAATCCCTCAAGCAGAGCCGGAAGAAATTGTTGCTTCGCAGGCAATGGAGCCGGCTGTGAAAACGCCTTCGCCGGCCACGCAAGCACCGACGGCTCCGGCTACAGCTTCATCGGCAATAGTAGCACCTGCCGCTGTGCCGGCGACTGTGACCCCAACCCCGGCACCGATGTTGCCTCCTGGCTCGGAGGGCGACGACGACCCTTTACTCTTTGAATAAGCAACCAATATTATAGCGCAAAACAACATTCGTGCGCAATGATTGCTATTTTTTTGCTGAGATAACGCCTTTTTTTCAAAGTTTATTAGTAATTTAGCAATCTGAAAACCTTAAATCATTAGTCAATATGTTTAAAAATCAACCAAAAGGCCTATTGCCGGCAGCGTTGAGCAACATGGGTGAGCGTTTCGGGTACTATATTATGAACGCGGTCCTTGTGCTTTTTCTGTGTTCGAAGTTCGGCCTTTCAGGCGATCAGAGTTCGCTAATCTATTCATTCTTTTATGCAGGAATCTACATTCTAAGCCTTGTCGGTGGTCTTATCGCCGATAAGACACAAAACTACAAAGGCACCATCATCAATGGCCTTATAATAATGACAGCAGGCTATGTCGTGCTGTCTATCCCTATCCTTGCAACATCGGAAAATACTTCATGGTTACTTGCCATGACCTGTGTTGCTCTCTTCCTTATCGCCTTTGGTAATGGTCTTTTCAAGGGCAACCTGCAGGCTATCGTTGGTCAGTTGTACGACAATCCTCGTTATAGCGCACAACGCGACTCCGGTTTCCAGATTTTCTACGTGTTTATCAATATCGGAGGCCTCGTAGCACCTTTTGTTGCGCCCTTGCTCCGTAGCTGGTGGCTCAATGTTCACCATATGGTCTACAACGCTGATTTCCCCGAGTTGTGCCATAAGTTCCTCAATGGTACTATGGGCGCCGACGGAATGGCGAATCTCCAGGCCGTAGCCGCTTCGGCAGGACACTCGGCCGGCGAATTGCAGGCATTCTGCGCTGAGTATCTCGAAGTATTCAACACCGGCATTCACTTCTCGTTTATAGCATCGGTAGCTGCTATGCTTATCTCGCTCTGCATTTTCTTGGCAACAAAGAAACAACTGCCGTCGCCGGCAGCTCGTGCAAAAGCCGAGGCGCAGACCTATACCGCAGCCGAGAAGCAAGCCATGGCAAAGGAAATCAAGCAACGTATGTATGCTCTTTTCGCAGTTCTTGCCATTGTGATATTCTTCTGGTTCTCATTCCACCAGAACGGCACCTCGTTGTCGCTCTTTGCCCGCGACTTCGTAGCAACCGACACTATAGCTCCTGAAATATGGCAGGCCGTAAACCCGTTCTTTGTAATAGTGTTGACACCGCTCGTGATGTTGCTCTTCACCTCGCTGTCGCGTCGTGGCCGTGAAATTTCCACCCCGAAGAAAATTGCTATTGGTATGGGTCTTGCAGGCGTGGCTTACTTATTCTTGTGCATTTACTGTATGGTTATGGGCTATCCTTCGGGCGACGAATTCCGTGCGATGGCTGCCACTGCTAAAGAAGGCATAAAGGCCGGCCCGTGGGTTTTGATAGCTCTTTATTTCTTCCTCACCGTAGCCGAATTGTTCATATCGCCGCTTGGCCTTTCATTTGTTTCAAAAGTAGCGCCAAAACACCTCCAGGGTCTATGCCAAGGCCTATGGTTGGGCGCCACGGCAGTAGGCAACCTCTTGCTATGGATTGGCCCGTTGATGTACAACAAGTGGCCCATTTCTTATGCGTGGGGCGTATTCTTGGCCGTATGCGTTGTGTCGATGGTTGTGATGTTTGGCATGGTTAAATGGCTTGAACGAGTAACCGCCGATGCTCCGGCTTCCGAAGCCCTTCAATCAGACGAAAAAGACGTTATCTAATATAACCACATATATCGGCAGGCGCCCACTCTAATATAGTGCGGGCGCTTGCCAATGTAATTACCCATACTAAAAAGCCTCGAGATTTGTTGTAAAATGCGCTTATTACAGAGAATCATATTGTGTTTTGTTTTGTTTGTGTCGACAGTTGATGCCGGTGCGCAGATTCTTGCAACAACAGGTGGAGAGCCATTCGATATAGATAGTGTGAAACGCGATTTCTCCAACCAGCCGTATTTCGGGCTTTATAAAGATAATTATTTTGTTTTCGGGCCATCGATAGGTCCTCGAATGACAAGTACCAACACTAACGTCAAATTTCAGATTTCAATAGCACAACGTCTTACGGGCGCTACCTTGCCGTGGGGTACTTATCTCTACTTGTTCTACTCGCAAAAATGCTTCTGGAACGTGCTTGAAAATTCGATGCCGATGACGGATCTCAATTTCAACCCGGGTATAGGTCTTACCAAGCCCCTTTTTGCTAAAAATCGCTATGTCGGAAAGTTGACTTTTTTGATTGAGCACGAAAGCAACGGGCGCGATGGCCTTGATTCTCGGTCGTGGAATCGTGTTGCTCTCAGCGGGCACATTATAGTGTCGCGTAATCTAATGGTGCATGGCAAAATATGGGCTCCGATAATAGATAGCGGCAACAACAAAGATATAGTGAGGTATTGTGGTTTTTATCAGGTGGGATTTCAAGCCATGAGCAACAACAGGCGCCTTTGCGGTAGTGTTACGGTGACTCCTCGCCCGGGATTTAATTTCAACACGGTGGTCGACTTATCGTATCGTATCCTAAAAAGAGATAACCAGTATCTGTTTTTACAGTTCTATAATGGATATGGAGAGGGGCTGCTTGAATATAACCGCTTTCACTCGCAGCTTCGATTAGGAATACAGATAAAACCCAAACTGTTTAGTGACTATTGATGAAAAAACTACTACACATATTTTGCGGAGCTATCATTCTTATGGGCTTATCGTGCTCCGATAACGACCAATTTCGTGTAAACGGCACAATAGAGGGTAAGCCTACTATGAACTTGCGCGTGGCTTATTATAGCGACGGTGCATTCCGCACACAAATCACGGCGGCCCGAGAAGGCGAATTTGAGTTTTACGGCACGGCACGGCAACCGGCATTAATTGAAGTTACCGACTATGAATACCGGCCTCTGGCGAGGCTGATTGCCGAAAATGGCAAGACGTATAAAGTGAAAGTTGACCCGACAAATCGTTATAGAATAGACGTTTCGGGTGGTGAGATAAACGAGCGGTGGTCGAAATTTTTGCGCGAAAATGCCGATAGCCTCGAGCTTGACGCCAATGCAATAGTGGCGCGATATGTCGATGAACATCGCGACGACATTGTGTCGACACTGCTTCTGCTCACTGTTTTTGATGCCTCACATGCCATTGCCGAGGCCGACTCTCTTATGGAAATGATAGCGCCGGAGGCGCGGCCCTCATCGCTGACCGAAGGATATAACGATGTGATGCAACGTCTTGTTACGTCGGTCGCTTTGGGTGATGTGTTGCCCATAAAATATATCGACCAAAAGGACACAATCCGTAGCTTTAACCCGGCCGAGCAGGCTTATTCCATCATAATGCTGTCGAGAGATGGCGACTTTAGAAGCGATTCTATAGTGCCTGCATTAAAAAGGCTATACAAAGACTATAAAAAATCGAGATTGGCAATACTCGATTTCTCATTAGATAGCGACGAAGCATCGTGGAAACGCAGTATTCGCACAGATAGTGCCGAGTGGAGCCAAGGGTGGGGTGCCGGTGGCGTGGCATCGCTGGGTGTCGACCGCCTCGGGATACCGCGAGTGCCCTTTGTAATCGTATGCGACTCTACCGGCCGACAATTATATCGCGGCTCCGAGATTGCTACGGCCGAAAAAATTGTAAACACCATAGTAAAAGAGAAATAAGATGCTCGTAAAGACTTATGCCGCCGCTGTCCACGGAATAGACGCCATAGTAGTAACCGTAGAGACCGTCGTAACAAAGGGAATGCAATATTGCATTGTGGGCCTTCCCGACGCCGCCGTTAAAGAGAGCCACGAGCGTGTCAGAGCCGCTATTGCGCAATCACATTTCAATATCCCTCGAATTTCGGTCGTTATCAACCTCGCCCCTGCCGATATCCGCAAAGAGGGCGCCGCATACGATTTACCGATAGCGGTGGCCGTGCTTGTGGGTGCCGCGGTGATTGAAGCCCCCGATTTAGATAAGTATATGATTCTTGGCGAGTTGTCGCTCGATGGCTCCGTCTTGCCAGTCAAAGGAGTCTTGCCGATGGCGATAGAGGCTCGTGCTAAAGGGTTCAAAGGCATTATCGTGCCTTCGGCAAATGCCACCGAAGCAGCGGTAGTGAACAATCTCGAAGTTTATGGAGTGGACAGCCTGCAAGAAGTTGTCGCATTCTTCAAAGATAACACTACGATAAAGCCTACAGTAGTGGATACACGTGCCGAATTTGCCCGAGCAAGCACAGTTTATGATTACGACTTTAGCGAGGTTAAAGGGCAGGAAAATGTTAAGCGAGCCTTCGAAGTGGCCTGTGCCGGTGGGCACAACATCCTTCTGATCGGGCCTCCGGGTTCCGGTAAATCTATGATGGCAAAACGATTGCCGTCAATAATGCCGCCTTTGACTCTCGGAGAGGCCCTCGAAACGACGAAGATACACTCTGTTGCGGGCAAATTGCGCCGAGGAGCAAAACTCATGACGGTGCGACCCTTCCGGTCGCCGCATCACACCGTGTCGTCGGTGGCTATGGTAGGAGGTGGCGCCAATCCCAAGCCCGGTGAGATATCCCTGGCCCATAATGGCATACTATTTCTCGACGAGTTCCCCGAGTTTCCACGTTCGGTGCTCGAGGTGTTGCGACAGCCACTCGAAGACCGTCACATAAGCGTGTCGCGTGCACGTTATCAGGTCGATTACCCCGCTGGCTTCATGCTTGTGGCCTCGATGAACCCCTGTCCGTGCGGTTATTACACCCACCCCTCGAAGCCGTGTACCTGTCAACCAGGGGCCGTCGGTAGATATATGAGCCGTATATCCGGACCTCTACTCGACCGTATCGACCTGCATGTGGAGATAATGCCCGTGCCCTTCGACGACCTGGCGGCAAAGCGTAGTGGCGAAACGTCGGCGGCCATTCGCGAGAGAGTGATACGAGCTCGTGAGATACAGGCGCAACGATATGCCTCCGAGCCCGAAATTCATTGTAATGCGCAGATAAATTCGCGTCTAATGTCGAAATATTGCACCTTGTCGCCAACAGCGACAGCCATCTTAAAACGAGCCATAGAAAAATACGATATGTCGGCTCGCGCCTACGACCGCATTCTCAAAGTGGCACGCACCATAGCCGACCTCGATGCCAGCGCCGAGATTATGCCTCAACACATAAGCGAAGCCGTAAACTACCGCTCACTCGATCGCTCCTCCTGGGGCACCGCCCTCGGATAAACCACAAATTTTAAAAATTATGTCAGAAAAAGAATACACATCTTATAGATTTAACGATACGACAGACCCTACCGACGAGCAGTTGGCCGAACTGATGCGTCGTGCCGCAGCAGACGCAAGGGAAAATGGCCGGAAAGCAACTGAGAAATTCTTTGATGAGCTGTATAAGGCTTGTGAAGAGGCAAAGCAACGTTCACTCTCAAATACTAAATAAGTCATGGCGCTCGATCGTAGACCCATTCTTATCGTAATTGCCGGCCCTAACGGTTCCGGCAAAACGACCATAACTTCAAGGTTGCTTAAGAGTGAATGGCTTGAAGATGCAATATATATTAACCCAGATAACATCGCTCAGGAAAAGTTTGGTGATTGGAACTCTCCTGAAGCTATCATTAGCGCCGCGCAATATTGTGAAGACTGGCGCGAAAAATGCCTTAAAGAAAAACGTAGTTTGATTTTTGAGACTGTATTTTCTTCCGCAGGGAAAGTGGAATATGTAAGAAGGGCAATTCAAGCCGGATACTTTGTTAGGATCTTCTTTATCTCTACTGAAAACCCTACAATTAATTCAGCGAGAATTGCAAAAAGAGTTATGGAAGGGGGGCATGACGTTCCTATTACCAAGATAATCTCCCGTTATGTAAAATCAATCGCCAACTGTGCGGAGATCGCCAGCGAAGTAGACAGACTGTATATTTACGACAACTCCATTGATGGAGAAGAAGCGCGCCCAATATTTAGGCTTAAAGACGGCCAAATCGGTAAAATCTACACTGATACCATTCCAGAATGGGCAAAAAACATCATACCGAAATAAAAACAATTTAATATACCATTACATTTAACTTATAAGCAAAAAATAATCTTCTAAAAGTGAAAAAAAGTAATTCATATAGAATTCTTGATATAACTCATTATTTCCCGGAAATTTTTCCCAACACTAAAAAAATAGACAAGAGAAAGAATATCTTTGAAAACTCCAAAGGGCAAAAGATATATTTTCAATCATCTTTGGTAAATGATTATAATTCGTACAAAGCGACTTGGAATTCAATAAAATGGCCTATTCTAAATCTAATTGACTTTTATTGTTTAATTGTAGACAAAATAGGATTTTTCTATATCCCCATAGATTTGCTAAAAGAATATTCCTATATCTCTCCTTCAAAAAATGATGAGTTATTCCATATTAGATTTAAAATTTTTCCTGAAATGAGTTTCATCACTTCGAAAGGAAATACTTTTAATTATTCATTAAAACAATATTTTATTCCTTTTATATTCCTGGATGAAAATAAATTAGAAGATCAAATTGCTGAAGAATCTTTTGAAGAAACTTTATTTAAAACCTTAATATTTGAAGATTGTAAAGAACAGTATAAAGAAAGACTGGGATTCTCTAGAATTCGAATAGAAAATAGGGCTCAAAAAGCTCGAATTGCTAAATTAGAAAATTACACATGTCAAATTTGTGGATATAGATATGAATATAAAAATAATTTAGGGCAAAAAAGATGGATAATAGAAGTAGATCATATTAAAGAAAAAAGTAAAGGAGGGGGAGAAGAAATTAATAATATGTTAGTGCTTTGCCCTAATTGTCATGCTAAAAAGACTAAAGGCGCTATCATTATTAATGAAGATTTTTCTTATCTTGAGAATAATGAAATACATCAATTGAAAACTAATCTACATCTTGGGAAGTTTAAGCATATATAAATATAAAATCTTGTTTTAGTTTCTTCCTCCGACTCGTGTACTAATGTCGTGGCAAAGGTATGTGGTGGCAATCCCAAGCCAGGTGAGATATCCCTGGCTCATAATGGCATACTATTTCTCGACGACCTGGCGGCAAAGCGTAGTGGCGTCGGCGGCCATTCGCGAGAGAGTGATACGAGCTCGCGAGATACGTGCGCAACGATATGCCTCCGAGCCCGAAATACATTGCAATGCGCAGATAAATTCGCGGCTAATGTCGAAATATTGCCTTTGCGCGGCAAAAGTGGCAATTGGTTTTGGTGCAAATAGTTTCGGTGGTGGGCGGGATCTAAATTTTGATAAAATCGGAATAGAAAATTTGGTTTTACCGATTTATTGCTTAAATTCGCACTTAATTAAGTGGATGTTTTATGTTTATGAAGCCATGTAGAATGCAGATGAAGAGACTTTTTACGATGGCATTGCTGGTTTTTGCTGCATGCGTTGGAGCAATCGGCGTGTATGGCGAGGCGATGGAGGTGCCGTATTTGCTTGTTACTAAAGCAGATCAAGGAGATAAGACGTTTCTGATAACAAATGACTTGGAGCTCAGGCACATATCGGCTAACGAGTTGCATGTTTGCTCGAGTAATTACGATGAGTATCTGAGTGTTGCCGGCGTGGAATCTCTCGGAATCGTCTATGCCGAAGATTTGGAGACATCGCTACCTGAGGTGTTGTCAAAAGGTGATATAAAAGAATGGCGTATCACGAGCCTCGATGGCAAGAGTGTCGCTGAAGGGCATACGGGGCGGCCGGATTTTTCCAAGCTTAGCCTGAATGTGATGTATGTTATTACAATTGATGGACGCTCTTATAAATATCTTAAACTACAGTAGAGAGATGAAAAAACGCAAGATTATAACGCTGTGGTGCGTCGCGTTTATCGGCATCGCAGCTCTCGGGCAAGAAAGTGTATTGCAGGTTATTAATGGCAAGGCCTACACGCCCAAGCAATGGACCGATATAGAGCGTATTTCATTTAATGTAGATGAGGGTGTGATGATAATAAGTGATGTGGATGAGGGTTCGCTTTCGCTGCCGTTGCAACCATCGCTGAGCATACCGTCAGGCCCCACTGTGCCACTGATAGAGATTACGACGGAAGAAGACCTGGAGGAAATACCCAATAGGGTTGATTACAAAGTCGCCTCGTTTAAGCTCTCCGGTTTTGGCAATTGTGATGATGTGGAAAGAGATCTTAATATCCGCGGTCGCGGCAATACGTCTTGGACCTTCGCCAAGAAGCCCTATCGACTGAAATTTGATAAGAAGGTGAGCCTTTGTGGGTTGCCGGCGGCGAAGGGATATGTGCTACTGGCCAATTACACCGACCCGAGTCTGGCGCAGTTTGCCCTTGCCACAAAAATAGGGCAAATGCTCGACCTCCCCTATACCAACCAAGTCGCTGCCGTCGATGTTGTCCTTAATGGGATATATAAGGGGTCGTATGTGCTTACCAACAAGCCCGGAATCAATGCCGGCAGCGTCGACATTGATGAGTCTAATTCTATAATGTGGGAGCTCGATGTGAAATACGATGAAGCCCTTAAGTTTAAGAGTGCGATATTGGGCCTCCCCGTAATGGTGTCTGACCCTGATTTAGACAATGATGCGTTTGAAAAATGGAAGCGCGATTTTAATGAGATGGAGGCGGCGGCCGTCGAAATAAATGCGTCGCAATATGTCGATATGGACGTCTTTGCTCGCTATCTGCTGGTAAATGAAATATTGAAGAACGATGAGATAGGGTGGCCTAAAAGCGTGAAACTATTTAAGAGTGAAGGCGGTAAATATATCTTTGGGCCTATCTGGGATTTTGACGCGGCAATGGGCCATGTTTGGTCGGGGCATATAAACTATACTACCGATAAAATCAATAATGAGGTGTGGCGAAACACATTGTTCAGCTATCTTGAAGAAGACAGCGAGGCCATCGCTGCGCGAAAAAAATACTGGAAAGAGATTAGAGAGCGGCTGCCGGAACTCCTGGAGTATATCGACGAATATTCGCAGGCGGTGCGAAATTCTGCGCTGAGAAATCAAGCAATGTGGACGTCGCTTGACGATTTTGATGAGTCGCTCGAAAAAATGAAGCATTGGCTGCAATTGCGCTTTGAAGCCCTTGATGAGATAATCGGGCAATAGAAGATATAGCAATGATAAAACAACGAGGGCGCCTTCGGAAGTGAAGAGGCGCCCTCTTGTGTACTGAAAAGTTAGTTAGCTTAAATCGGTTGTTGAGGTAGTTGCGTTTATTTTTTAGATGTATTAAGGCGGCTAAGGTTTAATAGTGCTGTAGTTATTTAACCCAAATTAACACTTTGATATCAGGTGACCCTTCGCCAACAGCCGTCCATCGGCTATCATTTGTTGAATGTGAGCCGTTACTTCAGAGAAATTTCGCGGGAAATGAGGCTGTAGCGAGCGAGTGTCGAGCCATTGACAGGGCTCTATCATAGAGAAAAAACGATCGAGTTGCTGCTCAAACGCTGTTGTGTCGAATTTCGGTGTTGTTGATAGGCGAAGGGCCCGGCAAGTATCGCATTTGCCGCAGTCGGCTGGTTTTTGTTCACCAAAATAAGCGAGCATACGCGCCACACGGCAGGCGCTATCGTCGAAGGCGAATTGCTTTACGGCCTCGATTCGGTGTTTCATAGCATCGCGTCGGTATTCATAAACCTCTTTTGGAAACGATAATTTATCTGAGGGGCAGCGATTTGTAGTAAAATTAATAATAGGCGTATGTCGCCGCGGTATATAGGCTATGACGTGTTGATTGCGCCATTTGCATAACAATTCGTATAGTGTCTGAGGCGTGATGCCGCACTCACGCGCTATTATTGGCTCATTTATGAAAACGAAATCGGTGAACAACCCGCCATAATGGCGCAAAAGATAATTTAAGACGGCATCTTCGGTGTCGTTGAGCGATAAATGGTAAAGCTCATCGCGCCGGAGAAGAATCATAATCTGAGCTTCGATGTCGAGCTCGTCGACATAGTCGAAGTAGCCCGAACGTGCGAGAATACCTATGGCGCTCATAACGAGCGGCTCGGGCATGTTGTACTTGGCGCACATTACAGCCGGCTTGAAATCGAAGATAGCGCCAAACCCCTCACCCATAGGCAGCGACAGGAAACGGCATATTTCATCGTATGTTTTGCGGATAAACTCTTTTTCGGGGAATGCTTGTGCAAGCCTTTTTGCGAGAGTGGCTTTATCGTGCTTCGACACAATCATAACGGCCAGCGAGGGCTCGCCATCGCGGCCTGCACGCCCTGCCTCTTGATAATATTCTTCGAGCGTCGTTGGTATGTCGTAGTGCACAACAAGCCTCACGTCGGCCTTGTCGATACCCATCCCGAAAGCCGTGGTGGCAACCATAACCCTCGCCTCGCCATTTTGCCACGCATCTTGCCGCAGTGCTTTTTCATGGGCTTCAAGGCCGGCGTGATAGAAGAGAGCCTTTATGCCGGCGCTGTTGAGTTGGTCGGCTATATCGGCGGTGCGACGCCGAGAGCGAGTGTAAACGATAGAAGAACCTTGAGTGGCGTTAAGTATGTCGAGCAGTTTTGAAAATTTCTCGTTGGTGTTTCTAACGAGAAACGAAATGTTGTCGCGGCTGAAACTTAGCGAAAAGCGTTTAGGGTGCGACATCCCAAGCTTTTCGGCGATATCGTCGACAACTTCGGGCGTTGCAGTAGCCGTGAGGGCGAGCACGGGAATGTCCGGCAGATATTCTCTGAGGTTGGCAATCTTGAGGTATGAGGGTCTGAAATCGTAGCCCCATTGAGAGATACAGTGGGCTTCGTCGACAACAATAAGGCTTGTCTGCCAGGTTTGAAGTTGTGATAAAAAGCGCTCCGAAGACAATCGCTCGGGGGCTATATAGAGCAATTTGACTCTACCTTGCCGGCATCGCTCGAAAGCGTAGTCGGCTTCGATGCGCGACATACCGGCGTGTAGGTATGCCGCTTTTATGCCGTGGCGCGCCAAGTTGTCGACTTGGTCTTTCATCAACGATATTAGCGGGGTGAGCACTATCGTCAGCCCTGGCAATATCATAGCCGGCACTTGAAAGGTTATCGACTTGCCGCCGCCGGTGGGCATAAGGCCTATGGTGTCGTTGCCATCAAGAATCGATTGAATAATGTCGAGTTGAACGGGCCTGAAGGCACTATAACCCCAATACTGTTGCAGAACGCTCAGCGGGTCGTTGGCATGGTCGGAAAAATTGTCGTCGCTGTCGTTGTCGGAGAAATCGTAGTATCCGTAAGGGTCGGTCATGGTATTACAAATCGTCGCCTACTCTGATTTGTTTTACCATAAGCTGGAGCGAAGAACCGGCGTTCTGGTGCTTGTTTTCTTCGATGGTATAGCAGATGTTGAAGGGCCTGCCTGAGTGAATGTGCTCAAAGTAAGAGGCCATGTTAAACGCTATGCCATTGATAACGCGGCCCGAAGTGTCGTCGACGAGTTCGAGCTTTATATGTTCGAGGTTGCGGCCTACGAGACGGCTTGTGCCGAAGTCTTTAACGCGGCGAGTGCAGAACGTTGGTATGCGGTTGCCCGGCCCGAAGGGCGTGAACAGACGTAGTGTCGACACAAATTCGGGAGTAATCTCGGCAAACGACAGGAAGGCGTCGATATCGATTTGTGGAGTCTGCTGCTCGGGCAGAATATTGTCGGCAACATATTTCTCAAATCGCCGAGTAAACTCAGGTATGTTCTCCTCTTTAAGCGAGAGGCCCACCGCGTAAGTGTGGCCACCGAAGTTTTCGAGGAGGTCGCGCGTCGATTCTACAGCTTTGTAAATATCGAAGCCTTGTACCGAGCGCGAAGAACCGGTGGCGAGGCCGTTTGATAGCGTGAGCACTACCGAAGGCTTGTAATAAAGTTCGGTAAGGCGAGAGGCCACGATGCCAATGATGCCTTTGTGCCAATCTTTATTGTAAATAACAATAGACTTTTTTTGCGAGAGGACTTGACCGCGAGCTTCAAGGATTGCGTTTGCCTCTTCGGTGATGCGCTTGTCGAGTTCCTTTCGGTCTTTGTTATATTGGTCTATTTCGAGCGAGCGACGGTTGGCCTCTTTTGCATCGCGCGACACAAGCAGTTCGACAGCCTCGCTACCGCTCTGCATACGTCCCGAAGCGTTGATGCGCGGCCCTATTTTGAACACTACATCGTTGATTGTTATCTCTTTGCTGCCGAGGCCGCAGGTGCGGATAATGGCCCTTAAGCCCATATTGGGATTGGTGTTGAGGCGCTTGAGACCCATATATGCGAGGACGCGGTTCTCGTCGATCATCGGCACGATGTCGGCGGCGATGCTCACGGCCACAAGGTCGAGCATACTTTCGAGCTCGGCTGTCGCTATACCGTTGCTTATAGAAAAAGCCTGCATGAATTTATAACCGACGCCACAACCCGATAAGTGTGGGCACGGATAAGTCGAGCCGTCGAGCTTAGGATTCAAGATAGCGACTGCCGGCGGCAACTCGTCGTCGGGCATGTGGTGGTCGCATATTATGAAGTCGATGCCCTTCTCGGCAGCATATTTTATCTCCTCAATGGCTTTAATGCCGCAATCGAGAATAATAACGAGTTTCACCCCTTGCTCGGCGAGGTCGTCGATTATCTTAAGAGATATGCCATAACCCTCTTCGTAGCGCGTAGGGATATAAAAATCGAGTTCGGAATAGTAGTTTTGGAGGTATCGGTAAACAAGCGATACGGCCGTTGTGCCATCGACATCGTAGTCGCCGTATACCATGATTTTTTCCTTAGAGCCCATAGCACGATTAAGGCGCTCGACGGCTTTATCCATGTCGGGCATGAGGAAGGGGTCGTGCAAGTCGCGTAGCGACGGGTGGAAAAATTTCTCGGCGGCATCGATAGTTGTTATGCCGCGTTGAACGAGTAAGTCGCTCACCGGCGGACAGTTAGCAAAGCGGCGCGACAACTCGGCGCCGAGTTTTTGCTCTTCGCTCGATAAAGACGGATAGTTCCATTTTCGAGTCATTTTTGCCGATGCGTATATTAATGTGCAAAGTTAGTGATTTTTTTTCAGATGCGCGAGTGTTTGTCGGGCGTCGCCATTATTTTGTAGTCAATGTAGCGACGGTTAAAGATTTTTTACATAATTTTGACAAAAATAATAAAAATGTGAAAAATTTTGTTTACATTTGCAGTGCAAATGGCGATAATCGTAAGCGAACCCACAATGGACGAAGTAAAACAACAAATCGAAAGCCGTGATAATGAGCACGCTAATGCCGTAAAAGTGCAGGCTACGAAGGCCTACCCGGTGTTGGCGTGGGCCTCGCTCGTGTGTGCAATGTGTGCATGGGTGTCGCTTATGCTTATTAACGGCAACGTTGCCTTCTGCATAGGGGCGGTGGCAGTGGCTCTTGGTGTAGCCGGTGCTATCCGCAACCATCGCTGGCTGCGTCATCTTGCTGTTAGCTCGACGATTGCATCGCTGGTTCTTGTCGTCGTTATCGCGGCCTTCCTCCTTGTAATCAAGGTTAGCCTTGGCGTATAGCGTTCAAATCTTCGATAATAAATTTTGCAGTATTGAAGGCGGCATCACTCGTTCCGAGTTGTTGTCGCATCATTTCGTAGCCCTCGAGTTGTGCGAGCCGTTCGGGAGAGTTTTCGCGAAGTAGGGGTCGCAGCTGAGTTGCCACGAGGTCGGGCGTGCAGTTGTGGAGTAGTTGTTCGGGTATAATCTGTTTTTCTACAATGAGATTAGGCAGCGAAACGAACTCGACGCTAAGCAGTCGGCGCATAATCTCAAACGAAAGTTTAGAGCCGTTAGCCCTATATGTAACGACTTGAGGCACTGCGGCCAGAGCGCACTCGAGAGTAGCGGTGCCCGATGTGACGAGTGCGGCGCGGCAATGAACGAGAACCTCGGCTGCATCGTGCGGGTGGAGGACAGGCAGATTGTTGGCACCCGATTGTTGATAGAAATTGTCGTCGAAGCCGGGCGCGCCAATGATAACGCCGCGATATTGAGGGAATTGAGCTATGGCTTGACTCATTATAGGCAAATTGTTGCGTATTTCGCCACGCCTACTGCCCGGCAAAAGAGCTACTAAAGGACGGTCGCGCAACTTGTGTTTCTCCAAGAACTCGGCACGCGGGAGGGCCAAGGCGAGTTTTTGGTCTATTTCGGCAACAGAGGGGTTGCCGACGTATGTGGCATCGAAGCCGTTGTCGCGATAAAATTGCGGCTCGAAAGGCAAGATGGAGAATACCCGACGTACCATGCGTTTGATATCGCGGATGCGCCACTTTTTCCATGCCCATATTTTGGGAGAGATGTAATAGTATACGGGTATCTGCTCCTTGACGGCCGTGGCCGCAACTTTGAGGTTGAACGACGGATAGTCGACGAGGATTAGGCAGTCGGGCCGCAGTGTCTTCAGCGATTTTTTTGCCAGCTTAAGATTTGCAGAAATTTTCGACATATTTCTCAGCACCTCGCTGAAACCCATATATGCCATGTCGCGGTAATGAACGATGGGTTCAGAGCCGGCGGCTTGTGCCATGCGGTCGCCTCCAAGAAACGAAAACGAGGCCAAGGGGTCGGCTTGGCGCAATTGTGAAATCAGGTTGGAAGCGTGAAGGTCGCCGGACGCTTCGCCGGCAATAATGAAATAGTGCATCGCCGTTTATTTTGACATACGTTTCTTGCGAAAAAAATCTTGCATCAAGGCGCGACATTCGCCTTCGCGGATACCCTCAACCACCGTAGCCCGAGGGTGAAAGGGCGAGGCCCCCTGCCGCAAGATGGTGGAATAGCCGCGCTTAGGGTCGGGTGCTCCTATCACTATGCGCCCAATCTGCGCCCAGCCTATTGCACCGGCGCACATGGGGCAAGGCTCGACGGTGACATATAAGGTGCAGCCCGACAGGTATTTGCCGCCGAGCGTAAGTGCGGCAGCGCTCAGCGCGAGCATTTCGGCATGAGCCGTAACGTCGCCGAGACTTTCGGTGCGGTTATGGCCACGCCCTAGTATGCGGCCATCGCCGACGACGACGGCCCCGATAGGTATCTCACCTTCGTCGGCTGCCATCTTTGCTTCGGACAGGGCTAAGCCCATGAAATAGTCATCACCAAGCATTGCTTATCATATTAAATCGATTAACAGGCCTTCGTTGGCCGCCACTACCGTGCCCGAAAATTCTTCGGCAGCCTGAGCCACAAGCGCGGCTTCGTCGTCGACGCTCTTGGAATAGTGGCCTATTATGAGGCGGGATGCGCCGGCGCGTTGCGCCACAATACCGGCTTGCCGTGCCGTAGCATGACCTCTGGCGGCGGCTTTATAAGCGGCATCGTCGCCGTATGTGGCTTCGTGATAGATAGTGTCGACGCCCCTAACAGCGTCGGCAACACGCGTGTCGAACATCGTGTCGGAGCAATAGGCATAGCTAAGGGCCGGGGCGGCGGCCTTGGTGAGCCTGTCGTTGCTGACAACGCGGCCATCGGGCCCGACAAAGTCGGCCCCATCTTTGATGTCGTTCATCAGGTAATGCGGCACCCCGAAAAATTTAGCGGCATCGCCGTCGATGTGTCGGCGCTTGGGCTTTTCGTCGAAACGGAACCCGACGCAAGGCACACGATGATAGAGAGGGAATGCTCTCACAATTAAGTTATTGTCTTCGTAGACAGTGCCTGGATTGTCGGGGTCGATGATATCGTAGACAAGGTTGTAGGAGCGTTCGCGACAGAACACATTCATTAGCCGCTTTAAGAGCTCGGCACCTTCGGCAAAGGTATGCACCGTAACGGCCCCGTCGACATCGTGCAAGGCCATCGTTGAGAGCAGGCCCGGAAGACCTAAAAAATGGTCGCCATGCAGGTGTGATATAAAAATGTCGCTTATCTTGGCAAACGATAGGCCATAGCGGCGCATCTGCAACTGAGTGCCCTCGGCACAGTCGATGAGCATCAGCTTGTTGCGATATCTCACAATCTGTGCGCTGGGTTGGTGTCGCAGAGTTGGTGTCGCAGAGCCACAGCCCAAAATTGTAACGTTGAAATAACTCATAATGCAAATATACAATTTTTTTTACAAGGTAAACGAACAAAATAGGCCCCATGCGTGTTTTTATTTCAGAAGACAGAAAAAAAGCAAGACTAAACAGTTTTTTCATAGGATAAGATATTAAAGCCGGCCGGAGTAGTCGAGAGACTGCGCCGGCTTGCAACGCAGTATAACTCACAATTGAAGCAGCCGAATAACTCGAATAACATTTTACATTAAAAAAATAAGGGAAAATGAAATTTTAATTGCATTTTTGACAAAATTTTACGTTATTTGTGGTGCGAAAACTTTATAACCACAAAACATAATCCTTATGAAACATTTTATTTATAGCTTATTAATCGGATTTGCGGTGATGAGCTGCAGCGAAGGTGGTGCCGCCGGCGATCCAGAAGAAATAGAGCCCCCCGAAGTTGTTGAAGAAGAGGTGGTAGAGTTTACCGAGTCAGACAATGTTATCGCCGGGCAGATGAAAAGCTTTAATGTCGAGTTTTTCAAGGCCGTCAATAAAGTGGCTAAAGAAGACGAGAATGTTTTGGTATCGCCATTAAGTGCTTCGATCTTGCTCTCGATGTTGGCTAATGCAACCAATCAGGAGACATCGGCAGAAATTTTAGATGTTCTTGGCTGTAAGGATCTCAATGCCTTGAACGTGTTGAGCCACAAATATCTGACACTCCTTCCGGAAATTGACGGCACGACAACAATGTGTTTTGCCAATTCCGTGTGGTATCAGAAAGGCTATAGCCTCAATACGACATTCCAAAAAGTGCTCGCCGATTATTTTGACGCGGAGACCTTTTCACGGCAATTGCAGACCAATGACCCGGTGGTGATAAAAGAAGTCAACGACTGGGTGAGTGATAAAACCGAAGGCTTAATACCGAGTATAATCAAAGACCTGCCGGAAACCTCTCTTGCCATATTTATCAACGCTCAATATTTCAAAGGCGCGTGGGCAAATCCCTTTGATGCCGATGAAACGGAAAAGAAAGAGTTCTATGGCGTTGATGATACCACGACTGTAGATATGATGTATAAATCGGGGATGCAGCACTATTGTGAGACCGATTTGTATAAAGGCGTGATGATGGAATTTGGCAACGGTGCTTTTGAGGCGGTAATGATATTGCCCAACGAAGGCGTTTCTTTCGACGAAGTTCTTGCCTCCGACGAATTGTATTCTATCAACTCGCATCGTTATTTAGATTTGGATATAGAATATTATTTGCCAAAATTCAAGTTGGAGCCCGATGAAATAGATATTACTAAGAATTTAGCCGAAATGGGTATTGAATCGATATATAAATGGCAATATAAATATCTATTTTCAGCGCCTGTACTATCGATGGGAATCTCGATCAGGCAGAAAGCGACGATAGAATTTACCGAAAAGGGCGCCGAGGGTAGCACCGTGACTTGGACTCCTCCTATCTGGTTAGGATCGGAAGCCCCCGAGCCTGTTGTTGTAAACTTTAATCGTCCGTTTATGTTCTTTATCAATGAGACAAATACCGGAGCGATGCTCTTTGCCGGCAAAGTGGTGAAATTGTAATATTCGCAAAATATATAAATCTAAAGTGGGTGCTTTGAAACGAAAGTTTTACGGCACCCATTTTTTTCTGTTGAAACAGAAGAGGGCCGTGCCGGGTAATTACAGCGGCCGAGGGGTGTAGAGGGTGTGCACAAAAAAAATACTAATGCCTTAACATTTTGTCGGTCCGGCTAAAAATTTGTATCTTTGCCGTATATTAGCGGAGAAATGGCCGCAAAAGTCGGGTGCCGCAAAGAGTATCCGGCCTAAGTTGTTGTTTATAAAAAAGAAAGATATAAAATGAGTGTAGCCGAATTGAGCGAACAAGAAGTAATCCGCCGTGGTAGTATGGCCGAATTGCGCCGCATGGGAATAGAGCCCTATCCCGCAGCCGAATATGTAGTTACGGGTCATAGCGACGAAATCAAAGAAAATTTTCAAGACGAAGGGCCGCAACGCGAGGTTGCCGTTGCCGGGCGAATAATGAGCCGGCGAATAATGGGCAAAGCCTCTTTTATGAGCCTTCAGGATGCCAATGGTCGCATACAGGTGTATATATCGCGCGACGATATTTGTCCTGAAGAAAACAAAGACTTGTATAATGTAGTGTTCAAGAAACTGCTCGATATAGGCGACTTCGTGGGTATCCGAGGCTATGTGTTCCGCACCCAGACGGGCGAAATCTCAATACACGCCAGAGAGCTCACCGTGTTGAGCAAGAGCCTCCGTCCGCTCCCTATTGTGAAGGTAAAAGACGGCGTGGTATATGACGCTTTCGATGACCCCGAGATGCGCTATCGTCGTCGCTATGTCGATTTGATAGTAAACGACGGTGTAAAGCAGATTTTTTTGAAGCGCACCAAAGTTTACACCTCGATGCGCGAATACTTCAATGCCGCCGGTTATATCGAAGTTGAAACGCCTATTTTGCAATCTATACCGGGCGGAGCATCGGCACGTCCGTTTATCACGCATCATAATGCACTTGACATACCGCTCTACCTGCGTATCGCCGATGAGTTATATCTGAAGCGCCTTATCGTAGGCGGCTTTGAGGGAGTTTATGAATTTTCTAAGAACTTCCGTAACGAGGGCATGGACCGCACGCATAATCCCGAGTTTACTTGTATGGAGATATATGTGGCCTACAAAGACTATAATTGGATGATGTCGTTTACCGAAAAAATGCTCGAAAAAATATGTCTCGATGTGAACGGAACCACAGAAGTGCAAGTCGGTGAGAATGTTATTTCGTTTAAGGCCCCCTTCCCGCGAGTAACCATGGCCGAGGCCATCAAAGAGCATACCGGTGTTGATATCAGCGGCATGAACGAAGACGAGCTACGAGCAACGGCCAAGAGCCTTGGCGTTGAAGTAGACGGCAGCATGGGCAAGGGTAAGATTATCGACGAAATTTTCGGTGAGAAATGTGAGGGCCGTTATATCCAGCCCACATTCATAACCGATTATCCTATCGAAATGTCGCCTTTAACGAAGCGTCATCGCAATAATCCCGACCTCACCGAGCGCTTCGAGCTAATGGTTAACGGCAAAGAGCTTGCCAATGCCTATAGCGAGTTGAACGACCCGATAGATCAATACGAGCGCTTCGTAGAGCAAATGCGACTCGGCGAGAAAGGCGACGACGAGGCTATGATTATCGACGGTGACTTTATCCGTGCGCTTGAATATGGCATGCCACCTACTTCGGGCATGGGTATCGGCATGGACCGTCTCGTGATGCTTATGACAGGCCAAACCGCAATTCAAGAAGTGCTGTTGTTCCCACAGATGCGCCCTGAGAAAAAACGCGAGACAGCCGAAGAACAAGAGGCGCAATAAAGTGTTTTTCACTTAAAAAGAGCTATGGATAGTAAATTATTTCCGGGACATATCGCAGTGATGGGTGGCGGCAGTTGGGCCACCGCACTCGCAAAATTGCTCTTGCAAAATTGCGAAATGATAACGTGGTATATGCGTCGCGATGACCGGATAGAAGACTTTAAGCGTCTTCACCATAATCCGGCCTATCTTACCGATGTCAACTTTGAGATAGAGCGAATAAATTTCTCCAGTGATATCAACGAGGCGTGTCGCGAAGCCGATACCTTGTTGATGGTAATGCCATCGCCTTATTTCAAAGACCATGTCAACAAAATCACCACCGATATATCAGGCAAGGCTGTTGTGTCGGCTATAAAAGGTATTGTTCCCGACTCCAATGAGTTGATAAGCGACTATGTTGTAAGGCGTTTTGGCGTGGCCGAAGATAAAATGCTTGTTATCTCCGGGCCGTGTCATGCCGAAGAGGTAGCCCTTGACCGCCCGTCGTTTTTGACGATAGGGTGTAGCGACCAAAATCACGCCGAGCAGTTTTCGACGCTCATCGCCGGCAAGCATACGCAGACCATTACGTCGAGCGACGTTAGCGGCATAGAGTATGCTGCCGTCTTGAAGAATGTCTACGCCATCGCCGCCGGAATAATACACGGAATGAAAGTAGGCGATAACATGACGGCCATTCTAATCTCCAATGCCATACGCGAAATGGAGCGTTTTCTCGATGCTGCCTCGCCACGCCAACGCAACATCTGCGACTCGGTGTATCTGGGCGACCTCTTAGTGACGGCTTACTCGCGCTTTTCCCGCAACCACAACTTCGGCTCTATGATAGGCCGAGGATACTCGGTGAAGGCGGCAAAGATGGAAATGGAGCAGATAGCCGAAGGCTATTATGGTGCAAAGTGCATCTATGATATAAATGAGCGTTATGGCGTAGAGATGCCCATCTTGAGCGCTGTTTATTCGATATTGTATAACAATGCGCCGGCAGCTCGCGCCTTTACTGCCGTGGCCAGAAAATTGGATTAATGAAAAAACTCCTTGGGCTCACACTTGCACAGCTGACCGAGTTGACGGCCTCGATAGGGCTGCGCTCGTTTGCCGCAAAACAGATGGCCTCGTGGCTCTACGGCAAGCGCGTGACAGAAATATCGCAGATGACCGATTTGCCCAAGCGAGCGCGTGATATGCTCACAGAGCGCGGCTATGTAGTGGGTCGTGAAGCCCCAATAATGGAGGCTCGCAGTGTCGACGGTACGGCAAAGTATGTGTTTGCAGGAGTTAATGGGCGCGACATAGAAGCCGTCTATATACCCGATAAAGAGCGCGCCACCCTATGTGTGTCGTCGCAGGCCGGTTGCCGTATGGGCTGTCATTTCTGTATGACTGGCCAGCTGGGCTGGCATGGAAACCTCGACGCCGGAGCCATAATAAACCAGGTATTGTCGATTCCCGAGAGTGATAAACTCACCAACATAGTGTTTATGGGAATGGGAGAGCCGGCCGATAACATCGATGCCGTGTTGACGGCTATAGAAATACTCACGGCGCAGTGGGGTATGGCATGGAGCCCGAGGCGTATAACGGTTTCATCTATAGGCAAGATAGATGGCATGCGGCGCTTGCTGGAGCAGACACAAGTGCACATAGCGCTTAGCATTCATAGCCCCTTTGCCTTAGAGCGCGCACGCTTGATGCCGGTAGAGAAGGCATATCCTATACGCGAGATACTGCCACTATTGAAAGAGCATGATTTTGCCCATCAGCGCCGCCTGTCGATGGAATATACAATGTTTGCAGGCATCAACGATGATGCCCGCCATGCCGAAGCTCTTGTGAGGGTGCTTAAGGGCTTGAATGCGCGTGTCAATCTTATTAGATTTCACCGCACGCCCGGTTTTGACGGGCGCCCGAGCGACCGCCCGACAATGGAACGTTTTCGCGATAGCCTTAACGAGGCCGGCATAACGGCAACAATACGAGCCTCTCGCGGTGAAGATATAATGGCGGCTTGCGGAATGCTGGCCGGTAAGTCGAAAAATGACTAAAACGAAGAATGATGAATAACAAAAAAATACGCGTGGCAATAACCCACGGCGATACAAACGGGATAGGCTACGAAATACTCCTCAAGATGCTTGAAGATGAGCGTCTGGCCGAATTGTGTACGATAGTAATCTATGGCTCGGCCAAGGCCGCCGGGTTCTACCGCAAGGCAATGGACCTCACATCGGTGCAATTCAATAGAATCGACAGGGCCGTCGAAGCACGCGATGGCGCTTTCAACATACTCAATGTAGTGGGCGAGTTTCTGAAGATAGAGCCCGGACAATCGACAAAAGAGGCTGGAAATGCTGCTTTGCAAGCCCTTGAGGCCGCTGTCGTTGACCTCAAAAACGGTGATGTCGATGTGCTTGTTACCGAGCCTATAAATAAACACAGCATTCAGAGCGAGACGTTTAATTTCCCAGGGCATACCGAGTATCTCGAGGCATCGTTTAATACGGAAGAAGCCCCGGCCGAAGCTCTTATGGTGATGTGTGCCGACAAGCTGAGAATAGCATTGGCGACAACGCACGTGCCGTTGGCTAAGGTGCCGGAGATGATAAGCAAAGAAACTGTTTTAGACAAGTTGCGCAGCTTCGACCACTCGTTGCGCCGTGATTTTGGCGTTCAGTCGCCTCGCATTGCCGTCCTTTCACTCAATCCTCATGCAGGAGAAAACGGATTGTTGGGGCCCGAAGAAAACGACAACATAACACCGGCCATCGTGGCGGCTCGCGAGGAGAAAATCTTAGCGTTCGGGCCATATCCTGCCGACGGCTTCTTTGGCTCGGGGAAATATGAAGTTTTCGACGGTGTCCTTGCCATGTATCACGACCAAGGCCTTACACCATTTAAGACGCTGGCGATGGAAAAAGGCGTGAATTTTACTGCCGGCCTCCCCATCGTACGCACCTCGCCCGACCACGGCACCGGCTATGATATAGTGTGCAAAAACGAGGCCTCGCCCGATTCGTTGCGCAATGCCGTATATGCCGCCCTCGATATCTACCGCAACAGAGCAAGCTACGACGAGGCTTATCGCCATCCGCTACGACGCCAGCATATCGAAAAAGATAAAGGCGACAAAGATATAACCATAGTACCCACAAACGATTAAGGCCGTAAAAATTTTATAGTATGACAGACGACCGACTTTTTGACGATAATAACGAAATACTCGAAAACTACAACGAGGGCACTGCGCAGTATAGCGAAGACGATATACAGACGCTCGACTGGAAAGAACATATCCAGCGCCGCCCGGGTATGTATATAGGCAAACTCGGTGACGGCACCAGTAGCGACGATGGTATCTATGTGTTGCTTAAAGAAGTACTTGATAACTCGATAGATGAGTATATGATGGGCTTTGGCCGTCAGATTGTGGTCGATGTCGACGAGACATCGGCGTCGGTCCGCGATTATGGTCGCGGCATACCCTTAGGGTCGCTTGTCGATGTAACGTCAAAGATGAACACGGGTGGCAAATACGACTCGGCGGCCTTCAAAAAATCGGTGGGTCTGAATGGTGTAGGCCTAAAAGCTGTCAATGCGCTGTCGACGCACTTCGAAGTAATAGCATACCGCGACGGGAAATGCAAGCGTGCGCTCTTCAGTATGGGCACCATTATTGAAGAAAGCGAAATAACCGATACAACCGAAGCCAACGGCACCCTTGTCAAGTTTACCCCTTCGGCCGATATTTTCAAGGGCTATGCTTTCAGGGCAGAGTTTATAGAACCGCTGCTTAAGAATTACACATTTCTCAATACCGGGCTTGCTATTAACTTTAACGGGCACCGATATGTATCGCGAAACGGCCTTCTCGATTTGCTGAAAGAGAACATGACGCAAGAGCCGCTCTACCCGATAATACATCTGAAAGGGCAAGATATTGAAGTCGCCATAACGCACGTAAACCAGTATGGCGAAGAGTATTACTCTTTTGTCAACGGGCAGCATACAACGCAAGGCGGAACACACCTTGCCGCTTTTAAGGAGGCTGTATCGCGCACGCTCAAAGATTATTTCAATCGCAACTTCGAGTATTCCGATATCCGTAACGGCATGGTGGCTGCCGTTGCCGTAAAAGTAGAAGAGCCTGTCTTCGAATCCCAGACAAAGACGCGCCTCGGATCGCGAGAAATGGGTCCCGAAGGCCCGACGATAGCAAAATATGTAGGCGATTTTATACGGCGTGAGCTCGACAACTACCTTCATCGTGACCTCGAGGTGGCCGACATAATATTGAAGAAGGTGCAGGAGAGTGAGCGCGACCGCAAAGCTATGGCCGGCGTGGCTAAGAAAACTCGCGAAACAGCTAAAAAGGTTAGCCTTTACAACCGCAAATTAAATGATTGCCGCATCCACCTGAACGACAGCCGCGGCAGTGATGAAAAGAAAGAGGCGTCGTCGATATTCATCACCGAGGGCGACTCTGCCGGAGGTTCTATCGAAAAAGTGCGCAATGTAGAGACACAGGCCGTGTTCAAATTGCGCGGTAAGCCCCTCAACACCTATGGCGCAACAAAAAAAGAATTATATACCAACGAAGAATTCAGCTTGTTGCAGGCGGCGTTGAACATAGAAGACGGTATCGAGGGCCTGAGATATAATAAGGTGATAATAGCCACCGATGCCGACGTCGACGGCATGCATATACGCCTGTTGATGTTGACTTTCTTCCTGCAATATTTCCCTGATTTGATAAAAAAAGGCCACGTGTATGTGTTGCAGACGCCTTTGTTCCGCGTCCGTAATAAAAAGACGGCAAAACGCACTGCCAGAGCGAAAAAAGCAGACCAAAACGACGACACGGTATATTGCTATACCGACGACGAACGCATAGCAGCGATTAACCGCTTCGGTGCCAATGCCGAGATTACACGATTCAAAGGGCTTGGTGAGATTTCACCCGAAGAATTCAGAGGTTTTATAGGCCCTGAAATGCGTATCGACAGAGTGAGTTTGCGCAAGGAAGATGGCGTGGCCGAAGTATTGGAGTTCTATATGGGCAAAAACACCATGGAGCGCCAGAATTTTATAATAGATAACCTTGTAATCGAAGATGACAGCAACATCGACCACTGATAAAGAGCGCATAGCACTATTCCCGGGCACGTTTCAGCCCTTCACCATAGGCCATGCCGATATAGTACGGCGAGGCTTGGATCTCTTCGACCGTATTATAATAGCCGTCGGTGTGAATAAGACAAAGCCGATAGGCAGTGCCGACGATACGGTAGCTGCTATACGCAATTTATATAAAGATGAACCGCGCGTCTCGGTGGAGGCCTATTCGAGCCTTACCGTCGACTATGCCCGCCAATGCGGCGCAACGTTTTTGCTGAGGGGCGTGCGTTCGGTGAAAGACTTTGAATATGAGCGCGATATGGCAGAAGTCAACAGCCACATTGCGGGAATAGAAACGGTGATACTCTTTAGCCGGCCCGAGTTGTCGGCGATATCGTCGACGGTAGTCCGCGAGTTGGAAACTTTCGGGCATGATATATCGTCCTTTTTGCCACAGGGATATAAAAGATGAGAAAAGTAATATTAATATTGGCGGTGGCAAGCGTTGCAATCCTCAGCGTTTTTGCACAAGAACCGAGGATTGCGCCCGAGCAAAAATTGCGGGCAGCACAAGCCGTAATAGAGCAGTTTTATGTAGAAGATGTCGACTCTGATACCTTGGTGACAGAAGCTATAAAGGCAATGTTAAAAACGCTCGACCCTCATTCTGCATACACCACACCATCTGAAACGAAAGAGTTTACCGAACCTCTCGAAGGTAAGTTCAGCGGTATCGGCATACAGTTCAACATGCCGGAAGATACCGTGTATGTGATACAAACTATAGCCGGAGGCCCGTCGGAAAAAGTAGGCATCCTTGCCGGCGACCGTATAATAGCAGCCAACGACACCATCCTCGCCGGCAAAAAAATGAAGAATACCGACGTGATGAAATATCTTCGCGGGCCCAAAGGTTCGGTTGTCGATTTACAGATTAAAAGAGGCTCCGAAATAATTGTATTTACGGTTACGCGCGACGATATACCATTGTATAGTGTCGATGAGACTTTTATGGCCGACGCCACCACCGGCTATATACGGATAACGCGCTTTGCCGAGGAGACAGCCCTTGAAGTGCACGACGCTATAAAGAAACTTCGCAAACAGGGAATGAAAAACCTCATCCTCGATGTGAGCGACAACGGCGGAGGCTATCTTGGCGCCGCTTTTGAATTGGCCTCGGAGTTTTTGCCCGCCGGCACGCCCGTTGTGAGCACCGCCGGCAGAGCCGCGAAAGCACATACGTATACGACCGAGGCTCGCGGCGATTTTCTCGATGGCCGCGTCGTGGTTATGGTAAATCAAAATTCGGCGTCGGCAGCCGAGATTCTTGCCGGCGCATTGCAGGATAATGACCGCGCCTTGATAGTAGGGCGTCGTACTTTCGGCAAGGGTCTTGTTCAGCGCCCCTTCCCATTCCCCGACGGCTCGATGATAAGACTTACCGTTTCGCGCTATTATACCCCTTCCGGCAGATGTATTCAGAAGCATTACGATAAGGGTAAAGGCGAGGAATACCAAATGGAGCTTCTTAATCGCTATCAGGCCGGTGAGTTGTGGAGCGCCGACAGTATACAACGCCCCGATTCGCTGCGGTATGAAACGCTACGTAACAGGCGTCCCGTATATGGCGGTGGCGGTATTATTCCCGACGTCTTTGTCGCTGCCGACACGTCGTACTATTCGGTTTATTATCGCGACCTTGTGGCTAAAGGTCTTCTCAATAAGGTGGCGATAAATTATGTTGATACACATAGGGCTGACTTGTTGGCGCAATATCCCGACGCAAGAGCCTTTAGAGAAAATTTTGTTGTGACCGATGAATTTTTGCAGCGTTTAATCGATGCCGGCACCGCGGCCAAAGTTGAATATAAAGAAGATCAATGGCTTCGATCGAAGCCTATAATAGCGGCTGTGATGAGTGGACTGCTGGCTCGAGACCTATACGAAGACGGCTCATATTACTATCCTTTAAGCCGACTGAATAAAGACTTCCTCGAAGCTCTGACTCTTATAAACGATGAAGAGCGTTATACACAATTATTAAAAGGACTGTAGACTCTTTGTAAAAAAACCTTAAAAAGGCGCCTCTAATGTGAATAAATTTTGCTGATAGAAAAAAAATGCATAAATTTGCGGTCGCAAAAGACATTAGGCCCATTCGTCTATCGGCTAGGACGCAAGATTTTCATTCTTGAAAGAGGAGTTCGATTCTCCTATGGGCTACTAAATTAACTAAAGAATAAACGAATTAACCTATACAATGGCAAACCACAAATCATCTAAAAAGCGTATTCGCCAGACAGCAACACGCCGTCTGCGCAACCGCTACTATGCCAAGACCGCTCGCAACGCAGTTCGGAATCTTCGCAAAATGACCGATAAAGCAGCTGCTGAAACACGCTATCGCGAAGTTGTAGCAATGCTCGACCGCCTTGCATCGAAGAAGACTATATCGAAGAACAAAGCGTCGAACCTTAAGAGCAAGTTGGCGAAATTTGTAGCCAAGCTTGAAGCATAAGGCGCCAACAGTATAAAGCCTTCTTGAAAGGGGGCTTGATGATGGCCCATTCGTCTATCGGCTAGGACGCAAGATTTTCATTCTTGAAAGAGGAGTTCGATTCTCCTATGGGCTACTAAAGGACTCTAATCGCAAAGATTGGAGCCTTTCTTTATTTATAACCCCACGACCATATTTAAGCCAAATGATTCGAAACTTGCTCTTTGACCTCGGAGGCGTTATCATCGACATTGACAGGCAATGCTGTGTTGATGCCTTTGAGAGCCTCGGGCTGAAAAATGCCGACGCCTATTTTGGATTGTATGCCCAAAGCGGTGTCTTTATGGCCATAGAAGACGGCTCAATCGGCGTGGAAGCTTTTCATAGGGCCTTACGCGAAAAGTTGCCGCATGTGGTATCGGACTACCAAATAGATATTGCTTTCCAAAAATTTATAGTTGGTATACCCGAGCATAGACTCGCCTCGCTGCGTAAACTTCGTTGTCAAGGCTACGGCATCTATCTCCTCAGTAACACCAATCCTATAATGTGGCATGGAGTTATCGCGCGAGAATTTTGCAAAGAAGGGTTGCGGCGCGAAGATTACTTCGATGGCATCGTTACTTCGTTTGAGGCAAAATATGCAAAGCCCGATGCCCGCATATTTCACTATACGGCACAACATTTAGGCATATTACCTTCGGAGACGCTCTTTTTCGACGATTCGGAGGCAAATGTCGACGCTGCCATCAAAGAAGGGTTTAAGGCCGTTCATGTGTTGCCCGGCACCGAATTCATAAATTATATACCGGCAAAATGAATAGATTAGCACAAACAGCGAGGTCTTATATAGCTACTGTCGGAATGTTCGACGGTGTGCACCGCGGCCACGTGTTTATGCTAAAACAGTTGCGTGAAATAGCATTGAGAGAAGGCTTAGACACTCTTGTGTTGACATTTAGCCACCATCCGTTGGAATTCATCGCACCGGCACGCGCTCCCAAAATGCTTACGACAGCAGAGCAGCGGGTGGCGTTGATTGACGCGACCGGCTATGCCGATAAGGTTGAAGTGCTCAATTATACGCACGACGATTTCAAGCGTATCGGCGCTGACTTTTTGAAATTGCTGCAAGAGCGCTATCAGGTGACGGCTTTCGCAATGGGATTTAACAACCACATAGGTTGTGACAGGGCTGGTATCGAAGACTTGCGCACAGCCTCGCTCCCTGTTTATGGCATAGGCCCGCTGGCAGAAGATGTCGATGTAAGCAGTTCTGCTATTCGGGCTTTCTTGTCTGACGGAAATCTCGCCGCTGCCGAAAATGCTTTGGGAAGGCCATACAAAGTGGTCGGACAAGTGGTGTCGGGCAACCAGATAGGACGAACAATCGGGTTCCCGACAGCCAATGTGAGCCTTTCCGACAATGATTTGATGCTGCCTGCGCGTGGTGTCTATGCCGTGGATGTGCGTCTTTCGACAGAGGAGACTTTTCGTGGGATGGCAAATGTTGGCGTGCGACCTACGGTAGCGAAAGAGCCTACAGTCGACACCTTGGAAGTGAATATATTTGATTATAACGGAAATCTTTACGGAGAAGAAGTTGACGTGACATTCATTGCAAGGATAAGAGAGGAACGTGCCTTCCCCTCGATTGAAGCCTTGCGGAAGCAACTCGAAGACGATCGTCGTGTTGCACTGAATATTAACAGATAAATTTAGCGACGTTATGAAGCGATATTTGACAGTATTATTTGCAATTTTGATTTCTGCCGGCTTATTGGCGATGGGTGCAAATGCATCTCGCAAAGATAGGTTCGCTCGTAAATTACACACCTTTAATTCGATAGTCAAGGAGTTGAATGCCAACTATGTAGATACGCTCGATGCAGATGCTATTATGGATAAGACAATCGACGCGTTACTATATCAAATCGACCCATATACCGAGTACTATCCGGCTGATAATCAAGATGAAATATTGTCGATATCGCAAGGTAAATATGCCGGTATAGGGTCGTATATTGTCAAGCGTGGAGGTCGTGTGCTCATCAGTGAGCCTCAGTGGAATTCGCCTGCTCGAAATGTGGGATTGCGCCCCGGTGATGCAATTCTTGTTGTGAACGGCGACACAGTTACTCCTAAAACCGACATCGGGGATGTGAGCAAAAAATTGCGTGGACAGGCCGGAACTGAAGTTAAAGTTGAAATCTGTCGCCCATATGTTGAAGATTCGATGCTGACATTCAACATCGTAAGGGCCGACATTAAAGTCAATCCCCTGCCTTATTATGGTGTGGATATCAATGGCATAGGATATCTCAGACTTACAACGTTCAACGAGAGCAGCTCTCGCCATGTGCGCGAAGCCTTGTTGGAAATGTTGGCCGACCCAAAACTCAGAGGTCTTGTAATAGATTTGCGTGGCAATGGCGGCGGTCTGCTCGAAAGTGCTGTTCAGATTGCTTCAAATTTCGTGCCCAAAGGTACTGAAATTGTGCGCACACGTGGCCGCGACGAGCGTGAAGAACGTGTTTATAAGACGGTAGGACAGCCTCTCGACACAAAAATACCACTCGCAATACTCATCGACAGTGGCACGGCTTCGGCCTCAGAAATTCTTGCAGGAAGCCTCCAAGATTTGGATAGGGCGGTAATAATTGGCGAGCGCTCCTACGGCAAGGGCTTGGTGCAGACAACGCGTCCATTGCCTTATGATGGGCTGCTGAAGATAACGACAGGCCGATATTACATACCATCGGGCCGCCTCATTCAGGCTCTGGATTACTCGCATCGAAACCCCGATGGAAGCCCGGCACGCACCCCGGATAGCCTCACGCATGAGTTTACCACTCGCGCCGGACGTGTTGTGCGCGATGGCGGTGGCATTACCCCCGATTTGACAGTGAAGTTACCCGAGACAAATCGCTTGCTTTATAATATTGTTTCCGATTACTGGGCTTTTGACTTTGCCAACCGCTATGTAGCGGAGCACCCCGAGGCTCTGCCTTCTGATTCTTTTGAAATAACGGATAGTATTTTTGAGGCTTTCAAGGCCTCGATTGACCCTTCTCGCTTTAAGTATGACAAGCAGTGCGAAACCGGCCTGCAGTATTTGCGTGAAGCCGCCAAGGCTGAAGGGTATATGACCGACTCCGTTGCGGCGCAATTCGACATCTTGGGAGCTATGTTGCGCCATGACCTTGCGCACGACCTCGATATAAACCGCGATGCGATAATAGACATTCTCGATTCTGAGATATCGCAGCGTTATTACTCCGACGCAGAGCGGGTGCGCCGCTCATTGCCGGGCGACAGCGTGCTAAAAGAAGCAACGGCCGTTATTCTCGACCGCGACCGTTACAGCGGATTGTTAAAGAGAAATTAAGGGCGACCTATCGAATGGAGGCGTAGATTGTATTGATTGAGGTCGGATTGCAAGTATATATTGCGCCCGTCGACAATATCGCATCCTTTCATAGCGCGTGATACAAGATCCCACGAGGGAAGCCTAAATTGTTTCCACTCGGTGAGAAGTGCGAGAGCGTCGGCATCAATAATAGCTTCGTACATGTCTTTGGCATAAGTTACGGCATCGTCCAGGCGTCGGCGGCATTCATCTATAGCAACCGGGTCGTAGACAGTGACGTGGGCACCGTCGGCAATGAGCCGTGTTATAACTTCAAGCGACGGGGCGCACCGCATGTCGTCGGTCTCCGGCTTGAATGCCAACCCCCATATTGCGATATGTTTCCCGGTAAGCTCACCATTGAAAATGGCGGCAAGCTTTTTGTAGACTATTGTTTTCTGAACATCATTAACCTCTTCAACGGCTCGTATTACGCGCATTTCTACGCCCTGTTGCTCGCCGGTACGGATGAGAGCGCGTACGTCTTTGGGGAAACAAGAGCCGCCATAGCCGCATCCCGGATATAGAAATTTTCCGCCAATGCGGATATCGGCACCGATAGCCTTGCGTACATTGTTGACGTCGGCGCCCACTTTCTCACACAGATTTGCTATTTCATTGATAAAAGAAATGCGAGTGGCGAGCATGGCGTTGGCTGCGTACTTTGTCATTTCGGCCGAAGCCAAGTCCATAATCATGACTCTGAAATTGTTCAGCAAGAAGGGCCGATAGAGTTGTTCCATTAGAGCGCGGCCACGGTCACTTTCAATACCTATCACAACTCTGTCGGGCGACATAAAGTCTTTGATAGCAGCACCTTCTTTGAGAAACTCGGGATTTGACGCTATGTCAAATTCTATATCGGAGCGTTTTCTCAACGCAAGTTGTGCTTCGATTTCGGCTCGTACTAATTTAGATGTACCTACTGGAACTGTCGATTTCGTAACAAAAAGCGTGTAGCTATTTATAGAGCGGCCAAAGTCGCGTGCAACAGCCAATACGTGACTTAAATCGGCAGAGCCATCTTCATCGGAAGGAGTGCCTACGGCGCAAAACACGATATCGACATTATCGATAATCTCGCCTATAGATGTGGCAAAATGTAATCGCCCGACCTCCATGTTTTTCTTAACGAGCTCTGATAGCCCCGGCTCATAGATGGGAATGATGCCGCGTTTAAGCTGCTCTATTTTGGCATGGTCGATGTCGACGCAAGTAACATCGACACCTACTTCGGAGAAGCAAGCGCCGGACACAAGTCCTACGTATCCTGTGCCTACAATTGCTACATTCATTTCACAAAAAAGGTTTTACTCATTTAGGCGGAAAACACGCACTCCTAACAAGTGCCGATTGCGTTTCATGAAGTCGGCCAGTGGTTGTGAGCTTATTTCTACTTTGCCATTCGACGATGAGGCATGCATCAGATAGGGTTCTGCGGTGGGTGATTCCTTGACAACAATACCCATGTGGTAGATGTCGAGATTTTTGAGGTTAGACACAAGAGCCACAACGTCGCCATTATGGAATTCGGCTTTTACCTGTTTGTTATAAAGGTCGGCCGATTTAATGTACGGGAATCGGTGCGAGCGATAGCCGCTTTCAATGTTGCGGATGCGTTCATAGTTGGTAGAATCGGCTAATGCGGGATATCTATCGCGGTTAGCTGTCATATAATCTATTGTGCGCACCTCTTCGCTGAATCGGGGAAAATCGCGTGTGGCATCATGGAAATTACCGCGATGAATATTGTTTACGGCCCAATCGCTGATGTAGTGCAGGCGTGAGGGATAGCCGTCGACCTCACCATTGCGATAGCGTATGCGGCGAAGATTGAATGTAAAATCGCGCCACGATGAGCGTTTTTCGCCTGTGGTGTAGGCTAATGCCATTACAACTTCGACATACGTTGTGCAGTCGATAGAATCAAGGTTGACCGTGAGTATTTCAACATCGCCTTCGAGTGTGTGTGCTCCGTATGGCGTGCCTAAAAATTGACGGCCAAAGAAAGCGATACGCTCTTCGGGCGTGCTGAAATGTTGTTCAGAACCGAGCTTTAACAGTTCTGTAAGACGTAGTGTGTCAGAGGCTTCATTGTAAAAGCGCACTTCGGTCTGTGCCGAAACATTGACGGCGGAAATTACTATTGCAAGTATTAAAAATATCTTTTTCATATCGTTTATTAAGAGCGTGTACATATTACGACGGCGGCTATAACACCCGGAAGCCATCCGCATAAGGTTAATATTGATACCAACAATATAGAGCCACACCCTTTGTCGAAAACGGCTATGGGCGGGAAGATGAGGCATATAATAGCGCGAATTAAAGACATAACTGTTTGTGCTTTTATTTATACCGCGAAAATACAAAAAATCTTTAACTTAGCGTGAACTTTATAGCTTTTTATACACGCAAGCGATGAGTTCATTGTCGCTTATGAAATTTAGCGTAGTTGCCAAACCTATGGTAATATTGTTATGGGAGACTATGGCTTCATCGTTACCCGCAAGTGGCAACTGTATGTGTTTGGCAAAATCGAGTTCTGTTCCGATGACGTTCCGTGCAGCCTTATATAAGGCTTCTTTCAGAGTCCATGCTTTGAGAAACCCTTGAGGAATTGATGAATAAAAGGCGAGTTCTTCTTCTGAAAGAATTCTGGGGGCGACACGGCGCAACTGTTCTCTATCTTCTTCTATGTCAACGCCGATGAGGGTATTGGATGGCGCTACGGCTAATACGGCATGCTGTCGGCTATGGCTGATCGATACGCTCTTATCGGCGGTGATTTTTCCGCCAATCGATATCACAGGTGCCCCCGAGGAGCTATGGATACGTTCGGCCTTGTCGCCAAAGGCCTCTTTTACCAGTCTTGCAATGGCAATTTCTTCGCGCTCGCGCCGTGTTTCTGCACATGTTGAATCTATTTCTGTAAGATACAGCGCAAAAGGGCTACTGTTTAGTGTAACTATCATTGGGCTGATTTGAGGCTTTTCAGGATAGTGAATGCTTCAGATTCCAATATTTTAACTACAGCCTGCATGGAGTCGGCAGGAGTTGTAGTCCCATGAATGACAAAAGCGCCGCTGAGCATATTCCCGCCGGCATCGGTGGCAAAAAACTGAACGGGAGTTGTAACCGCCTCGTTGCACACAACCATTTCGCAATCGAAGCTGTAGTCGTTTGTAAAAACATCGGCACGCGCTTTGGCATCTCCAATGTTGAGACTTATTCTTTGTCGTCGGTTGGCCATGGCTTTATTCTTCTCGCTATCACAGTCTAAGCGGAGTGCCGACAGGTGCAGTGTCGTGCCATAGCGGGGGTAGGAAATATCGAGCCATTGCTCGCCTGCCGGCTTAATGTTGGCATCGGCACTTACGGAGAAGTTAAGTTGCCCCAGGTCGATGCTTACATCGCCGCTATCGTAGGCCTCGATACGCGGGAAGGCATGTCGCTTCGGTGTTGCCCGGCGGCTGTCGTTGTCGCTACATGAATACACAGCGAATGCGAGTATTATGACAAGCAATAGCCGGGGCATCTCAGTCGCCTTGAATTTCGGGCATAATTTTCACCCTTACCTCTGTGATGCGGTGGTCTACGATATCAAGGACAAGGAATCTGCATCGTCCGTAGACCAGAGGTTCCTTTTCTTTAGGGAAGTCGCCTTTAATGGCCAGGAGCATACCGGCGAGGGTTTCGACATCTTCTGTCACCTCTTTATAATCTTCGGGCTCGAGATTGGTTATACGGAAAAAGTCGGTAAGAGGAGTGCGTCCTTCGAATTCGTATGTGTCGTCGCGGAGACGCTTATATGTGGTGTCGGGTTCGTCATACTCGTCATCGATATCGCCAACTATTTCTTCGAGGACGTCTTCAAGAGTTACGACACCCGATGTGCCGCCAAATTCATCGACTACGATAGCCATGTGTATTTTCAACTTGCGGAAATCTTCGAGCAGGTCATCAATCTGTCGTGATTCGGGCACGAAGTAAGCTTGTCGAAGAAGTTTTTGCCACTCAAAGTCGCCGGCAGTGTCTTTGCCTATATATGGCAGCAGGTCGCGGGCATAAAGTATGCCTTTGATGTTGTCTTGCGTTTCTTCGTAAACGGGCATACGCGAATAGCCGCTTTCGAGGATCACCTTCATCACATCGTCGAACGTCATTTTAACGTCGAGGTCGGTGAGCTCGACGCGCGGTGTCATAATTTCGGAGGCTGTGGTGTCGCCAAATTTGAGGATGCCTTCGAGCATTTCCTTGTCGTCGCCGCTGGTCCCTTCGGTAATTTCAAGAGCTCTCGAGAGTTCGCTGGTGCTTATGTCTTTTGCTTTTTTTGCAACGACACGTTCTACGATTCCTCCCGATTTTACGAGTAGTTTTGCGATGGGCCCAAGTATCTTATATGCGGCATTGATGCCTGGATATGTTGTTTTTGCCCACGACTTATTGTTGCTGTTGGCATATAACTTGGGTATAATTTCGCCGAATAGCAATATGATAAACGTGAGTATTATGGTCTGTAATACGAAACTCCACACAGGATTCATGCCCGAGAAAACAGGCCCTAACGCGAAGTTACATAGCACAACAATGGTGACGTTGAGCAAGTTATTCGCTATGAGAACGGTGGCAAGCAGGCGTTGAGGGTCGGCGAGCAATCGGCGGATGCCGGCGCCGCGCGGGGTCTCGTCGAGCTCTTCACATTGTGCTGAAGTGAGTGAAAAATAGGCTATTTCGCTGCTGCTCATAAAGCCCGATAGTAGTAGGCATAAAAGAGCCAAGCATAATGCGATTATTTGTCCGGAACTGAATACTTGCAGTGCGGCACATGCTATGTTGTTCAATAGTAAGAACAAGGGTTCTGTAGTCGGTAAAGGGTCGAAGTCCAAAATATTGATATTTAAGTTTATAATATAGGGCGGCTGAATAGAATTATAAACCAACCCCTAAAGAATTGTTGTTATGAATAATGCGACAAGCCATTTGCGTTAACTTATCATATAGCCGTGTCCTGAGCGATTAACGATGTGTGTGCCTAATTCGCCCAGTTTCTTGCGTAGACGCGAGATATTGGTGTCGACGATGCGTTCGTTTAAGCCCGCAGTGTCGTCCGACCACACCTTGCGGTGTATCTCTATGCGTGATACGTAGTTGGATACGTTTTTGAGGAGTAGAACAAGAATGGCATATTCTGTTTTAGATAGTGCCAACGGTGTATTATCGATTTTAACTGTCTGTGAAGTGAGTTCGACAGTCATATTGTGAAAAACAATAATGTTGCCTGTTCGCGGCGTCGATGAGGAATGGCGCCGCAAAATCGATTTAACACGCGCTACGAGTTCACGAAGCGAAAAAGGCTTTACTATGTAGTCGTCGGCTCCGGCGTCAAGGGCGTCGATTACCATACGTTCGCTTTTGAAGCCCGAGCATAAGATAATGGCTATCTGTTCGGTCTGTGGGTCTTCCTTGAAATCGTATATCAAATCCATGCCGCTGTATGGTTGACGCATAGCATCAACGATAACAAGACTGGTCTCGGCTTGAGCGCTGCGGTCGACGTTTTCAGCTATGTCGACAACTTCAACACTATAACCTTCGCTTTTGAGATTTACGCTCAAAAGCGAGCTGATGTTTTGGTCATCGTCGACGATTAATATGTGTCCCAAGGAGGGCGTATTCGGCATACAAAATTGATTTTGACGCGCAAAATAACTAATTTGCCGCGAAATGAGGCAGATTAGTAATAGAATTGTAGCGGATTTGTTTCCAAAATTTAATATTCTCGCAAGCTTCCTCTGAAGCTCCGTGGTAATGAGTTTTTGTCTGGTAGTGTTATTAGCCTGCTTGCTTGCAGAAATTGTCGCGCAAAGTGTCGATTACATTTATAATATAGTCGCCCGTACGCTCGAGGTCGCCTATTATATCCATGTAATATATACCGGCTTGATATTCGTAGTGCTTTGCGTTTATATTTTCAACGTTTCCGCTGCGCAAGAAGTTGCGGAAGTTGTTTATTTCGCGCTCTTTATTGTAGGAATCGATTAGCGATTTATTGCTAACCTTCTCTATGTCGCGAAGCTGAGCTATCATCATCTGCATGGCCGAGCGTACGTAGGTATACATTGTGTCGATATTGCTATATATCTCGTCGTTGAATTCTACGCTACTCTGAATCTTGCGATTAAGGATTTTACCTATGCCAAGACAGCAGTCGGCGATACTCTCTATCTCGCTTATAATATTGAGCATGGCCGCGATGCGCATCTTACCTTCGTTCGATAGTCGACCTTCGGCGCATCGATTAAGGTAGTGGGCTATTTCAAGTTCCATGCGGTCGGAAATATCTTCATATTTTTCGACACGCGACAATAAGGTGTTGAATTCTTCACCTTTTTCTTTGGTATGAATAAGGGTCTGAGCCATATCGATCATTCGGCCAACGCGCTCGGCATAGACCGTAATTTCTTTCTCGGCCTGAGCAATGTTGAGCTCGGTAGCGTTCATAAGACCGCCAGAAATGAATTTGAGAGAGAACTCGTCGTCGCGCTTCTTCGAGGGGATAATCCATTCAACCATCTTGACATATACGCTTGTGAGCCATATCATAATGGTCACATTTACAAGATTGAAGGTGGTGTGGAATATTGAAAGACCGAAAGACACGCTCATCTGCATCAAGGCTATGGTCTTAAGCGTTGCGTGGCCTATCGGAAGGGAGTTGTCGAAAAGGTGGTTGTATAATTCGGGATTCGTGGCCTCTAAATTGGTAACATAATTATATAGGGCGTTGGGGTCGCCTTGGCCGATAGCCTCTGTGAGCCATGAGTTGAAGTTGACAAAGGGCACAAATATGCATAGGCACCATATCGTACCGAAGAGATTGAATAGGAGGTGACCCATAGACGCACGTTTTGCTGCCACATTGCCGCTAAGCGATGCGAGAATAGGGGTGATGGTCGTACCGATGTTGCTTCCGAGGACGAGGGCGCAGGCAAGGTCGAATGTTATCCACCCTTTGCTACACATAATCAATGTGATGGCAAACGTCGCTGCCGACGATTGTATCACCATCGTTATCACGAGGCCCACAAGTGTGAAGATTAATATCGATTTAGTGCCTAATGAAGCATAATCTTTTAGCACCGCAAACATTTCAGGATTGTTCTGCAAGTCGGGTACATAGGTGCTTATCATATCAAGACCCATGAATAGAAATGCAAAACCGATTAAAAATTCACCGATATTCTTGGCTTTACTCTTGGTCTTAATCATCATAAGCAAGACAACGGCAAGAGCTATCATAGGAAGCACAAATGCCGAAATGTTTACCTTAAAACCAAAGAGCGCTATTATCCAAGCGGTGAACGTTGTGCCCACGTTGGCGCCCATAATCACGGCCATAGATTGGGCCAACGACATAAGTCCGGCATTAACAAAACTTACAACCATTACGGTCGATGCCGATGAGCTCTGTATAAGTGCTGTTATGAGGCAGCCCGTCAATAGACCCATAAAACGATTTCGGGTCATTACCGATAATATGTTGCGAAGACGGTCGCCGGCGGCTTTTTGCAGACCTTCACTCATCACCTTCATGCCATATAGGAACAACCCCACGGCACCGAGAAGGCCTAAAAAATCTAAAAAACTATAATCCATTTATTGTAGGAATTGTGAAAACGAAGCAAAAGCTCGTCGCTTTATTCGTGTTGCAAAGTTAATAACTTCGAGTCATATTACAAAATGCAACTCAACCGCTGCCGATGGACCGACGCCGATGCCAGCGCCACTGCCATGGCGTAGGCGTTCTCGATGTTTTGCACTTCGATTTAGAATATACACCGCCGCCGGGCAACCGCACTTCCGTTGGCTAAGCAGAGTGGTAGGGCATCATTCTATATATTAATAAAGGTGTCTGAAAGGAAGCCTTAAAAATATTTGCCGGCAGCGGGGTTTGTGTAATTGGCCATAGATAAGCATATTAGCTGTGGCGGGGCGAGGGAATGTGTGTAATAAAGTGTTAAATCTATGTTGTAAAACATAATTTTGTGGCAAAAAATTTGTGTGTGATTATAAAAAGCCGTACCTTTGCACTGCTTTTGAGAAATTGGGTTTCGCAAAAGCAGAAAGGTAAAAAGTTCTCTCTAATTCTTAAGATTTGTTAAATCTCTATTAAAAATTTTGTCAAGAAATATAAAGGGAGTAATTTTGCCGAGCTGAACCGAAAGAAAGGGACTTTCGGGGAGCACAGAGGACATTGAAAGTTTGACACAGGAATTACGTAGTACAAGAGAGACGGAGAGCGGCACTCGGGCATAAGGCCTGGGGCGACGCTCAAAGAAAAACGACTCTGTCAAAAAATTCCACCTAAGAAATACTAAGGATTCTACCTGGGAGCGGGAGCATACTAAACGTTGGGCGTTGTTTTGACGAAAGACAACAAAAACGAAAAAAAGTTGTCTTTGTT
>JAFLUA010000015.1 GCA_022508985.1 Muribaculaceae bacterium
CAAGAAAACTTTAACGCATGTAGCCATAATTATTGATTTTATTTGTAATGTAAAATTGGTTTGTGATTCATTGGTGAGTTGGTGATTAAGAAATAACCTTTTGAAAACCTGTCGCCTGTATTCTATATCTGAGGAGGTGCAAATAAATTATCAAGCTCTTTACGAGAGAGATAAGTATATTTCCCGACTTTCTTTTTCGTAATACCATAAGTTTTTGAATAATGATACAACTGGTCTCTGGTCATACCGTACTTCTCCTTGGCTTCTGCCAAAGAGTACCATTCAGGCTCTTCCGGTTCTCTTACTCCTTTTGCAATGTCAATATGTTTTTTCGAGTATGATGTAATATTACCGACCTTTTTCTTCGGAATGTGTTCGCGATTGACAAGATTGTAAACCTGACTGAGAGACATATTGAATTTATCACATACATCGCTTGCGGAATACCACTCGGTGATTTCTTCAACTTCTTGATCTTTCTTTCCAAAGATCTCATCGCAATGCTTTTTACTCCATAGAGTTTTTCCTCGATGAGTCGTTTTGGGGATATTTCGTTTCTGGGCAATCCTGAACAGCCATGAACTACTGATATTGAATTTCTCCATTATCTCACGAGTTGAATAGAATTCTGTAATCGGATTAGTTTCTTTTGGCGGTCGCTTAATATATTCCGGATTTTTGTCAAATAGTTTTTCAATATCAGCCCTCCGGATTCTTGTCTTACCTTTAAACTGATAACAGGGAATTAAATTATATTCGAGATAATAGTATATTGATCTTTTACAAACCCCAAGTAGCTTTGCACATTGTGCAGGACTTAGAAACTCTAATGATTTTAAGTCAGAGTTTATATGATTATCTGCTTTTAGCTGTTCTCTCTTGACATGCTCTTTTCTCTTTGTCGCTTTATAAGCATGTTCGGCACAGCGTTTAGAACAAAATCGTGTTGAACATTTTCTTGCGATGAACTGATTCCCGCAGTGATCACAAATCTTTGTAATTTCAATTGTACTACTCATTTTTATTTCTTTTAATTTCTGGTAATTCTGTGCAACGGCGTGCAAGAGTGTGCAACCATGTGCAAAATCATACACTACCTCGCAATAGGATTTTAACCCATTGTGAATGAGTGACAAATGAGGTACAAAATCGAGGTTAAAATGGCTTAATTCAGATTATTATCGATTAAAACAGTAGTATATGGGCATAAGAAAAGGCGCTCTGAACGAACGCCTTATTGATATTTGTTGATAAACTTAACTATCTGTTAATCAGACATTTACTTGCCGATGCAGAAGTGGGAGAATATCGATTGGAGTATGTCGGGTGTAGTTATTTGACCTGTTATAGATGAGAGGTGGTGGATCGTCTCGCGGAGGTCTTGAGCGATGAAGTCGGGGGGTATGTTGGCCGCCAGGCCTTCTATTATAGCGGCGGCAGACTGTGAGGCTGCATTTAGCGCTGCGGCATGGCGAGCGTTGGTTACGATGATATCGTCTTCGCAATTATCGACTATTTTTTCGATAGCAGCCAGCAATGTCGATTTAAGATTTTCGAGGCCTTCGCCTGTTTGCACCGAGATAGTAATTATCGGTGCCGCGACGTGCTGCGAGAGGACTTTAGTATGAATTTCAGAGCTCGCTATATCGCATTTATTCAACACAAATATCAGCCGCTGAGTGTCAATACTATCTATCTCTGCAGCAATGTCGTCCATGTTTAGAGGCGCCGTCGTATCGACTACAAATATAACAATGCCGGCATTTCGAGCAGCTTGTCTCGACCGCTCAATACCAATACTCTCTATCGTATCTGTCGTCTGACGAAGTCCTGCCGTATCTTTGAATCGAACGAGGTAGGGGCCGATTTCGAGCGTATCCTCAACAATGTCGCGAGTCGTGCCATGGATGTCGCTGACTATCGCTCGATCGTCGCCAAGCAGTGCATTAAGCAACGACGATTTACCTGCATTTGTAGGGCCAATGATAGCAATGGGGATGCCGTCTTTTATCGCCTGCCCCGCTTCAAACGATTGTGCCAAACGTGAAAGACGGGTATGCAAGGCCTGCGTAAGTTGCATCAAACGTTCACGCGAAGCAAATTCAACATCCTCTTCCGAAAAATCGAGTTCGAGTTCAAGCAGCGATGCCAATTGAATGAGTTCGTCGCGCAGCGCGTTGAGTTTACGCGAGAAATCGCCTCTCATCTGAGTTATGGCGAGGCGATGTGCAGCCTGTGACGACGACGATATCAGATCGGCAACAGCCTCTGCTTCAGCGAGGTCCATTTTGCCGGCGCTAAAGGCTCGACGTGTAAACTCTCCCGGCAAAGCCAAACGTGCTCCGCTTTTGATGAGCAGGCCTACGAGTTTTTTTTGAATCCACCGAGAGCCATGTATAGCAAACTCTACAGTATCTTCGCCCGTGAACGAGCGCGGGCCTCGAAAGATTGTAGCCACTGCTTGATCAATGACATTTCCGGTTGCCTTATCGACAATATTACCGAGGTGCGCCGTATGGCTCTCAACCGTTTTAATATCAGCACCGTGCCACACTTTAGCGGCAATAGGCAGCGCATCGCTACCACTGATGCGCACTACGGCAATAGCACCCGCTCCGGGGGCCGTTGAGATTGCACATATTGTATCTGATGAGTTGTATATCGTTGTCGTATCCATATTATTACTATCGTGAGCGTCGATTCCAATCACGGAATTTAACTTCCTGCTCTATCTTATCTTCAATTTCATCGGGAAGTGCCGAAAAGAAGTCAAATCCCGTTATCTGCTCTATTATGTCAACCGATGTTGCCATGGCCTCTAAAGCATCATACGGTGGGTCGTTTGGCATAATAAATCCTATTGCTCGCGGAGGATTAACATACGGCGCAAGTATTACCTTGAAAAAGCGGTCGGGGACACTCACTCTGCTACGACCTATCGTTCTGCTTATACTGTCGCTAAGAATCGGCCCTGAGATAATCACGATAGCCCCATCGCGTATCGCCCATTCGCGACACTTATTTTCGAGAGTCGACCAGCGGCCTCCGTTGAGCTGCGTTGTCTGAGGACAAATATTTGTGAGGAAATGCGAGTCTTCCATCGCCTGTGTGCTCCATTTCATATCACCGGCCGGCGCGATGTGGCCTCGACTATATCCCGAGTTTTTATAGTCGTCGAGTGTAGCACAACCGTCAACGCTAAAGTCTGGACGGAAATTGGAAGAACGAGGAAGCGAGCCTCTCGCCTCTGCCGCTGTCAGTTCCCACGCCACGTAATTGGGTTGATGGTGCAATTTATTGAACGACACCGTAAAACCGGTATACTCCTTTAGTATTTCGGGGGTGCCGTCGGGCAATTTTACAAGCTGAAGTTCTTCTACATTACGATATAAAGCGCCGGCATCTTTTTCTCCGCCATTGCATTGGGCTATAGCCACTACCGCGCCCGACACAATAAGCAGAGCCACCGCTATAAATATATAATTGCGTTTATTGAAACGAGGCGGGCGCTCTCGCTCAGCCCGACGCTGTTGATATATCTGTGAATTATTTTCCATAAATACTACGTAAAGTATAGCCCAATGAGGATATCGCATCAAACGGAAGAGCCGCCGAGAGGCTGAAACGCAAGCGATCGGTACCCGGGGGCACCGTCGGAACACGTACAGGTAATACATCGTAGCCTGAATCTCTCAGTTTCGACGACAACTCGACAGCTCCGGCCGGATCTCCCACAACCAGAGGCAGTATATGACTCGCATGCACTTCGACGCCAAGTGTTTGCAACTCTGCCGCTAACGACAACCCCAATTTCTTCAAGCGCAACCGCTCAGCATCCATCTCAAGAGCCCGGTTAAAGATAAAACGGCTCCATTCTACATTTATTGGCGGCAAAGCTGTAGAAAAAATCAGGCTGCGCGCCTTATTCACCATAAAATCTCTCACATGGGGTTTTAGCACTGCATAAGCACCGACTGATGCCAGAGCCTTACCAAAAGTACCGACTACTATGTCCACATCGTCAAAACCGCGGGAAGCTTTGCTAAGACCAAGCCCGCATGGGCCCTCTACCCCGACGGCATGAGCCTCGTCGATATAGAGCATCGACCCGGCATAGCGGCGTTTTACTTCTATCAATCCTTCTACATCGGCCTTATCGCCATCCATGCTATAAACACTTTCGGCTATAATTAGCAGGGCCTTACCATCGGCCGATGCCTTTCGCGCCAATGCGTCAAGGTGCGAAATATCATTATGCCGAAAACGAGCAAAAGGCAGGCCTGAGAGTTTTATGCCGTCAATAATACTTGCATGCACCAACTTGTCGGCAAGCACATATAGGCCCGTTGAGGCGAACGCCGAAATCAAGCCTACATTAGCATGATATCCGCTATTGAAAATAAGGGCCGAGCGGTCGCAGCCATAAGCAACGGCTATAGTATCTTCAAGCTTAGTGAAGCAATTTTGCCTACGAGCCAACAGACGCGATGCCGATGCCGACATCACAAGCTCTGCAACATTTGTTGACGAAAAAAATTCATCACGCAAATCCTGCCGCTCGGAAATACCGAGATAGTCGTTCGACGATAGGTCTACCCTGCCGGCCCGCGACGCATCAGAGGGTATTACTCTGAAATTACCGGCAGATGTCAGTGTCTGCAATATATCTTCAATAGTTTGCTTCATCGCTGACGATTTCTATCAACTGACGGCACAAAAACACCAAGTCTTCGCGAGATATTACGTATGGCGGCATTATATATACATTCCTTCCGAATGGCCTTATCCACACTCCCCTACGCACGCACTCACGCTGAAATTTACCCACATCAACGCTTCTGCTCACTTCGACAACACCTATCGAGCCTAACACTCGCACATCGCTAACTCCAGGCAACGACGATGCCGGCGCGAGTTCCACCCTCATCGTTTCTTCTATATCCCTAACAATCTGCCCCATAGGCTTCTCTGTCAACATCTTTATCGACTCAAGAGCTATAGCACAGCTCAGCGGATTTGCCATAAAGGTAGGGCCATGCATCAGCACCCCGGCTTCGCCATTGGAGATAGTATCGGCCACAGCTTGCGTGGTGAGGACGGCACTCATGGTGAGATAACCGGCTGTCAGGCCCTTGCCTATACACATAATATCGGGTTGTACGTCCGTATGCTCGGTAGCAAAGAAACGGCCGGTGCGCCAAAATCCCGTTGCTATTTCGTCGAAAATAAGGAGTATGCCATAGCGGTCGCACAACTCGCGTGCTTGCCTCAGATACTCCGTGTGATAAAACCACATACCACCGGCACCCTGCACTACAGGCTCAAGTATCAAGGCCGCTATCTCGTCTGATTTCTGAGCTAAGAGCTTGCGCAACGGCTCTATATCGCTATCATCCCATTCGCCGCCAAAACGCGACTTCGGTTGTGGCACGAAGAAACGAATAGGCAATGCCGATCCGAAAGCACCATGCATTCCCGTAACAGGGTCGCACACACTCATCGCATTCCACGTATCGCCATGATATCCGCTACGTATAGTCGCAAAATTTGTCTTCTTATGGCTACCGGAGACCGAGATTGATGCTTGTACAGCCATTTTCATGGCCACTTCAACAGCCACCGAGCCCGAATCGGCATAAAAAATATTGTGCATCGTAGAGGGGGCCACTTTCAGTAGTTCTCGGCCCAAGTCTATGGCCGGCTGATGCGTGATGCCGCCAAACATCACATGGCTCATCTTCGACATCTGCGCGGCGGCAGCAGCGTTCAGACGCTCGTTACCATAGCCATGTATCATGCACCACCACGACGACATTCCGTCGATTATTTCTTTGCCATCGGCAAGACGAAGACGCACACCCTTTGCCGACACCACTTTGTATGTCGGAAGCGGATTGATTGTAGATGTATAGGGATGCCACAGATGCTCTCGATCCCATGCATCATGCAGCTGCTGGTCTGTTTCCATACGACAAAATTACAAAATTTAGCTTAAACGGCGACAAATCAAGACTCCGAAGGCAATGTCTCCGCAATGCCAAGGCATCGCTTCACGGCATCGCGTATGGCCTCGGCTTCATGGCCGTTGCGGCGCAGCAAGTCTATCAACCCTTTGATATACTTATCTTTATTTCTAAATCCACACAACTGGGCCACATTGCAACCCGAAAGCATCGATTTCTGATTATAAACCCTCAATACGGCATTATAATCTTTGTTTCGTACATAGGCATGAAATTCGCGACAGAACTCCTCATAGATACGGCGCGGACTTATTTCACCCAAGAGCCCCGAAAGATGCTCCTCAAGATTACCTATATCGGTAAAGCGAGCATCAACACGATATTCAACCAAGCGTTTCACCTTGTGGCGCGTATGCAATAATGCCTGCTGCTTCAGTTCGGAGCGAAATTGCGAGATTACCGATTTCGACACTTGTGCAAACACAGCATCGGGGTCGCTACCCGCTGTTTTTGCCATTACTCGCACCACATCCTCTATTATGAGCATATTCTCTATCTCGGCAACTTCCGGCACCATTATCTTCTTTCGGCGCAAATAGGCCACTTCGGTGTTATCGCGACGATCGCGGTCGACGATGCCGAAAGAATCCATCTTATGAAACGACGACAAATCGTTAAATGTGCGTGTAGCCTCTATAACCTTGTTGCAACTGCCCAACGACTGCACCGTAAAGTCGGGGAATATAAGCGGATAAAGCTTGGCGTCGATAGAGCGGCTGCTGTCGCCTTCTATAAAGAGTACAGGCTTCCGCGTACCGACAAGCGACATATACAACTCTTGCGAAATGCCGCTTTGCGGAGGTAAAATGTCATAATCCCACGCATCTGTCGTAGTGTCGCAATCGCGAACCCACACCACCGGGGCTCCGTTGCGCGACGACGCAAACTCGGTGTCGTGTGTCGTGTAGCAGAACACACAATCGCTTCTCATGCTTTCGAGCCTGTTCCACAGCGAAATTGTCAGCGTCGGGTGTAGAAAAATCTCGGGCGTATCAACAAAAATTATAGCTTTCGATGGAGCATACAGTATTGCCGCGGCATAGAAGAGCACCGCCCGCTCTCCGTCGGAGAGGCGTAAGGCCGAATACTTTGCCACATCAACGCCTCGCGAAAACAATATCTTACCGCTATCGATAAGCACCCTATTGCCGGGAAACACATCTTGCCACAGCGAGATTACCTTGTCGAGGCGCGTCGACTTTAACTGCTCATGGCGCCCGTCGGCCAGCGACAGTTTATAGCTGATAAGATTGAGCATCTCATCTTGCATAAGCTGTGAAAGCAACAGCTCCAGGTGTGTCGCAGGCATGTCGGCCTTGTCGGCCTGAGAGATAACGACAGGCGACAAATGTTTATATTGAGCCTTTACCTCGGCTACATTCATAGGCTTGCGGTTGTATAATGCATCTAAAGCCGATAGCCTGAATGCCTTGTCGCCCAACGAGTTGACGATAGCCGACGTGAAACGCGTCTTACCGGCACCGTTTGCACCGATAATCACCACACTCTTGTGTTCCGACAAATTTATCGAGTCCGATTTTTCGCCATTACGGCGTCGAGGCAATATCAATTCCATCTTTCTCACAATTTTATTGCAAGATAGGAATTATTTCTGACATATACCCTCCCTTAACCTTAGTTAACATATCGACATAAATTCCATGAGCGCCGCGCCACCATATGGACTCATTGCCATGTTAATCAAATCGGCTCTGAGCAGTCTCTTTATGGGCACTCTTAAAATCACTACGGAATAAAATCTGACAAAAATATTATGAGTATTTGTCGCTTTTGTTATATATTTGTGGTGTATAACAATTATAGTGTATGGCTCTCAGTAAAGTTAATTTGTGGCGAAGCGCCAGCGACTACTTTTTTATCACGTTTGGCATAGCGCTGTTTGCGTTTGGTTTTTGTGCATTTATATTACCGGAAAAGGTCGTTATCGGAGGCCTTGCCGGCATTGGCACTATAGTATATTTCCTCACGGGAATACCTATCGCTATCACGCAGTATGCTATCAACCTCACTCTGCTATTGATAGCCTACCGCATCGTAGGCAAGAAATTCGTTATAGGCACGATATATGGTGCCACAATGTCGTCGGTCTTCATCGGCATATTCCAACCGCTATTCTCCGAGGGTTTCACGCAAGAGCCTTTTATGAATATCGTCATCGGCTCGATCTTGGCCGGACTGGGTGTTGGCATTACGCTCACTCATAATGGGTCGACAGGCGGCACCGACATCGTCGGAGCCATCGTGTCTAAGTATACCAACGTCACCATCGGGCGCACCATGCTCTACATCGACGTCGTCATTATTTCGTCGTCATATTTCCTCTTCCATCACCTCGACTTGGTTGTTTATGGCTTCGTCGTGCTATTCCTCGTATCATACCTCATCGACATGGTGATTAACACCAACCGACAGGCTGTGCAGTTCACAATTTTCTCAACAAAGTGGGAAGAAATTGCCACCGCTATCAACAACGAAGCAAAGCGAGGATGCACCGTGCTTTCGGGTATGGGTTGGTATTCTAAACGAGAAGTGAAGGTACTGCTTGTGATGTGCCGAAAGGCCGAGTCGGTTACCATTTCTCGAATAATAAAATCAATCGACCCCGACGCCTTCACCACTCAAGCCAACGTAAACGGCGTCTACGGGCAAGGATTCGACGAGCTGAAGGTGCGTATGAAGATGCCCGACCATGCTAAAGACATAGCCGAGACCTCGCTGAAAGATACTCACAACATACCACCTAAAATATAGCAACGATGGTCAGCCTTAAAAATTTTTTCAGGCGTGTTGCCGACCTTTATATCGATGGCTTCAGAAACATGACCATCGGACGTAGCTTGTGGTTGCTCATTATCATTAAATTGGTGATTTTCTTTGCTGTTTTGAAACTCTTCTTTTTCCCCGACGTTCTTGCCACTCACTATCCCGACGACGAAGCGCGTGCTACGGCCGTACGCGAAGCCTTGGCAAGCCCCGTTGAATAACCTTAATCTAAACAATATATTACTATGTATGATTTAATTGGAGTAGTCGATTGGTCGAGAGCACAATTTGCTCTCACGGCTATGTATCACTGGCTATTCGTGCCGCTTACTATTGGCTTGGCACTGATAATAGCGATTATGGAGACTCTCTACGTACGCACCGGTCAGGAGCGCTGGAAAGGCATAACCAAATTCTGGATGACGCTTTTTGGCATCAACTTTGCTTGCGGCATTGCCACAGGCCTTATTTTGGAATTTGAGTTTGGCACCAACTGGTCGAACTACAGCTGGTTTGTAGGCGATATTTTCGGAGCACCGCTTGCCATCGAGGGCCTGTTGGCCTTCTTCATGGAGGCTACATTCGTTGCCGTTATGTTCTTCGGATGGAACAAGGTGAGTCGTGGTTTCCACCTGGCATCGACGTGGCTCACGGCCCTTGGCGTGTCGCTCTCGGCGCTGTGGATTCTTGTTGCCAATGCATGGATGCAACATCCCGTAGGCATGGAATTCGACCCGGCGCAGATGCGAAACGTGATGAGCGATTTCTGGACCGTGGCATTCAATTCCTTTGCCATAAATAAATTTATGCACACCACCTTCAGCGCGTGGACTCTTGCCGGCGTCTTCGTGATAGGCGTCAGCAGCTGGCTCTTGCTTCGCAAACGCAACATTTCCGCAGCTCTCTCTTCGATAAAAGTCGGAGCGTGGGTGGGCCTTGCCGGCATCGTTCTCACCTTATCAACAGGACACGGCTCGGCTGCACTGGTGTCGCGTGTTCAACCCATGAAACTCGCCGCTATGGAGGGCCTCTATCGCGGTAAGGCGGGCCAAGACCTCGTTGCTATAGGCGTGCTCAAACCCGAAAGCAACCGCACGCCCGACGACCCCATGGCTTTCAGTATCGACCTCCCCAAAGGTCTTTCATATCTTATCTACTCCGATGGCGAGCACTTTGTTCCCGGTGTCTACGACCTTATCGACGGCATTAGCCTCACTGCCGACGGCGACACCCTCCGCGGGCTAAGCTATGCCGAGAAAATGGAGATTGGACGTAGGGCGCAAGATGCATTGCGCGATTACGACAACGCTCGCAAGGCCGACGACAAAGAAGCTATGGATGTGGCTGCGGCTGCCGTAAAAGAGAACTTCGCATACTTCGGCTACGGCTACCTGCCAACTCCCGAAGCCGCTATACCCAACGTCGCTTTGTCGTTCTACTCTTTCCACATCATGGTCATAGCCGGCGGTTATCTCCTGTTGCTGTTTATCGCCGTGCTATTCTTCTGCTACCGCAAGGCAGAAATATTAAAGCGCCCGTGGATGTGCTGGATAGGAATACTATCGATTGCCGTTGTTTGGATTTGCAGTCAAGCAGGTTGGGTACTTGCCGAAGTAGGACGCCAACCATGGGTAATACAAGACCTTATGCCAACGTCGGCGGCAATTTCAGGCATTCCCACCTACTCTGTGAAACTCACTTTCTGGATGTTTGCAGCTATATTCACAGGCCTGTTGATAGCCGAAATAAGCATTATGCTTCGCTACATATCGTCGGCCTCTAAATCTGATATCGAAAACCCTAAACACTAATACGCGACTATGGAAACTATAGAATTATTACAAGCATATTGGTGGCTGCTTATCGCTGTCCTCGGAGCCGCTTTAGTTTTCCTGCTTTTTGTGCAAGGCGGCCAGTCGATGCTCTTTAGCAAAACATCATACGAAGAACGTCAATTAATGATAAACTCTCTCGGCCGCAAATGGGAGTTTACCTTTACCACCTTAGTAGTCTTTGGCGGGGCTTTCTTCGCTTCATTCCCTCTCTTTTACAGCACCAGCTTCGGCGGTGCTTACTGGCTCTGGATGCTGATATTGCTCAGTTTTGTCCTTCAAGCTGTTAGCTACGAGTTCCGTCGTAAAAAAGGCAACATCTACGGCACGCGTGTCTACGATGCGTTCCTCATGTTCAACGGCCTGGTAGGTTGTGTCCTATTGGGTGTGGCCGTCGGTATGCTCTTTTTCGGAGGGGCTTTTACAATTACTAAGACTAATATTCTCGACGCTAATGCTCCAGTAATATCTCAATGGGCGGCAACACACGGCCTCGAAGCTATTGCATGCTGGAAAAACCTCTTGCTGGGATTTGCCGTATTTTTCTTGGCGCGCACTATGGCATCGCTCTATTTCATAAATAACATTGGCGGCGATGAAATTTTCACAGCGCGCATGCGTCGATATAGCTTGATAAACGGACTCGTATTTGCCGTCCTTTTCGTGGCATTTCTCGTGGTGTTACTCCTATCGGATGGTCTTCGTGAGACCAACGGAGCCTTTGTCACCGAGAAATATCTCTACTTCCATAACCTCATCTCTATGTGGTGGCTCGGCATTATCTTACTTGCAGGCGTCGTTGCTGTCCTTTATGGCATCTTCCGCTCGGCCTTCGATAAGCGCTGGCGTGCCGGCATCTGGTATGCCGGATTTGGCGTTGCTGCCGTCGTCGCCGTTCTATTCTGCATTGCAGGATATGGAAGCACGGCATATCTGCCCTCGACTGTCGACGCTGCTTCTTCGCTTTCTATTGCCAACAGCTCATCGTCGCTATTCACTTTGACTGTGATGAGCTGGGTGTCGCTTATCGTGCCTTTTGTCCTCGCATATATTTGGTATGTGTGGAGTAAAATGAACGCAAAGCAACTCACCGAAGATGAATTGAAAGAAGAATTCCACCAATATTAATACCACGGCCTCAATTGTCAGACTCCTACCGCACTATATCTGAGCCTTCCGAGGCTAAGTACACCGAGAAGATGAGCAAGTTTCTCGCCTTCGCGCACCCGGCGGCGTCGGCGATTGAGGCCAAATCTATTATTGCCGATTATCAAAAAAAATATTACGATGCTCGCCACGTTTGTTGGGCCTATATGATAGGGGCGGATCGCACCGACTACCTCAGCAGTGACAACGGCGAGCCTTCGGGAACTGCCGGCAAACCGATTTTAGGACAAATCAATTCTTTCGAACTCACCGACATCGTTATTGTCGTCGTGCGATACTTCGGCGGTATCAAATTAGGAACTTCCGGCTTGATTTCAGCCTATCGCGAAGCGGCAAGAGAGGCTCTCATGGAAGCAAATATCGAAGAGCGACACGTAACCGACGACATCTCGTTCACATTCCCCTACCTGGCTATGAACGATGTTATGAAGATTACTAAGTCGTTACAAGTTTCGATTGTGGCGCAGCAATTCGACAACTCGTGCTCCATGACTTTGCGTATTCGCCGCGACGAGGCCGACAACTTACGACGGCGACTCACCGACATAGACGGCGTAACTCTGGCTTAGTTAAAATACCCTATTTAGTGTTGCCGAAGATAGGGATTTAAGGCTTTTTCATGAGCTACCGTCGTATAGCGGTCGTGCCCGGGCAGGAGCTGCGTTTCATCGGGCAATGTCAATATCTTTGTGCGCAGACTTGCAATGAGGGTGTCGTAATCGCCGCCGGGCAAGTCGGTACGCCCTATCGAGCCATAGAACACCGAGTCTCCCACAAAGGCAAGTTTTTCTTTTTCACAATACAACACAATACCACCGGGTGAGTGCCCCGGAACGGCTATTACGCTAAATGAATAAGCGCCCACCGTTATTATATCGCCCTCATTGAGAGCTATATCAATTTTCACCGCATCTTTGCCATCATCCGGAAGACGTATGCCGAATTGACGCGTCTGCGCGCCAAGTGTGGCTCCAAGATTGGCATCATCGCTATGCCCGGCTATCTTTGCATTATATTTATCATGCACATAATTATCGCCGAAACAATGGTCGAGATGCATGTGTGTGTTTACTATCATTTCTATCGTTAAGCCATTAGCTTCTATGAACGCATCAAACATCTTACACTCGGCAAGATGATACATGCCGGGGTCGATAACTATGGCTTGCCCGGTTGCGCCATCGTAGACAATAAACGTATTTTCGCTGAAATAGTTGAATACAAACTGTTTGACCTCTAGCATAATTATTTCTTTTTATTACCGATAAACGGAACGTAGACTATCTGTTTTGTCTTAAAAAATTCTTCCGCGAAGAAGTCGCTAACCGGAATTTCTAGCACTGCTCTATCCACCGCTTCTATTTCTTCCTTAAGGTCGCCTCCTTTGAGACACACGAGGCCCGGATGATACCGATTTTTGCGTGCCGACGCTGTGTAGACATTTCTCGAGCACGCTTTAAGAAGTCCTTCGAGTGGCATAACGGCACGACTTACAACATAGTCAAACTTGCGATGACACTCGCCTACATCGCCATGCTGGAACGTAACATTCTCAAGTCCTACTGCTGCAGCTACCTCGCCGGCTACTTTTATCTTTTTCCCTATTCTATCGATTAAATGAAATTGAACTTCGGGATAGAATATCGCAAGAGGTATGCCCGGGAAACCGCCGCCGGTGCCTATATCAAGGATTGTAGTACCCGACGATAAGTCACCAAAAAAGGCGGCGAGTGCTAATGAATGCAATATATGCCGGCTATACAGATTGCCGACATCACTGCGCGATATTACATTTATCTTGCTATTCCAATCGGCATAAAGTGCCCCCAATGCTTCGTAAGCAGCTTTTTGAGAGTCGTTTAAGGTAGGAAAATATTTTGTCAGCAAATCGACACTGTCAGTGAAAATATCCATATCGTATCACAAATTATGGTAGAGCGATAGTTAAATATGCAAAAGTACACATTTTTTAATTGTCAGGTCAAATAAAAACCGTTACTTTGCATTAATAAATACACCCGCGATGATAGAATTAGGTAAATATCAAGATATGGAAATAAGGCGCCTCGTCGATTTTGGCGCATATCTCGTATGCCCGGGCGAAAGCGATGAAGTGCTGATTCCCGGCCGCTATCTGCCCGAAGGAGCGCGCGTTGGCGACAGCATAAACGTTTTTGTGTATAACGATTCTGAAGATAGACTCGTCGCAACCACCGAGCGCCCATACGCCACCGTCGGGCAATTTGCCTATCTTGAAGTAAATGCCGTTAACGACGTTGGTGCTTTTCTCGATTGGGGCTTGCCTAAAGACCTGCTCGTGCCTTTCAACGAGCAAAAAATCAGGATGAAACGTGGCGGCATATACCTGGTTTACATCTATGTCGACGATACAAGCGAAAGGATTGTTGCTTCTGCTAAAATCGATAAATTCCTTGGCAACGTGCTCCCACAATATCGTCGCGGCCAGAAAGTTAGCGCTCTCGTCATAGCGCAAACCGATATAGGCTACAAGGTTATTGTCGACAACCTCCACAAAGGCATTATATACTCTAATGAGATTTACAGGCCTATCGAAATCGAAGAAAATCTTGCGGCATACGTCAAGCGTGTTCGCGATGACGGCAAAATCGACCTCACTTTAAGCGACAAAGCCGTCCGCCGACAATCGCTCTTAGCTGATAAGATTTTGAAATATCTTAGCGACAACGACGCTACTGCTGTGAGCGACAAATTATCGCCCGAAATGGTGGAAATGCTTTTTGCGTGCTCAAAAAAAGACTTCAAAAAAGCTATAGGGCACCTCTACCGCGATCGCAAAATATCAATCGGCGACGATGGCGTTATTAAACCGGCCTAAGCTATTTATTGCATAGCAATAGTTAAAAAATCATAAAATTATACGGTTTTATTTGCCACAAATTATGTGTTTTTGTAATTTCGCGGCACTTCCGCTATCAAAAGCGGCGTTTTTTTCAATATTTATTAATCTATTTGTATCACTAAAATCTAACATTTCGCCTATAGAACAATTCTACTCTAATCATAAAAGAATAGAAAAATGCGAAATTTACATAAGCTCACCGACGAAGAGTTGGTAGCTGCTTACGCTCAAGGCAATAATGATGCGTTCGACGCTCTTTTGCTACGATACAAATCGAAGTTATTCAGCTATATTTATCAGATGGTGCGCGACCGCGACCTTGCCGACGATATCTTCCAAGATACTTTCGTCAAAGCCATCACAACCATTAAACAAGGACGATATAACGATATGGGCAAATTTTCGGCTTGGCTATACCGCATTGCCCGAAACCTTGCCGTCGACTCGTTCCGCGCTGAAAAAAGCGAGTATTCTCTTTCTACCGACGATGCCAACTACGACATCTTAAATCGTCGCGAATTTTCGGAAGACACAATCGAAGATTTTATTGTCGATTTGCAGATTGAGGAAGACTTGCGGAGGCTCGTCGATGAACTGCCCGACGTGCAGCGCGAAGTGCTTATCATGCGCTATTACCGCGACCTTTCGTTCAAGGAAATTGCCGACATCACAGGGGTGAGCATAAACACCGCTCTCGGACGTATGCGTTACGCTATTCTTAATTTGCGACGCATGGCTAAAGAAAAATCGGTTATACTCACGCGATAATCAACCTACCCTTTCTCTACGAGAGCAAGCACTCGCTCGCCTCGACTATCGGTGAACCCATATAGGCGGAGTTCACCTCCATCGCTTACGCCTAATTTCTTTCGCAATGCATCGGCTGTCATGCCAAAATTTCGCACGGCAACATTGACTTGGCGATACTCCTTCGCGAAACTCTTAATAACTCGCGACGCGAAGGGCAACGCCCGTAGCACCTTATACCGGCAACCGGGAAATTGCTCTACGGCATCCGCCGATGCGAACAAGCGCGTATTCGGGTGAAATATCGACAACGAATACTGCTTCGCTACAAGGCGAAAAACGCCGCTTTTCATCATCGTCGGGCTCATCTCATATATATAATCGCCCTCTGATAAGGTCGTTTTAACCTTAGCCTGTTCGCAAGCACGCTCATCGGAAGCGGTAAAGGTAAACACTTCTGTAGCCGAGCCATCGGTGTGCAATGTTACTGCTTTGATAACAGGCTCCTCACATTCTGCTCTAAAATCGAGCATGGCTATAAGCTCTTTACACTCCGATGGTGTTCCTAATACTATCAGATCTCTTACCCACGGGGCAAGAGCCGCTACCGTATGTGATATATCGAGCATAGGCGACGCCTTGATAATCAATACATCGCAAATTTCTCTCAACTTGGGCAGAAGGTTCACTACATCGGGAGCGCAATCCGTCAACGCAAACACTCGGCCGCCATTGTCGTCACGGCGTGCCGGGTCGATAAATGCCACTTCATAGCGTTTGCCGGCATCGATACTATCTTCGATAAAATCATTGCAATCACCATTAACGGCGCTGAGATTATTTATCCCTAAGCCCAACGCATTATATCGCAATGCTTCTACCTTTTCGCTATCCAGCTCTACCGCTATTATCGACTTCGCTTCCGCTGCAAAGTGCATTGCATCTATGCCCAAGCCTGCCGTCAAATCTACCATATCAACACCGCTCCCGATTAGCGTTGCATGGTACGACGCGAGTAAATCTGACGTTGCCTGCTCCCCCGACAACAACGACGGAAATATAAATTGCGGAAAAGCTTTCAGCGTAGAGCCAAATTTCTTGCCGAATTTTCGTCGACATTCAATCTGCCTTATCGCATCGCCATAGTCGATTGAGGCATCAGCCATACGGCCATATTTTAGACGCAGTTTCGACACATCGTCATAGAGATACGCCTCAATCCACTCGTAAAACTCTTGCCTATTATCCATCGTTGAAAAAAACGGCACGCAACAGGTTTGATCCCGGCGTGCCGCTCTTTAGTCTATATTTTTATTATTTCCCCTCTATCGCAGCAACACCGGGCAGTACCTTACCTTCGATAGCCTCGAGAAGAGCGCCACCACCGGTTGATACATACGACACCTCATCGGCAAGGCCGAATTTGTTTACACATGCAACAGAGTCGCCACCACCGACAAGCGAGAATGCGCCTTCTTTAGTCGCTTCTACAACCGCTTCGGCTATTACACGGCTGCCGGCTGTAAAGTTGTCAAATTCAAACACTCCGGCCGGGCCGTTCCACAATATAGTTTTAGAACCGCGGATAGCATTTGCAAAGAGTTTGCGTGTCTCGGGACCGGCATCAAGACCTTCCCACCCTTCCGGGATATCCATAACCGAGCACACCTGCGTATTGGCTTCGTTGCTAAAGTCGTCGCCTGCTACACAGTCAACGCCAAGGACGAGGTTTACTCCTCTGTCTTTCGCTTTCTTCATTATATCGAGCGCGAGATCAAGTTTGTCTAACTCGCAGATCGAGCCGCCTACATTTCCGCCCTGTGCTTTTGCAAATGTATATGTCATACCACCGCAGAGGATGAGATTGTCAACCTTATCCATAAGGTTTTCGATAATGCCAATTTTAGTCGACACCTTAGAGCCACCCATAATTGCTGTGAAGGGGCGCTTGATATCTTTAAGTATGTTGTCAACTGCCTTAACCTCTTTTTCCATGAGATAACCGAGCATCTTGTGGTCGGCATCGAAATAGTCGGCAATAACAGCTGTTGAAGCATGACGACGGTGTGCTGTGCCGAATGCATCGTTAACATAAACATCGGCGTAAGATGCCAGCGTCTTAGAAAATTCTTTCTGGCGCTCTTTCATTTCTTTCTTAGCTGCATCGTATGCCGGGTCTTCTTTGTCTATGCCAACAGGCTTACCCTCTTCTTCGGGATAGAATCGAAGATTTTCAAGCAAAAGAACTTCGCCGGGCTTCAGTGAGGCTGCTGCATCGCTGGCAGCGGCACAATCGGGTGCAAATTTAACATCTACACCGAGGGCTTTAGCCACAGCTTCTTTGATCTGTGAGAGCGAAAGCTTTGCATTTACCTTTCCTTTAGGTTTGCCCATGTGGCTCATTATGATAAGAGCGCCACCATCGCCAAGTATTTTCTTGAGTGTGGGGAGGGCACCGCGGATACGGGTATCGTCGGTTATATTGCCATTGTCATCAAGGGGCACGTTGAAGTCAACGCGTACGATTGCTTTTTTACCGTTGAAATTAAAGTTGTCGATTGTCATGTCTTATATCGATTTATTGTTAATATCTTTTTTGTCAATAACTGCCGGGAGGCCGATATTATAGTGCAAATTTACACATTATTTCTAAAATAAAACGATAGTTTTGTTATCTTTGCAAAGAATTAATCTTATTTAAGTCATGACAAAGTTTCTCCCACTCGCTATCATTGCTTTTGCATCACCGATAATGAACGCTAATTCTCATAATATAATCTACCCGGAAGCTCCCCGGGCCAATGTGGTCGACGAATATTTCGGCATTAAAGTTGCCGACAATTATCGGCCGCTCGAAAACGACACGGCAGCGAGCACGCTCGCTTGGGTTAAAGCCGAGAATAAGGTCACATTCGACTATCTGTCGAAAATACCCTATCGCGATGCTATCCGTAAACGCATCGAGCTGTTTAACAACTATCCCAAGTATGGCATACCTTCGAAAGAAAACGACGGCAATTATTATTTCTTCAATAACGACGGGCTCCAAAACCAAGCGGTACTGTATCGCACTGCCGACCTCGACACCGAGCCCGAAATTTTTATCGATCCCAACAAGCTATCGGCCGACGGCACTGTGGCTCTGAAAGGTGTTTACCAATCGCACGATGGTAAATATACGGCCTACACTATCTCGCGCAATGGTAGCGATTGGGAAGAGATATACGTTATGGATACCAAATCGAAACAATTACTCGACGACCACATCGTTTGGGCTAAGTTTACCGACGCGCAGTGGTATGGCGACGGGTTCTTCTATAGCGCTTACGACCGACCTGAGCCCGGAAAAGAATTTTCAAATGCTAATGAATACCACAAAGTATTCTACCACAAGCTCGGAACTTCGCAACACGACGATGTGATTGCTTTCGAAAATCCTAACGAGCCGCTACATTTCCACACCGCCATTGTGAGTGACGACCAATCGCTACTCATGATTATCGGCTCGGGGCAAGGCATTGGCAATTCATTGATAATAAAAGACCTCACAGTCGACGACGCTCAATGGGTGACGGTTGAACTTGCGCAAGACAGCGCTATTGAACCTATCGACTATATCGATGGCAAGCTTTATATTTTTACATCTAAAAATACGCCGAAAAATAAAATCGCTGTCGTAGATATTAACAAGCCACAACCCGAGTATTGGGTCGACCTTATTCCCGAAAGCGACGCTGTGCTCGTCGATGCATTCTTTGCCGGAGATAATATGATTTTACGTTACGACAAAGACGCTTCACACCATGCCTATCTGGTGTCTAAAGAAGGTAAAATGATACGCGAAATAGCTCTCCCTACTTTCGGCACCATCACATTTACCGGCAGCCGAAAACATAGCGAGGTATTCTACCGTTTCACTTCGTTTTGCTATGCCGGCGACATTTATCGCTACGATATGGCTACCGGCGAAAGCACTCTATATAAATCTGCGGCGCCCAAAGGATTCAATCCCGACGATTACACAACCGAGCAGGTTTTCTACACATCGGCCGATGGTACTCGGGTGCCCATGTTTTTGACTTACAAAAAAGGGCTGAAGCACGACAAAAAAAATCCGGTATACCTTTATGGATATGGCGGTTTCAACAACTCTCTTAACCCCGGTTTTTCGGCCAACCGTTTGTTCTGGCTCGAAAATGGGGGCATCTACGCTCAAGCAAACCTCCGTGGCGGTGCCGAATATGGCGAAGAATGGCACCTTGCCGGAACTAAACTTCAGAAAGTTAACGTTTTCAACGATTTTATCGCCGCCGCCGAATATCTGATTAACGAAGGCTGGACGTCGCCCGAACTCATGACGGCCGAAGGTGGCAGCAACGGCGGCCTTCTCGTTGGAGCTGCGGTGAATATGCGGCCCGACCTTTTCCGTGTTGCTATTCCTCGTGTTGGCGTTATGGACATGATGCGTTATCACCTTTTTACCATCGGGTGGAACTGGGCTCCCGATTACGGAACTTCGGCCGACTCGCCCGAAATGGCTAAATATCTGCTCGACTACTCGCCTATTCATAACATTCGAAACGACGGCTCACAATACCCCGCCATACTCATCACCACGGCCGACCACGACGACAGAGTCGTTCCGGCTCACTCTTTCAAATATGCCGCCGTCCTTCAAGCGGCTAACACCGGAAATAGGCCTAAACTTATACGTATCGACAGCAACGCCGGCCATGGTGGTGGCAAACCAATTGCAAAAACTATCGATGAGTTCACCGACATATACTCATTCATTTTCTATAATTTAGGCATTACTCCAAAACTCGACTAACATTCGATTTTTTGCGCCATCGCTTTTTAACCTTATTTAACACAATAGGGGGGGGGTAAAGTATTATGTTTACTACCTTTGCGAAAAAATTTGATAATCTCAGTCTTTATATGTAACAATTCTCGAAGTTTTGCGTCATATAAAGCAAAAACAAAAACTACATTCTATGAAAAGACTTCTATCATCATTTTTCGTAATGGCGGTAATCGTTTCTTTTGCCGCTGAAAATCAGCTCTACTTGCGCGGGCGCGTAAAAGAATCATTAGGCAAAACCGACCTAATCCACGCCTACGTCGTGAGATACGACTCTATTGGCAACGTAATTGACAGCATTCAGGCAAACCAAGGCTTAGCGTGGCGAAATGGCGCTATCGACACGACATCGGTTTTCTCATTCCCGGTACCGAGAGTCGACTCTACATACGTTTTCGATGTTGTTTGTAAGGGCTACAAACCTTTGACCATGTCGTACTCCGTTAACAAAATTGGCAAAAGAGAGGACAGACGCGACATCGGAACAATATATCTCGATCGAGCACCTATAATGCTTAACGAAGTAACGGTAACGTCTTCTAAAATAAAATTTTACAACGATGGCGACACTATCGTTTATAATGCTGATGCCTTTCAGCTCGCCGAAGGATCGATGCTCGACGCGCTAATTTCTCAACTTCCCGGCGTTGAGCTGAACACTAACGGACAGATTAAAGTCAATGGCGACTTTGTCGAATCTCTGCTCCTTAACGGCAAACAGTTTTTCGACGGCAACAACAACCTGATGCTTGAAAACATTGCGGCATACACCGTCAAAGACATTAAAGTCTACGACGCGCCTACGAAAAAAGACGTATTGATGGGCAACGACAACAATAAAGTGCTTACTATGAACGTGCTCCTCAAAAAAGAATATAACTATGGATGGCTCGTTAATGCGCAAGGCGGATACGGGAGCGAGAATAGATATCTGGCACGGCTATTTGCTTCTTGGTTCAACTCCACCACTCGCATCACTACGATAGGCAATGTAAACAACCTAAACAACAACCGGAAGCCAGGTCGTGACGACACTTGGACGCCCGAAGAAATGCCCGACGGTGCCAAGTCGGTGATAATGGGTGGCATCAATTACAACTACGAGCATCCGGAGGGCACTACATACGCCGATGGTAATATTATGTTTAATCAAGTAAATAATAATGTCGCTCGCACAAGCAACCGAATTAATTTCATACCCGGTGGCGACACTTACGAGAATTCTTTCGCCGACAACCACGACCGCTCTACCGCTCTCTCTACTCAGCACTATTTCAATAAGCAAATAATAAAGCCGCTAAGCTTGGGGTTGAATCTTGCCGCAGGTTATAATTATGAGAAAAACAATGCCGCAACTCTCTCTGCTACATTCTCAAGCGACCCGGGCGAAATGTCGCGACAAATGCTCGAAGCGATATACTCCAATGGCGACGCCGAGAAACTTGCCACTATATTAAACCACGCCAATACTAAATCCGATGGCTGGAATAAAGCTTATAACATATCTTTTTCGCCATATTTTCTTATTAATCTGCCTCACAGCAACGATAGAATGTATGCCAATGTGGGCGTTTCTTACAACTCCAGCAAAGCCGATTTGTGGCGAGACTACGTGATTAATTATGGTGCCTCGATGTCAGATGCCGAAAAAAGACGTCAATATACCGACAACTCACCCAATCACGAGCTAAACTTGTATGGCGGTTTGAGATATTCTACTAACTTCAAACACATCTACTTCACAGCTTATTACTCTTATCTTTTTTCCGAAAAAACAAAAGATTCATATATGTATGCCCTCGACAAGCTAAACGACATGGGCATATACGGCACTCTTCCAACCGATTATATTACGGCATTCGACCCGCTGAACAGCTTCGAATCGAAAACAATTCAAAACAAGCACAGCATTAAGCCTGAAATTACTTTCTATACCGATATCAAAGACAAAACGGCCATACACATCAACGTTATGCCCGAGATTGCTCTCGTTCACCGCAACTTTAACTATTGGACCAACCAAAAAAATTACCACCTATCGAAGTCTAATGTTGCTGTCAATGTTCAAGGTTATTGGGAAGGCATGATTCAAGTCGACTTCGGGAAACTTGGAGAAGGACGGCAAGCTAAATATCGTAACTCGCTGCGTTACAGCTATAGTTCAACGCCTACTCTACCCGATATGTACGATATGATCGACATCGTTAACGATGCTAATCCGCTTAACATCTACATTGGCAATCCCGACTTGAAAATGGCATGGCGTCATCGACACCTGTTCCGCTGGCACTATATGCCACATTCGCACCCAACGTTCAACAACATTCTGTATATGAGCTATACTCACGCCTCTAACTCGTTAACTCGCGGGTATACCTACGACACGACAAGCGGCATACGATACAACAAAATGTATAATGTAAACGGCAACCGCACTTGGGCGCTCACAAACGAACTTAGCTGGCAATTTGGTGCTAAAAAGCAATTCACCCTTTCATCATATACCGACGGCGTTTTAGCTACTTACAACGACATGATCGGCACTAATGGAAACGAGCCGCAAAAAGTGACTGTCCAAAACAATTCTATAACCGAGAACGTAAAACTCGGATGGCAGATTGGCCGACAATCCATTGCTCTGAGGTGCGACTTTATGACTCGACAGACCTCCTCCGAGCAACCCGATTTCAACACCATCAATGCCACGCACGTCAACTACGGATTATCAGGCACTTTCATCCTGCCAGCCGGATTTAGCCTTTCTACCGACTTCACGTGCTATATGCGTCGCGGTTATGGTACGCCAACACTCGACACAACCGACCCCGTTTGGAATGCGCGTATTAGTTACGTACCGTTGGCTAATAAACACTGGGTATTTATGCTCGACGGTTTCGACCTTCTGCATCAGCTATCCAATGTTAATTACGCCGTTACGGCTTCGGGACGCACTGTTTCATATTCTAATGTAATACCGCGATACGTAATGCTTTCAGTGCAATATCGCCTCAACATTCAGCCTAAAAAACGATAGCACATATCACACAACAAAATTAAGTAGGAGGTAAGGACTATTCACAGCCATACCTCCTACTTCCTTTTTATGCTATTTTCAGATTTTTGACAGTAGTTTTATTAGTCGGCCGAAGAGCATTCTTTTCCACTTGTTTCGTTTTTCGTTATGCAGGCATATTTCATACATCTGATTTACATCCTTTTCAAAAAACGATATCACAAAGGGGTCTTGCCAGAATGACGAACTCTTATCAACGTCTTTCAGCCCATTGTAAACCGGATCTTCAATCTCTTCTTTCAAATAACTAATTATCTCTTCTCGCCCCTGTTTATATCTAATCCTTTGCTGTATCTCCGATTTCAACAGATTTTTCAACTCCCATCTGATGGGGTTATGCGCCTTTTCGTACTTAAACCGCGCTATCATCTCCTCCTTATATCGATAGAGTTTCTTCAAATCGGTTAAAAGATGAGGATTGTATTTCGAAGTCATGCCGCCATAGCGATAACAATAGCCATCTTCCGGTAGCAAATATATCTTATTCAAGTATGGAAACAGCTGCATATTATACGCTAAATCCTCACCCATTGTCACTCCAAACGGTTTTATCTCTACACTATCCAAAAACGATTTTCTGTATAATTTACCACACATCCACACCGACAAGATATTGATTCCGAAAAATGAGATAAAATATTTCTCAAATAGCTCAGGCTGTTCTATCAAGCCGATTATCCTGTTTTTACTTCTATTTTTAATCAACCCGAATCGGTCGTAGTTTCTGGTTGAATCTATTTCAACGTAATCGGCTCCGGTTTCCTCGGCCTTCGCATACATTGTAGATATAACATGCCGATTTCCAAGCCAGTCATCAGAATCGATATGCAACACATAGCCCCCACTCGCAACCGAAAAACCCGAGAAGCGGGCAAGTTCAAGTCCTTCATTCCGTTCTTTATCTACTATTTTTATTCGCTTATCACTTTCGGCATACCGCTTACATATCTCCACACTGTTGTCAGGCGATTTATCATTAACAAGGATTATTTCCAAGTCTTGATAATCTTGACCTAAGACCGACTCAAGGCACTGAGGCAGATATCGCGACGTATTATAGACCGGTATTATAACAGAAATCAGTTTAGACATAATCTACACTTTATTACCCATCAATTCATCAAAAAGAGCCAGCCACTGCGCACCTACTTTGCTCATTTGAAACTGCTGAGCCGAGGCCTTTGCTTTTAACTGTAACGCTCTTAGGTCGGTATTCATCAACTGCTCCACGGCGCCTATAAATTCACGCTCATCATAATCTCGTGCTATATAACCGTTGGCGCCAGATTTTATCACGTCATGGTAAGCCGGGCACACATCAAAAACAACAGGCACACAGCCATGCGACATCGACTCCAACAAAACCATTGGAAATCCCTCATGAAATGACGGCAACACCATTATACCGGCCTCGCCATAATAAGGATATGGGTCGGTGATTCCGGTTATCGATATTCGTTCAAGTCTGTTTTTAACAATCTTCTTCTCTACCAATTTTCGGTCAATGCCGTCACCTACTAAAATAAAATTCCATTCTGGGTACTTCTTATATAACTTTTTCCATAAGCGCACTAAAAATAAAACATTTTTAGGGCTATGCACCAAGCGCCCGCACCATACTATCGTCTTCTTTTTCTCAGGTATCGCGATATCGAGAAGGCTTTGCTCCAAGCTATTGGGTATAGCAGCAACCTTTGACCCGATATCATCTTTCGACTTATTCACCAACAACTGCTTATACGCCGGTGATAGCACAACCAACTTATCGGCCCCCTTTATCTGATAATTAACACCTTGCCGTTGCTTATACTTCCGCCTTGGCGTATTTAACAAAAACAATATATTCGTGAGGCTATTCCGCAAATTTGCCAAGCTAAATGTTTCTAACAAAGACCTAAAAGCGTGGTGTTCATCTACGTTGCAGTGCAAGCACTTTATAATTTTGACATCAGACCGTATAGCCGGATGCGTTATAAAGAGCTGGCAATATTGGTCGATAAGGATATCTATTTTATAAGTCTCAATATAGCGATTTATAAACTCCTGTTTCGCGCTTATCGGGCCGTCTGGCAACCGACCGGGATGCGGTTCGCCTTGCCCGGTGATATAAAAAACATTGTTGCCTATCGACTTGAAATAGTTGCTTAGGTTATATGTTACGCGCTCTACTCCACCTATCTGCGGTGATGGAATAAAAAGTGTGCAAAAGCAAATATTCATTGTCGTAAGTCTTGAAAACAATAAAGAAAAATAAAAAACGATATGCAAAATTATTGTTCCGGATCCTTTTCAGCAGGACTTTGATCTAAACCAAGCCCGGCTACATATCCATTATTTTATTGCAAATATAGTATTTGTGCACCAAATCGATACACACATTTAGATGTTTTAACTATTCCACTAAAAGTGCTTCTTTTCAAGCATCATTTTTCCTAAGAAGTGCGCCTTTCGGCTCTATGAAAATTTGGATATTATCGTATTCCGACTCCGTGCCTTTGTTATCTTAAACAAATAAGGTGCAGCTACTTGAGCCACACCCTATTTGCTTATTGATAATTATCGTTGTCTATCTAATTTACTTCACCTCCTCGTAGTCGACATCGGTTACAGTGTCGTCGGGATTAGAGTTGCCTGCACCGGGCTGTGCTCCTTGCTGTTGTTGCTGAGCCTGAGCATTGAGGATATCTTGTTGCACTGCGCCGAAAGTCGTTTCTATTTCCTTGATAGCGGCATCAATAGCTGCTATGTCGGCATTTTTGTGAGCCTCTTTAAGTTTTGCAACAGCGTCTTCGATTGCCGAACGCTTGTCGGCGGGTATCTTATCGCCAAATTCACCGAGTTGCTTTTCCGTCTGGAATATAATAGCGTCGGCTTGATTTAGCTTGTCGACACGTTCTTTTTCGCGTGCATCGGCATCGGCATTAGCTGCCGCTTCGTCTTTCATGCGCTTGATTTCAGCATCGGTAAGTCCGCTTGAGGCCTCGATGCGTATGCTCTGTTCCTTGCCGGTGGCTTTATCTTTTGCCGACACGTTAAGTATGCCATTGGCATCAATCTCAAACGTCACTTCGATTTGAGGAATGCCGCGCGGTGCCGGAGCGATGCCATCGAGGTGGAATTTACCAAGGAGCTTGTCATCTTTCGCCATGGGGCGTTCGCCTTGCAACACATTGATTTCAACCGACGGCTGGTTGTCTTGAGCGGTAGAGAACATCTCACTCTTGCGAGTGGGGATCGTGGTATTGGCTTCGATGAGCTTTGTCATAACTCCGCCAAGGGTCTCAATACCTACCGAGAGGGGAACAACATCGAGAAGAACCACATCTTTCACGTCACCGGCGAGGACGCCGCCTTGGATAGCAGCGCCAACGGCCACTACCTCGTCGGGGTTAACGCCCTTCGATGGTGCTTTGCCAAAGAATTTCTCAACAATCTGCTGTATTGCCGGTATACGGGTCGATCCACCCACGAGTATTACCTCATCGATATCCGATGCTTTAAGACCGGCATCGCGAAGTGCATCCTCGCACGGCTTTATCGTTGCGTTGATGAGCCTGTCGGCAAGTTGCTCGAACTTAGCGCGGGTAAGAGTCGTTACCAGGTGCTTGGGTATACCATTTACGGGCATGATATACGGCAAGTTTATCTCGGTTGACGTTGCGCTCGAAAGCTCTATTTTTGCTTTCTCGGCGGCTTCTTTAAGGCGCTGGAGAGCCATCGGGTCTTGACGCAGATCTACGCCTTCTTGCTTCTGGAACTCTTCGGCAAGCCAGTCAATAATAACATGATCGAAATCATCGCCACCGAGGTGGGTATCGCCATTTGTCGATTTTACTTCAAACACTCCATCGCCAAGTTCAAGGATCGAAATATCGAATGTACCGCCACCGAGGTCAAACACTGCAATCTTCTGATCTTTATTCGCTTTGTCAAGGCCATAAGCAAGAGCCGCTGCGGTCGGTTCGTTCACAATACGGCGCACTGTGAGACCCGCTATTTCACCGGCCTCTTTCGTTGCCTGGCGCTGAGAATCGTTAAAGTAGGCGGGAACTGTGATCACAGCCTCTGTTACGCTCTGTCCGAGATAATCTTCAGCGGTTTTCTTCATCTTTTGAAGAATCATTGCCGATATCTCTTGAGGCGTATATTCACGGCCGTCGATATCAATGCGCGGGGTATTGTTGTCGCCACGCACTACTTTATAAGGCACGCGTTCGATTTCATTTGTCACTTGGTCGTATGTTTCACCCATGAAGCGCTTAATCGAATAAATTGTACGCTGAGGGTTGGTGATTGCCTGGCGTTTTGCCGGGTCGCCAACTTTACGCTCGCCACCATCGACAAAAGCCACAACCGACGGGGTCGTATTGCGACCTTCGCTATTGGGTATTACAACCGGATTGTTACCTTCGAGTACGGAAACACATGAGTTGGTTGTTCCTAAGTCGATTCCAATAATCTTTCCCATAGTTTTATGTTTTATCTTTTATTAATTTATTTTTTTCTGTTTTTGTTTACAAATAAAACAAATCGTGTGCCAAAAAGTTTACACTGACAAAGTGTCAGTATTTCGAGTTTTAATCAAAAATCGTATTTTTGCATAAAATTTACTACACACATGGATTTTTCTTGCTTGAATTGGGCCGGATTAGGCATCGGAATATGCACCTTCCTCATCATTGGGCTGTTCCATCCTTTGGTAATTAAAGGCGAATATTATTTCGGCCTCAAAATTAATATTGCTTTCGCTATTGTTGGCGTAATTACGGCTATAGCGGCTCTTTTAGTCGACAGCCTATTTTTCTCGGCCTTGCTTGCCGTAATTTCTTTTTCTTCTTTTTGGGGAGTTAAAGAGGTCTACGACCAGCAAGAACGCGTCCGCAAGGGATGGTTTCCGGCAAACCCTAAAAGAAAGAAAAACAATGACAAATAATTTCGACCATAGTAATTATTCACCATCAAACATCGGCAACGCTCCTGTACAACTATGAGAACAAGAATATTAGTAATCGACGACGAAGAAGCTGTATGCGAAATCCTAAAATATAACCTTGAGAGAGAGGGATATGATGTCGAGTGCGCTTACAGCGCCGAAGAAGCACTCGATCGCGACGACATCGCTTCGTTTTCTTTATTCATTGTCGATATTATGATGGGAGAACTAAGCGGCTTCAATTTCGCAAGCCGTATTCGATATCTCGCTGAGACTGAAGACAGCCCCATCCTATTTTGCTCTGCACTAACCGACGAAGATTGCGTCGTGAAAGGATTGAATATCGGTGCCGACGATTATATCACCAAGCCATTCAACATTGGTGAAGTGATTGCGCGCGTTAGAGCTGTATTGAGGCGTTCAGGGAACTCCGACAGCGATGCCACGAAACGCCAAGCCAACGGCTCTATATATGAAGACGATGTCACTTTCAAAGGTTTGGTAATCGACCGTAACGATAAAGCTTGCTATATCGACAACGAACCCGTAACCCTAACACGCACCGAATTCGACATCTTGCTCTTTTTCCTCACACACCGAAATAGAATATTCTCGCGCGATGAATTGATAAAAAATGTGTGGGGCGACGACATTGTCGTTACCGAGCGAACCATCGACACCAACATCACGCGTCTTCGCAAAAAACTTGGCAATTACGATAAATATATAGTAACACGTCAAGGATTCGGCTATGGCTTTAAAGATACGGATTAATTATAAGTGGAGGCTGTTCATTCCGCTGGTAGCCGCCCTGTGGATTATCATTTTCGGAATGTCGTATTGGCAGTTTTACAAAGAACGCCAATACCGCGCCTCGATGATTCACCAACAGCTATCCTTGATTAATTCCAGAATTCTCGAAGCTTATAAAAGCGACACCGACCCCATTCAATTCGTCGATTTTTTATGCCGTTATTATCGTGAGAACCCAATCTACGATCTTATCCGCGTTTCTGTCTACGAAAATGGAAAACTAAAACGCTCTTGGGGTGAGCCTATAGGCCTTTCTTTGAGTGAGCAATCGCTCGAAAAAGGCATCACGCAGACGCCTGAAGTAAATAGAGCGCCCGAAGATGCGAAACCCGACGACGATTACTTCTATTATTCGGCTAACCATAGCGACGACAAGAGCGTCGTCGTTATGACAGTTTTACCTATCGACAACGACATCCTCAATGCCGCCCTGCCTTCACCTAACATCTTTTGGATAATGCTCGCGCTGGCCATCGCTACTACGTTTTTCGCTTATATATCCGCAAGCTATTTTGGCCGAAACATACACATCCTACGAAGCGTTGCCGAAAGAGCCGTTAATGACCCCGATTTTATGCCCGAAGTTAAGGTTCCTCGTGATGAACTCGGCGACATTACCAAACAAATTATTCACCTATACAACGAGCGCACTAATGCCATGCAGCAGCAAAAACGTGACCACGCTACTGCCATACATGCCATCGAAGAGAAAGCGAGAATAGAACGCCAACTCACAAATAATATCAACCACGAGTTACGTACGCCTATTGGGGTTATCAAAGGATATATCGACACCATCCTCAAATCACCCGATATGGACGAGGCCCCTCGCACTCACTTCCTCCAAAAAGCACAAGAACACGTCAATCGACTCGTTGACCTAATTGCCGACGTTTCAGCTTTATCAAGGCTCGAAGATGGTGGTGAACTAATTGCTACCGAAGCACTCAATTTCCACGATGTCACTTACACAATTTCGGCTGACTTGGCCGAGGCCGGCACGCTCGGAGAGATGTCTTTCGCCTATAACATCCCGCTCAATTGCATTGTTATCGGTAATTACAACCTTTTGTCCGGTATGATAATAAACCTTTGCAAAAATGCTGCTGCATACTCTAAAGGCACTCTGTGCGAACTTATTATGACCGGTGAAGACGACCGTTTCTACCATTTTGAATTCCGCGACGACGGCATCGGTGTCAACCAACAACATATCCCTCACCTCTTTGAACGATTCTACAGAATAGATTCGGGGCGATCTCGTAAATCTGGTGGAACAGGCCTTGGTTTGCCTATCGTACAAAACACCATTGTAGCTCATGGCGGAACGATAAGCGTAGAAAATAGAGATAGCGGCGGACTCGTGTTCAAGTTCACACTCCCTAAATTCCGACCGACCTAACTATGATTTCGAACATTTTGCCAATATTATTTGTTTATCATATAAAACAAACTAATATCAGCAATAATGACACACATTCAACCACAACTCCCTTATAGTCTCGATGCCCTCGAACCGGCGATCAGCCGACAGACATTAGAGTTTCATTACGGCAAGCACGAGAAAGCTTATATCGACAATCTCAATAGACTTATAAAAGGCACAAAATACGAGAATGCCGACCTCACTGACATAATAACTCATGCCGACGGTGCCTTGTTTAACAATGCGGCGCAAGCATGGAACCACATTTTCTATTTCGCTTCTTTCGCCCCCGACGGCCAGCACGAGCCTTCTGGCAATCTTAAAAGCGCCATTGTTCGCGACTTTGATTCGGTTGATAATTTCAAAAAAAAATTCGTAGACGCAGGTGCAAATCTGTTCGGCTCGGGATGGGTGTGGCTTTCGGCCGACAACAATGGCAAACTTATTATCACTCAAGGGCCTAACGCTCAAAATCCTCTTCGCGACAATCTGACTCCGCTACTCACATTCGACGTTTGGGAGCATGCATACTACCTCGACTATCAAAATCGTCGGGCCGACGCGCTTAACAAACTATGGGATATTGTCGACTGGAAAATAATTGAAAGCCGATATCATTAATCCACCTAAATCCTTAACCGTAAAAAAACGACAACGGCTACAATGCAGATACATTGCAGCCGTTGATTGTCTTTTACTACGCGCCCGGTATTATTTACGGATACCGAGTTCTTTCTGGGCGATGATGGCACGATAGCGGTTGATGTCTTTACGCATCAAATAGTCGAGAAGACGACGACGCTTACCTACCAACATTTTCAGAGCGCGTTCTGTAGTATGATCCTTGTGATTTGACTTCAAGTGTTGAGTCAAATGAGCAATACGAACCGAGAATAATGCAATCTGTGCTTCAGGCGAGCCAGTGTCAGTCTTACCCTTACCGTATTTCTCGAAGATCTGTACTTTTTCTTCAGAATTTAAGTGCATTCTCAGAAAATTTAATTGTTAATAATTTATTTTATAGCAACGCGTTTCGCATTACCGGCTGCAAAGATAGTATATTTTTTACAGCCGGCAATACAAATTAACATTATTTAAGTCCATTATACTGCTTCCCATATCGAAGCATCTGCTCTACATAACCCTCGCTGTAGTCTACCTTCACATCGGTGATTATGCCTTTTTCATCACGTACTGCCGTATAGACTGGATTTACAAATCCGCGGTAAGGCGCTATGTTGAGTTTAGAATATCTATCGAGAACTTCGCGATGCAACTCGGGATCGACCTTTATGGCATACCCTTCAACGAGAGCTTGCGCAGCTGCATAATCTCCGGTTGAACGTATACGCTGTATTTCGGCAAGAAGTTCTCCAAAAAGACGACGAAGTGCTTCATAATCGTTAATCTGAACATATGTTTTGCCGTCACGTTTAACAAGTTCAATAACATTATCAGCCTTGCCATGCTCATAGCACCATTCGGCAATGAGCTTGCGGTTGCGCATGTGCGCTTCTTCGATATCTTTGCCCGGCTCAATACGCATAAGTTGCGTCATCAACCCGTTGAGGATATATTTATAGTATTCAGCCTTATATGCATCGGGGTTGTCGAGTAGCCCTATTTCAATAAGTTTGGCATCGGCAAGATAATACAATGCAAAAAGATCGGCTCGGGCCTCCTCGATGGTTGAGCCGTGTGCTTTGAGGGCATCAGGGTCGACTCCCGGGAGCAGTTTCCCCGAACCATGACCGAGACACTCGTGAAGGTCGGTATGCAAGTTGTCGGTGATAAACAGATACTTATCAAGGAGTTCGGAGGTGGCGGCATCGACAACGAATTCTTCATTGAAACCATCGCCATGCGATGCTGCATCATAGGCCTGAGTAATATTTTCAATCGTCACCGACTTTGAGCCATGAGCGGCACGTATCCAGTTGGCGTTTGGAAGATTTATTCCTATTGGAGTTGCGGGATAGGCATCGCCGGCCAAGATGGCAGCGGTTATAACTTTTGCCGACACTCCTTTTACCTTCTCTTTTTTGAAGATGGCATCAACCGGTGAGTTGTCTTCAAACCACTGTGCATTAGAACTTAGCACTTCTGTGCGCTCACTCGCTGTTATGTTTTTGAAATTGACTATCGATTCCCAAGCACCGCGCATGCCAAGCGGGTCGCCATAACTCTCGATAAAGCCATTGATAAAATCTACTTGCGAAGCGGTATCTTCGGCCCATTCTATTGAATACTTGTCGAATGTAGCAAGGTCGCCACTGCGATAATAATCGATGAGCGACTCTATAATCTGTTTTTGCGATGCGTTTTCGGCATATACGGCAGCGCTGTCGAGATACGCCACGATGTGCTCTATAGCCTCGCCATAAAGTCCGCCGACACGATAAACATCTTCAACAAGTTTACCGTCGATCTTACGCATACGGCTATTGAGGCCATACGATATAGGTGTCAAGTCGTTGGGCTTTTTAACCTTGGCATAGTAAGCCTCCACTTCGGCCTGCGTCAACCCTTCTTCATAATAGTTATTAGCGCTGGTTGCGATAAGGTCGGCCCCTTCTGCCTGATTTACACCCTTGGCCGCAACTGCCGGATTAAAGATAACTTCGAGCAATTCTTCTGTATTTGCCGGAACCACACCTTCGGGCAACGATGCTATCTGCTTTTCCAGAAATTCTCGACTGAATTCGGGTGTAAATTTATCGGTGCTATAGTGATGATGAATACCATTGCCAAACCATACTTGCTTGAGATATTTTTCAAAAGCCTTATACTCTGCACTTTCACGATCGCCTTCATAGTGGGTATAAACGCCTTCCAAGAGTTGGCGTAGAGAGAGGTTGTCTTTATTCTTTTGGTCCCATAGAATATCGCGGCCCCACAATGCGGCCTCCTGAAGGTAATACACCAAGATTTTCTGATTCAAGGTAAGGTTTTCAAATTCGGGAACTTTATAGCGCAACACTTCAATATCGGCAAAGCGGTCGACATGATAGTTGAAATTGTCGTCGGCTTCTGCGCGTTGAGCCGTACGCGTACATGATGTAGCCATAATAATAGATGCAATTGCTGCAACGAATACTAATTTTTTCATATTTTGGGCTTAATAATTGTTTTTTCTCTATTCTACATAAAGCACCAGCCCTTTAAGGTATTCTCCTTCAGGGTGATATATATTGACAGGGTGGTCGGCAGGCTGCGTGAGCTGATGCAAGATTCTTACGCGGCGGCGCGATTGTGCGGCGGCGCTGAACACTGCCAATCGGAATTGCTCTCGATTTACGGCCTGCGAACACGAAAACGTAAACAATATACCACCGGGCGCTATCTTTTCAAAGGCGCGCGCATTGAGTCGCCTATATCCTTGCAAGGCATTACGCAATGCCGTTCGATGCTTGGCAAAGGCCGGCGGATCGAGTATTATTAGGTCGTGGCGCCCCGATTCCATGCTGTCTAAATAGCGGAAGGCATCTTCAGCGGCTGAATGATGACGGGTATCATCGGGAAAATTGAGCGCTACATTGGCATCGGTAAGAGTTATTGCCTTAGCCGAGGAATCTACCGATACCACTTCGCGGGCTCCGCCCGAAAGGGCATAAACGGAGAAGCCACCCGTATAGCAAAACATATTCAACACCGACCGCCCGGCGCTATAGCGCCCGACAAGCAATCGATTGTCGCGCTGGTCTACAAAAAAGCCTGTTTTTTGACCGCGAAGCCAGTCTATGCGAAATTTCAGCCCGTTTTCTTCTGCTATGTCGGAGATAAAACCACCGATAAGATAGCCATTTTGAGCATCTAACCGGGCTTTATAGGGCAACGTCGTTTCCGATTTATAATACACACTGTCGACGCCAAGATCTTCTATCCCCACAAGCGTCGTGGCTACAATATTCCGGGCAAAATGCATTCCCGGTGAATGTGCCTGCACTACGGCCGTCTTTCCATAGATGTCGACAACAAGGCCCGGCAAAAAGTCGCCTTCGCCATGGACAAGGCGATATGCATTTGTCGTCGCACTTGGAAGCCCAAGGGCCCGGCGCATAGCATAAGCCTGGCGCAATCTGCGGTCATAGAAATTTGCATCTATTTCTTCAGCGGCATCAAATGTGAGCATTCGCACTGCTATACTGCCGATCTGAAAATGCCCAAGCCCGATACTTCGCCCATCCGATGCCAACACTTCCACGATATCGCCTTCATCTATTCCATCGCCTTCTTGTGGCATATCAACCAACGCACCCGAGAACACCCAGGGGTGGTAACGATCGAGCGACTCTTCTTTGCCGCGTCGCAACTTTAATGTCTTATATTGATGCTTACCCATAAATCTATTTATGTGCTATCGTCTCTATTTCAAAAAGAAACGATAAATATCATTACCATTGGCATATATCAGCAACAGCAGCAGGAATATAAAACCACAAGTATTGACTATCTCGAGGAACCGATCCGAGGGTTTCCGGCCGGTTACCATCTCTACTAATAAGAACAGTGTATAGCCGCCATCGAGTCCGGGTATGGGTATTATATTCATAAAGGCAAGGATTATCGACAAAAATGCCGTTATTTGCCAGAATGCAAACCAACTCCACGACGTCGGGAACAAATCGCCAAGCGTACCGAAGCCGCCGAGGCTCTGTGCGCCTTCCTTCGTAAATATCAATTTTAACGACGACACATAGCTTACAAGGCGATCTGTGCCTATCTCCCACCCACGAGGTATTGATTGCAACAAATTATAGTCTTTCGTCTCTCTCTTGAATATTTCAAGAGGCGAAAGCATCTGTATCCCTATTTTTCCCGCATCACTAATCGCTACAGTCACAAAATCGTGCGTACCATCGGCTCGTAGCAGATGCATTGCCACACTCTCGCCCGCATGTGATTGTAGGCTGGGCAAAAATTCTGTGATAGTGGGCACGGTATCGGCGCCTACTGTCAATATGCGGTCGCCCGATTTTATGCCGGCATGCATTGCCGGCTCGCCGGGCATTACCTTGGCGGCGTAGACTGGCACACGCATCGACATTGGAACATATTCTTTACCCTTGGTGGCCATACTGCGCACCAGGTTATCTGATATAACAATTTCGGTTGTCTCGGAATCTCGTTGCACTCCAACTCTCACCCCGGGCTGTATCATATCCCATAGCGATGAATAGTCGTTGATATCGAGAGGCGCGTCATTCAGCGTTAGTAAGATGTCTCCGTTTCTAAAACCGGCCGCTTGCATTTCCTCGCTGAAATCCATGCCCTCGGTCATGGCCTGATACGGTATATAATCATCGCCCCAATGGTAAGCTATGCCGGTATAGATTACTATCGCAAGGATAAAGTTAAACACAACGCCGGCAACCATGACACACAAGCGTTGCCACGCCGGTTTGCTGCGCAATTCCCAACTCTGAGGCTCCGACTCTAAGTCGGAAGCACTTTTGGTCTCGTCTACCATCCCGGCTATGTCGCAGTAGCCGCCAAGAGGCACCCAGCCGAGACCATATACGGTATCGCGCCACGTGGCCTTGCCGTCGGGCCGCGCCTCATGTTTTTTCCCCACCTTAAGGGTAACTACACTCTTGCCGCCATTGCGCGCAAACAAGTCAAGTGTTCCCCCATTGGGGTTATACCGTAATATCGAAAAATAGGGGTTAAAAAACAGATAAAAACGATTTACTTTTACTCCGAAGATTCGTGCAAAAATATAATGCCCAAACTCATGCACCGTTACCAAGATAACAAGTGCTACGACTAATTGTGCTGCTTTAATAAGTATTTCCACTTTTCGTTAATCTTTTTAATTATAAACAAGCAATGTACTCTTCGGCCTTTGCTCGCGACTCACTGTTGACGGCTACATAATCGTCATAGTCGGGCTCGGCTACAAAACTTGCAACTTTGAGCGTATGCTCTATTATTCTGTAAATATCTGTGAATTTTATTCGGTCATTAAGAAATGCCGCTACGGCTATCTCATTGGCGGCATTTACCGTACAGGCCGACGTCCCTCTCTTGGCAAGACAATAATGCGCCAACCCAAGAGACGGGAAACGCTCTACATCGGGGTGCTCGAATGTCAGGGTCGTATAATCGGCTAAGCTAAGATGCTTCGAGGCGCCTTGCAACCGTTGCTTTTCGCCGAGGGCATATGCTATCGGAAGATGCATATCGGGCACACCCAGCTGTGCTTTTACTGAACCATCAACAAACTCTACCATTGAATGTATTATAGATTGCGGATGGACAACGGCTTCTATTCGCTCCGGGTCTATCCCAAAAAGGTGATGCGCCTCTATTATTTCAAATGCCTTGTTGAGCATTGTTGCCGAGTCTATCGTTATTTTAGCGCCCATCGACCAATTGGGATGACGAAGGGCATCAGCGGCAGTCGCCGTTGCCATACGCTCCATCGGCCAGGTCCGGAACGGGCCGCCCGATGCTGTTATCAACAGGCGCTCCACACTCGAGATATCCTCTCCCTGCAGACATTGTGCTATGGCAGAGTGTTCCGAATCGACAGGATAAATCTTCGTTTTTGAGCCTTTAAGCAATCTGCCCACAAGGTCGCCAGCTACAACAAGTGTTTCCTTATTTGCAAGAGCTATGTCCTTTCCGGCTTTTATTGCATGCACCGTAGGTTCAAGCCCGCTATACCCCACCGTCGCGGTTAGAACCATATCGATATCGTCACCCTCGACACTCTCGGCCAACGCGCGTGCTCCGGCAGCCGTTGCTATTCCAAGAGGCTCCAGTGCGCTTCGTAATTTGGGAAGCAAACTCTCATCGGCTATCACTACCTGGCGCGGACGATATTTCTGTGCCAACGCTATCAAATCATCGACACGTCGGCCGGCCGCAAGTATTGCAGCCTCATACCGATTGGGGTAGCGCTCTATTATGTCGAGTGTCTGGCGACCGATCGATCCGGTTGCGCCAAGCACTGCTATGCGTTTAGGTCTGTTCACTATTTTCACCGATTATTTCGATGCAAAAATACAGTTTTCGCATCAAAAGAACAAACTCAACTCATGCATTTTCGGCATTTTCAACAAACCGAGCCATAAATTGAGCTCTTTAAGCCTCTTCAATCTTTATCTTTTCCTCTTTCCTAACTTTTTGCCAATCAAATTGTTCGATTAATTCATCTAAGCGGCACAGACACCTTTCCGGAAGGAGCCCGGCGGCATAGCCCAGCACGCCATATATTTCTTCCGGCGAATACTTCTTGCGTAGCTCCTCCATGCTTGCCGACCGATCGCGTTTCGACAGACGCTGCATAGCGTCGTTGCATATCAGTGGCAAATGTGCAAAACGCGGAACATCAAATCCGAGTAAATCATATAGATAAAGCTGCTGAGTTGTCGACAACAACAAATCACAACCACGCACAACTTCCGTTATTCCCATCAAGGCATCGTCTACGACAACAGCCAGTTGATAAGCCCACGCACCATCGGCACGGCGAAGGATGAAATCGCCACACACATCGGCGACATTGGCCGATTGTAGGCCAAAGACAACATCTTCGAAACATACCTCTCTATCAGGCGTAAACAGCCGCGTTGAATGAGCTCGACAACCGACGTTTGACGGCGTTACAAAGGGCGGTTCGTCCGAGGGCCTACATGCGCCACTATACACTACTCTGCCATCTGTCTGATGCGGCGCCTGCGTAGCAAGAATATCTGCACGGCGACAATAGCACGGATATGTAACACCCTGCGACAAAAGTTCTTTATAATAGCGCGCATAAATGTCGCCTCTTAGACTTTGCTCATAGGGCCCATTAGCGCCGCCACCGTCAAGGCCGCCCTCGTCCCACTCCAAGCCAAGCCAATGCAAATCGTCTTCTATCTGCCGAGCATACTCCACCTTTGAGCGCTGTGGGTCAAGATCTTCTATTCTCAGCACCCATTGCCCGCCCGATTTACGCACCGACAGATACGACATCAATGCCGTAAATATATTGCCCAAGTGCATTCGGCCAGTTGGTGAGGGCGCAAATCGCCCCCTTACCGGCTTCCCGCTCAATGGCTCTATGTTTCCTTCCTGTTTTTTCACTGCACAAAGTTAACAAAACTTTAACCTAAATAGTAGAAAAAGTAGTATCTTTGGCAAAAAATTATTTGCTGCATGATATTGCTGAACACTACTTTCTGCGTCGACGCTAACATTGCCGAGCCCTTCGTCGAGTTTATTAAAGACATATACCTCCCCACCGCTGAGGTGGTCAAGATGTATGCCCCTCTACTTTGCGAATTAAGATGCCCGGCCGACGACAACCCTAAACAACCAACTCGCACTTTTGCCCTTCAGATGCGAGCACCTTCGCAACATGTGGCCGACTTCTTCAAAAACGACATCCTGCCAAATATCTACCATGAAATTGGCCAAAAATGGGCTTTGGGTGTCGTTATGTTTGAATCTGTTCTCGACGTTATTCACGACCCCCTCAAAGAATGATACAAGAAAATGTTAAATCGGCCGACCGTATCATCATAGGTATCGACCCCGGTACTAACGTTATGGGCTACGGTATTCTCGGTATTTATGGCAAAAAGCCCGAGATGATTGCTATGGGGGTGATTGAATTGTCTAAACTTGGCGACCACTACCTCCGGCTCGGTCGTATATATGAGCGCATAAGCATGCTCGTGGAGCAATATTGCCCCGACGAAATGGCAATCGAAGCGCCTTTCTTTGGCAAAAACGTGCAGTCGATGTTGAAACTCGGACGCGCTCAAGGGGTCGCTATGGCCGCGGCTTTATCGCGCCAAGTCCCTATAACAGAGTACGAGCCACGTAAAATTAAGATGGCTATTACCGGAAATGGGGCCGCTTCTAAAGAGCAAGTTTGCGAAATGCTAAAACGCATTCTAAACATACCCGCCGAGAGTATTTTGCCTAAACTCGATGCCACAGATGCACTCGGTGCTGCATTATGCCATTTCTACGAGTCTTCGCGACCAACAGCTGCCAAAGGGCCTTCGTCGTGGAAAGATTTCATAGCTAAAAACCCCGACAAAGTAAAAGGTCTATAATATATTATGCCACAACAGCTTACACTCGACTTCTTAAATAACGATGGCGACGACGCGGCGCGCATCTTGCAGTTGCGAAAAGAGCTTCATCGACACAACTATCTTTATTACGTAAAAAATACTCCGGAAATAAGCGACTACGACTTCGACATGCTCATGAAAGAGCTCGAAGCTCTCGAGGCAAGTCATCCCGAGATGCACGACCCCAACTCTCCCACAAGCCGCGTCGGGTCCGACTTAGCCGACGGTTTTCGGCAGGCTGCCCACGTCTACCCAATGCTCTCTCTGGCAAATACCTATTCCATTGATGAAGTCGATGCTTGGGGCAAGAGAGTCGAAGAAGCCCTACAAGGTCAACAATCATGCATCATAGGCGAGATGAAGTTCGACGGCACAAGCATTTCTCTAATATATGAGCATGGCAAACTCGTTAGAGCCGTAACGCGTGGCGACGGCGAAAAAGGCGATGTTGTAACCGACAACGTACGCACCATCCAGAGCATACCCCTCACGCTTCAAGGCGAGGGGTGGCCCGAGTTCTTTGAGATTCGAGGGGAGATTGTTCTACCATGGGCTGCTTTCGACCGCCTTAATGCCGAAAGAGAAGCCGCCGGCGATGCTCTATTCGCCAATCCTCGTAACGCTGCTTCGGGCACCCTCAAGCTTCTTAACCCTACAGAGGTGGCCCGGCGTGGCCTCGATGCTTATTTCTATTACCTCCTGGGCGAAAACCTGCCGGCCGACAACCACTACGACAACATGATGGCGGCGAGGGCGTGGGGATTCAAAGTGAGCGACGCCATGACGCCATTATACTCTCTCGACGATGTCGACCAGTATATCAACCATTGGGACAGTGCACGCAAAGAACTCCCGGTCGCTACCGATGGTCTCGTTTTCAAAGTTAACTCTCTGAGGCAGCAACTCAACCTCGGCTTTACCGCTAAATCGCCGCGGTGGGCTGTCGCTTATAAATTTGCCGCCGAGAGAGCCTTGACTCGACTTCGTTTCGTGTCTTTCGATGTCGGCCGCATGGGCATTATAACACCGGTAGCCAACCTCGAGCCGGTATTGCTGTCAGGAACCATCGTTAAACGGGCATCGATGCACAACGATGACATCATGCGCGCACTCGACATCCACGAACAAGATATGTTATACGTAGAAAAAGGTGGCGAGATAATTCCAAAAATTACTGGAGTCGACACCTCGGCACGAATACAAGGGGCCAAACCTGTTGAGTTTGTGAGTTCTTGTCCGGCCTGCGGCGCAAAACTAATTCGGGTCGAAGGAGAGGCGGCGTGGGTATGCCCAAACAAAGAAAACTGTGTGCCGCAGATTGTTGGAAGGATCGAACATTTCGTTGGACGACGCATGATGAACATCGATGGTATTGGCGAAGAGACTGCCGCGCAGCTGTTCGCCCATGGATTCGTTCACAACATAGCCGACCTTTACGACTTAAAACCGACACAACTACAAGATATTGAAGGCTTCGCAGAAAAAAGCGCACGACGAGTCATCGACGGCATCGAAGCGAGTAAAAACGTACCATTCGAGAGAGTCGTTTTTGCCCTTTCGATTCCTTATGTAGGCGAAACGACGGCAAAAAAAGTGGCCCGGGCAGCCGGCTCTATTGAGCGACTAATGCAAATGTCGGTAGACGAACTCGAAGCCATCGAAGATGTCGGTCCTCGCATTGCTCGAACAATTGCCGACTTTTTCGCCGACAACGAAAACCAAGCAATAGTAGAACGCCTAAAAGCGGCAGGCCTGAATATGAACATTCCCGACGACGACTCTGCAACAGCACCCCTCAGCAACGCACTCGATGGCAAATCTTTTGTCATAAGCGGTGTTTTCAGCAAACATAGTCGCGACGAATATAAATCTTTAATCGAACGCCACGGCGGTAAAAACACCGGCTCTATTTCAAAGAAAACCGACTTTATCCTCGCCGGCGAAAACATGGGCCCCGCAAAACTTGAAAAAGCTAAGAGCCTAAATATCACTATCATCGACGAAGACACTTTCCTAAACATGATAAACTCGTAAGCCAGCTCATCCTTCAAAAACATACCCCAACCGAAATCGCGCCAAATTGCCAAATTACATAGAAATATTGCTTGATTTATAAATAATTACTTAAATCTAAGCACTAACCAATTTATACACCTCCAAGGAGGGCCCATTTGCTCTATCTAACCCTCAAAATAGAATTGATCTAAACACAATGCAGGGCATGTTTTTTTTCACCACGCCCTGCATTATTTTATCCTAATTAATTATATTTATTTGTATTATCTAATTGGTTAGAAATCAGTTGTACTTTCTTCTGTGTCGCCCTCGTCATTATCTATCTTAAATTGGAAACTGGAACACTCGGCTTTAAATGCTCCAAATACCAATATACCAAAAACAGGTTCTGTCACGTTCACCTTCGATATTTTTGTAATCTCCTGGTTATTAAACTCAAAAGTCAGTTTATCTCCTTGCTTTTTGATTTTAAGTTTCTCAATAATGTCTTTTTTACCAAGCTTAATCAGACCATTTTTCACATCTGAGGTATTGCCATCTTTTACCGTCTGATATCTGTAAACTTTGTTGTTTACAATGATAGCCTTAAAATTTCTACTGTCAACAAAATCAAAAAGCAAGCCAACAAACTTATTTTCATTTAATCTTGCCACGAATGTGGCGCCATAAGTAAAGTCGTCTGTCTCAGGGCTTAATGGCAATTCAACTGTTGAATACACTACCTGATTTGACACCCTTGAGTCTAATACCAGACCGCCATTTTCTGAAAAATTTATTTTTGCTTTTTTATCATCTGACAGTGTCCATTCAAAATTAGGATCGTTCATCATGTACAAACCATCTTCCAACTCAAAGGTAGCATCTCCTGCGGCTAATTGTTCCATAATTTTACTAAGGTCACTTACTTGTGACGCATCAATCCCGGCAGCCTCCAGTTGCATCATAATTGCCTTTAAGTCTTTATTATCAGCCGAAAACACGTTCACACTTATTGCTAACGCCAATAGAACACTAAGCGCCTTTTTCAATGTATTCTTCATATTTCTGTAATTTAACTTAATAACAAGATATTATTCGCCACCTCCGACAGATGTCTGCAATTCTTGTATCAATGGCTCAAATGTTCGAAGAACGCGATCGTAATTTTTATAACAATTCTCACTATTGCAATCGCTATCTCTAATTTGCACATTCAGGCGAACTCGATAACTCAAAACTTCTTCGTCAATAAAGCTCATTCTAACTTCAAGTCGCGTACGCACCGTTTGGTATTTAAACTTTGTCAAGCGCCATGACGTTTTAATCCAACCCGCGGTTTTGTCTCTAACCTCTATATTGTCGAAGTAACTCGTACATACCGACATCAGACGCTTCCAAACCTGCTCCTCCGACATCCCTTTTCGGCAAGTGACATCAAACCATTTATTAGCGATATCAATTCCTTCGCCGCCACCTACCGATGCTTCCTTTGCTTCGTCTATAGGCAATTGATACAATATCGTTGCCTTTGTATACGATTTTAACAAACGATAATTACGAGTGATATATCCCTCATCCTCTACTTTGATAATAAAAAAGTCGGTATTTTTATCAAACTTTACTTGATAAGAACCTGTCCCCACCATTTGCCCGTCAACATAAATCTTGGCTGTTTCCGGAATTACATTAATCGTCACTTTCTTTGCAGCATAGGCCGAGAAACTCAGAAGTAACGCACACAGTGATAATAAAATATGCTTCATAACACTTTTGATGCTTCCGGACTCACCTCATCAGCACTAAAAAGGATAAAAAAAGAGCGTGAGAGTCTGTATCTGCTACTCGTCCCACGATTCGAGGCTCTGGCATTTGCCCATCAATGTTGGACGAGCAACGCTCAGGGAGCCTCACGCTGTATGATTCACCTTCGAAATCGTATATCCAATTTCGGCTAAACATCATACCCGAAGCCGCCTATCGTTGTCTCACTCTCGACATTGATTTTTTTGAAACTGCCAGATTTCGAATCGTCAAGAATAAGCGTCGGATAAACGCTCTATTATGTCTTTGCGCCCCGCCACACAGTTCCCTCTCTGAGGCTCCGTTTAGCGGTTGCGCTTGCAAATTTAATAATTAATTTTTATAAACAAACATTTTTTCAAAATTACTTCTCATCAAAATTTCAATCCCTCAATTCATAGCTTCCTTTTAATTTGCTTTTGCCGTTTTTTTCGTAGATTCCAAAACGAAGTGCAAAAACCTTCGTTAAGAGAATCACCTCTCTCACTCCTCTCGTGAGGGGATGCCCGAGCGGCGGGGGCTGACGAGACAGCCCCCAAGCGCGACCTGCTTAAACAAGCAATACAAAAAAATGAAAAAGGAGACCGAAGTCTCCTCAGGAATAATTAATTTTGTATTGTAATGTATAACCAATTATCCCGTGAGCAAAGATACGCAATTTATCTGGGAATTAAAGAAAATAAAACAAAAACTGCAATTGCTCTGCAGATAGGCGTCAGCGTATCGACAGTTAGCCGTGAAATAAGGCGTAACACCAACCGTCAGGGACATTATGTATATCAACATGCCTGCGAATTGGCCGCAGCAAAGCGTTGGCGTAGCTGCTCAAACCGCAGGACACCTCAATGGGTGATAAACGAGGCCCTGGCGCTGCTCAAACTCAATCAATGGTCTCCACAGCAGATATCGGGGTGGCTGCTTAAAACCAAAGGTATAGGCATCTCCCATGAACGTATCTATCAGGAAATACGACGGGATTCAACCGGTGAACTTCGCCGACATACAAGGCATAAGATGAAATACCGCCATCATAAATATCGGACCAAGAGTACCAAAGCGACAAACATCCCCGATAGAGTCAGTATTCATGACCGGCCTGCCGAAGCCGACGGAACGCGCTTCGGTGACTGGGAACTCGATTTAATTGTCGGTAAAGGTCAACATAGTGCCCTGATTACTCTTACGGAACGCTCATCCAACTATATCATAATGGAATATGTGCCAACTAAACATCCTGCCGTGGTGGCGGACAAAATATGGAAGATGTTGCTGCCATTCAAAGGAGAAGCCCTGAAAACTATTACCACCGACAACGGCTTTGAGTTCGCCCATCACAGGACATTTGCCAAAAAACTCAACACTAAAGTCTATTTCACCGACTCTTACAGTTCATGGCAGAAAGGCGCAATTGAAAATGCAAATAAGCTTATCAGACAATATTTCCCCAAAGGTACTGATTTTAACCTTGTTACAAGACAACAAATTATGAATGTGCAAAAAAAATTAAACGCTCGACCTCGTCGTAAACTAAATTTTGAGATTCCAACTAAAGTATTTTACAAACTTTGTCCTTAATTTTGCACTTGCTTGTTGAAAGTAGG
>JAFLUA010000016.1 GCA_022508985.1 Muribaculaceae bacterium
TCGCGTTTCTTAGCTTCTTCGAGCAGAGCGAGGTACTCGTCGAGCATCGCTTTCTTGGGGAATGTTATGCCGTAGACGCGTACCAATTGGTTGCGTGTTTCGTCGCCACGCCAATAGGCGCCGGCAAGGCTCATAACCTTTACGGCCTTAATAGGAGCGGTAGAGGGTATGTGTGGCCCGCGGCATAGGTCGGTAAACGAACCTTGTGTATAAGTGGTTATGTGGCCATCCTCAAGCTCAGATATCAACTCGCATTTATATTCTTCGTTGCGGTCGCCAAATAACTTCAGGGCGTCGGCTTTCGAAATGTCGGCACGTACAATCTGTTGGTCTTCGCGAGCCAGTTCGAGCATTTTTGCTTCTATTTTAGCAAAATCATCAGATGTGATTTTATGCTCTCCCGGGTCGATATCATAGTAGAAACCGTTTTCAATAGCCGGGCCAATACCGAATCTTACTCCCGGATACAACACTTGTAGCGCTTCGGCCAAAAGGTGAGCCGAGCTATGCCAGAATGCATGCTTGCCCTCGGCATCTTCCCATTTAAACAGCTTAATATGAGCATCAGAAGTGATGGGGCGCGATAGGTCCCATTCTTGGCCGTTTACCGACGATGCGAGGACTTCGCGAGCAAGGCGAGGTGATATGGCTTGTGCTATCTGGAGCGGTGTTGTGCCGGCTTCAAATTCGCGTACACTATTATCCGGAAATGTGATTTTAATCATATTCAATTCATTAAAAATTGCCCTCAAGAGTTCATATAACTCTTAAGCGGGCTCAAAATCAGCCGCAAAGATACGATTTTTTCTTCAATTAAAGCAGTGTTGAGCCAAAAATATCGCAATCCTCGACCCTTTAGGTGTCATTTTTGACGCATTTTGACGCATTATTGCCAATTGGCGTTTAATCGGGGCCAAAAAGACGTGTGTTTAAGGGGCGAATTCCAAATGTAAATTGCAACTTGATGGTTGAGCAGATAACGTAGAACCGCAGAGCCGATGAAATATTTTTTTTGTAACTAAAGCAAAAAAATTGTACCTTTGCAGAAGAAAAAGGAAACGGTATGAAAATCTGTTCTATGGCTCATGATAGAGCCAAAATATGTTATCATAAGTCTACCGGCTGCTCGGCAGTCGTGAATGGTAACGCAACGTACCGCCTCCGCAAAAATAACGCTACGCCCGATTGAGCACCCTGCCCGGTCGGGTTAATTTTTTGTAAAGTAACATAAAACTTAATATAGGATATGTCTACAACATTGCGATTCAAAATGGTGGAAGAGGCTTTCAATCGCAAGGCAATTGCAGTTGAAACGCCCGACAAACGCCCCGACGAGTATTATGGTGAACTGGTGTTCAACCGTCAGAAAATGTTTCAGTATCTGCCTAAAGAGACATATGATGCTCTTATAGATGCTATAGAAAACAAAAAGCCCATTACACGCCAAGTTGCCGACAGTGTAGCAATAGGGATGCGTCGCTGGGCACTTGACAACGGCGCTCGCCATTACACACACTGGTTTGCACCTCTCACCGGTGGTACGGCTGAGAAACACGATGCCTTCATAGAACATGATGGCAAAGAAGGCGTTATCGAAGAATTCTCGGGCAAACTCCTTGCTCAACAAGAGCCCGATGCTTCAAGTTTCCCCAGCGGTGGTATTCGTAATACTTTCGAGGCTCGCGGCTACTCGGCATGGGATATTTCGTCGCCTGCCTTTATCCTTGATCGTACTCTGTGTATTCCTACCATATTTATTTCATATACCGGAGAATCGCTCGACTATAAGACGCCTCTACTACGTGCGTTGAATGCCGTAGATAAAGCGGCAACGGCTGTGGCCCGATACTTCGACCCGGAGGTGAAGCATGTAACATCGTTTTTGGGTTGGGAGCAGGAGTATTTCCTTGTAGATGAATCGCTCTACAATGCGCGTCCCGACTTGGTGATGACCGGTCGCACGCTAATGGGGCACGAAAGTGCAAAGAATCAACAGCTCGAAGACCATTATTTCGGCTCAATACCATCGCGCGTTGAAGCTTTTATGCTCGATCTCGAAATCAGGGGCCATCGCCTTGGCATACCGGTAAAAACACGTCATAACGAAGTCGCTCCAAACCAATTTGAGTTGGCCCCTATATATGAAGAAACCAACCTTGCCAACGACCATAACCTTTTGGTGATGTCGGTGATGAGTGAGGTTGCCCGCAAACATAATTTCCGTGTGTTATTGCACGAAAAACCATTTGCAGGAGTTAACGGTTCGGGTAAACACAATAATTGGAGTCTTGGCACCGATCGTGGCGCAATGCTGTTTGCTCCCGGTAGAACGCCGCTCGACAACCTGCAATTCCTTACGTTTGTGGTAAACGTTATGGCGGCAGTACATAGACATAATGCCTTGCTTAAGGCCTCGATAATGTCGGCCACAAATGCGCATCGCCTTGGAGCGAATGAGGCACCGCCGGCGATTATCTCGATATTTACCGGCAGTCAGTTGGCCGATATTCTCAATCGTTTAGAGCATAGCGAAGTTGCCGATATCCCCGATTTGAAAAAGAAAGCCGGATATTCTATCGGCCTTGCACAGATTCCTGAAATCTTACTCGACAATACCGACCGGAACCGCACATCGCCCTTCGCTTTTACCGGTAATAGGTTTGAATTCCGTGCTGTAGGGTCTTCGGCAAATAATGCCTCGGCAATGCTCGTTCTTAACGCTGCTGTCGCAGAGCAACTTGCCGATTTCAAAGTAAAGGTAGATGCGCGTCTGGAAAAGGGCGAAACTCTCACAGATGCTTTACTGGCTGAAATACGTGTTCTTATTAAACAATCGAAGCCAATACACTTTGACGGTAATGGTTATAGCGATGAATGGAAAGAAGAGGCCGCCCGTCGAGGCCTCGATTGCGAAACATCGGCACCCGTTATTTTCGATGCATATCTGTCGCCATCGTCGGTTGAAATGTTTACCAAAACAGGAGTGCTGTCGAAACCGGAGCTTGAGGCACGTAATGAAGTGAAGTGGGAAATGTACACTAAGAAAATACAGATTGAAGCCCGAGTCCTTGGCGATTTGGCAATCAACCATATTATCCCTGTTGCCACTCGCTATCAATCGATGCTTGTCGACAATGTGGTAAAACTGCGCGAGGTTTTTGGCGACCGAGCCGCCGAAATGGCTCAATGCGACCTCGATACGATAGAAAGTATTGCTCAGAGAATGACTACGATAAAAACGACGGTGGCCGACATGGTGGAGGCACGTAAAAAAGCCAATGCCATCGAAAATGAGCGCGAAAAAGCTGTAGCTTACCACGATAATGTGGCACCGGCAATGGAGAAAATACGATATAACATTGATAAACTCGAGCTTATGGTAGACAATGAAATATGGCCGCTGCCTAAGTATCGCGAGCTTCTCTTTATCAGATAAATTATCTCATGGAACAACTAAAGCATGAATGCGGTGTGGCTATGATACGCCTACTAAAGCCGCTTTCGTACTACAAAGAAAAATACGGTAGTTATACCTACGCACTCGACCGCCTCTACCTCCTTATGGAGAAACAGCATAACCGCGGCCAAGAGGCGGCCGGTGTCGGCGTTGTGAAACTCAACACGCCGCCCGGATATGAATATGTATATCGAGAAAGAGCCCTCGGCACAGGTGCTATTGATGATATTTTCGCTAAAATCGGGCGAAAACTTCCCGAAAATATTAATAGTTTGAGCGAATCGGAAGTCGACAACTACGCTCCTTTTGTAGGCCAAATATATATGGGGCATCTCCGCTATAGCACAACGGGTCGTAGCGGCTTGGAATATACCCATCCGTTTTTACGCCGTAACAATTGGCGTTCGCGAGCACTTATGCTATGCGGGAACTTCAACATGACAAATGTTGATAGGATTTACGAGAACATTGTAGCAACGGGCCAGCACCCGCGCATCTACAGCGATACGGTGCTTATGCTTGAGCAAATTGGCAATGCTCTCGACAAAGAAAATCATCGCTTATACAGAAAGTATCGCGACACCTTGCACGACCCACAGTTGGCCTACCGAATTGAAGAGGAAATCGACCTCGGAAATGTGCTCGAAGGCTCGGCTCCGCAGTGGGACGGTGGCTACACTATCTGTGGCGTAACCGGATGCGGCTCATCTTTTGTGATGAGAGACCCGTGCGGAATACGTCCGGCATTCTATTATTGCGATGACGAGATCGCTGTAGTGGCGTCTGAACGGCCTGTGATACAGACTGTCTTTGCTGTGTCGGGCCACAGTGTAAAAGAGCTGTCGCCGGGATGTGCCATGCTCATTAGTCGCGATGGTAAAATCGAAGTTCGACGTATCTTGCCGGAAGGTGAAAACGAGCGTTGTTCCTTTGAACGCGTCTATTTTTCGCGTGGCAGCGATGCCGATATTTATCGCGAGAGAAAACGCTTGGGGGCAAATATAGTGCCGGAGCTATGTCATATGATTGATAAGGATTTCGATAATACGGTCTTTTCTTTTATACCCAATACGGCAGAGGTGGCCTTCCTTGGCATGATTGAGGAGCTTAATTGTCGTCTTGAAAATTATCGCAAGAATGAGATTGCGGCATTAGCAAAGGAAAATAAACTTACCGAAGAAGCCTTGTCTACTATCCTCGCAAGAAAGGTGAGAGTAGAAAAGGTTGCAATCAAAGATATAAAACTGCGCACGTTTATTGCTGAAGGCAGCTCGCGTAACGACCTGGCCACCCATGTCTATGACGTTACTTATGGCTCTCTTAAAGAAAATTCCGATACCCTTGTAGTTATCGACGACAGTATAGTGCGTGGAACTACTTTGCGGCAGTCTATATTACGTATTCTCGATAGGCTTCATCCTTGTAGAATAATAATAGTGTCGTCATCTCCTCAAGTGCGTTATCCCGATTACTACGGTATTGATATGCCCAATCTTGACGAGTTGGCAGCATTTAGAGCTGTAATTTCGCTACTCGAAGAGAATGGTAATGTAGAACTTATCGACAAGGTATATTTAGAGGCAAAAAGAAACCTCGAACTGCCTGATGCCGAGCAGGTAAATGCAGTAAAGGAGCTTTATGCGCCATTTACCGACGAGGAAATTGCCAAACGTATGTGCGAAATGTTGACTCCCGGCGATATTAAGGCCAAAGTCGATATCGTATTTCAAAGTTTAGATGGCTTGCACGATGCAGTGCCAACGTGCCCCGGCGATTGGTATTTCTCAGGCGATTATCCAACCCCCGGCGGTATAAGAATGGTTAATCGTGCATTTGTCGATTATTATCATCGCTGTCGCTCGGTGCGCTACAATCCATAGAGGCGCAAAAAAATCTAAAAAACAGCGCGAAAGTTGAATAATAAAATTTTAAGTGTTAATTTTGCAGTCCCTAATGGGTATATTGTCGTAGAGGCAGTGTGCAAATGAATAATTATTAAATATTAAGATACAAATTAATGGACGTAACACTCGAAAAAACGAAAGACCTTGAAGGTTACATCGTTGTAAAAATCGAAGAAGCCGATTATGCCGATCGCGTTAAAAAAGAACTGAAGGAAATTGGTCAAAAGAGACAAATTCCCGGCTTCCGCAAAGGCCATATCGATATCAACCAATTGCGTAAGCGCTTTGGCAACGAAGTTAAAGCTCATGTGCTTAACGAAGTGGCTGCGGATGCATGCCTAAAATATATAGATGATAATAAACTTGATATTTTGGGTCAGCCCCTGCCCGCAGTTGATGAAGAAATCGACCTCGTTAAGGCAGATTACACCTTCAAGTATGAAGTTGGTTTTGCGCCTACATTGAAACTCGAGCTTGAAAAAGCTAAAATACCGTTCTATAATATCGCAGTCACTGAGCAGATGATTGACGATCAAGACAAGAGCATGCGTAGCGCTAACGGCGAGCAGGCTCCGGCACAAGAATATGCCGATCGTGCTCTCGTTAAAGGCTCTATAATGCAGCTCAACGAAGACGGCACGATAAAAGAAAGCGATGACGCTATTCAAGTTACCGACGGCATTTTGGCTCCGTTCCTCTTTAAGTCGACTGATGAAGCTAAGAAATTCGAAGGCACAAAAGTTGGCGACAAGGTGGTGTTTAATCCTTTCGAAACATGCGATGGCAACGAGTCGGAAGTAGCCTCGATGTTACATATCGACCGCGATAAAGTTGAAAACGCACGCGGCAACTTCGAAATGACAATAACAGAGTATGTTGTAAATAAGCCGGCCGAACTTGGTGAAGAATATTACAACAAAGTATTCGGTGCCGACAAGGTGCACAACGAAGAAGAATATCGCAAAGCAATAGCCGATCTGATATCGCGTTCGCTCCTACCTAACAGCAATCAGCTCTTCACTCGCCAAACTGAAGACTATCTCATGGATACCTATGGCGCAAAAATGGAGCTTCCGGTTGACTTCCTGCGCAAATTTATGCTCCGGAATGAGTCTGAGACAAAACCTGAAGATATCGATGAGCTCTTAGAAAAGAGTATCCCCGGTATTAAATGGGAAATAATCGAAAACAAAGTAGCAGAAAAATTAGACGTTAAAGTTAACGACGATGATGTTAAAGCTGCTGCGCGTCAATACGGAATGGAGCAACTTCAACAGTATGGAATGGGTCATATGGCCGACCAGATGCTCGACTATTTTGTAGAAAATATGCTTAAAGATAAAAATCAGCGTCGTCAGCTCGTGAGAATGGCATTCAACGGTAATTTGTTCCATGCTTTGCATAACACAGTGAAGCTCGACGAAAAAACAATCTCTCTCGAAGAGTTTCAGGCTATTGTGGCAGAGCTAAACAAGGCTAATGCTCCCGAAGAAGTAGAAGCTGAATAATTTTACAGCTATTCGCAGCATAATCGTTTAAGGAAGGAGGGTGTCGTCGATTGGCATCCTCCTTTTATGTTGTAATGCACATGAAACGCAAAAGGAAGAGCCTCTAAGCAAAGCGCTTTGAGGCTCTTTCACTATATCGTTTCAGATGATATTATTTTTCAGCTTCAGTGTCGGGGGCAATGAGTTTGTAACCTTTGCCGTGAATGTTTATAATTTCGATAGCGGGGTCGTCTTTGAGATGCTTGCGCAGCTTAGTGATATAAACATCCATAGAACGAGCATTGAAGTAGTTGTCGTCAATCCAGATTGTCTTCAACGCATAATTTCTCTCAAGGATTTCGTTGATATGAGAGCAGAGCAGGCTAAGGAGTTCCGATTCTTTGGTGGTGAGTTTTGTAACCTTGTCACGAATCATCAGCACTTGCTTTTGAGTATCGAAAGTGAAACCGCCAATCTTGTATTGAGTCACTTCTTTGCCCTTCTTGCCTTTTACGCGACGCAAAATAGCCTCGATGCGGAATGTGAGTTCTTCCATCGAGAATGGTTTGGTGATGTAGTCGTCGGCGCCAATCTTAAAGCCTTCGAGGATGTCGTCTTTAAGAGATTTTGCAGTAAGGAAAATAATGGGCACTTCAGAGTTGACAGTACGTATTTCCTGAGCGAGTGCGAAGCCATCTTTCTTTGGCATCATCACATCGAGAACGCAGATGTCGTATTTGCCTTTGATAAAAGCTTTATATCCGGCTTCACCATCAACGAAAAGGTCGGCATTATAGCCTTTAGCCTGAAGGTATTCTCTGAGTAGCATACCAAGATTTTCGTCGTCTTCACATAGAAGAATTCTCATGCGGTCTTCCATAATTCTTAGTTTTTAGAGAGTGGTAATATTATTATAAATTTTGTTCCTACATTTAATTCCGATTCTACCGATATTTCACCATGTAGCTCGGTTATCATTTTGTGTACGTATGCCAATCCGAGACCAAAACCCTTGACGTCGTGACGGTTGCCGGTTGACACACGATAGAATTTTTCAAATATTTTCTTAAGATCGTCGCGACGAATGCCAATGCCGTTATCTTCTACTGTTATTTCGAGGCGTTCGTTGGCAAGGTCGCGAGATGCAACGGTAAGGTGCAGCGGGCGTTCTTCCGAGCGATATTTTACGGCATTATCCAGCAGGTTGAAAATGACGTTGGTGAAATGCATTTCGTCAACGGTAACTATTGCATCGAGGGCATCGAGATTGGCCGATATAGAACCGCCATACTTTTCAACCTTTAGTTTGAATGTGTTCACAATATTGTATATAGCCGCGTTGGCATCAATTTCATCGAGTTTTAGGGTGGTTTTTTGACGGTCGAACATCGACATCTGCAGCACTTTTTCAACCTGAAAGCGCAGGCGCTTCGTTTCGTCGGTTATCACAGTCGATATCTGCTGCAGCATCGCCGGCGATTTTCTCACACTTTGGTCGTTAAGCATCTGGGCCGCAAGTGAAATGGACGATATCGGCGTTTTGAATTCGTGGGTCATATTATTGATGAAATCGTTTTTCATCTCTGTGAGTTTTTTCTGTCTGAAAGCCACGATGATGGTGTAGACAAAGATTATCAACAATATGAACGTGAAAGCAAAAGCCGGAACCATAAACGATATCGAAGAGAATATATAATCGGTTGTGGTTGGGAAATATACTTTTAAGAAGTGATTTGGCCCCGTTAAGTCGTTGTGAAACAGGGCTTGTGTGAAAATGTTATTTTTTGCAATGTCGTTAGTCTTGTATTCGGCCGATTTGTATAGGACGGTGCCGGCATAGTTGGCAACGGCAAATTCAAAAGGCACCGTTAGGCCGAGTGTGTCTAATTCCTGCCGTAGATATATGCTTATACGCGCAGAATCGGCACGCTCTGTAATCGGCCTGTCAGATGCTTTCGACATAATATTTATAATTACGTCGTCGAGCACGCCTTTTTGATATAGATAACGGCTGCGGTAAGAGTCTTGAATATTTTGATAGTGCGCATCAAGCCCCCCAGTGGGTGCGCTCTGCAGTTTCGATATGGTGCCTATGCCACCTTTGATAGTTAGGTCGGCTTCAAGCCCCGTAGATGTTATGAATGAGTATTTTATACCGCCCAATGTCGGAACGGGGTCGCCCATATACTGGGCAACGACAGCCGAAGTCTCGACCTGCCGAACGTCTTCTTCAAGAAAATGCTTTGCCTCATCTTGCTCCAAATGTATCGCCACTGCAATAAGACTTTGCCTTACGCCTTGAGCAAATTGCTCATAGCGTATCTGCACTATGTTCCTCATATAAAATATTTGGATACAGAGCAATCCTACAAATGCAATAGCCATAATTATGGTTAATATCCAGATGGTTTGCTTTTTCATTGTCGGGTAGTTGAGACGTTAAAAAGTTTGCGAATTAACATTTCGTGTCAAAATTAACAAATAAATGTGAATTCGCAAACTTTCTTTATGTTAAAAAATCTAATCTTCTACGGCATCCGGTGCTACGCCTTTTGGTAATGTGAGGTGTAGCCATATAAAGGCAAGGATTCCGGATAATACTGAACCTATCACAATGCCCAGTTTAGCATGGCTAAGCAAGGCTGCTTGTGCTGGGTCGTTGGCATTAAACGATAATGTTGCTATAAAAATAGAGACAGTGAATCCAATGCCGCCGAGCATGGCTATCGATGACATCATGTTCCAATTGGCGTGAGCCGGCATCGGTGCCAACTTCAATTTCACAGTGAGCCATGAGAATGATAATATTCCCAGGAATTTACCTGCGACAAGGCCTATTATTATAGCGAGCGAAATGCCTTCGAAAGCCTCCATAGGAGCCATGTCGAGCAGGAATATTCCGGCATTGGCAAAGGCGAATAAAGGCAGTATGTAATAGTTGACAAGCGGATGGAGTGTGTCTTCGAGGTCTTGAAGCGGAGATATCACTTTGTCAGAAGCACTTTCAACTTGTTTGAGCCAGTCTAATTGCTCTTTGTTGAGTATGGAGCGTTTTTCGAGGTCGCCTGTTACTTCAAAACTATTGAAATGAACTATCGAATTCTGTATTTTCTGTATATATTTTTTAGGTGCATATACCGGTGTGGCCGGAACGCAGAAGGCAACAAGTACTCCGGCTATTGTCGGGTGTATGCCTGAATTCAGGAATAGATACCAGATAACGCCACCGATGCCTAAATAAAAGACCTTGCTCTTTATGCGGAATACAGAGCCGAGCATAAGCAATACTAAGAGTATGGCGGCGTAGAGCAGCATCATAAGCTCGATATGCGTTGAGTAAAAAGCGGCAATAACAATAATACCGCCGATATCGTCGACAACAGCAAGGGTGGTGAGAAAAATTTTTAACGATACGGGCACTCTTTTGCCGAGCATGGCCAAGACTCCCAGGGAGAATGCTATGTCGGTAGCCATAGGTATGGCGGCTCCTCCAACGTATTCCGTGTCTTTGCTGATGAGGTAGTATAGCACCACCGGTACAACCATGCCGCCTATTGCCGCAACGATAGGCAGCAGCGCTTGCTTAAACGACGACAATTCGCCAACGAGTATTTCGCGTTTAATTTCAAGGCCTATCGAGAAAAAGAAAATAGCCATCAGCGAGTCGTTGATAAATGTGAGAAGTGTCATCGGATGTCCTGAATGGCTAAATAGATTGAAATCTCCGAGTTGAAGTCTTACTTCTTGTTCCCAGAAATCAAAGTAATAGGCGTTAATAGCCGGTATGTTGGCTATGATTAAAGCCAAGACGGTGGTTCCAATTAGAATATTACCACCGGAGGCATGGCGACGTATAGCCTGCCGTGCCGAATAAAACACGCGCGATGAAAAGCCTGTTTTATCGCTTATGGGCGTTTGTTTATGTGATGAATTTTCGGTCATAGTTAAGAAAGTGCTTGATAAACTTATAACACATTAATTCTGCCGTTTGTTCTCTCCGACAAAAACACCGACGAGCTCCCGTTTATGTTTTGATGGTTGCTTGTCGGTAGTTTTTATGAGATTATTCTTATCGGAGTTTCGTGGCAATTAAATCCAACGTGTGTATGCGAAATCTTGGCGGTGCGGCAATTCCGAATTTTTTGGATATAGACGGAATCCGTAGCGGAAGACTCCGGCATCGCGAACTTTTGTCGATAACTCATAAGTTATCATGTCGCCTTCTTGTTTCACGATTTTGAATTGCTCTGTGCGCGAGAACACTTCCTGGCCGTTTTCTTGTCGGTAAATAACCATTTCGAGACCTAAATCGCGTCCGATGCCATTAGTATCAATCGTTACTTCGAAGCGATAGGGCGCACCTGTCAGCGATGATGCCATTTCGCCACTGTTATGGAATTCGACCACTTTGATGCCATCCCATCGCGCGGCAACGTGCTCTTTCCACGAAACGATGTTTTTGGCGAGAGTGCAGTTGTCGGCACTGAGTCGTTGGCAACGGGCGGCTTCTTTTGAATAGAAACGTTCGATATAATCGTCAATCATACGCTTCATTGTGAAATGAGGCGCAATGTCGCCTATCGACCCCTTGATATATTGTATCCAGCGAGGAGAGTAGCCGGCCGAATTCTTTTCGAAATACAAGGGTATAATTTCGTTTTCGAGCATAGAGTATATTGTGGCAGCATCAAGTTTATCTTGCTGTCCTTGGTCGTTGTAGGTGCGTTTGTCGGTCAAAGCCCAACCTGCTTTCTCGTTAAAACGATAACCTTCATACCACCATCCATCGAGTACGGAGAAGTTGAGCACACCATTCATTTCGGCCTTCTCTCCTGATGTTCCCGATGCTTCAAGCGGGCGTGTTGGGGTGTTCATCCATATATCTACACCCGTAACGAGACGTTTCGCAACAATCATGTTGTAGTCTTCGAGGAATATTATTTTACCGAGGAACTCGGGGCGGTGGCTTATTTCAACGATGCGTTTGATAAGATCTTGGCCGGCACCATCTGCAGGGTGTGCTTTGCCGGCAAAGATAAACTGCACAGGGAACTGCTCGTTGTTTACGATTTTAGCGAGGCGGTCTAAATCGGTGAAAAGCAGATGCGCACGCTTATAGGTGGCAAAACGGCGGGCAAAGCCGATAATGAGTGCATTGGGATTGATGCGGTCGACGATATTCATCACCGACGACGGATCACCTTGATTTGCCAACCATTTTTCCTTGAAGTCGCGACGTAAAAAATTGATAAACTTGTTCTTAAGTGTAAGTCGCATGTCCCAAATCTTTTGATCGGGCACTTCGAATATACCTTTCCAAGCTTCAGTCTCGCTTTGATGCTCAAACACCTGGGCACCAAGCTCTTTGTGGTAGAATTCTTTCCACTCCGAGGCAGCCCATGTAGGCATGTGAACGCCGTTGGTAACATATCCTACATGGCTCTCTTTCCAGTCATATCCTTTCCAGATACCGGAGAACATCTTCTTCGATACTTCACCATGCAACCAGCTCACACCATTGGCTTCCTGGCAGGTGTTGAGGGCAAAGACACTCATCGAGAAACGTTCGTTAGTGTCGGGATTTTCGCGACCCATGTTCATGAGGTCGTTCCACGATATTCCAAGTTTGGCCGGGTACTCACCCATATATTTCCCAAAAAGACCTTCGTCGAAGTAGTCGTGACCGGCCGGCACGGGTGTGTGCACTGTGTATAGCGATGAAGAGCGTACGAGTTCGAGGGCCACGTTGAAGCTAAGGCCGTCTTTCTGAACATAATCTACGAGGCGTTGAAGGTTTAGCAAGGCGGCATGACCTTCATTGCAGTGATAGATTTGCGATTTCACACCGAGTTTCTGCAGCATGAGCACACCGCCAATACCGAGCAGGTATTCCTGCTTGATACGGTTTTCCCAATCACCGCCATATAATTTGTGCGTGATAGGGCGGTCGTATTCGCTGTTCATGTCGAAATCGGTGTCGAGAAGATAGAGCTTCATGCGACCTACGTTAACACGCCATATGTGGCAATAAATGATACGGCCGGGGTAGGGTACTTCGAGTATCATCGGGCGGCCGTCGGCATCAAAAACCTGTTCGATAGGTAGTTGATTGAAATTCTGAGGCTCATAGTTGGCAATCTGTTGTCCGTCAACACTCAATGTCTGGGTAAAGTAGCCATAGCGATAGAGGAACCCTACTGCGGTCATGTCGATGCGGCTATCAGATGCTTCTTTGATGTAGTCGCCGGCGAGAACGCCCAAGCCGCCTGAATATATCTTAAGGCAGTTGCATAAGCCGTATTCCATTGAAAAATACGATACCGACGGCACGTCTTTGCGCATCGGTTTGCTCATATACTCTTTGAAGTCGTCGTGAACCCTTCTGAGATTGGTCATAAACTCTTCATCGGCGATGAGTTCAGCAATACGCTCGGAACTAAGTTGTTGCAAGAGCATAACCGGGTTTTCGCCGTCTTTACGCCATAGGTCGGGATCGATGGAGCGGAAAAGGTTTTTACCTTCGCTATTCCATACCCACCAAAGGTTCTTCGACAGTTCCTCAAGAGGCTTGAGGCGTGAGGGAAGCTCTGATTTTACTGTAATGTCGCGCCATATAGGAGCGTTGGAGTTACTAACAGAAAGTTTCATATAAAAAATCGTAGTTATTTCAATTTGTTAATCTCGGCATTACGCACACTTCGTGCAACTTCGTATGCCTTATTATAGTATGATATAAAATCTGTCCATTGAGCTTTTTTTGCACTTACCATAGCCGCTTTACGCGATTTCTTGATATAGCTATCGGTAGCGTTGGCGAGGCGTTGTATGCTGCGCGATATGGTATGTACGGCTTCGAAATAGTTGTTGTCGTTACGCTGTGCAACAACGATACCCGCATTATCGAAATCGACATTCTCATCCAGTGTCAACGCCCAACGGCCAAAACCAGCAAGGCTTGTCGTTACTGTTGGCACTCCAAAAGCTATGCTTTCGAGCGGCGTATAGCCCCAAGGCTCGTAATACGATGCAAACACCGTGGCGTCGAGGCCGGGTAATATGTCGTAATAATTCATATTGATGATGCCATCGTTGCCATTGAGGTAACAAGGCACGTATACGACAGCGACATATGAATTAGTGTCGTTGCTAAAGCCTTTTTCATGAATATATCTCACAACAGCATCGTCGCCATAGTTGTGCAGATTGTGTGTTATTACAGGGTCGCTAAGGCGCGATGTAATATTGTGTCGCAGCTGGTGTTGCAAGTCTTCACGAGGACCGGCAACCCATGCCGGAACGAGGATAAACGCCAACACTTTTCTTGCAGAGCCGCAATAGGCAAGGTCGTTCATCGCATCGATATACATGTCAAGACCTTTGTTGCGGAACTCGCAGCGGCCCGATGTCGCCACAATAAAAGTACTATCATCGAAGTCAACTCCTGTGAGGGCTCTTGCAACATCGAGCAGGCGTCGACGTGCAGCGGCCCGCAGTGCCCCATATTGCTTCGGGCCGGGTACGAAGTTTAACTCAAAGCCATTTGGCGTTACTTCGGGGCGCCGTTCAAGCAGTTGGGCCGACTCATCGGCCGTAACCTCGCTCACTGTAGTAAAGCAATCGGCATTATGGGCGGCGGCTTTCTCGAGGGAGTGCTTGGCCTCCATGTTCAGTTCCTGAGCCATCTGATTGCCATTATAATTAGGCAATTGGTCGTAGAGCGGTTTGCCGTTGCCGCAGATGCTGCGGCCTATGCATGTGGCGTGCGTTGTAAAAACGGTAGCCACTTCCGGCATATCCGATTTCAGGGAGAGCAAGCCCATAGCCGTTGTCCACTCGTTGAAATGAGCCGTAACTTTTCGGCGGTCGGTATTTGTAGTTGTGACAATGTTTTCAATCACTATGGCGGCAGCTCTTGCAAAAGCGCACCCTTCATCGTAGTCGCCATAGGCGTGTAGCGAATCGACGCCGTAGCGAGCCCACATCTTGCCATAAGCTTCGTCTTTCGACGTGTACATGCCGTCGAATTTTACAAGTATGGCTATCGGTTTGCCGGGAATGTCCCAACGACCTATGCGGATGCCAACACCTTCGGGTAGCTTAGACGTGTCGACGCTCTTTCGCAACAACGTTTTCGAATCGATGAAGTAGGGCGACGGATTTGCCGCGCTCCACACATCGGGACCGATAAATATAAGATTGTCTTTGAATTGAGTTTTTAATGTCTTGGCTTTGCTCGATAGCACAGTATAGATGCCGCCTATCTTGTTGCAAACCTCCCAACTAACTTCAAATAATAAATCTATCTCTTGATTATAGTTACTCATTATTGAACCTTAATCACCTTTGATAGTGCAAAGGTACAAAATTTTAGCGAGACTAAAAAATCATGGCAACCGAGCGAGGCGGCTGCCATGACTTGTGATAGTTTATTATGTCTTTATTAATTACTTAACAAGAACTTTCTTCCCATTTATGATGTAAAGGCCTTTTTCAATGTTTCTGATTTGTTTGAGCGAAGCATTGCGATAAAGCATGCGGCCTGAAATGTCGTAAACATTAGTCGGGGCGATGTCAGAATTGCTTAATATTGAATCAAGGCCTGAATTGTCGATTCCCTTAGTGTCGACTTCAATACTTTCTTCGAGACCATTCTCTGTTTCTACTTCAAAATCAACGACACCCGATTCGTATACCGTAATTAATCCGTTCTCTACTTTTGCTATTGAAGAATCAGAACTTGTCCAATTCATAACTGTTGAAGCACCATAGGGGAACAAACGAACATTCAACATCTTCTTATCCCAATTTACCGATTCGATCTTTATTTCGGTAGGATCGATATCTTGAATATCTGTCGAAGAACTAATTCTTTTGCTTGATTGCTGATTTATTCTTTCACCTCTTGATGGTGTAGATACTATAACGCGGCAGTTAAGCGTTTCACCGTTGATTTTTGCAGTGACCTGTGTAACACCTGTAGCACCCATTGCTACGATAAGACCGCAATCGTTTACATAAGCGATATCGGTATTCGAACTGCTCCATTCCACTTCGTCGTCGGTGTTAAACAATCCGAGCTGAAACACTTCGTCGCCGGCCATCTCTACTTCATAGTGCGATAATGAAGCACCGCTGGTTATAGTCAAATAGTTGCGGAAACGTCCCCACATATCATCTCTTACGTAAGTTTTGAGTGCTTGTTCGTGTACAGTTACCTTAGCTGTTTCGTAAACTGATAGCGGGAATGCCGATGGAGATAATGAAGGTGGATTGCTGGCGAATGATTTTATTGAGGTAATTTCAGTGCATCCACTAAATGCAGAATCTCTTATTTCGTTTAGGCTACTACCAAATTCCAGTTCTGCCAAATTTTGACAATTGTAGAATGCGTTGTTCCAAATTGTTGTTAAACAATTAGGAGTTTTTATTGATTTCAAGTTTTTACACCCGTTAAATGCTCCTGAGCCTATTTGAGTTACATAAAAAGTCTCCCCTAAAAACTCTACTGTGTCAGGAATGGTTAAATCTTCGCTAACTTCTGAATATCTATTAACGGAAACATAATTATTAGATATATCCAATACGCTATACCAAAGGTTTTTATATTCAAATGTATTACCAACTTCAGGAACTATAGGCAAGACTCTAACTTCACAAGTGGAAGAAAGAGACCCGCAACTAACTGTAATAAGGACTTCACCTTCTAAATGTGCAGTAACAATACCATTAGCTGATACAGTTGCTATATTATCGTCGGAAGATTCCCACTTTAAGATATCGGTTGTATATGTTGGTTCAATATATGCACTTAATTTGTAGCTCTGATTTTCTTTTAATGATAGTGTAGTTGAACTAAGATATAGACGAGTGGCCGGAATTTCAACGTCATCAATGATTTCTGAGAAATTTTTCCAGGTATCTGCATCCTCATATATTTTTTTAGTGCCAATCGGTACATGTAAAATAACCCCAGCTAAAGAAACATTCATAAAAGTTGATAGGTCGCAAGATGGAGGAGTTGTAGACCATAAATATAGGTCATTAAGGTTATTGCAGTCTTTGAATAAATTTGTGCCCAATGAAGATAGTTGTGGTAGTAGTTTTACTGTTTTCAAACTGGTGCAACCGGAGAACATATGACCATTCATAAATCTCACCGAAGAGGGAATTTCAATATATTCTAAACTTGTACACCCCTCAAATAATGACCCCGCGAAATCTGTTATTGAATTAGACAAACGCACATTTTTTAGGCTTGTGCAACCAGCAAAGACGGCATATTGAATTACTGTTACACTATCAGGTATGTCTATGGATACTAAAGAAGTACACCCTTGAAATACTTGCCACCCTATGTATTCAAGGTTTTTTGAAAGTTCTACTGAATTAAGATTTGTGCAATTACTGAAGCAATGGCCACCACCTCCATCGTGTCCCATATCTGTTATAGAATCAGGAAGCTTAATTGATTTTAGTGCATTACATCCTGCGAACACGTAATTACTAAGAAGCTTAAGTGCATTTGACAATTGAATATTTTCTAAACTTATACAATTCATGAAAGCTCTATCTCCCAGGCTGTTTAATGTATTAGGTAGTGTAACTGATTGAAGGTTAGTACAGTCGATAAACGCATCATTATTAATGATTTTAAGCCCATCGTTAAATTCAATCGAAATAATTTCTGAACCATTAAATGCGTCGTGCCCTATTTCTATAATAGAATTTGGTAAAATCATGCTGTCAATATTGGTATGCGCAAAAGAATAATTTCCAATAGAAACGACAGAATATGACTTGTTTTCGTATGACACCATTTGAGGGATAACTACATCTCCATTCACATCATTGCCAGGACTACTCTCAGATCCTGCTTTCGTCATACAGGTTTGGGCATTATCATTTAAAATAGTATAGTTAATACCCTCATAGCTGAAATCTTGCGACCAGACTGATACAGTCGCTAAAATCACAAATAAAAAAGTGAAAAGTTTTTTCATGTTTCTATGTTTTAGTTAATATTCGAAATGCTTGATAATTATATAAGTGTCGTATTTTAATCATATTTATAGCACCACTTCTCTACGAGCCGAGACTCATTTAAAAAAGTGCTTGCCAGACGTTCTTAAAAGTGATAAGTAATGTTTCGAGAATGCTCTTTACCAAAGAAGTAAATAAAATTTCAGAGGCATTTTTTATAACACACTCCTTTGACCAAAATTTGTTTTGCTTCAATAGTTTTGATAGATTGCCGGATTTTATTGGCGTTATATCAATTAAAATTCTCTTTTGCTCAGATAATTCTACCTCGATTTTAGCTTTTGTAATGTTTTTTGGCGGAACTGCAATGACAACAGTCATGTCGTTGGGGGCGTCGAGGACAAAACATTCAAATTGTTCTGCGGTTAATTTTTCTGTTATGAAACGTATTTTATACCCCTCAATTATTATGTCAATACACGCATCATCGTGTTCAAAAGTATTATTGTAATTATCAAGAAGGAAAGAGCGAAAATTGCTATGCAACAATATTCTGTTATCGTTAATATTTGCCTCGTGTAGATCGGTGTCAAATTGATAATTCTCTAACCCTTTTACCCAAAAGACGATATTGTTTTTCATACAATCGAAATAGCCTCAGGCCTCTCCTCTTTGGCTATCAGATAAATAAAAAAGCGTGAGAGTCTGTATCATCTACTCGTCTCACATACGGAGGCTCTGGAATGCCTTTCAAGATGAAACGAGCAGTTAGAGCCTCACGCAAAATATGTGAAATTGTAGGGGCAACACTTATGATGTTTTGTGTGATAAATCCACGGCAAGACGCACCATGTCCCTACACAAATTCACAACCGAAAGGCATCCATCACTGCTTCATTTGACCTTGATTGAAAATTTCCAGATTTCCCGTATGTCAAATGAGCGCCGATAAACGCTTCAAAATATGTAATTACACTCACTCATAGGCCTTTTAAAGGCCTGAGGCGATTTGCGTTGCAAAGTTATTTATTTTATATGTAAAATGCAAAACTATATTATATAAAGATGGCTCAGAGTTCTCAGATTAGATTAAGAATCTCGGGGAGTGATTCTATCTGATGGTGTGCTTGATAGTCGGAGGATATTGCATTGCTTTGCCTATGTATATTCAGGCCGTCGTCGAGTAGTTGTATTGTGGCCCAGCCAAGGCGCTTGGGAGCAATGAAATCTTTTTCGGGATTATCGGCTACGTATGTAAAACTTGTGACGTGAGGGTATTTATTTTTGAAATATAGGTAATTGGCTTCTGAGGGCTTTTCCGAGCCGAATTCTTCCGAGATTATTATATTATCGTTGTCGAAAAAATCGTATAAACCGAGCGCTTTAATCTTGTTGCGTTGTGTTATGCTACGACCATCGGTAATAATGCCCAATATTGCACCCTCTGATTTGAGATGCTTTAATAATAGAGAGGAAGTCGTCGGCAGGCTTATATCAGGCATGTGCTTGCGATACCAGTCGAGATACTGCCGTATGTGCGTATTGAAATGAAATCGTTCTTCAAGATGGTCGAAAGGATTCTCTCCCGATGAAAATGCGCCCCACAAAGTGTCGTAAATCTGAGTGTGCGTAGTCGTGCCCTGAAGCTGATCCGATATATATCGAAACGCGCTTTTAACATATTCTATCTCTTTATAGAGAGTGTCGTCAAGGTCGAAAACAACGCATTGTGAAAGCATGGTTTTTGCACATTATAGGTCAATTCTTGGGTAGGATAATCCTTTCGCCGAGCACTTCTGCGAGTTTGCGTTGCAGCTCTTTGTGTTCGCTAATCTGTTTCAGGATTTCTATCGCTTGAGGTCCTTGCGAGGGGTCGAGCGTCGCCAGCTGCTGCGTGAGCTTGGCTATGATGTCGCTAAGAATCGCGTTGCGCAGTTCATAGATAGCACGAGGGACGAGCGTGGGCAGCTGATCTTGCTCACTTTCTATGTTTCCTTGCTTGGCGTATATTCGCGACAAAACATATCGGTCGAAAAGGAGTTCAAGGGCAGTCTTCCTCACGGCCTCGTCGGGCGAATTTGTTAAATGAGTGTGTAGATATTGAGTGTCGAACTCATTGATAGAGTCACGCCTGAAAGATTCGAGTTGAAGTTGAATCTCGGTTTCCAATTTTTTTATTTGGCTTATCGACCCTCCCTCTCTTCCTATTTTTGCTCTGGCCTCTTCGAGTTTTTTGTCGAGCTCTATCTCTATTTCTTTCACTCGTTGTTCATGTTTTTCAACCCAATCGCCGTGGCGAAGTTCTTTTATGGCCTCAAACGTGGCATTGAATGGGCTGTGAGTAAAGCTAATGCCATCTAAGGCCAATTCGTTTGCTATAACGTCGAAAACAGTGGCCGGGCGTGTGCTGCCATCATCTTGCTTGATGTCAACAAAGAACAGCAGGCCATATCGCACGAGATATCGTACGAGCATCTCTTCGTATGGCCGAAGTTTGTTTGTGTCAAGATTTAATAATGGGGTCTCATCTTCGGCCGGTTTCTCATTCTCGATGTCGGCGATAGAGTTTTGAGCCTGTTCGCGTCGCGCATTTTTCTCAGCTTCTTCATATCGTCCTGTTATAAGGACGTTTAGCTGTCGTATCAATACCTCTTCGGGCAGCGACAACATACGCGAACATTGCGAAATATACTCTTGACGTTTCACCGCATCGTCGACATGAGCGACACTTCCGAGTATGGTATTTACCACTTTTGCTCTTGCAGTGGGATCGTTTGCAGGGACATCTCGCAATAGCACTTCGGTCATAAAGGCTATAATGTCGCGCTCGTTTTCTGCGAGGTATCGTTCAACTTCGCTCGACGAATGGCTCTGCGCAAACGAGTCGGGGTCGTCGCCAGGTGGTAATAGAAGCACCTTTACATCGAGTTTCTCTGCCAGCAGCATATTGATTCCTCGCAACGAGGCTTTGATTCCGGCAGGGTCGGCATCATATATGAGTGTTACATTGTTGGTAAACCGCCGGATAGCTCTAATCTGACCTTCGGTAAGTGACGTGCCCGACGATGCCACCACGTTTTCGACGCCGGCCTGGTGCATGGATATCACATCGAGATAACCCTCGACGAGGATGCATTTGTCGCGCTTGGATATCGCATTTTTAGCTTGGTATAGGCCGTATAGCTCGAGGTTCTTTTTATATATCTGCGACTCTGGAGAGTTTACATATTTTGCGATGGTCTTATCGGAGCGCATAGTGCGCCCGCCAAATGCTATCACCCGCCCCGAGATACTATGGATGGGGAACATGACCCGCCCTCTGAAGCGGTCGTAGGTACTCGTTTTATCTTCGCGTTCGCTAACTCCGGCCAGCCCGGTTTCGATTAGGTATTTCTCATTGTATCCGGCTTCTTTTGCTGCAGTCATAAGCGCAGAACCACTATCAAGAGAATATCCCAGGTGGAAACGCTCGATGATAGCATCGGTCAAGCCGCGATGATGAAAATAAGCCAGAGCGATATTGCGCCCGTCGTCGGTGTCGTGCAGATTGTGCTTGAATTGTTTTAATGCAAATTCGTTAACGGCAAGCATTGCTTCGCGGTCGTTTTGGGCTTGTCTTTCTTCGTCGGATTGCTCCTTCTCAACAATTTCTATGTTGTATTTTCGGGCGAGGTAGCGTAGAGCTTCGTTATAGCTCATCTGCTCTAGCTCCATGATGAAGTTGACGGGCGAGCCTCCTTTGCCGCAACTAAAACATTTGCAAATATTACGAGCCTTATTGACAGAGAATGAAGGCGTGCGCTCGTTATGGAACGGGCACAAACCTTTATAGTTGGCACCGGAGCGACGCAATTTAACAAAATCGCTCACTACGTCAACGATGTCGGCGGTGTCGAGAATCCTATTTACTGTTTCACGGTCGATAAGTGCCATTTTTATCTACTCGCTGTCGTTTATTTGTTTTTGCGTAAATTATCGGTGTAAGAGTCAATTTTAGCCATCATATCGGGGATGTTGATGTTTTGAGGACAGTGAAGTTTACACTCTCCACAACCTATGCAGCGGTCGGCTTGGCGTAGGCGAGGAACCGATAAATCGTAGCCATATAGAAAAGCTTTGCGAGCCTCGTTGTAGCGCGGGTCTGTAGCATTGCGAGGCATGTTGTCGTTCTTAATGCATTTGTTATAATGCTTGAAGACAGTAGGTATGTCGACGCCATAGGGGCACGGCATGCAATATTTGCAATCGGTGCAGGGTATTTCTTTATTTTCGATAATTTCGACTGCAATACGCTGCAAAAATGCATCTTCATCGTCTGTTATCGGGTCTAAGGGAGAGAATGTCTTTAGATTCTCCTGGAGGTGTTCCATATAAGTCATACCGCTCAACACGGTGAGTACGTCTTCTGGCGTACCGGCATAGCGGAATGCCCATGTTGCAATTGAGTCATCGGGACGGCGAGCCTTCATCTTAGCTGCAATCGGTTGTGATACCGTAGCAAGTCGTCCTCCAAGTAGCGGCTCCATAATGACCGACGGAATCCCTCGTTTATGAAGTTCGCCATATAGATATACTGCGTCGGTATTTACCGGATTTGTTTCATCTGCAAAATGCCAGTCGATGTAGTTGAGTTGAATCTGTACAAAATCCCAGTGGATTTCTCCCTTGTCCATAAGTTCAAGGAGATAATCGAAAACAGCGATATCACCATGATATGAAAAGCCGAGATTGCGTATCGTACCATCGGTGCGGCGTTCTTTAAGAAAATCGAGAATGCCGTTATCGAGATATCGTTTGCTGAAACGTTCCATGCCGCCTTGACCTACTGAATGTAACAGTAAGTAGTCGATATAATCTGTGCGTAGATTTTTGAGAGAATTTTCAAACATCTCTATCGATTTTTCTCGAGGCCATATTTGCTCGGCAAAGTTTGATAACTTTGTAGCAATGTAATATGAGTCTCGAGGATATCTCGACAATGCGATACCCATTACTTTTTCAGATTGGCCCTGGCAATATACCGGAGATGTGTCAAAATAATTGACGCCATGCTTTAAGGCATAATCCACCGACTGATTTACAGCCTCTTGGTCGATAGTTGTATCTTCAGTACCATTAGCCATACCAAGGGTTGGAAGTCGCATACACCCATATCCGAGTAGCGAAACGCGGTCGCCGGTGTTTGGATTTACACGCATTGTCATTTCTCCTGACTGTGGTGTGTCATTGTCATCGTTTGTCGGTTTCACACCGCAGGATGCGATGACTCCGGCGCCTGACAAAATGCCTATATTTCGTAGAAAACGACGGCGACCATAGTCGGTCTCTTTATTTTTGTTTGCCATAAATCAGATGCTTTGGTGTTGTTTCAATCCTTCTACATAAATAGCAGCGTGGTTGGCTGCATATTGCTCTATATTTCCTACTGGACAGTGATATTCGCATGAGCCACATCCAATGCATGCTCCTTCGTTAACAACAGGTCGCTTGTGCCCGTTTTTATCATCAATCATAGATATCGCATCAACGGGGCAGTGGCGTTGACAATTTCCACAATCTACGCCTTCAGTAGCAGATAGGCATATCGTAGCATCGACGTGCGCCGTGCCGATTTTAATCGAAGTTTTTAATGCCTCATCGATAGGGGTAATGGCCCCGGTAGGGCATACTTGGCTACAACGTACACACTCGGTGCGACAGAAGCTCTCGGTAAACGACATTGTCGGTTGCATGAAACCTTCAAGTGTTATGACCGGTCGTAAAATATGCTCGGGACATTCGTTTACGCACAACTGGCATGCCGTGCAATGGCTCCTGAAATGGCTATGAGATATTGCCCCTGCAGGAAGTGTCGGCGATATATCTTTATGCGATTGTTTGTCTTTAAGCGGTGTAAGACCTCCGTCGAGAATCTTACCTGAAGCCGCCGATGCGACAAAACTTCCGGCTATTGTTGCTCCACCGATGAGAAAGTTACGGCGTGTGTTATCGATGTGAGATTCTTCTTTAATAACCGTGACTTTGGGAGCTCTACGATAACTTAGCGCACCTTGTTTGCAGCTGTTTATGCAATCTAAACACACAACGCAACGGCTGTAGTCGATAGCATGGCTTTTAGAGTCGATACACTGAGCTTTACAGTGGCGACTGCAACTGCCACAACGGTTACATTTATCGGTGTAGATAACCGGCTTGAGCAGAGAGTAGCGCGACAAGAATCCGAGAATTGTGCCAACAGGACATATCTTGTTGCAATAGCCACGGCCTGAAGTGATTGCAAAAGCAGCAACAACAATAAATGTGATGGCTGCTACTATGGCAATTGCTATGTTGATATGACCACTCAATTGAGGCGCGCTATCGAAGATGTAATTACCGACACTGGCCTGGCGAAGCCCCATTACTGTGGCATAATAGTGGCATGCAGGCACGATGGTTTGTCCAACGATACGACCGTAGGCGCTATAAGGGTCGAGTATTCCGGCAACTGATATCGGCAAAAGACTGGCGAGGCCTAATACAGCAAGCAATAGGAATATTGATAAAAAGATATAGCGCAACACTTTGTTTTCTTTTTCGTAGCGGTAGATTCCTGCTTTACGTTTTCGGTGTGGCGTAAAACAACGTCGTAGCCATGCTATTACATCTTGTGAAATTCCTAAAGGACAGATCACCGAGCAGTATAATCGTCCGAATATCAGCGTTATAAGTGCTAAAAAAATGAGGGCAACAATATTAATAGCCAATAATGCGGGCACAAATTGGATGTCGGCCATAAACGATAACATTGCAGCACTCCAGCCTGTAAAGTCAACAAAGAGCAGAGTTATCACAATGATACTCAGTATGGCAAGTACTATTCTTACGAATTTCAATAAATGTGATTTCATGTAGCGTTGTTATAGAAGCAAGTATTTTAATTCTTCACACAAAATTAGAGAAAAAATTGCGCTCTCACAAATTAACTTTTGGCCGAAAAAAATGATGCGATTAAGCGATATGCATAAGGTCGCGGTAAATGTCGAGTGCTATACCGATATTTTCAGCCGTAACCGAGCTGTTAATTTGTACTTTTCCGATTTCTTTGAGCAGTGTAAAATTAATTGTATCGTTACCGAAATTCTTTTTATCGTGCTGCATTGCAGAAATTAGGGCGGGATAGTCGTCGCACGAGATGTCGATGGTGCCATACATTTCATATACATAATTTGCCAGACGATATAAAATATCAGAAGGAAGTTGTAGCTGTAGATGTGATAGAACAAGTGCTATGACAAGCCCGTGCGCAACGGCATAACCATGAGGTAGAGGAGTGTTTCTTTTTTGCATAAGGCTCTCAATAGCGTGGCCAGCTGTATGCCCGAGATTTAATGCTTTTCTAATTCCTGCTTCATTGATGTCGGCTTCTACAAATCGCTGTTTTACAGATATACTATGTTTGGTTAATGAAAGTATTGCTGAAATGTCGAAATCGGGTTCTGCAATCCTAAAAGATAGCACTTGATTTGTTGATTCAAGACCGTCGAGTAGACCATGTTTTATCATTTCGGCATACCCGGAAAAGAGCTCTTGTTTAGGTAGTGTTTTGAAGAAAACTGAAGAGATTATGGAAGACTCGGCTTCGTTGATAACCCCGATTTGGTTTTTATACCCATTAAAATTAATGCCTGTTTTCCCTCCGACAGAAGCATCGACTGCCGCGAGTAGGGTGGTTGGTATGTTGATGAAACGCATACCTCGCATATAGGTCGAAGCTGCAAACCCTCCAATGTCGCTTACCATTCCGCCTCCAAGATTAATGATAATTGATGAACGCGTGGCGTTGTTGTCCGACAGTTGTTGCCATATCAATTCGAGTGTGTCGAGATTTTTATTTGCATCGTCGGGCTTGATTGTTAAGACTTTAGCGTTGGATACATATTTTGATGAATCTATCAACAGAGGCAGGGCATACGACGCTGTATTTTCATCAACTAAAATGAAAAGCCTATCAAAGATAATGGCTTCAAGCTGTTTGTCGAGCATTTTGCCTACTTCGTTGGAGAAAATCAATTTTTGTTTCATCGTCATATATTTTTTATAGCTGTCCGATAATCAGAGCTTTATCGAGTTAATAGAGCTAAACATAATCTACATTCTGCCATTGAATTAACTTCAATATCTGCGCCGGCCGCAAGTAAGGCTCCATGTTTTAACGGGCCGGTTATTACACCGATAGTGAAGATGCCGGCTTTCGATGCACTCTCAACGCCTAAGGGGGCATTGTCAATTGCTATCGCTTGAGATGGATGTGTGTTGGCCTTGTTAATACCGGTTAAGTATGGTTCCGGATCTGGCTTGCCGCGCTTAACGTCGTGCGCCGTTACTCGGAGGCTGAAAGCATCACCAAAATCGGCGTTAAGTTTCGAGAGTATTGATGCTTGTCCAGAGCCTGTTACTAACACACATTCTAAGTTTTTATTTAAGGCCAAATCAACTGTATCTTTTGCTCCAGGCATCAGCTTTGGCTCTCCAAAAGACTTGAAAAAATCAGCTTTGATATCGTATAATCTCTTACATGTTTCGGCGTCGGCAGCGTGGTGATATTGTCGTTGATAAAGAATGTTAATGGTATCGGCACCGGTGCGTCCTTCGTAGGCGAAAAATTCGTTTTCATCGGCTTCGATTCCCACGCTGTCGCACATCATTTTCCATGCGCGCGCATGCCCCGGCATAGAGTCGTATAATATGCCGTCCATATCGAAAAGTACGGCTTGAATTTCGTCGAGGGTATGCCCTGTGCGTCGAGTGTAATTGTTTTTCGCCAGTGCGATTAAATCTTTCATTATTTCGAAGGTATGCTATCCGGTATAGCAGTGATATGAAAGCAGGCTTGCTTTCTCTCGTGTTTAACAACGCAACGACCTTCTTCTCGAAGGTCAAAAATGATTCTCGCCAGTAAATTTTTCAGGTCTTCGAAGGTGCGACGAGTGGCTGTTGAGTCGTCGCAAATAAATTTGCTATGGCTAATATCGAATGTTGTGCCAAACCCATGAGCGCTCTCAGATGACGCATTTCTATTTATTCTGCGAAGCTTTCCCATCGTTAACGGAGTCCTTAAAACGCTTGTCACCTTGGGCCGGTAAGCCCCGCCGCCATGAGCAGCCAACGAGTCGTTGAAGCGCTGTCCGATGTCTTCGAGTAATCGTGCGGCGTGGGGCATTAAGTAAGAATATGAGTGGGTTAATTCATCGATATAAATGTCTTTAGTCGATTCGATTTTAATTAATCCTTTAGATGCTGCCCAAGTATTATTCTCGTCGAGTGATTTAATACCACCGGCCTGAGCATAGTAGAGATGAATATAATTGCTATCGTTGAAAACCTTGCCGAAAGTGCCTTTAATCCAATTGACTTTCAATCTTTCGCATCCATCGTCGGGGGGCGTTACGCCATTGTTGTCATATTGGTTGAAAGTAGAAGTGTCGCGTAATAATTCGGCGAGTCGTTCGTCGATATTATTATTGTTGGAGTTGTTGCTGCAAGCCAATGCCAGGGCTAAGAACACGCACGCTATTGCTATGGGAGTGAAACGCATAGCACTACATTGGTATTATCGAGGATGCAGAATGATTTTTTTGGAGGCGATAAGTCAGAGCCGAGAGGTCGATTATTGGCAAAGGACGATATCGCAGAGACGTATTGGCAGTACGCACAGCAATAACTCCGCGCAGAGAGCCAACGGCAAGGCTAACCATGGTCATCATTAGTTTGCCGCCGATTATTACTTCTTCTCCTTGCAGCGAGATGTGCGTCATCAGGTCTTCAATCTCAAAAGTAGTTACAACCGAGCAACTGAGAACTTTTGTGCGTATAAGCCCTAATACCGTGATATATGAACAAGTAACCACTAAACTTATCATAGAGTGTTCTATATCGGGTACGACACGAATGTTCATGTCTACATTTATCGGAGCGCGACCTAATCGGCGTAGCGCGCGTCGATTTATAGCAGTGGCGCCATCTACTTCACGAACCGAAACGAGGCTTATATTAACAGATGTTTGTTCCATAAAAATGAATTATTATCATTGTATGAGGTAACTCGGCCAGCAGTGCAAAAATACATAATTTATTTCAATTTCCATATCTAAAACGTACTCTCTTTTTGGCTGTAGAAAAAGAATTCGAATAAAATTTGCCCATATTGTAAAAAAATGGTATTTTTACGCAAATAAATTTATAATAAATTTTGCTTTAATCTAAACCGATTGAAAAACAATGAAAAAATACCTTATTTTAGCATTAATCGTGCTGGCGTGTATTTTTGGCATTTATAAGCTTGCTGGAAGTTCGAAGGCAGAAGCTTCAAATGAAACTACGCCTGTATGGCTTGAGGCCGATTCATTAACAGCCATCGACGCTCGTATCAGAGCCGATTTTTCGCTGTCGCGTGACGAATTCGCAGAGCAGGTACGTCAAAATTACCCCGACGTAACCGATGCCGATATTGATGAATTTGTTGAAAAACATTATGTTGAAGCTAAAACTATTGATGGGGAGCAGCGTTTCCACCGCAAGTCGCCTCGCAACCTTCGCCTGTTGAATCCGGCCTATAATGGTGGTGCTCGTCATCGTGGCGACCAAGCGTCGGCAGCACGCATTAGCTATGTGGATTCAGTTCTGCAGTATTATCGCGGTAAAAATAAATTTGGCAAGAGTCATGAGGTTACATTCAAATATACAATAGATGTACCTTACGATGAAGCTCTTGAAGGAGACACATTGTCGGTATGGATGGTTCTTCCGTTGTCAAATCCCGAAGGCGGACGTCAAAGAGACCTTGAAATCTTATCGGCTGAGCCGGCCGATTATGTAGTGTCGGGCGACAAGTCGATGCATAGCACCATATATTTCAATGCACCGGCTCCGCAGAAGGGTGACACTGCTCATTTTGAGTATGTTGCACGCTTTATAACATCGGGTGCATATTTCTCTGAAAAAGAGATAATGAAAAATTTGAAACCCTACAATAAAGATAGCGAAGTCTATAAGCAGTACACTAAATTGCCCGACGGCCGTCATATAGTACGTCTCGACTCGCTTGCCGCCGAAATTGTGGGTAATGAAACTAATCCCTACAAGTGTAGCGAATTGGTTTTCGATTACATTATCGATCGTTATCCTTGGGCCGGTGCGCGTGAATATAGCACTATCTCGTGTATGCCTGAATATGTACTTCGTGAAAAACATGGCGATTGTGGACAGGTTAGTTTGCTTTACATATCGCTGATGCGTACACTTGGCATTCCGGCACGCTGGGAAAGCGGTTGGATGCTACATCCTCATGAAGTAAATCTCCACGATTGGGCCGAAGTATATCTTGAAGGTATCGGATGGGTGCCTGTTGATGTTTCTTTTGGCAGGTATACAGGTGCAACCGACCCCGAAATAACAGGATTCTATTCGCATGGCATCGATGCACATCGCCTTGCGGCAAATACGGGTGTTGGCGACAAATTCTATCCTGCCAAGAAATTTGTTAGAAGCGAAACTGTTGATTCACAGCTTGGCGAAGTAGAATCGACAAAAGGTAATCTCTACTATCCTGCGTGGAATCACAAAATGCGTGTAATAAGTGTAACTCCAGTTCAAGAGTAAATTTTATATGAAAAATTTAAGTATATCATTACTAACGTTAGCAATATCGGGCGTTGCGGCCTTCGCACAGGCTCCGACACAACTTGTGGAGAATGCTAAAGATGTAGTGGCAGAAGCCAAATCGCTTACGGCACCGGATGCTCGACAGGTCGTATATGAAATTGAAGTTACCACAAACACCGATGGCAAAGTAGTTGTCGGCGGTGCCACTTCAGAGCAATCGGCTCACGACACCCTTGTTGAAAAGCTTAATACTGCAGGTATCGATTTTATAGACAATGTTGTTGTGATGCCATATAACAAATGGGCACAGACGCGTCTGTCGGCCGCCAGCCATCGTGTTTCGGGTCGGCATGCAGCCGAAATGGCAACACAATCGGTAATGGGTACACCGTTGCGCGTATTAGATGACAGTGAAGATTGGTGGCGAGTACAGACCCCCGATGGGTATATCGCATACGTTCCATCATCGTCGGTGATAGCTAAGACCGACGAAGAAATGGCCGCATGGCGTGCTGCCAATCGTTATATTGTCACATCGTTATATCAAATTAGAGTATATAATTCAGAGACAGCCGAAGGCCCTCGCGATGTCGTTACCGACCTCGTAAACGGTTGCATCGTAGTAGCAGTAGAGCCTGGTATTAGCAATGGCCGCCGTCATGTTGAATTGCCCGACGGCCGCACCGGTTATGTCGATGCCACTAAAATAGCTCCGATAGAAGAGTGGGCGGCACAAGACTTTGATGCCGACCGCATACTCAACACGGCATATAGCATGGAAGGCACCCCATACCTTTGGGGCGGCACCTCTGTTAAGGCTCTCGATTGTTCCGGTCTTGCAAAAGTAAGTTATTACTCCAATGCTATAATACTCATGCGCGATGCTTCACAGCAGGCTCTCACAGGTATGCGCATTGAGGCTGCCGACTGGCGCACATGCGAGGCTGGCGACTTGCTTTTCTTTGGCAACGCTAAAACTAAAAAAGTGACGCACGTTGCAATATATGATAATAATGGTAACTATGTGCACTCGTCGGGTCGTGTTAAGAGAAACAGTGTCGACCCGGAATCGCCCGACTATCTATCGACACCATTCCTCCATGCTGTTAGAATTAATGGTAATGAAGGAACTACAGGTATTGTAAGTGCACGAAATCACCCATGGTATTTTACGAAATAACAATAACTAAATAAAATAAGTATGGATCGTCGTAACTTTCTTAAAACAGGTATGTTAGGCGCTCTTATAGCCGCCTCTCCCGTATCGATATCCGCTCTTGACGAGGCAACACGCCCGGCAACACGTAGTGGACGTCTTAACCTATCTTTCCGCCCCTATGAGCTTAAATTGCGTCATGCTTTCAACCTTGCACGCAACCAACGCACAACAACCCCCGGTGTTCAAGTTCAGATTGAATATGATGGTGTGATTGGATATGGCGAAGCTTCAATGCCTCCCTATCTCGGTGAAAGCGTTGCTTCTGTTACAGAATTCCTCAGCAAACTCGACTTGGCACAATTCACCGATCCTTTCCGCATTGAAGATATTCATGCGTATATGGAAAGCGTTGCTCCTGATAACAGAGCCGCAAAAGCATCGGTCGATATCGCTTTGCACGACCTCACCGGTAAAATCATGGGTCAGCCCTGGTATAAGATATGGGGCTTGAATCCCGACAATGCGCCCAATACTTCGTTTACTATCAGCTATGATGCCGACCCGGCAGAAATGAAGAAGAAAATAGAAGAAACGGCACCGTTTAAGGTTATAAAAATCAAAATGGGTGTAGGCCACGACAAGGAAACTGTTGAAGCATTCCGCAGATATTCCGATGTGCCAATCTGTGTCGATGCCAACCAAGGTTGGAACGATCGCGAACAGGCCCTCGAGATGTGTCATTGGCTCGCTGAACGCAACTGTTTATTTGTAGAACAGCCTATGGATAAACTTGCTATTGACGACACTGCATGGCTCCGCGAACGCTCACCACTACCTATCATAGCCGATGAGTTCCTACAGCGTCTGCCCGACGTGCGTCGTGCTGCCGAGGCATACGATGGCATCAATATTAAACTGATGAAGTGTACGGGTATGCACGAGGCATACAAAATGGCCGTACTTGCCCGTTCTCTTGGCATGAAAGTGATGCTTGGTTGTATGACCGAAACCTCTTGTGCAGTAAGTGCCGCTTCACAGCTGTCGCCACTCGTTGATTGGGCCGACCTCGACGGCAACCTGCTTATCGCCAACGATATCTTCGACGGAATGAAGATTGTTGACGGTAAAGTGACAATCCCCGATCGTCCAGGCATCGGCGTTGTACCCCTCTAATAAGTAATAAAACAAAATGATAATTGTCAGCTAAAATCTTCTTGGATTTTGGCTGACAATTTTTTGCTTAAAAAGGGGGCGTGCTGATTGTCGGCACGCCCCCTGCAAGCTGTATTAGAAGGATGAAAAGTTAATTGCGGTGTTCGTATTTGAGAGTCATTGAGGGTTGGTCGCAAACTTCGGTAGGACCAAAGTATTGAATAGGACCCGGATAGATGTAGCAGGTGTTGTGAGCCCACTCTTCGCGTTGCTCGGCAAACTTGCGGAAAGGTTCTCCGTCGAGGCGAACGAGCGCTTTTTGAATAACGGGTTTATCCTCGGCGTTACGGCGCTCGATATTCATCATCATGGTGATAGGAATACCACCGGGAATCCATTGTACGGCCGGTTTTACGAGGTTACGTATCGACGACATATAGCCTGTTACGCCGGCATTGATAAGAGCTGATGCATTGAAGCCGAGAGAGTAGCAGTAGTCGGCGTCGAAGTTCGACGGGTCGGCGCAGCGTCCTTCGTATCCGAAGAAGTGGTGTAGTGCCGAGAATTTACCTTTAACTTCTTTGAATTTCTGCGAGGTGGCAAGTTTTGCACTAACGAGGCCGCTAAGCAGTTTCTCTGTTTCGATAAGCGAAACCTGAACATTGCCGTGCGGGTCGCGGTCGAGCATAAGCTGGCGAGCGACACCTTCGGGCAAACCTTTGAGCGATGCCACGTTCTCAGCGCTCAGGTTGCTCATAATAAATTGTGTAAGCGCTGATGCATCCATGCCGGCAACTTTATCGGCGTTAGCACCGAGTAGCTCATTGAGTTCGGCAATTAGGCGTTTGAATTCAGGTATAAATTCAATAAGGCCTTCGGGGATTAGAACAGTGCCAAAGTTGTTGCCTTCGGCGGCACGAGCTGTTACTATGTCGGCGATATACGATACGATATCGCTGAGGCTCATATTCTTCTCTTCAATTTCTTCTGATATGAGGCAGATGTTAGGTTGTGTCTGCAATGCGCACTCAAGAGCGATGTGGCTTGCCGAGCGGCCCATCAATTTAATGAAGTGCCAATATTTCTTGGCAGAATTACAGTCGCGTTGAATATTGCCGATTACTTCGGAATAAACTTTTGTAGCGGTATCAAAGCCGAAAGATGTTTCGATAAGATTGTTTTTAAGGTCGCCGTCGATAGTTTTCGGGCAGCCGATAACTTGTATACCTGTGTTTTTAGCTTTATAGTATTCAGCAAGAATAGCAGCATTTGTATTAGAGTCGTCACCACCAATGATAACGAGTGCGCTAATACCGAGTTCACGCAATATTTCGAGGCCTTTGTCGAATTGTTCTACCTTCTCAAGTTTAGTACGACCCGAGCCAATGATGTCGAAACCACCGGTGTTGCGGTATTCGTCGATAATGGGAGCTGTAAGCTCGATATATTTGTGATCGACAAGACCGCCGGGGCCCATCAAAAAGCCGAAAAGGCGGCTATCGCGATGTATCTTTTTAATGCCGTCGAAAAGACCGCTAATCACATTGTGTCCACCGGGAGCCTGTCCACCCGATAGGATAACGCCAACGTTTACGGGCTTACCTTGACCGGCGGTACTATTTTTTTCAAAACGGATTTCCGGAAGGCCGTAAGTGTTAGGGAAAAGTTTTTGAATGGTTTCTTGGTCGGCTACTGATTGTGTAGGCTTGCCTTCAACTACTTTAACAGCCCCTTGAAGTGCTATCGGCAACTTGGGCTGGTAAGCTGCGCGTGCTTTCTGTAAAGCGCTTTTTTTCATTTGTTTATGATAGTGTGCGGTTAATGTTGTGTTTTGTTATGCAAAGTAAGCAAAAAAAATAGAATTATAAGGCTTCTGAAGTGTGAATAAGTGTTTAATTATCTTTGTCCGCCTATTACTGTAATAAGATTTTGTGGTCTTAAGTAGCAATCGGCCATTTCGGCAATAATATCGGGTGTTAGCGTATCGATAGCGCGCTGCTGTAGCTCGAAATAATTGTCGGGAGTGCCTACGAGCAACTGTGTGGCATAATAGCCTGAAATCGATGATGGCGTGTCAAGAAGTTCGGCCAACGATGTTGCCGCATATAGTTTCAGACGCTCTAATTCTTTGCCTCGAGGGGGATTAATTTTCAAGTTGTCTAACTCGTGAATCACCTCGTTTATAACAGCAGAAGTGTATTCTTTGTCGCATTGTGCCGCAATTTTGAGATATGAGCCTTCTTGCGAGCCTATTAAAGCGGCTGAAATACCATAAGTAAGGCCTTTGTCTTCGCGGATATTAGCCATAAGACGACTGCCGAAGTAACCGCCGAGAGCAATTATAGAAAGTCGCAACGGTATGTAATTGTTGTCGGCACGAGAGATGGCCGGCATACCCATAATGATAGCACTTTGATAGCTGTCGTCTTTAGGTATTGTATCTATGGTGCCGGCGCAACAAGGCGTATATGGTATTACTGATGCCTTGTAGCCTAAACCAATCGAAGGTATCGCTTGTAGAAAATCACGCAGGGCTTTTATGATATGGCTGTCGATTTGACCGCAGAGAAAGGCGTGTGCTTTTGCCGGGCATATCATCTGTCGATGCATATCGGTGATATATGGGCGAGTATATTTGTCGACGTCGTCACTTGTAATATTTATCGCCAACGGATGCCGCTTACCCATAATAAGTTTATTAAATGCATTATCGGCAATGGTCGAAACCTCTTGAAGCGAAGTCTCAATCTGAGCTTTCGCTCTTAGCCGCGCAGTCTCCAGCCGTTCGTCGGGAAATATCGGGTTGGCAATGATATCGCTCGCTATTGGCAGGAAATCGGCTATCCGATGATTGAGCATAGAAAAGCGCAGAGAGCTGTAGTGGGCATGGCATGTCGAGCCTACCCTTACGCCGTTATAATCGATAGTGTCGCCTATTTCATCTGCCGTATGAGTAGCGGTGCCATCGGTAAGGCATGCAAGCATAATTTTTGCCGCGATGTCGCCACATAATTCCGACGCCCCGCCGGCGAAGTATATCGACAAGTGGCAAATGGGTTGTTCGCCTCCACTGAAAGTATGGAGTGTAATGCCGTTGTCGAGAATTTCTTTGTTTTCGCTTGGCATCGACATCTTAGCGAACGGGCGTACTGTCGGTGCCTTTTTCCTGTCAATCATCAACAAACCTCTATTTCAGCAACATAAAGTTGCGCATTTTCGTATTTAACAACCTTGACTTTCTTGTTGGCTGCGATGAAAGGACCTGTCGACACGGCATCAAAGATCTCATGTTCTATTTCTATTTTCCCGGCCGGGCGCAAGTCGGTGACGCTACAACCACTTTGGCCTATATATCTGGCAAGACTCATATCAACGCCTACAAAACCATCGTCGACAGTCAATTCTTTCATCAACTCGGAATGTTTCCTCAAGAAGCGAGGCCCTCTCGATGATGTTAAATATAATACAGCCACAATAGCAAGAAGGCAACCAGTGCCGACAATACACAAGGAGTGTCCTATCGATGCGAGATCGAAACCGCTTACAGAATCATTGCTTGTCATTGCTCCGATAAGAGATATGGCAACGGCAATGATGCCGCCGATGCCGCATATACCAAAGCCCGGAATGACAAATACTTCCATCGCAATAAGAACTATGCCGGCTATAAAACACAGCAATACCCATGCCGGAATAGCACCCCCGGCAAACATGGGGAGGAAATACAATATAGTAGCGACAACCGATACGGCAGCTGCAAAACCTAAGCCAGGAGTGTGCATTTCCATGTAGATGCCACCGAGGATGAGCATTACAAGAATGGCTCTCACGGCAGCATTCGACAGAAATCCTAAAATATTGTCGGACAAAGAGCGTTCGTAGCTGCTAATAGTATAGTTGTCGATATCGAGGTCGCTAAGCACTTCGCCAATATTAGAGGCAATGCCATCGGCATAGCCACATTCTAACGCTTGCAGCGCCGTAAGCGAAACAGAGACCGCCGGATTAACCATCGAGGCGGCAATGGCCGGGTCGCGACGCCACGCCGTGCTGTCGCCAATAGATTTTCGGCCATGATGTTCGGCAGTAGCTCGCATGATGGTACTCATATACGATTGGTATTTTTCGGGCAAGGGTTCTCCGGCTCCATTGACAACCGTTGCCGAGCCCATGCTTGCTGCCGGGGCCATAAATACGCTGTCGCACGCCAACGCGATAAGGGCACCGGCCGATGCCGCATTTACATCGACAAATGCCACCGTAGGCAGGTTGAGGCGGAGCAGGGCAGTGCGTATAGAGTCGGCCGCATCGAGAGCGCCGCCGTAGGTGTTGAGACGAAGCACAACCAGGCGCGCGTTTTCTTCTTGGGCTTGTCGTATTCCTTTTTTGAAATGGTGAAAGGCACTATTATCTATTTCGGTCTCTACGGGTATTACAAAAATCTTGTTTTGGGCATTTGCCGATAATGCCGATATAATGCCAAGGAAAAGGGCAATAATGGTTATGCGTGTTTTCATGTCTGAGGTGATAGATGTTTTATTATATGTGCTATTTTTTCAACGGGGTCGGTGCTGTCGCTAAAAATCTGCTCTCCGCTGCAGATGCCCGAAAAACCGGATTGTTTAAATGTGTCTAAGTCGGTGTCGCTTAGTTTGCTCCCGGCCACATAGGCTACGATTGGAATTTCACAACCACATAGCCTCACGTCATTGATAAACTCTTTGGCGTTGTCGATATCGCTAAAAGCGACATAATCGATATCGCCGCGGTACAACGACGTTGCAGAATCGGGTGTCGCAACAACGCTACCAATAATAGCTTCTGCGCCTAACTCTTCTCTTACTTTGAGTGGTGAAATATTGTTGTCACTTATAAATACGCCATGAAGACCATATTCTCGAGCTTGCTCGATGCAATTTTCTATTGTCAATATAATGCCCTTGTCTTTACACATTGCCACTATATCGACTATTTCGCCACGCATTTTATCGGCGCGTTGAGCATCTACTTTCAAAAGCAACCATTGGGCTCCGCCTTCGATTGCCATCTGAGCGCTTTCGCTCAAAGAGTATTTTGCGTTTTTGCTTATTATAATCTGTAACATACGGCAAAGATAAGCATTATCATCGACATTTTACACATAAAAAAAGGTGCCCCAAAAGAGGCACCTTTTTAATAGCCATAGTTTTACTATAATTAGTGGGTCGATTGCTGTTTTACAACACCATTTTCTATTACGGTATAGTAGGTAGTTGCAGCATTAGTGCTACCATGAATTTCACGCCACAAAGCTATATATTTACCTTCGTCATAAGTAACATTGTTGATGGTGAGTGTGCCAGCTTTGGTAAACAATTCAGAATGGATTTCAATAGCAGCTTTAGTAGAAGCTGTGCCGGAAACCAAGAACTTACAATCGCTAATATCGATGTCGCCCATTACAGTATTACCTTGAGCGCTGTATACAAGGATACCTTTCGTTTCACGATCATCATTTTTGCTGCTTGTATCGAAAGTACAACCTGTAAGAGTTGTTTTACCTTCCGATTCACAATAAAGGCCATAACGTGTTTGATTTTTCCCGCCACCTGCGAAGTAGAATTTACATCCATCAAAAATGTTTTCGCCGGTTACTGCGTGATACTCACCATAGATATCAACATTGGTAAATGTTGTCTTTACAGCGCCGCTAAAACGCATGGCAGTGTGGTTGGTAGAATTTTCAAATACTTTAAGCGATAGGTTGCTAAACTCAAGTGTGCAGCCTGTCGCATCAAAATAATCGGCGTTAACAAGAGACGTAACGTCGGCGCCACCACCAACAAATGTAAGTTTGGCATTGCTGGGTATTGTAACTGCACCAGTACTTGTTGAAGGTTTGAATGAGAATTCGCCATCGGCAAGTATAATAGTTGCTTCGGTAACATTGCCTTCTGCAAGTTCTTTGAGCGCTTCATTAAAATTGTCGCCGGATTTTAATTCAATAGCATCGGCAGGAACTACGGTGTAGTAAGTGTCGGCACCCTTTTGAGTTTCAACTACTTTATAGCCTTCAGCTACAAAATTTGTGCCTTCACCTTCAGCTTTGTTGTTGGCAGGGTTGAAGTTGATAAATGTGCCACCGAATACTTCAATAAAGTCGCGAGGCTCTTTATCGGTTTTTGGTGTGCGAAGTTCATCATAAACGTTCAAAAGGTAATCATTCTTTTCACCTGCTTTACCAAAAGTGCCGCCTTCAATAGTTACTTTACCACCTATTTTATTAGATAAGTTTGGAGGGCATGCAACATATACTGCAGGACCGTTTCCGTTCTCGGTATTAGTATAATATGTTCCTGATTTAATAGTGACAGACGTAGCTTCGTTGGCACTATTAACATATATTGCGTACGGCTCGCCTACAACTGTCATATTTTCGAGTGTCAAGTGCGATTCAGACGACGTCTTAACCAGAATAGTTGCCGAAGCATTCTGTTCGCTGGCATTTTCGGAGGGATAAATAGTACCGTTTCTCATAATAACGTTAGCACCGTTGCCAAATACAAGAGCATCGCCATATTGTCCGCCTTCAGCTTTGATTTCGTGGCCATTGAGGTCGACAACAGCGTCTTTTGTAAATGTGAGTTCGCCGGGTACTTCAACGTCGTCGGTAAGAACAACCGAACCACCAACAGCAGCTGCGAAGAGGAGCTGGTCGTAGTTGTAGTCGGGTTCTTCGTATTCGGGTTTAATGATGATGTTGAGTTCGGCATTGCTTGTGAGTACTTGTCCGAAGAGGTTGGTGCGATGGTTACGTTTTACAGGCACTGAACCTACTGTCTTTGTTTGGCGAGTAGCTGCGTCTGCATTGAGCACATACTGGAAATTAACGCTTGAGAGTACTTCTTCTTCTGTGTCAGCAAGGATATAAGCCATAGCGAGGTAGTCATAACCTGCTACGGGGAAGCTTTCTGCTTCAATTTCTTTGTCGTTATATGTTTGACCTGGGATGGGCCCAAAGCCGAATGTAATCTTTTCTGCATCGCCGATTACAGCACCTGTGAGCAGGTCGAGTTCTTTGTAAGCACTTGTAACGACAAGGCATGAACGGTTGGGCGCAGCCCCCAGTTCTTTAGCCACTTTGAAGTCGTTAGTGCCGACATTGATTTGTGCAAATGGACGGGTGAGTTCAACCGACATTTCAACGTCGCCTGTGATTGTCTTCTCAACGGTCTTGAAGAAGGCGTCGAGGTTTTCATCGTTGGCATAGAGGGTAGCGTCGGCTTTGTACGACATTTTAGCGGTGTGCTCAGGATCGCTGAAGCTTACCTGGTAGGGTGATTCGGGCGAAGCAGCCCAGAATACGAAGACGTAGGTGCGACCCGTCACGAGTTGGAAATCAACTTTTGTGCTGATGTTGATTGTGGCGTTGGTAACGGTGTAGCTGTCGATGCGCTGCAAGCCGGCGTCTTTCTTTTCATACACTGCATATTGCAGCTGTGTTGCCGTTGTGCCATCGCTGTAGGCACGCGACTGCATAGTGGGGAAATTGAGGTTTACCGACACCTTGGCGTCCTGACCGGCTACATAGCCTGTCTCGAGTTCTTCGCTACACGAGGTGGTGAAGAGCATTGCAAACGCCAACATTCCTAACAGAATTTTTTTCATAGTCGTTTGGTTTGTTTAGTTAGTAAATTTTTGTTGTTTATTTGTTGTTATTTTGTTTTTATTTTGTCTTTATTTTGTCTTTATTTTGTCTTTATTTTGTCTTTATTTTGTCTTTATTTGTTTCGATTATGTTATGGGGTCTTGTGTCTTTTCTTATGTGTTTCTATCTGTTTCGATGCGCTCCTTTCTCAGTATATTTCAATGTTGTAGTCGTCGCCGTCGAATCCGGGGTTGATGGCTACGCCTCCCGAGGCTGCCGAGGTGAGGAACGCCCCTTTGACGATGGTGAGTCTATTTCGCATCACGGGCACTTCGACGCCGCGTGTAGCAGATAGTAGTGTGCCTTTGCTGTCGTATACTTCGACGTTGATGTTCATGACGGTTTCGTCGCCGTTTACCAAGACGTAGTCGAAGCCCATGAGCATGCCGTCGTCGCCTAAGGCCATGGGGCTGGTAAAGGACATGCCTGTCCACGAGTCCGACGGCTTGTCGGTGAATATGTTATATGTGCTGGGCATAAAGGCGTTGTAGCGGAACACTACGCGGAACTCGCTCAGGTCGACGCTGCGTGCCAGTGTCGTCTCCATACGCTGGAGGAAGGCGTCGACGTCGGTGGAGATGAACTCGTAGCGGCCCATAGGGCGGCCCATCTCGACGGTGGCTCTATACGAGGGCAGTGTCTCGCCTTCGAGGTAGCGGTTAGGGTGTGTAACCGTCACCGTGGTCATGCCTTTGAAGGCTTCGCGACAGTCGTCGCTGCCTACATAGCCGTCTTTATCGAGGTAGGTGATGGCGGCGAAGTCGGCAGTGCGATAGTATTTGTCGGAGGTGCTGTTGCGGTCGACATAGTCGGTCCACACGTAGATGTCCCAGCTGCCTTCTTCGAGATCGATAGAAACGCTCGTGTCGAGCACTCCGTCGTAGCTGCGCGTGAAGATATAGTTGCGGGCGGCATCGCGTGAGGCCGTGCGCGACTCTCCCGAGGGATATACTTCTACGATGTAGCGTATGTCGCAGTTGTCGGGTTGCTCTCGCGATATGTTGGCGCCACGGGTATAGGTTATCTCTTTATACAGTGGCATCGACATCTCGTAGTCGAGGTCGAGGATAAACTCTACTTCGCCATAGTCGAGGTGGGGCCACTCATGGACGCTGCACGACCCGGCGATAGCAACTATTGCCGTTAGAACGATACTCTTTATATAGCCGAGTGCTCTCATCTGTTGCTATCGTTTCTTTAGGTCGAATGTATAGGCTATGCTTACGGCTGCCTGGTCGAGCCCGAAATATGTCTTGCGGTCGGTGCCGGCCAGGCGTCCGTTGGGTTCGTTGATAAATCTGTCGTAGTGCAGGCCGTAGGCTCCGCATCCCAGCGCAAACTCTATGCACCAGCGGTTGTTGCGGCTTATTGGCAGGCGATAGCCTACGCTTATGCCACCGCCGAGGGCCGGCGTGTTGCCGTTATGGTCTTGGTAGCGATACTCCCCTTTGAAGGCGAAGTTATAGCAGGCTATGCCGAAGTGTGCACCTATGAAGAAGCGGTCGTTATCGGGGTGTAGCCAATAGCGTAGCTCGGGTTGGGTGCCGAAGAGGCGGAACTTAAGGTCGTAGCTGAAGTAGTTGATGGCGGAGTAGTACACCGGCAGGGCCAACGACAGGTGTTGGCACAGGTCTATTTCGCCGGCGAGGTTGGCCTCGGAGAAGGCCCAGCCTACGATATTGGTCTTTAGGTGGATATGTCGCACCTCATCGTCGATAGCCTCGGGCTCTTCGACCGGCGTTTCAACGATTTCTTCGACAGGTTCTTCCTCTGGTTCTTCGACCACAACTTCTTCTACGACGGGCTCTATTTCCTCCACTTCCTCGACTACTTCTTCGACGATTTCGTCGTCGTAATAGTCGTCGAGTTCTTCAAAGACAGAGTCGGGCTCTTCGCGGCGTGTGACGATTACGGCGGCTGCCGAGCGCATCTGTGCGAAGACTTCGGCTTTGAGCCACTCCCAGGCGCGTCCGCCGTCGACAGCCTGAAGGCGGCTTACGCGGTCGTCGGTCGAGGCTACGGCGTCGATGCCGTTAGCGCGGCGTATGGGCCGCCCTATAATCTGCAACACCTCTCTTTTGCTTGCCAAATCGGACTCGCGGACGCGTTGCCGCAGGTAGTCCCACGGGATATAGCTCGCGTCGCGCTGTATGAGGCTCTCGGGTATCTTAACACGTCCGGATATAACTTTCTCCAAGGCCGCCAA
>JAFLUA010000017.1 GCA_022508985.1 Muribaculaceae bacterium
TTGCCAAGTAGCCGGCACGGTTGTCCGGGTCTTGCAACTTGATGATGCTTTTGGCTTGCTGTTCCGCAGTCGTGGTTTTCCCGCACCACTTCGGGCCTTTGATTTGTACAGCACCAAATGCCTCCAAGCGTAGTGTTAACTGTTCATCTGCTATTCGCTTCAAATAGTCCATAATCCAATGCGTTATTCCGCAGCAAAGATAGTAAAATATCTGCTCCCAACAAATCTACCGGGTGTTTTTGTTGCTTTTTATTGTGTGTTTTTGCGGTAATATGGTGTGTTTTCTTGTGATTTATTAGAAATCATCATCGAAACAGTCGTACACCTCATCGAGTTCGGCCAGCAACTCATCTATTCGGAATACTATGCTAAAACAATGATTCGTAGACTCAAAATCGAAGTGCAAAATTTATTATCACAGGAAAGCAGGCTAAAAAGTTTCATATATAGGCAGATCCCCCCTACTTCATTATTTCGCTCTTCTATTTTTAAGTTTTTTGCGCTAACTTTGTGCGCAACAAACTTAGGCCAATGCTTATCAACGACATCATTACGAAAATACGGAGTCTCTTATCGGCCAACTCCTCCGGCAAAAAAATACATGCCAGGCTAATTAAAGTTGGCAAAGGATACGCTCGCACCTCGGTCAACACCTCCATTTTTCGTAAAAGCTCATTGGCGACACATGGCTCCACTCAATATATCGCATACTACGACGGCGACGGAAACATCGTATTAGGTAAAAGAAATCTGGGCAGCCGACACTGGTCTTTAGTAACCCTACCCTACAAAGGCAAGGTCGCAGATGCACACAATGTGATTTCTATCGGAGTCGATGGCAACGGTTTTATCCACATGGCTTTCGATATGCATGGACATCCGCTAAAATATACAAAATCGACAAAAAGTGGATCGTTGGAGATGATGTCACTGCAATCTACCGACGGCGTCGAGGACGAAAGCGTTACATATCCCGAATTCTACAGCTTACCCGATGGCGACCTGTTACTTGCCTATCGTTCAGGACGTTCCGGCAACGGCTCTATGGTTCTGAAAAAATACACAACCGCCTCAAAACAATGGCACACATTGCATAACAACCTCATCGACGGACAATTACAACGCAACGCATACTGGCAAATGATTGTTGACGCAAAAGGGCGTATACACCTATCGTGGGTATGGCGCGAAACAGCCGATGTCGCTACTAATCACGACGTTTGCTATGCCTGGTCCGACGATGGTGGCATTTCATGGAAAAAGACCGACGGAAGCACCTACGCCTTGCCCATTACTATTGAAAATGCCGAGGTTGCATGGCAAGTGCCTCAGAACGTGGAACTTATAAACCAAACAAGCATTGCCGCCGATTCCGAAGGTCATCCATACATCGCCACCTATTGGCGAGATTTAGATAGCGAAGTGCCTCAATATCGGACAGTTATGCACGACGGCACCATGTGGCGATCATACCAAGTCGGCGAACGAAAAATACCCTTCTCTCTTAAAGGGAAGGGAACGAAAATGGTGCCTATATCAAGGCCCTGCATCTTAATTGATAACTCTCTAATCTACTACATCTTCCGCGATATCGAACGCGGTTCTCGCATATCAGTCGCTATCACAGACAATATCGACAAAGGATTCCAGAAAATAATTGATATTTCGACAGTTAGCGTCGACGCTTGGGAGCCCACGCTCGATATTAACCTTTGGAATAAGTCAAAAAAATTACATCTATTTGTACAAGCTACACACCAGGGCGACGGCGAAAAACTATCATCACACGACAAAAAAAACTCCATCGTTTATGTGATGGAGCTTATTACAAATCATAGTGATAATACTCTCTAAACCAATCAACTGTCATTTTGATACCCTCCTTCAATGAAGTCGAAGGCCTGAAGCCTGTAACCTCCGACAGCGACGTGCTGTCGGCATAAGTCTGATAGACATCGCCCGATTGCATCGGTCGCATCTCCTTTTTCGCACTCTTACCTACGACCTGCTCGATGCAACCAATGTAGTCGATAAGATTTATAGGCGAGGAATTTCCAATGTTATATACTCTAAAAGGAGCCCTCGACGTTGCCGGGGCGGCAAGCACGGCATCCCAACTATCGTTAGGCTGAGGCGCAATTTTTAGGATTCTAACAATACCCTCCACCACATCGTCAATGTAGGTGAAATCGCGCTGCATATCACCATTGTTAAACACCTGAATAGGCCGCGAGTTTATTATCGAGTCGATAAAAATAAACGGCGACATATCGGGGCGTCCCCACGGGCCGTAGACCGTGAAAAAGCGTAGGCCCGTAGTAGGAATGTTATATAGCGATGAATAAGCATGTGCCATCAACTCATTTGACATTTTTGTCGCAGCATACAGACTGACAGGATGTTGGCAACAATCATGCTCAGAGAACGGCACCTTTGCATTGAGCCCGTAAACACTTGATGACGACGCATATACCAAATGCTTCACACCATAATTACGGCAGCCCTCCAAGATATTGAAAAACCCATTGATATTACTTTCGATATAAGCCTGAGGATTAGTAATCGAATACCTCACTCCTGCTTGCGCAGCCAAGTTTATAACAATATCGAATCTATCTTCAGCAAAGAGCGCATCGACAGCAGCCGCGTCATGCAGGTTCATTCTTACAAATTCGAGATTTTCGTACTTGTCCGATTTTAAGCGTTTTAGCCACGGGAAATTGTCTTTTTCGGCACAAAATCCGTCGATTTTTTCCGAAAAATCATCTACACCATCGCTTACATTACGCCCCGAACAGCCATTACGAAGATGCCCACGCCCTATGCCAAGCAGCTCTAAACGACTAAATTTCAGCGATATATCGTAATAACTATTTATATTATCAAGACCAACGACATAGTAATCGCAATCTTTGGTCTCACATATCCTCTTCACGACCGCCGCCCCAATAAACCCGGCAGCTCCGGTCACCAAAATCCTCATTTATAATCACTTAAAATTTTGGAATACTTTTGTCGGATTTCCAAAAGCAACAACTTTATCAGGAACATCTTTCAGCACAACACTACCGGCGCCAATGACACTCCATTTGCCGATTGTCACTCCGGGGATAATAACCGACCCGGCCCCAATCCAAGCACCTTCTCCCACTTTGATTTTACCGCACAAAGTAGAGCCGGGAGCAACGTGCACGTAGTCTTCTATCTCACAATCGTGATCTACAATAGCACCGGTATTGATAATACAATGGCTTCCTATCTTAGAGCCGGTCTGGATTATCGCTCCATGAGAGACGACACTTCCTGTTCCGATGGTGACATCAGGCGCGATAACCGCCGTGCTATGCGCAATATGCTCAAAAAGGATTCCTTTTCGGGCCAAAGCTCGTGATATTCTTTTTCGGGTTTGATTGTCGCCTATCGCGACAACCACCGGGCCTTCAATCTCAGCGACAGAGTCGGAGGCAATAACCTTAATGCCATTTAGTTTTGAGGCAGCGGGCTCATCGTCGTAAATACAGTTTACATCATAACCCAACGACCTTACGATATCCATAACCACCTTGCCATGGTCGCCGGCACCATATAGATTAATTACATTCATTTGTTGGTAAGTTTTGATAGTTTTTGCAAAGTTAATAATGTTTTTCTTTATAAAGAATATATTTGCTCCAAATCCACCCCGGTAAAAGAGCCACAGCCGCGAGCATTTTATGATTATTTTCGTTGCTGAATATGGGCTGTCGAGCTATAAGGCAACTCGATACGTAATGTATCGCACACCTGAGTCGATTGAAGAATGTGCTACGCTTCAAATTCATTTCCAACAGGCGCAATTTAGCAAAACTTCGCGGGCTATCGACATATTGCCTGTATATATTATTGGCCATCCCATCTTGTTGATAATCAACAAAACAAAGATTCTCATTCAGCACTAACAACGGATACTTGTCACAAACCTTTAATTGCAGATATACCGGGTTGAAATTTTTCTCGCCGTCAAACCCTACTTGTGGAGCTACACTCTTCATCAAATCGGTGCGCAACACATATTTACTATCGCCTCTGTGGATTCTCTTGATATATAAATCAAGGAAAAAACACTCATACATACCATCGGGAAAGAAGCCACCGATAGGTCTCGTAGAGTCTTTATAAAAATCGAGGCCCACAATACCGGCATATTTACCCGAGCCCTCAGCCTTCCATTTAGCAAGGATAAGTTCAACGGCATTATCGGGCATAAAGTCGTCGCTATCAACACAAACGCTAAGCTCTGTAGTAATTAATTCATAAGCTGCATTGTATCCGGTATATAATCCGCCGTTGTTTTTATAGTGGTAAGTAATGCTGATTTTACCCTCTTCAATAAATCCGCGAATAAGGCTCTTGGTCTCGTCGGTAGAGCCGTCATCAATAAGCAGCCATTCAAAGTCTTTGCACGACTGCCGGCAAAGGCTCTCATACAATCGGCCTAAGGTATAAGCGCGGTTATAGGTCGGGGTAAAAATTGTCAGTAACATATCACAACTTCGACTATTATTGTGGCATAAAATATTAGACAGTCTTCCACACCACGATTTCCATAAACAACGTAAAACCGAGGTATGCTAATAGCGATAGCGATATTCGCTTATCTTGGTCGCGCCACACCGGAAGGTTAATCAGAGGATACGCTATAAGGACAGGATACAAGAACCACGACAGGTAAGCAAAGCGATTGGTATATGCAGCTCTAATAACTAACAACCAAAAAGCATTGCAAACGCAATACATTGAGCAAAGAGTAGTATACCACCCATCGTTGATGCCTTTCTTAATTATTACATACCAACCTAACAAAATCGGAGGGAGGCTATATAAGATGAAATCGACGCGGAATCCCATTTTATATTCATCCATTCCTTCGCCTGTAAGATAATTAGTATACCTATCGTCTATTGAGAATAACAGAGCGAACTTAGTGAGTTGCGAACCAATAGTCGCTGATAATACGAGAGCCACGAGCCAAACAGCAACAGCATTCTTATAATCCAACAAGAAATATCGGCAGAGGAAATAAGAACCAAGAGGTAAGACAACCGACAAATGTGTACCGATTGCAAGAATCGAAAGAGTAACGGCTGGCAGAAGTCGTTCATCAAAGAAATACGAGATAGCCAGGAACACCAGGTGGCAAGCGAGGCCATTACGAATGCCGTTAACGCCGAAAGTATAAAACATAAGGGAAGAAACGATAAAAAGCATTCCCACCATAGGATTAGTAGGGACAAACCTTTTCACCGCCCAAAATGCCGACAAGACGTAACCGAATTCGACTATTGTAAAGAAAGTGTGTACGTCAAGGTCGAAGAAGTGACAGGTGGTAATTAAAAAGTGCCAAAACCACTCGGTATTCCATCCCTCCGGTGTTTCTCTCTCAATTTCGCCATCCAACTCGTAGCTAAAGGCATAGTTAAAGGTGTCGCCAAACACAGATGAAACCGGCCGTTGTCCGAGCCAAAAAGCTAAGATGACGCATAAAATCAATGGAATTATATATCCCGTTTTTTCTATCTGAAATCTAAAATCGGGCGTCGTAGAAAACTTAAAAATATAGAAAACACAAAGTATACAGACTGCGGCAAGGAAAAGCGGGTGATATAATTCAGCTTCCATCTATTAATCGGTTTTACTCAGTAAGTTCAATAATCTGTGATATCTTTTAGACAACCAATTTTTCATCGGTCCATACCCGTCAATCCACGACTTGGCATAATGATGTATGCTTCGTGTATTTTGCGTTATACCGAGGCGTCCGGTGTAATCGTCGAGAGGGTTAAAAAAGTCGTTAGGATAAATTGTAATCCCATCAAGATGCTGCATTTCATCTTTACGTTCAAATCCTCCGGAGATAAGTAAATCGGTCGTGCCTTGTATCAATAGAGGTTCCGGAACCATGTCGTTATCAACAGGATCCCAATCATCATATAAATCCAACATCCGGCGATAAAACTCCATTTTTTGGCAAGCCCCCATAACCAAACCCGGGTTTATCGAAATAATATTTCTATTTTTTTCAATGCCGAAGAAAGGGCCATTGCTTACTATGTCGTCGAGCGGTTTAATGAGTTCAACGTCGGTATCGAAATATATTCCGCCTTCGTTATATAATATATGATACCGCGCGTAGTCGCTTACAAAAGCATATTTCCCGGCCTTATAAGCCGACGCCGTGTATGGTATTGCATCGACATTGAAATTATCTTCGTTCCACTCCTTTATTTCATAATCAGGGAGGAACTTATGCCATGAGTCGATGCATTTTAAGGCTAATTTAGGAAGCGGATTTCGTCCAAACCAACAATAATGAATAATTTTCGGTATCATCGTCATCCAATTATAATCTATTTATTCATTACCGGAGTTGCCATTATAGCAAATCGTGCGCGAAATGCCACCGACTACACTATCTTTTTCGAGTACAATCGGAGCGATGTCGGTCGAATGCAAAAAACAATCAGTAGCCGTCAGTCCAGCAGACCCTGCACCCACAATAATTGCAGTCTTTTTAATATGCACTTCGCACATACCTTCCACGATCTATACAGCTTATGCCAAGGTATTTTTTATTGTACAAAGTTATAAAGTTTATTTATTTCAGATGCACCCGCGGCGTCAACTTTTCTCAGATTATTTATAACAGTAGCTTTTGCATCTTCATTGGTCAATAATTTAGCAATACCCTCGGAGCAAGCTTCGATATCGTTTGGCACGATAAAGCCATCATGGCCATCTATAATCTGCGATAGTGCGGTGGGATAATCTGTAATTATCACGGGTTTCTCCAAGAGCTGCGCTTCTCTGACGGCAACACACTTACCTTCGTATCTCGAAGGTTGTATATACCAATCGCATTGCATAATATAAGGATATGGATTATCTTTTTTCCCTAAAACAATAACCCTATCTTCCACTTTATATAAGCCAATCTGCCTTTCAATTTCAGCCAACAAATTATTATTGCCATACCCAATAATATACCAGCGGATATTTAGCCCCGAATCAATAATTTTCCTACACAGAGCCGGTATTCTATCAAGTCCTTTAGCATAGGAGTAACGGCCAATCGTAAGCAAGTTTAAGCCGGTATCGAAATTGGGCATATCCAAGGGTAAAAACTCACGCGAACGTGTCAACACGACCTGACGAGGAATAATATTCTCGATTTCAACTAATTTGTTGCTCAGCGTGGGAAACACGCTACAAAAGCTTTCAGACACTTTCGGTGAAATACTCACAATATTATCGTAAGCACCCCACACTGTTTCTTCCTCATCTTTGTCTACCTTAATGGACGAGTAATCGGTGTGAATCCAACAGATTTTTTTCTTAGCATTAACCTTCTCCAGCACAATATTGTGAGGTATAAGAAACGAAATTGCGAGGTCGTATTCGCCATACTTATTCAGAGACGGGAGAAATCGCGTAACATATTTCCCGACATAGGCATAAAGGGCCGATTCAGCAGCCTCGACCTCTTTTTTTCTGAAACATAGATACTTCAGCCGAGCCATCAATCTTCCAATAACGATACCCCAACAACCCTTTTTTATGGCAGCAACAATCGGTTGCTCTATAGTCGAATATGGCTTCAATTCCGGCAACACCCTCACATAAGAGGGAATATATTTCATCATTTCACCACGATGCTCGTTTAAGAACAGGTCGACATCAACTCTATTCGGGTCTAAAGCCTGTAATAGACCTATCAACGATGTTTCGGCACCACCTATTTCAAGGTAATGCATGTGGATGAAAATGCGCGGTTTAGTCTTTTGTTTTTTAATTAGCGATTTCAATTTTGACATAAGGGCTTAACAACCTATTCTTCACTCTGACGAAGAAGTAGCGACATCGACTTAAGAATGTTTTTTTACCCAAGTAGTCGGCCAAGTAGTTCTCATAAATCTTAGTCATCGTTTTTAGGTATTGCGGATAGTTTTTTTCGATGAACTCCAGGCGCTGTTTCAGAGAATTGATAAATAGTTGGTGAGTGGAGCGGAGACCGCCCGTAAGGCTATCGGAACGCTGTAGATAGAAATAGAGGGGAGTATTTATATAGCCATATCTCTCACAGGCATGTATTACATTTTGCGACCATTCAAAATCTACAAATCGAGCTTGAGGAGGAAATTTAACACCTTCTATTAGAGTTCTTTTATATAGCTTTCCCCATACAAAGTTTCTTATAAACCGCTGCTCGATAAGCTCCGCCATTGCCTGCTGTCGGTTCAAGACACCATTACCTCGATTAAGATTCAATTTAGGCACAAGGCCATAAGTATCGTATGCATAACACGGAACAGATTGGGTTATATCGCAATCATTTTTTACAGCAAAGTCGAATAATTCGCTCAGCAAATGGGGATGTACCCAATCGTCGGGATCGACAAAAGACACATAATCGCCACTCATATTTTCCAATGCAGTATTTCGGGCTGCCGCAAGGCCAGCATTGCGTTGAGAGAACACTCTAATTCTATTGTCGCGCGCGGCATAATCGTCCAATATACTGCGACTTGCGTCGGTAGAGCCATCATCAACGGCAACAAGTTCCCAATCGGAGTAAGATTGATTAATGATGCTATCGAGGCAGCGCCGCAGATATTTCTCTACATTATAAACCGGAAGTAAAATTGAAATCATGTGATTCTTTATAGAGACTTAAGGCTTCATATCAATCTTAGGCGCGGTAGAAGTCGCCACCATGCGATAAGGAAAAGCAATAAATATATCAGGGCTAAAATGGCTATGTGTGTTACGATAAAACCGTGCCATAGAATTGGCGGGTTTCAGTACGTAAAATATGGGTATTGTAAAGATCTATAATACGACGTCGCGCTTCCATACCCATTTTTTTTGTCTTCTGCTTGTCGATAGCGAGCGATATCATTGCCTGTCGGAGTTCATCTACAGAGCGCGGTTGCACTATAAGCCCCGTTTCTCCATTTACCACAATTTCATTAGAGCCATTAATATCGGTGACGATACAAGCGAGCTCCATCGAGCTTGCTTCAAGCACCACATTAGGGAATCCCTCTCTGTAACTTGGCAACACAAGGCAGTCGGCAGCGCAAAGATAAGGTCGAACATCAAGATTAAAGCCCAAATAATTGATTGCCGGGTTGGTTTCAATTTCGGCCCATGTTTCTTTTTTAAGTGGGTCTAATTCTTCCTCTTTTTCGCCGAGGAGCAATAGCCTTGTTTTGGGGTTTTCTTTGTTTAGTAGGGCAAAAGCCTCTACCAACTCGTTCAAGCCCTTATCACCAACAAGTCTTCCTACAAAGATGAAAGAAAAGACGCTATCGTCGACCAATCCGCGAGCGCGCTCGTTTAGTTCGGGAATCATTGGGTCAAAAAGCTCAGTGTCAACGCCATTAATACTACCATTTCCTAAAATCTGCACATTTTTCTTGGTAATATGGTTTGCAATAAGGTCGTTTTTGACACCTTGCCCTTCGGCAAAAATATGCGTGGCAAAGCTACACGTTAAAGCGTCGGTAAATTTAAGAAGACGCTTTTTAAAGCCGACTTCGGTAGGGAAGCGCAAGCCCGTAAAAGTATGAATTCTCACCGGCACCCTTGCGAAAAATGCCGCAATCATCGATAGCAAACCTGCCTTAGGCGAAATGGAATGTACAATATCAGGGCGTTCACTCCTAAAAAAGCGGAATAACTGCCATAAACTCACAAGGTCGCGAAAAGGCGCAATGTATCGAAGCATCGTAACCGCGTGGGTTCTAATACCTTCGCGTTGTGCCAAAAGATCGAATTCGGGGCCTGGCGAACTTACTGCAATAACTTCGTAACCCTTTTCAGAGAGCTCTGAGAATAAACCTTTACACAGACGGTTTAGACTCTGAGGGACCGTTGAAAGTCGAACTATTTTCAAGAAAAGACTACAGCTAAATTAGCGTTTGAGGTAACTAATACGCACCTTCACGCCACGATTGAGTTTAGCCTCGAGGCCACGCGTACTCTTATCGTTAACGGTGTTGACAGTATTGTTGCCACTGCTGATAAATGTCTGCGACAGAGCATCTTCAAGTTTTTCGTTCTGTTGGAGCCATTTGAGCACCGATTCAGCACGATTTTCAGCGAGAGCATTATTGCGGTCGCTACCCGTATTGTTGCCATTATCCTGGCTTGTTGCCATACCTTCAACTTGGACAACCGAAATCACACCATTATTAAGGATGTCTTTGATACGACTAACGGTCTCTTCATCGGTAAACTGGGCGATATAGCCTTCATTGCCATTCACGGCAGCATAGAAGTCGGCGAAGCTTACGAGGGATTCGTTTGATTGAATCTTCATATTACTACGAACGATGTCGAGGCCGTTGTGCGAGTTAAGACCGAAGGTCTGAGTTTCGGCATAGTTGGCATTGCTCAAAAGCTGCTGACCTAAAGTCTCATTGTCGATACGATACTGCCAAGTATGCACGCCGTCGAAAATTGGAGCGTAAACAAATCCTTCGTTTTTCTCAAATTCCATCATGTCTTGCGGGTCGAGGCTCAACGACATAGGCTCGTTTTTGCTCATTTCATAACCGCGCGGCAAATTAGTAGCGAAGGTTAAGTTCTCGGCTTTTTCAGTTGGGATATCTTTAACCGAAAGGCCGTCGGTTGATTTGCCTGATTGGAGACGAGCCGTAGCAGCATTTGTATCGGCATATCTTTTTTGAGTATAAAGGCCACCGGCTAAATAATCGAGAGTGTTAACTTCGGCATTAGCCACAATCGGGGCGTCGTTACGTCCGGAGTAGTTGTTGGGATAGAACACATAGAACGTCATCGTACCCTGCTCTACCTTTCCGAGCGCCTCGGTAGGCACGCTTTCGCCTTGTTTAACAACGAGAACTTCGCGTTCGCGATAGTCGCGGACATACATTTTAGTGCCGCTACGGCCCCAGCCGTTATCGCGTTTTTTGCCTAAATAGAAAGTAACACCAACTGATAAGCCCCAGTTAAAATCAATTTTTTGTGCAGCATAATCGGCTTGGCCATACTCCAAGTCGAAGTTAGTCTGATAGAAAATGCCACGTGCCTTAATGTCGAGCGACCAACGTTTTGCGGGCGTAAAGAACCTGCTATACTGTAACTCCACATGGCCACTCCATTCATTATCAGAGCCGTAAGATCCGCCAAAGCCCAAGTGGTGTACCATGCCAATACCGAATGATGCCATGAACTGGTTCATACGGATGCGATTATACATACCCTCATATCCCATTATAAGGCGTGTGAGGTTAAGGAGAGCCGAAGCTGAAACGTCGAACCAACGGGTTTTCATCTTACGATACAGAAACTTACCATTGCTATCGAGCACCGGGTCGCCATAGCCATAATGCCCGTTGGGGTAGCCGGTAAAACCTCTCGAATCAGACTGCATATATTCTAATTTAAGGGCGACCCCTGGTGTAAACCATTTACCAATGCCAATAGAGAAATCGGGCGATAGCGTGCCTTTGAATGGGCCAAGATTAGAATAATCGCCAAAGAATGAGTGTACACCAACCGTACCGAACAAGAACCAGTTTTTGCCGAATTTATTGGTAACCACTTTCAATGGTTCAAGGATAGAATCTTTGTCGACAGTTATGACAGTCGGAGCTACATAAGTTGTAGTATCTCTATAAACTTCTTTCAGCCCATCTTGAAGCGTTGCTTTAATATCGTTCTGAGCTTTAACCGAGAATGTGCTTGATCCTACAAGCAACATCAGTATTAGAAGAATTCTATTATAAACCATATCTTTATTAATTTCGTCTTTTAGTTATCGAAAGCACCTATATTGAGGCACAGTTATTCAAATTTACGTGCAAAATTATAAAATAATTTGCAGAAAACAACTCTAACATGACGTAAAATAATCATTTCAGATTCTCTAAGGCTCTAAGAGGTATTTTCTTCAATTCGTAGTAATTTTTTAAGCGGAATGAGATAAAACGACTAATATCCTACAAAATGCAGTATCACTAAATTCGGCCGCGCAATTTTATTTTATAGAAGTAGTAAGCCGGATATCTTATAAGTTGATAATAGGTTTTCCACCTCAAGACGCGATAGAAATCGAGAAACACCTTGGGTATGAAAGTGTATTTTTTATTGTAAAAATTGTAGTTAAACGAGTTTTTGCAAAGTAAGATATCATTTGCGACATCGTCGCCAAGTGTTTTTGCGGCTTTTATTTTATCGTAATAAGTTTTATCGAAAAAGGGGTGCAAGTCGTCGTAGATACCGATGCAGGTGTTGTAGAAATGTAGAATCACACCGGTGCGCACTTGAGGATTTTTATACGCACCTACTTGAACGTTGTATGCATTCCCCATTGACTTAACGTGTTTATGGTATTCTTCGGTAGATTCGAACAGGGCCGTTTGGTCGTGATAATCATTTGTTGCATCAATGTAACGAGTCCAATTCTGATACCATTTTTCGAAAAAAGCTTTGCCAATTTTGGTGTTTTTGCAATAAATGACACCGCCATTGTAATACTTTGCATTAATCTTTGGCATACGGCCAAAGATATTGTAGCTACGTGTCATTATCTTTTTCAGCATCCCGGTCTGAGAATAGAACTTGACATGACGGTCTTCAACCAGTGCTATTTCGGTATCTAAAGAATCGATTATATCAATTGCTCCGCAAAAAACAGTATCGACATCGACATATAAAAATGGGTCGGTCACATACTTGGGAATATTTGTTTTCAAGATTCTCGACTTCTGCACATTCGACATCTCAAGCGGGAACGGCTCTACCACGATTTTTTCGGCCATAGAACGTATTTCGGGATAGACGTCGAGGCGTTTTAGAGTCAAGTCGTCGGCTAAGATAACAATCTCTGCATCAGGGTTATGTTTAATGCACGACCACATAGACATATACATCTGCTCGGTGTATATATCGTTATCGGAAGATACTATTACGTAAACTATTTTAGTGTTCATGCCAAGAAGTTCTTTATCCAATCAAGTGTCTTAACGACTACACGGCGTGATAAATCTTTTCGTAACTGTCTATTGTTGAGACGATATCAAATTTTTCTGCACGCAGAGCACACTTTCGGGCGACAACGGCGTATAGGGTATTGTCATTAGCCAATTCAACGATTTTGGCAGCGAGCTCGGCGCTATCGCCTTCCTGAAAGAGAATACCTGCACCGTGCACAACTTCACGCAAGCCATCGACATCGCTTGCTATAACGGGGCGTCCGGCAGCCATGCCTTCTATAATACTCAAGGGCATACCCTCATAGTGAGTCGACAGCACCACGATGTCGGACTCGGCCAAGAGTGGTGCCACATCGGCTTTGAATCCATGAAATTCTATTCGATGACCAATCGCAAGCTCTTTCACTAATTGCTCGCAAGCATTACGCTCGATGCCGTCGCCGACAAGACTCAGATGATAAGCATCTGACAACAGCGCAAAGGCCTTTATGAGTGTAGCTTGATCTTTCTGCTTTCGAAAGCCAGAGACCATTATCACTCTTAGCGGATTGTGGCGTGGTGATGCTGGCAAATCTGACGATTTAAATTTCTGCAAATCAATGCCATTATAAACTACAGGGAATTTTGAATCGACATCTTCAAGCTTCAAGTACGCAAGCAGATTGGTTTTAGCTTGTTCACTCACACACACCACCTTTCGATAGCGAGAGTACATCAAGCGGTCTAAGTTGCTGAGAATCGGAATTTTTCGGCGACGATTATGGGTGTTATGCTCTGTCGTAATCAATTTTGCACCGTTAGATGCTACTAAAGCGGCTATAAACTGAGGGGTGGTGTTGTGGGTGTGGATTATATCGTATTTATTTTGTTTCAGGAGACGTCGCAGCGGGAAATAGACCAAAGGATTTCTCATTTGTCGATACCCTTTTCGTTTGCCAAAAATACTTATGCCATATCGCTTTAACTCGATGGTAATGGGCGTTTCAGTGGCATCGAAGACGAATATATCGACGTGGTGTCCTCGATTCTTAAGACCTTTAGCCAAATCAGCCACAAGACGCTCAGCGCCCCCCAACCTTAAAGATGTTATAACAAAAAGAATTCTCAGGTTAGTCGATGACATAAGAGGGTATTTTCGTAAAAATAGATGATTTTACATATCTGCGGCCATCGATTAAGCCATTAACATATTGAGTTACAGGTTTGAGCGAAAATTTCGCTAAAGAGAGTAACAGAAAGACCACAAAAAGCCATGTTATTTTAACGAGAAAGCTGACGAGAGCTAACGATTTAGCAGCGAAGCTCGTGGCCGGTTGATATATCATTCTCCACCATAGGGCAACGGTAGCGATAGTGCGATTGCGCAACCACGTGTCACTATTTTTGAACGCTCGGCTCGAAGTTTTAGCGTCAAGGTTTGTGCATCCGCTATTATAGTGAATTCCAAGCCGATAGCCGTTACGGTATATTTTATACGACTCGAGGGCATCTTCGCCATAGGGAAAGCCCAGATCATCGAGCCACAATTCGTGGTCGAAATGGAGTTTGTCATAGATCTCTTTTTTAATCATCCAAGCAGGCCCTGCACAACTTTGCGAGAGATAGCAGTCGCGACGAGGATTGTTAAGGTATGAGAACGAGCCATTTCGATGGATTAAAAAAGCCCATTTACGGCTCCAATGTGGTAAGACGATGTTAGAACAGGCTGAATATATTTTTGCCGCAAGGTGCATTTTATGATTACGGAAAATATCGACACCAATCGCATCGAAATGATGCATTTCCATCGCTCGCAGTAATTTTTCGGCGCTGTCGGGAGCGAGCCTTACGTCGTCGTCGAGAAAGAAAATGACGTCGCTCGTGATATCATCATAATCAAGTACTCGCTGCGCTATCATCCCTTTCTTCACCCATACATATTCTTCTTGGCCTACGGTGAAGTCGGGGCGCGGATATCCCTCAGCAATATAAACCATAACCTTTTCGGGTTTAACGGATTGCGCCGCTATCGACTCTAATTCCTCGCGGAATTTTTGACCGGCAGTGCCAAGGGTTCGTATCGCTATTGAATAGGAAAACACCGCTATCGATTTTTTTGCTCGTGAAATATAAATTTATAGAGAGGTGGCACTTGTCTCAAAAGCCAATCTAAAGACAAGCACAAGGCGATGACTATCAAGGCCGGCACTATTATCATGACTATATTCAATGGTTCTGAAGCTGTAAACGAGAACCCGATATGAGGAGCTACTATCACCATCAGATCTAAAATAAAATACTGTAAGAGATAGATCTGGAGTGTTTTCCCACCCATATATCTCAAAGCCGCGACGGCAGTCGATCCATCATTCTGCCACACTTTTCTTGTTTTATAAAATAGCCCGAACATTGCAACAATGCCTACACATGAAAGAAAAGGTTTTACGACTTGATAGTTAATAAATATACTTGAAGTGTAAACTATAGCTGCAGCGATTATTAAGTAGCTGTTGTCTAAGTAGCGTTCAAGTTCCGGTCGATATAGCTTGGCAATTGCTCCGAGGAAGAAGTAAGGTGTCAATGATAAGGTCGTGTTGAAACTGAGCAAACACACTGCTGGCAAGGAAAAGAAATCCATATATAAAACCTTCAACACAAAACCAATAAGCCCGATAGATACAACCACGGCAGACAGAATGGCAAGGGTCTGCTTGCGAGAGCACCTGCTTCTATGAATGAGATATGCAATGATTGCAAAGAATATAAACGCCGAAAACAGACTCATCGTGAACCAATAACCGGCTTTATATGTATCGAAGAATACCGATTTGAGGTTTCTGCCGGTGATAAAGGTATAAATAAGTAGAATGAACAAAGTTGGATATAGTTGTTTCCAGAACCTATTACTACACCTCCGTTTCAACATTGCTTTATCGTAATCGGCCCACGCCAAAAAACCGCTCACAAAGAAGAACAACGGCATTCTCAAAGGCAAGAAAAAATCGACAAAAGCATCGCTATGGTCCATCCATAACGCTACGTGACTGCATACTACCAAAAAGATCATCATGCCTCGAAGAGCGTCGATATACCCTAAGCGACTATTCGACATAATATGACGTAGTTGTAGCATTACTTCCTATTTTCGATCAAGGAGTTAAAAAGCTCCATCCACATCTGTGTGATTCTTTCAATAGAGTAGTCGAGCGATTTCAGCTTTGCCGCCGCTCCCATCTGCTTGCGTACTTGAGGATTTTCAATCAGATAGATTATTTTCTCGGCAAGGGCCTGTTCATCGCCTGTTTTAACGAGGAAGCCATCGCGACCGTCGCTTATAACATCCTTCGGGCCGCATGGACATTCGTAACTAACGACAGGAAGCCCTACGGCCATAGCTTCAATGATAGTCAAGCCAAAACCTTCAAATTTTGATGATAGTACAAAGAGCGAAGCTTCGGCAAGAGCCTCGACGGGGGATTCGGTTACACCCGGAAGCAAAATTTTGTCGGTAAGCTTCAAGCTGGCTATCTGTTTTCTAATGCTTTGTTCTTGTGAGCCGTCGCCGTAGATGATTAACTTCCAGTCGGGATAGCGATTTGCTACTATGCTATAAGCTCGAATAAGCGAGGGGTAGTCTTTTTGATATACAAAACGCCCCAAGGTTATAATTTTTTTGCTGTCAAGAGCTGCTTTTTCGCTTGCTACGATAGTAAGCGGATTTGGGATCACGCTAACACCACTCTTGTTATTCCAATTTCGCTGTCGGTCTTCGTGCGTTAGGAGCACCACATGGTCGTAACTTCTAATTTTCCATCTGAAGTCATAGAAAGTGATAAGTTTATTTACGAGCTTCTCAATGGCACTAAAGGCTATATAGTCGCGATAATTGGTTACAAAATGGATTTCTCTTATCGATTTCCATTTGCCTTTAATCTTAGGGAGGAAGTATTTTTCAGATTGTCCGGCAGATATTACTATATCGGGGTTAATACTGTTAAGTGTTTCTTTTAATGCTTTTTTATGTCTATGCCGTTTTATGATCGTAGCCCTCAACAGGTGCCACCGCGACTTCCAGTCGTCTTGATAGTAGTTAATATCCAGATTAATCAGATTAACTTTAGGCGATAGGCGTCGGCTCAAATAGCTGTCGACGTAATCGCTAACGCAGACGTACACTTGATTGCCCTCTATATCGGCCAAAGCGTTAGCCTTAGTGGTTATTACCGTAGCAATACCCCCAAAATGTGAAATGCTATTAAGACAATATACGATTTTCATGAGAAGCGAAATATGAGAAACCGAAACACGACTCGTAAAGAAACTTTCACAAACCTTATTTCGCTATAATCTGCGATGGGTTAATGCCGCGATACTTCTCCCGCCTGGCAAGTAAGCACCATTGGTCGGATATATTTAAGACTTCATATTCACTCGTTGAGAATGGTATCTGATGCTTTCCGGTAGCATTCTCGTAAATTAGATATGGCGTTTTTTCTTTAGAGACTTCATCGATGCGTTTTATGAAAAAATGTTCATCGCAATTGAAATCCCAACTTATTTTCGCGGCACTAATATCGTTGTACAGCTTTTTCGGGATAAAGACAAGCGAATCATAACCATAGGTTTGCGCCATACGGATATTCCATTTATGTCGATGATTGAAATTCTCTGTCGTAACTATCTTGAGTATATACAAACCGATATATCGCGGTAATTTCACATCCTCGTATTTAATGATTGACGATTCATGGCTGTTAAGTTGAGCAATCACATCTTGCGTCTTCTGATAATTACAATAAGCGAAATGTAGCACAATGCCATATACCGCCACCGATAGTGCTATTGCAGTATATTTTAATGGTCGCAGATAGCAATCGGGATGTTTTTTCAGTTCAGAGAACAGGATTAATAAAGAAAACAACTCGGCAACGAAAGCGACTCTCGCTTCGGAGATCCCACTCACAAGAGTGATTCCTAAAGAGACGACAATGGCATTGAGCATTATTATATAGTGCAAATAAAACTGCTTTAGCCACTTAATGGCGGCGCTCTTATTTTTGAATAACTTTATGAGTATATAAATGCCTAAAATATAAATCAGCCTTAGCTTTAGCAACATTTTTATACCAACAAACATACGAAACGCGATGGTTACGTCGACATCTTTTCGTGGATTCATTATCCGAGAAAACAATCCCGGAGAGACGACACATATCGCTGTTCCTACAAAAATTCCCAGAATCAATGGCCAAGCGGCACTCTTAAATATATTTTTTCGTGAAACAATCACATATATTGCCAAGCTCAAGGCCAAGGGAAGGGAAATACCTTCATGACTCCACCCCACGATTACGCCGGGTATTAGCAATAGGTAATCTACATTTTTAATTGCCCTTTGTTGCAATGACGGCAATATGATAAAAAATATGCATATCGGCACGCTTACCCATAGATAATTAACAGCGCCCGACAACCATAACATAGTTGCGCCAAACTCAGGGAAGAGCAACAATACAGCCGCAAACGAGAATAAAATATTTAAGGCTGTCACCTCGCCGGCGATACGCGATATTAAGTAAACCAAGAATATAAAAAGAGCGGAATTGGCGACGTTAAACGCTATTTTGCCCCAGATGCCACTAAATAGCTGTACTATTATATGAACAAGAGCTCGCCCGTTATTGGCATGAAAATAGTGAGAGTATTGTGAAAGTAATACATCATGGAGAGACCTCACCTTTATATTATTCATGCCCTTTGCCAAAATAAATTTATACTTAAAATCGTCTTGAAACTCGGGCGTTAAGTAATTCAAAATCCATACGGCAACAAAAATAAGGCACAGCGCTATTGCAACGCCAATAACTCTACGCTTATTTTCAACTAAATAATGTCGTAAAGTAAAATTCATATACCTTATTTCATAATAATTTGTGAGGGATAAATGCCACGATATTTCTGCCGCTTGGTAAGTAACCACCATTGATTGTTGAGAAATAGAACCTCATATCTTTCTTCTTCTATCGGTCGCGATACAGTATTATCACCGAAATCGTAAAGATGATATGGTGTTTTATCAATCTCATCGGCAGACAAGGGCACGATGTTAAGTCCATATACTCTTTGCCGATCTAATTCTTCTATTAATTTATTATTGATGATATCGCTGTAGACGTTTTTAGGGATAAAGACCAAACTCTCGTAGCCATAAAGATTAGAAATTCGTTTATTCCATTTGTTTTTTGAAGAGATAATTTCAGCATTAAACGTTTTCAGCACATATGGTTTTAAGCGATTACCGAGGCTCACTTCATTATAATGGATAATCGATGAATTATGAGCCTCAAGTTGCATCTTAACATCTTCAACGTTTATATAATTTTGATAGGAATACTTTACAATGCCACAATAAGCCACCAATGCCAAGGCTATTGCTAAATACTTTATTGGCTTAATGGCCAATCGAGGATATTTTTTAATGAAAGACAATATTATCAGCAATGAAAACAAGTCGACACCGGATGCGACCCTGGCATTGTATCTTCCACAACCAAAGACAACAGCTACTGACAACACAAGCGCATTTACCGGGATTATATTATCGAGATAGGCCTTCTTTAACCAATGCCATGCATTGTGTCGCTCAATTATTAGTTTAACAAAAACTCCAAACGCTAAAATATATACAAATCCGGCCTGAGATATAACTTCCCAGCCGTTTAAAAGTCGCTCCACCATGCTAACGGGCACTTCTTTATTTGGATTCAATCCTCGGTATATAATACCCGGAGAGGACAAACACATAATCGCACCTACTGAAATACCGATAGCCAGTGGCAATAGAGCGCTCTTAGAAATTTTCTTTCGATACACAAGCATATACACTCCCAAGCTTAGTGCCAATGGGAAAGAGATTCCTTCATGACTCCAACCAACCATAACACCGGGTATAAACAACAGCCAGTCAATGCGATGAACTTTGCGTCGTTGCAAAGATGGGACGGATAACAAAACAAAGCAAACCGCAACAAAGGTCCATAGATAATTTATCGAGCCTGCCATCCATAACATTGTTTCAGCAAAAGCCGGGAAAAACAATATAATAAGGGCACAAATGAAGGTAATATTAAGAGCTGTTACCCTACCTGCAAATTTCGTTAAGAGTGTAATAAATAGCACAAAAACGCCTGCATTGACAACGTTAAACGCTGTTTTGCCCCAGATACCGCAAAATAACTGTACTACTATATGAACAAGAGTACGTCCGTTGGTAGTAAAATAGTGTGTGTATTGCGATAGTAAAACATCTTGTATCGACGACACCTTTTGGTGGCTCATGCCTTTTACCAAAATAAATTTATACTTAAAGTCGTCCTTATACTCCGGCGCCAGATAATTCAAGAGCCATGAGGCGAGGAATATCACTAATAGCGCTATCGCAACGCAAAAAACTTTACGCTTATTTTCAACTAAATAATGTCGTAAAGAAAATTTCATAAACCCTTCTTCATAATAATTTGTGAGGGAACATCAATATTATTCTCACGGTGGACAAATAACCACCATTGGTCGTTGAGAAATAAGAATTGGTACCCATCCTCTCTAATCGACTTTTCAGCTGTATAGCCATCGATTTCGTACAACAAATATGGTGTTTTGCCAAGCTGGCTTTCGTTCAAATTTATTATATTAAGGGCATACTCGCCTTGTTTTTTCAAATCGGTAATGAATTCGTTATTCATAATATCTGCGTAAGCCTTTCTTGGCATAAAAACCAACCGATCATAGCCATATAATAAAGCATATCTTTTACATACTGCTCTCTTTGAACTAATAGCTGACGAAGGGATAGGTCGTATGATATAATTTTTGACTATTTTTGGGGAGATATTTATATCGTATAAAATAATACTGGAGTTATGGGATTCTAATTGTTTTTTCATATCAATATACGTTCGGTAATTCGGTAGCGAAAAACTTAGAGTGTAGCAATAAAATGCAAGCCCAAAAAGGCTCACAATAGCCTTAAATGCTTTAACTTCCCATTTTATGCCTCGTGCAATTGAAAGTACTAACAGGAAGGAATACAGCTCTATGCTATAACCTACTCTTATCTCATCGATACCGCATAAAAGCAATATCGGAAACGAACAGACGATGGCATTGCAAAACAACTGATATTTTTTATAGAATTGCTTTAACCACAAAAGCGCGTTACGGCGCTCAATTATCATTTTAGCGACTAAAGCAACTATTAAAAGCTTGAATATGCGCAAATGCAATAATATAGCAACGCCATTACTTAATCTCTCAAAGACTGCCACCTCACCTCCACCATACGAAGGATGCAGTAGCCGATAGAATTCTCCCGGAGAGATGCAACATACAAACGTCCCGCCAATAAAGCCCAGCATTAGCGGGAACGCGGAGCTATAAAGAATGTTTCTTCGATTCTGCCAGAACATATAACCGAAACACATCGCTAATGGAATCGAAATGCCTTCGTGCGACCACCCTGCAATCATTCCGAGCAAAAACAGAAACCAATCTGAATTGCGGCGCGTTCTGTCTTGAAGTTTCGGTAGACAAATGAGCACTAAGCAAATAGCTACACTCGTCCATAAATAATTCACAGAACCTGACATCCACAACATAGTACCCTTAAAATCAGGGAAGAAAAATAGTATCAGCGACGAAATAAACACGATGTTAAGTGCCGATACTTTACCCATAAAGCGTGCTAACAAATATATAAACAGCATAAACATTGCTGCATTAAAATAGTTAAACACCTTTTTTCCCCATACCCCCGAAAATAGTTGAACCAAAGAATGAACTAAGCTACGTCCATTATGGAGAAAATGGTCGTAAGATTGAGAATAGATAACATCGGTAAACGATTTCACCGTCAGTGAGTGCATTCCCGGCACTTGAAAAAACTTATATTTAAGATCATCGGCAAACTCAGGCGTTAAGTAATTCAAGAGCCATGAGGCGAGGAATACCACTAATAGCGCTATCGCAACGCCAATAACTCTACGCTTATTTTCAACTAAATAATGTCGTAAAGTAAAATTCATATACCTTATTTCATAATAATTTGTGAGGGATAAATGCCACGATATTTCTGCCGCTTGGTAAGTAACCA
>JAFLUA010000018.1 GCA_022508985.1 Muribaculaceae bacterium
CACCCATGTTTACATTGTGGGAAGCTGATTCGACTGATTATATTCAACCCCGAAGCAAAGAAGATGGTCATTACAATGGTAACGTATATTTGCTTACTTCAAATCAAACATTCTCTTCAGCAGCATCATTTGCTTGGGCTTTTAAGGGATGCAAAATGGGTAAGGTCATAGGGGAAGAAACAGGAGGTATGAATGTCAGCTATGGGGATATTCTTCCATACTCCCTGCCGATATCCAAACTAACAACTTATATTCCATTTAAGAGATTCTGGCAATTAAGAGCTGATGAAAATGATATACATGGAACACTTCCTGATATCAATGTTCCTTCATCGGAAGCTCTTACAAAGGCATTGGACATCATATTAGAATAAGTAAGTTCTTACCTTAGTTGATTTTGTAAATTGAAGCAAAAGAATAAATGGAAAGGATGAACGAGACCATAATACAAGCCTGGATATATAGGATTGTAATTCTGTCAAATTCAAAATTTGTAGAATTACGTAAGCAATATAAAATTAAGGCAAGAAAATGCTTTCTTATTTTGCCAAACATAACGACATTGGGAATAAATTTATGAAAGAGAAACTAAAAAAGGCTATTCCCCCTGTCATGCCGCGACTACTGATGGCATTGGTTGCAAGCGTTGCCACCTTGGGCTTATGTGCTGCCGATGCGGGTCAATCGAAATTGCTCGTGGGTATAGTCGTAGATGGCCTTGATGCAGATTATCTTGATTTGTTGCGGTCGCATTTCGGTAATAGCGGTTTCCGATTATTGGAGCGTGAAGGCGCTGTTATACTGAATGCAGACTATGGCGGCCACCTCGATGCCGCAGCGTCGACAGCCCTTATTGTCACCGGCTCAGCACCGTCCTACAACGGCATTGCCGCAGAGAAATATTATAGCCGCGAGCATCTTCGCGAAATGGAGGCTTTTGTCGATGCGAACTATTTGGGCAATTATACCAATAAAAACTATTCGCCTACGGCGCTTAGAGTGAGCACCGTATCCGACGAAGTGAGAATAGCCGCAGGCGGTACAAATGTAGTGTATTCCGTGGCTCCAAGGGCGGCACAAGCCATAAGTCTTGGCGGCCATTCGGCCAATGCCGCATTTTGGATTGATGACAAAACAGGAAATTGGGGTAGCTCAACATACTATAAAGATATGCCGGTATTTATAACGACGCGTAACCGTTCTGCATCGTTGTCGCTGCGGCTTGATGCCATGAGTTGGACTCCGTCGCTCTCGATGGAAGACTACCCCGGACTGCCTAAACACCTGACATATTACCCATTCCGATATGTATTCCCGCGTGGCAGCAACGATCGCTACGATATGTTTATGTCGTCGCCGCTTGTCAATACCGAGGTGACCGAAGTTGCCGAGGGCCTGATAACGACACTGCACCTGGGACAACACGAAACAGTTACCGATGTGTTGAACCTGGCCTATACCTTGCAGCCGTATGTATATGGCAAAGTTGCCGATAATAGGGCCGAATTGATGGATGCTTACATCAAACTCGATCAAAACCTTGAACACCTGTTCTCGGTTATCGACGAGCGAGTGGGCCTTGACAATACGGTTGTTGTTGTATCGGCAACGGCACCGCGTCGCCAAAGCCGTCGCGACGAGGAGCAATGGGGTGTGCCGTATGGCGAGTTTTCGACGCGCAAGGCCATATCGTTGCTCAACGTGTATCTAACGGCAGTTTATGGAAATGGCGATTATGTTACGGCATGGCATCGCGGGCATATCTATCTCAACCGTAATCTACTTAAAGAAAAGTCGATAGACGAACGCGAGATACGCGAAAGCGCAGCATCGTTTTTGTTGAAAATGACCGGTGTCGACCAAGTGTCGACTATCGACGAAATAATAGAGAGTCGAGCCGGCGATAGTGGCGAGGCATTGCGACGCAACATGGTGTTGTCACAAGCCGGCGACTTGTTGCTCACCGTCGTACCGGGATTTGAAATCGTAGATGATTTCAATAGTACGTCGGGCTCGACCCAGAATTCGATGGTTGAGCGTACGGCCACAACGACCGCCCCGGTGTATATTATGGCGCCGAATGTGGCATCGCAGACAGTGACATCGATTGTCGATGCTCGGGCTATAGCGCCAACGGTATGCCGAATATTACGCATACGTTCGCCCAACGCGGCGGCCGGAGCCCCTTTATCACTTAAGAAAAAGTAGGCGCAGAGAGATTGTTATTTCTCTGAAAAATCGTAACTTTGCACCTGTTGCACACTATGCAATGGGAATTCTAATGTAATAAGAATAACAAGAAAAAATATATATGTCCTTTACCTCATTCCTGAAAAAGATTTTGGGCGACAAGTCGACTCGCGACCTCAAGGCTCTCAATCCTATCTTACAGAAAATAAAAGAGCAAATACCCGTTGTAGAGAAACTCGATAACGATGGATTGCGTAAAAAAATAGACGAGGTGCGCGCCGATATATCCGCCGCCACAAAAGCCGACTATGACAGCATAGCACAGTTGCGCGAAGAAGTTGAAACATTGCCCTTCGACCAGCGCCAGGCCTTGTGGGATCGTATCGACACTCACGAAAAGAAAATATTGGAGATTATTGAGGATAAACTCAATGAACATCTACCCATCGTCTTTGCCGTCTTGCGCGAAACGGCCGCACGTTTTTCGGCCTCTGATAATATCGTAGTCACAGCCACCGACTTCGACCGCAATCTTGCCGGCGAGGGTCGCGAATTTATAACGATAGAAGGCGACAAGGCTATCTGGAAAAACCATTGGATGGCAGGCGGCAACGAGCTAACCTGGGATATGACGCACTACGAAGTGCAGTTGATAGGTGGTATCGTGCTCCATCAAGGTAAAATTGCCGAAATGGCAACAGGTGAAGGTAAAACTCTTGTTGCAACTTTACCCGTATTCTTGCGCTCCCTTTCGGGCCGTGGTGTTCACGTGGTAACGGTAAACGACTATCTTGCCAAGCGTGACTCTGAGTGGATGGGCCCGTTGTATATGTTCCACGGAGCATCGGTTGATTGTATCGACAAACACGACCCCAATACGCCGGAGCGCCGCCGCGCTTACGAGTGCGATATAACATACGGCACCAATAATGAGTTTGGTTTTGACTATCTGCGCGACAACATGGCGATGACGCCCTCCGACCTTGTGCAGAGAAAACACTACTATGCCATTGTCGATGAGGTCGACTCAGTGCTTATCGACGATGCCCGTACGCCGCTCATCATATCGGGCCCGGTGCCTAAGGGCGACGACCAGTTGTTTAATGAGTATAAGGCAAATGTAGAGAAAGTGGTAAAAGCGCAGCAGCGCCTTGTCACGGGAATACTTGCCGAGGCTAAAACAAAATTGGCAGCGGAAGATAAAGAAGTGCGTAAAGAGGGCGCTCTCTTGTTGTTCCGCGCCTTTAAGGGCTTGCCCAAGAACGGAGCTCTTATACGTTTTTTGAGCCAAGAAGGCATGAAGAACGTCTTGCTGCAGACCGAGGCACAGTATCTGCAAGATAATGCACGCGAAATGCCTATCGTTACTGACCCGCTCTACTTTGTGATTGATGAGAAAAATCGCTCGGTAGAACTAACCGACAAGGGTATCGACGAGCTTACAGGCCATTCACAAGACCCGCAGTTCTTCGTTTTGCCCGACATAGCATCGCAATTGTCGGAACTTGAGCATATACAAGACCCGGAGGAACGACAGACGAAGAAAGACGAGTTAATGGCAAATTATGCCGTTAAATCGGAGCGTGTACACACCGTTACACAGTTGTTGAAGGCCTATACCCTTTTTGAAAAAGATATCGAATATGTAGTCGATGACAACAAAGTTAAAATCGTCGACGAACAGACCGGCCGTATTATGGAAGGCCGCCGCTACTCCGACGGACTACACCAAGCAATAGAGGCTAAAGAGGGCGTAAAAGTAGAGGCTGCCACCCAGACTTTTGCCACTATCACGTTGCAGAACTATTTCCGTATGTACCACAAATTAGCCGGTATGACCGGTACGGCTGAAACAGAAGCCGGTGAGTTGTGGGATATTTATAAACTCGATGTCGTTACCATCCCGACAAACTGCCCGATAGCGCGTATCGACATGAATGACAGGGTGTATCGCACCAAAAAGGAGAAATATCGCGCCGTTATCGATGAAGTAGTGAAATTGGTAAACCAAGGGCGCCCCGTCCTTGTTGGCACGACGTCGGTTGAGATATCGGAGTTGCTGTCGCGTATGCTCGACATGCAGAAGCCGCCTATTCCGCACCAAGTCCTTAATGCTAAATTGCACCAACGCGAGGCAGAGGTTGTAGCCTTGGCCGGACGAAAAGGGTGTGTTACAATAGCAACGAATATGGCGGGTCGTGGTACCGACATTAAACTTACACCCGAGGTTAAAGAAGCCGGAGGTCTTGCCATTATAGGCACAGAGCGCCATGAATCGCGACGTGTCGACCGTCAGTTGCGCGGTCGTTCCGGGCGACAAGGCGACCCGGGATCATCGGTATTCTTTGTGTCGTTTGAAGACCAGTTGATGCGTTTGTTTGCCACCGACGGCGTGGTGAGAATGCTTGACCGCCTCGGATATAAAGAAGGCGAAATGATAGAGCATAAGATGGTTAATAACGCCATTGAAAAGGCTCAAAAACGCGTAGAAGAAAACAACTTCGGAATCCGTAAGCGCCTCCTTGAGTTTGACGACGTGATGAATAAGCAGCGTACGTATATCTACGAGCGCCGTCGTCATGCCGTTCTCGGTGAACGTATCGGTGTGGATGTCATCAACATGTTGTACGATACCGTAGAAGACCTCGTACTAAACAACGAAAATCCGTCGCACTATCCCGATCTCTGCACCGAATTGTTCAGAGTACTTTCAATAGAGGCCCCGTATACCGAAGAAGAATATGCATCGCTGTCGCGTGAAGAAAAGGTTGAGCGTCTGCACGAAGCCGCTGTTGCCGCTCTCGACAGAAAGAGCGATCGTATACGCGAGGTAGCCCAGCCTGTCTTGTCGCAAATGTTGGCAAATACCAGCTATGACGGCCCTGTAATGGTGCCGATAACCGACGGCAAGCGTGTATTTAATATTCGCACCGACCTGCGTAAGGCGGTAGAAAGCGAATGTCGCTCCGTGATTAAAGATTGGCATAAGGCGCTGATGCTTGTATCGATAGATGAGCTTTGGAAGGAACACTTGCGTGAATTAGACCAGTTGCGCCAATCTGTTCAAAATGCTACATACGAACAGAAGGACCCCTTGGTAATCTACAAAGTAGAGTCGTTCCATCTCTTTGAGGCTATGCTGAGCAATCTCAACATCAAGGCCGTTTCGGCTCTTATGCGCGGCCAGATTTTCATACGTGAGCAGCAAGAAGTGAGAGAGGCACGCGAGGAAATGCCGAAGCGCACCAACTATAAGGCTATTAAAGAAGATTTGCCCGGCGAGGCTGCACAGCGCCAAGCTGCATCAGCTCAACAGGGCGGGCCAAAAGAAAAAACGATGCCCATCAAGGCACAGCCTAAGGTTGGACGTAACGACCCATGTCCTTGCGGCTCTGGAAAGAAATTCAAGAACTGCCACGGAAGAGATTTATAAAACGACGGCATGATGGCACGTTACGACTTCGACAGTGTAATAGATCGTAGAGGGACGGCGGCAGTAAAGATCGATCGCCTCGACCGCGTCTTTGGGCGTCATGATTTGACCCCCCTATGGATTGCCGATCTCGATTTTGCCGTATGTCCTGAAATAACAGCGGCCTTGTTAAAGCGCCTTGAGCATCCTGTTTTAGGATATTCCGAGGCGTCCGACGGCTATTGGCAATCAATAATAGATTGGAATGCTCGGCGTCATAAATTCGCTATAAAACGCGAAGAATTGTGCTTTATCCCCGGCGTTGTAAAAGGGATAGCGTTGTCGCTAAACTTCTTTACAGCGCGAGGTGATGGTGTTGTGATACAACCTCCGGTGTACACACCTTTCCGCACTGTCGTAGAGGGAAACGGACGCCGAGTATTGGAAAATCCGCTCGTGTTCGATGGCACGGCTTATCGCATGGACTTAGACGGGCTGGAAGAACTGGTAGCCAAAGAAAAGCCCAAAATGCTTATATTGTGCAACCCGCACAATCCAATAGGCATACAATGGGATGCCGAAACACTATCGCGCCTGGCCGCAATATGTAGGCAGGCTGGAGTCGTTGTCGTGAGCGATGAGATACACGGCGACCTTATGCTCGGAGGGCGCCGTCATATACCGTTCCTATCGGTATGTGCCGACGCAGAAGCTGTAGGAGTTATGCTTGGAGCGCCGTCGAAAACATTCAACATTCCGGGTCTTGTTAGCTCGTGGATGGTGGTAAAGAATGAACAATTGCGTCAACCGTTTTACAATTGGCTTGAAGTAAACGAATTCAATTCGCCCGTATTGATAAGCACAATAGGAGCCGAGGCCGCATATAATAACGGCGAGCAGTGGCTCGACAGCATGCTCAAATATGTAGAAGAGAATATTGAGTTTGTCGTTGATTATTGTAGCCGCAACATACCGGGGTTGAAGGTAGTAAGGCCCGAGGCTTCATTCCTTCTATGGCTTGATTTCCGTGAAATGCACTTATGCCATCGAGAGGTGATGGAGCTATTGCTCGATAAGGCCCACCTTGCGCTCAACGATGGTACGATGTTTGGAACACAAGGTTCCGGTTTTGCGCGACTTAACATAGGCACTCCCCGCTGTGTGTTGGCCCAAGCTCTCGAAAATCTTTCGAAGGCAGTGTCGGACCTGTGTCGATAAAATAAATAACATATAAAAATTGGATTATCGAATATTCCCTCCGGAAGAAATACTTGAAGCGACGGTAACTCTGCCGCAGAGTAAGAGCGTGGCTATGCGTGCGCATTTGTTAAACTATCTGTCGGGTCGTAAAGGAGATAATGCCATGTGCGACGACACGGCAACACTGTCGCAAATATTAAATGCCGGATTGCCCTCCGATGGCTCTGCAATAGAAGTAGGCGCATCGGGCGCTGCTTGTCGCTTCCTCACGGCACTGTGCGCGGCAAGTGAGGGTGTCGATTGTGTCATAACAGGGAGCGCAAGAATGCTCAAGCGTCCGATAGGGCCTCTGGTATTGGCCTTGAAGGCACTTGGCGCCGACATTGAATTTGTCGGAGAGGAAGGATTCCCGCCACTAAGAATCAAAGGCCGAAAACTCTCGGGAGGCTCGGTCGAAATAGATGCCAGTGAGAGTTCTCAATATGTGTCGGCATTAATGATGATAGCCCCATTGCTTGACTCCAAACTGGAAATAAAATTGACGGGCAACCAGCAGTCGGCTCCATATATCCGCATGACCGGTGAAATGATGTCGCGGCGCGGTGCTATCGTCGAAATCGATCGAGACAAAGTAGAACTCACGTGTAGCCGTGCTATTGAATATGCCGAAGAGTGTGAAGCCGATTGGAGCGCCGCCGCCTTCTGGTATGAGATAGCGGCGGTGACTGCCGGCTGGCTAACGCTCGATGGTCTTAGCGATAAATCACTTCAGGGCGACAGACAATCGACGGCACTGTTTGAGCGACTGGGCGTTATTACAGAATTTACAGAAGCGGGCGCCGAGTTGTCGGCAACGCCCGACTTGTATAATAGTCTTGATGCCGACTTGTCGGATATGCCCGATGTTGTGCCGGCACTTGTTGTGACGTGTTGCCTTATAGGGTTGCCGTTCCGCTTAAGCGGCATTGGTGCCTTACACCATAAGGAAAGCGATAGAGTTGAGGCCCTTATAGCCGAAATGGCGAAATTGGGGTGCGAGCTCGAGACAGAAGCTTATGGCACGACCCTTATATGGGATGGCCGTCGTGTGCCGATAACGAGCATGCCGGTGTTTGAAACCTATGGCGATCACCGCCTGGCAATGTCGTTAGCGCCCGTGGCCGTATATGTGCCGGGAATAGTGGTGAAAGATGTGGAAGTGGTAACAAAATCGTACCCAACATATTGGGAGCAGTTGCAACAGGCCGGATTTAGGGTCGTTGACGCTGCGGCAATAGATGAAAAAGCCTAATGACGGTTGCTCTAATACTCCTCGTTGCTATGTTTGGTGTCGGCATACTGCTCTATGTCGAGCATCGCTTCTATCTCGCGCGCCGGCCCGAGCCGGAGGCGAAAGAAGAGGAGTCGCAGGCAAACAACGATGATGCCTGTTGTGGCTTGCACATAACATGCGAGAAAGATTCACTGTTGGCGGCGGTGTCGGACAGCATAGAGTATTACGACGATGAAGAGCTCGACCGCTTTGCGCACAAAGCAGAAAATGCGTATACCGACGACGAAGTTGAAGAATTTCGTGAGATACTCCTCACCATGCGCGCCGATGATATTGCCGGTTGGGCCCGCAGTTTGCAATTGCGACAAATAAGCCTACCGCCGGCGGTGAGAGATGAGTTAATAATGATAGTGAGCGAGGCCCGCTCGGCAAAAGCTAATGATGCAGTATTTTGAATATGGTTTTTTCACACAGGCGTTGATAGCTGTGGTATTGTTGAGTATCTGCTCGGCTGTGATAGGCACATATATAATCACTCGGCGCCTTGTGGCTATCTCGGGAGGCATTACACACGCTTGTTTTGGCGGGCTCGGTCTGGGCTATTTTCTGGGCGTGAGCCCTGTTGCCATGGCCGCCGTCTTTGCAATAGGCTCATCTATTGGCGTCGAGGTTTTATCGCGACGCTTCAGCCTGCGAGAAGATTCGGCAATAGCCGTAGTGTGGGCGTTGGGAATGGCATTGGGCACCTTGTTTGTGTTTATGACGCCCGGCTATGTACCCGAGCTAAACGCGTTCCTGTTTGGAAATATCCTCACAGTATCGTCGTCAGATTTGTATGCGTTTGGCATATTTGCAGTCGTATTGTTGTTGTTTTTTGGATGGAAACAGCGAAGCATAATGTCGGTGGCCTTCGACCGCGATTTTGCCGTGGTGAGCGGCCTGCCGGTCCGTTTCATATCGTATACGATGACAGTTATGGTTGCCATTTGCATAGTGTTGACAATACGACTGGTAGGAATAATGCTTTTAATGTCGATGATGTCTTTGCCTATGATTGCGGCCGAGGTATATTTTCACCGCTACACGCCGATAATGATAGTGTCGGCCCTTATCTCGCTGGTGTCGTCGATAGCCGGCTTGTTCCTCTCAACAATATTCGATGTGCCATGCTCGGCCATAATAGTGCTAATCCTTGCCGGAGTGTTTATCCTCACCAAGATTAGTGCGCTGCTAATAAAGGCCCTACGCAAACATTAGACAAGGCCCTAATGGAATAACGCAACGCTTGAACAGCAAGAGGGTTTTGGTAAAATAAGACTCAGATCGGAGCTTTAATACAATGAAGTCTTGGTGGGAATTTCGCCAAGACTTTGTTGTATAGTGCGAGGGGTAGATTCACCCCTTGCGGCTCTATGAGGAATTAATCTCTTGGAGCGCAGAAAATGGTGTCGACAGTTATAGAAATGTCGTAGGGTGTCGCTTGCTCTACGCGTTGAGGCGCTGTTGAGCGAGAGTAATAGAAGTTTAGTTGCGTATCCCACGATTTGAAGTTGAGTTGACGAGTCTCTCCAGATGGGATCTCCGCTTTGATGTTATGAGATGCGCTGTGTAGCATTCTGTGCTGCGTGTCGTAATAACGAATTGTAAAGGCGAGCGCTTCGATGTCGCTGTTTCCGTTGTTTGTGGCAAAGAACGTTTCGCGCCGAGAGCGTAGCGGCTTATCGTATCCGTTGATGTCAACTATTCGAGCCTCGGGAGCCACTATGGTGTCGAGGTTAGAGATAGAGGCGGCAGAGCTCGAATCCGAGCGCGGAGCAAGGCGAAGCCCAGTGCGAGTGGTCTTTTGAGACAGAGCCGACGATGCCAGGGCAATAATGCAAAGTGATAAGGTGAGGAGCTTTTTCATAGGGTAATGTGTTGAGAGATAGGCGTCGGCGTCAAGCGATGTGCCCCATCGATGTGCTTGGGACGAGAATCGACGTCTGAGATAGATATTCTGAAAAGGTAAGGAAGCCACCTCAGTAGGTTGATTCGCTTGCCTTTGCTATAAGGTTGAATGGTGAGGAGTGAGCCGTCGGCCGAGAAGTCGAAGATAAGCGAGTGTTTCTTTCGCCCAGCCGGCGATGACGAGCCTTTGATATCGGCATATATTGCGGCGTCGTATTGCCGGCCGTTTCCGGTGCGCGTCATTGACCCGAAGTGGGTATTTTCGGCGATAGAGACGTCGGGCGATTCAATGATATATAGGTCGAACGACTCAGCGTGTCCGGCGCGTGGAACGATAGAGAAAATGGCTCCGTCGCCTCTCATCTGCCAGATGCCTGCCGGTGAAGAAGCGTCGGAGAGCGTCGCCGTGGCCATAGAATCGACGTCGATAACTATCGGCATGGTGGCGTGCGCCGTCATGGCAAGACACAGCGTTGCCGATACTATGAGCTTTTTCCCAATCACAGAGTGCTGAATTTGTAGCTGAAGCCTATCGAAAGAATTTCTTTAATCTGAAGTTTCTTCCATTTTTCGTCGGCGCACTTTGGTGTGCCCGAGTCATATCTTGCGTGGCATTGAATCTGGGTTGACAGGAATCGGTTAATAGTGAAGGCGACCTTGTTTTCCCAGTCGACTTGAATGTCGTCGTAGTCGGAGAAAGCAAACACGCGAGAAGTGTATGAAATGTTATATGCAATCTGCCAGGCGAATTTTATCTCGGCACTCGAACCGAAGTTATGTATAATTCGTTTGCCATTGTCGATGCCATAAACCTTGGGGTCGATATGCTTGTTGATGCAAGTTTTCATATTATACGACAGCGGAGCTATCGAAGCATCGAAGCTTACGGTCTTTTTTGCATTGGCGTAGTTGTAAGTCATACCGAGACCTATTGTAAGTTCGCCAGAAGAAAGGAAAGCCGAGCGCAGATTTGTGGAATTGCTGGCGTAGGAGTTTAAGAGCTGCGTTTTGAAGAGGCCTGTGAGAGAATAGTACCAGCGTTTAGCGGCCTTCAGACCGAAAGTCGAGGTAATCTGGAACAGGTCGTCGGAGATGCTATAGTCGTGAACTTCATCGTCGGGCGCATTATTCATGCCCAGCTTATATTGGAAAGTAGACTCGAAAAGGAGTTTGGGGTGATATTCCTGGTTGAGTTTAACGTTGTAAAGGACGTTGGCGAGCATGTTGAGGTTGTTGTTGCCGCCTTGATACCAGTTAGGCGACACGAAAGCTTGCGAGAATTGGAGCGAAGCGTCGAAAACGCGAATCCAATGTTTTTTCTTAATAGGCGCGGCTTCGACCGTCGGCGCTGTCGGCACTTCGTTGAATTCTGTTATCTCGATGGTGTGGTCTTCGGGATTAACAACGGCATGGAATTTCTTAGGCGCTTCGGGCAGCATGTTGATGTTGTACTTCACGGCCTCGGGATGCTCAAAGAAGAGCGCTCTGCGGATGCGGTTCATTGAGCGGTTTAGGGCGTTTTCTTCTTCGAGCCAACGCAGTGCAGTATTGCCTGAAAAATCGGGAGTGAACACCGATGCGGTGTCGGGCTGATAGTATTCGGAGTATACAGCCGGGCCAAAAAATTGGGCCGGTAGTTGGCGCATAACGACGAGGGTGTCGGTGGCTGTTGTGTCGGCAGCTAAAAAAGCATCAAGTTCTTCGATAGAGCGAGCTGTGTAGGCATCTTGAGCCGACGCGCCAAAAGCAAAAGCGAGAGCAAGTGCTATTGAAGAAAAAGTTTTAAGTATCTGACGGTTCATAATATAAAGATAAATCGTTGCAGTTATTTATATGCGGTGTAAAGGGTACATACCCCGAAAGTGAAAGAGCGAAAAGCGGTGTTGGAGAACCCGGCTTGTTGCATGATTTCAGTCATGTCCATGCGCTGAGGGGCGGCGGCAATACTCTCGGGCAAGTAGGAATAGGCCCGCGGGTCGTGTGACAACAAGCGCCCGGCAATCGGTACAAGATAATGAGTGTAGAGCTTATACAAGGCCTTGGTTACCGCCGACGTCGGAGTCGACAGCTCGAGCACGCAAAGCTTCCCTCCCGGCCGTAATATGCGATACATTTCACGATAGCCGGCAGCAATGTCGGCGAAATTCCTCACGCCGTAGGCAATTGTAATAGCATCGGTGCTATCGTTGCCTAAGCCGGTGTCGAGGCAATCGCCTTGAATGAAATTGATGTTGGGCTTAACGGTTAAAGCCTTGGCTTTAGCGCGAGCTTTCTCGAGCATGCCATCAGATAGATCGATACCCGTAATAAGCGCGTCGGGCATTTTTTTAGCTAAAGCGAAGGCCACATCGCCGGTCCCTGTTGCCAGGTCGACAATCTGATGCGGATTCGCCGCCCGAGCTTCGTTGATAAGCCGTCGAAGCCATAGCCTGTCGAAGCCAAACGACATTGCCCGGTTCATGAAATCATAAGCAGGGGCAATGGCATCGAACATAGAACGCACTTGCTCATTTTTGTTGCGCTCATCGTTGATGTATGGCGTTATTTTTTCGACATCAGGCATTGAAGAGGTCCAAATGGGATTTATCGTGTTTTAAGAAAATCAAGGATACCTTTTTCGATACGCGCTGCCGTGTCGGCATCGGGTGCCGGTACGAATTTCTTGCCGGTAACGTGTTCGTAAAGCTCGATATATCTGTCGGAAATGGCTTTGCAAACGTCGGGCGTCATTTCAGGCACTACTTCGCCGGGCCGGCCCATGAAACCATTTTCCATAAGCCATTGGCGTACAAATTCTTTCGATAGTTGGCGTTGCGGCTTGCCTTCGTTGAAAAGCTGTTGATAAGTATCGGCATAGAAATATCGCGAAGAGTCGGGTGTGTGCACTTCGTCGATAAGCATCACCTTTCCGTTGTGCTTGCCAAACTCATATTTAGTATCGACGAGGATCAGCCCTTTATCGGCTGCCATCTTTGTGCCTATTTCGAAAAGTTTTCGCGTATATTTCTCCATCAAGGAGTAATCATCTTCGCTAACGATGTCTTGAGCAATAATTTGCTCACGAGAAATGTTTTCGTCGTGACCGGCATCGGCTTTTGTCGTAGGAGTAATAATGGGCTCGGGCAGACGTTGGTTTTCGCGAAGCCCTTCGGGTAATTTCACACCGCAAATCTCACGAGCACCTGCTGCATATTCACGCCACGCGCTACCGGCCAGGTAGCCGCGAATAATCATTTCCACGCGGAAGCCTTCACATTTAACGCCGGCGGTAGCCATAGGGTCGACTTCGGCGAGCTTCCAGTTGGGTACTTCGTGCGATGTCGCATCAAGGAAGTAATTTGCAATCTGATTTAGGACCTGACCTTTATATGGGATGCCTTTTGGCAACACGACATCGAAAGCCGAGATGCGGTCGGTGGCAACCATAACGAGAGTGTCGCCTTCAAAAGAATAAACGTCGCGCACTTTGCCATGATACACGGGGGCGTTTTGACGCGGGAAATTAAAGTCGGTGCTTGTAAGAGTCATTTTGCTTATTGTAGTTGATTTTCAGAGTTAATATCGGAGTTAGAGTTAGCCACGTCGGCAGCATCGTATTTCTCATAAGCTTCAACGATACGCTGCACTAATTGGTGTCGTACGATATCTTTTTTGCCGAAGCGGACAACGCCGATGCCTGGAACGCCGTCGAGCACTTTAAGAGCCTGAACAAGGCCCGATTGAGCTTTATGAGGCAGGTCGATTTGTGTTATATCGCCCGTAACTATCATTTTAGCGTTCATGCCCAAGCGGGTGAGGAACATTTTAATCTGGTGGGTGGTGGTGTTCTGCGCTTCGTCGAGTACAATAACGGCATCGTTAAGTGTGCGCCCCCTCATAAAGGCAAGAGGGGCTATTTGTATCACTTTAGCCTCCATATATTCCTTGAGTTTTATAGAAGGAATCATGTCTTCGAGCGCGTCGTAAAGGGGCTGCAGATACGGGTCGATTTTGTCTTTCATATCACCCGGCAGAAAACCGAGTTTTTCGCCGGCTTCGACGGCCGGGCGCGAAAGTATAATTTTTCGGGCCTCACGATTTTTAAGAGCTCTCACAGCGAGGGCAATCGCTATATATGTTTTTCCGGTGCCGGCGGGCCCGAGAGCAAAAGTGAGGTCGTTGTGATTGAAGGCTTTTACGAGTTTGTCTTGATTAACAGTACGAGCCGTAATGGGCTTGCCGTTCATGCCATAAATAATTACGCCATCGTTTTTCAATTCTTTAGGGCCGTCTCCCTTAACGATGTCGATAATAGCTTCGTCGGAAAGCGTGTTATATTTTTCGGCATAGGCGCATAATTCTTTCACCTTAGCCTCAAAATCGGCCGTTTCGTTTTCTTCGCCAATGACGCGTATGATAGATCCCCGTGCCGATATACGCAACTTCGGATATAAGTTTTTAATAAGTTGCATATTAGCGTTGTTCACGCCATAAAAACAGAGCGGGTCTACGTTTTCTATAATAACAATGCGTTCAATCATAAATAGCGATACAGCCAAAAACAGCCTACGGTGCAAAGTTACGAAAAACTCGCGAGATAGCGTCAATCTTTGTTGCTTTTTGTCTTTTGACAAAAAAGTGGTACTTTTGCAGGATAAAACGCGAAGAGTATGGCAGGAGTACGACCCAAAAAAGCCCTCGGGCAGCATTTTTTGACCGATATGGGCATCGCCGAGCGTATAGCGTCGACGCTTGACGACTATCGCGGTCTTCCAGTCCTCGAGGTCGGGCCCGGCATGGGAGTGTTGACACAATATCTGCAACAGAAACACGATGCAGAGTTGTTGACTCTTGTGGAAATAGACAAAGAGAGTGTTGAATATCTCGAAAAGAATCTGCAAGCGCCGCAACCCCGAATAGTGTCGGGCGATTTCCTGACGATGAATCTCGGCGCGCTTTATGAAGACGGCAAAGAGTTTTGCGTGATAGGTAATTATCCCTACAACATATCGTCGCAAATATTTTTCCGTGTTCTTGACTATAAAGAGCAAGTGCGCTGTTGCTCCGGAATGTTGCAGCGAGAGGTCGCCGAACGTCTGGCGGCCCCACCCGGGACAAAGGCCCGCGGTATATTGAGCGTATTGTTACAAGCGTGGTACGATGTGAGCTACCTATTCACGGTCTCGGAGCACGTTTTTAACCCACCGCCCAAAGTAAAATCGGGCGTTGTAAAGCTTGTCCGCAACGGTGTAAGCGATCTTGGTGTCGATGAGGCCTTGTTTAAGATGGTTGTGAAAACGACCTTCGGGCAGCGGCGCAAGACCTTGCGCAACTCTGTCCGCTCGCTACTGCCTGCCGGCAAAACCTTGGCCGAAAACGATGGATATGGCAATCTTCGGCCCGAACAGCTCTCGGTGGCCCAGTTTATAGAACTCACCCGCAGAGTTGAAGCATTGAGAAAGTAAAGACAGTTATTAATCGGAAATTCCAACACGGCGATGAAAGAATATACCGACGAATATCTCAACCAGATAAAAGAAATAATTCTTGCAAAAGACGAGGAGAGGGCTAATGCCGAGTTGGCATCGCTTCACCCTGCCGATATTGCAGAATTGTATCGTAAGCTCGATGTTGACGAGGCCGACTATCTCTTCAAGCTCCTTGATGAAGAGATTGCCGCCGATGTGCTGATGGAGTTAGATGAGGACGACCGACTTAAGCTCATCAGCGATATGCCGGCCGAGGAAATCGCCAAGCAAATCGACTATCTCGACACCGACGATGCCGTCGACCTGATACAACAATTAGACGAGGACGACCGTGAAGAAATTCTGTCGCACATTGACGACGTAGAGCAGGCTGGCGATATTATCGACCTCCTCAAGTATGACGAGGACACCGCCGGCGGCCTCATGGGTACCGAGATGATTGTTGTCAACGAAAACTGGTCGATGCCGGAGTGCATCAAGCAGATGCGTCTTCAGGCCGAAGATATGGACGAGATATACTACGTCTATGTTGTAGACAACGATTATCGTTTGCGTGGCACTTTGCCGTTGAAAATGATGCTCACCCACCCGTCGGTATCAAAGATAAAGCATGTGATGGAAGACGAACCCGTCAGCGTGAAGGTTGATACACCGATAGATGAGGTGGCCCTCGACTTTGAGAAATACGACCTTGTAGCCATGCCGGTAGTCGACTCTATCGGACGCTTGTTGGGGCGAATAACAGTCGACGACGTGATGGACCAGGTGCGTGAATTAAGCGAACGCGACTACCAATTGGCATCAGGTCTTTCGTCCGACGTCGATGCCGACGACTCGGTTTTCGCGCAGACGAAAGCGCGCATCCCATGGTTGCTGATAGGTATAGCATCGGGATTGTTGGCCTCGATAATACTTGGCGCTTTTGAGGCACAATTACAAGTTGTAACGACGCTTGCCCTTTTCATCCCGATAATAGGAGGAACGGGTGGTAACGTAGGCGTTCAGGCCTCGGCGATCGTAGTACAAGGCTTGGCCAATGGTTCTCTCGACATTAAAAACTTTGCATCGCAATTAGGGAAAGAGATATTGGTGGGCTTATTGAACGCCTCCATCATCACTGCCGTGGTGCTTGTTTACAATCTGATAATGTTGCCGGGCAATCTCGCTGTGACGCTGTCGGTAGCCGTATCGCTATTCTTGGTGGTGATGTTTGCAACATTGCTTGGCACGGCAGTGCCTTTGACATTGGAAAAATTGAAGATAAATCCGGCGCTTGCCACCGGCCCCTTTATTCAGATCTCGAACGACATAGTAGGGCTTATCATTTATGTGCAAATATCGACATTCTTCCTTAGAATGTTTACCGATATCGCTATTTAAGACAATGCGCGTGATATGCGATTTCCGGCCCTGATGTTGAGGCTGAAAGCGGCATTTCTGCCAATCGCCTCGCTATGGTATAGAAAGTGATAGCGCTCGGCCCCGAGGTTGTCGATGACGGCAAAGGCAGCATGAGCATAGCAGGAGTCGTTGCCCGGCGTAATCCGCTCTTCAATAGTAACATCAAACCCGATGATGGTTACGGCAAGGTTATAAGCGCCGTTAGTTGTAAGGCCGTCGATACCAAGACGATGCAGCTCAAGGGCACCGTGGTCGTTTACGACAGCCACGATTTGCGGCTCGCCGGGAGGCGCATCGGTAAGAAGCGTGCCGGTAAAAAAGAGGGTGCGAGCTGCACTTTTTCGTGAAGGCATAGCGGCAAAAGCAACAACGGCCGCCGCTATAACAGCGGTGATAACATAAAACTCTATAGTCTGGAAGATACTTGACGGAATCATAGACCAAAAGTAGCGATAAATAATCGAATAGGCAAATGTCTTTCTTGTCTGATTTATCTCGAGCAGTGCAGTCGCTTGTCGACGATTATCTGTTGCCGCGTACGTGCCCGGTATGCGGAGGGCCATTATCTGCCGACGATGATGCTATGTGTGTCAAATGCCTTATAGAGATGCCGGTGTGCCGCGAGCGTGGCGTCAGTTTGATAGATAGCCGCGATGTCATTTCAAATGCGGCGATGCCGATAGCGCTTGTCGAGGTGTTGATGATGTATGATCCGACGTCGAAATACGCGCACCTTATTCGAGGAGCAAAGTACTACGACCGCCCACAACTGGCTTATGATATGGGGAAGTTGTTTGGACAAGAACTGCTTATGCGGCAGTATAAAGCCGACCAAATAACACCGCGCCAGATTGATGTACTCTTGCCAATGCCAATGTATCGGACAAAGAAATTTCTCAGAGGCTATAACCAGAGCGAAGAAATAGCCCGCGGACTTGCCCAGGTGCTTGGCTGCGCCGTGGGTGACAATCTGGTGGCAGTGCGTCCGCATAAAACGCAAACACGCTTGAGTTATAGTGAGCGCGCAAAGAATATAAAAGATAGTTTTTCCGTGCGCCATGCCGAAGAGTTGACCGGTCTCAATGTGGCCATTGTCGACGATATAATCACGACCGGGGCCTCTATGGGCGAGGCTCTAATGGCGCTATCGTGGAGCAATGCCGCCGTATCTACGGCATCGCTGTTTTCGTTGGGCCTGACCGTGAGGCATGGTTAACGCCCGGCGCCTTCTCCGGCCTAAACAATGAAGGCCGAAAGGGCTTTGACCAATTTACAATAAACCTCAGTTTAATAAGAAAAAATGACTATTTTTGTGCTATGGAAAGGTTAAGCTCTCTAATAACGAAAAAATGGTTATAAGACTTGTTTCCATGTCCGAAAATTGTCCGGATATGTTCCCGGCTTATGTTTTCTCTGGCTGTGTTCGCTCCCTTGAACGTAAAGGATTGGTTAAGGGTGCATACGAATCCGGAGGGAATGTTATTGCGGCTCGACTTACCAAAGAGGGAGGATGTTATTTGGCAGAATATCCCGAGTTAAAAAATCCCATAAATTGGGCTGCATTAGGAGCGATAATTGCATTAATAACTTTAATTGTAATGATTATTGGTCTATTTATCGCATGTAGCAAAATTTAGATTTGGAAAATCAAAACTTTATTATTAACTTTGCGTTAGAATTTCGCGGGAGGTGTACCGAAAGGAGCCTCCTGCTCCTTTTTTAATATGTTTCATCATATACTATTTCCTCTTTAGTAAGACATATAATTCGTTTAAAATCAACTATTTTTTTACCGACTTTGGAATATCCCTTATATCTCCGAATCGCACGTTGTATCTTTTCTAAACTAAATCCGCCCTTTGGAAAATATAATACGGCAACTTCCGTTTGTTTTTTATCACAACAATGAAGTAAACCTCTTAGAATATTATTATCCGTTGCTGTTTCTCGTGTTGCAAGCTCGAATAGTTCCCCATTCCACATCCCTTCGGTAAATCTTTTATAGAGTTCATTTGAGTATTCCTTTTCTAAAATAATTGAATTTCCATTTTTATAAGCAATATCTTGAACATCTTTCTCATATTGCCCTTTATCCTTGTCAAAATTATGTTGCTGATGCGTCGCTTTCAGCCCACCATTTTCTATATTAAACTCAACGCCGTAGTAATCGGGATTGTTTCTAACCCTTAATAAATCATCTTTTCTTTGAGGCCATTTTTCTATAAATGCACGTTCTTCGGCAGAGAGCTTGAGCGATGTATCTAAGGCCGTTTTGTGGTCTTCGCCCAGATTAAGGATTTCGTTGATTTCGGCTCGGTTGTCCCGAATGAAATACGGCTTGCTTTGTGCGCCCTCGATGCGGTCTGCATTCTCTCTCACCCACTCTTTGAAATTCTCGGGCATGTCAGTAACCACGCCGCTGAACTGGACGTCGCTCTCGTTGCCGTCTATCAGTGCTTGCTGCCGGGCGATAAACTCGTCCTCATCGGCTAACTTTGGCACGGCAATACAGCGGCAAAAAGGGTGCCAGCCCACGAACTTAAACGTCTTGGGATACGTCCCTTGCAGTGTGTCGCAAATATCCTCAAAATGCTTGCCGTTCAGCGTGTGGTTATTGCTCAGTTTAATCTCAATCCCGATAACGAA
>JAFLUA010000002.1 GCA_022508985.1 Muribaculaceae bacterium
TTCAATGTTCTCTTTTTTCGTGCTCCCCGGCGCGATTTTTTGCCCGAAAGCGAGTGCAAAGTTACACCACTATTTTTTTATCACCAAATTTTTAACACAAATTTAACTACCATTAACATATGCGCCGCCAGAACCGTTTTCAGTATTACCTCACAACTGCCTTAACAGGAGCGGGATGGGCATCTGTTGTGATAAAATAGACACCGTATGGTAACTCGATATCTAAGTTCTGTTCCACGCGATCGATAAATCGGAACAAGCGCCCGGCCGCATCGTATATGCGGCAATTATCTTGTGGCTGCGAGCAGATGAAGCGTATAAAGCCGTTGAACGACTTCACCACAAGCGGCTGTTGAGTTTCCACTCCGGAAATGCCTGAATGCTCGACAAATACGACGTTCGACATAGGCGAGCGATAGCCCAGTCGCACCGACTGCACCGAATAAGCCTCGCTGTCGGAGCCGTCGAAATCATCGATTAGAGCATAATTTTCCTCTGCAACGATTTCTTCTGTAACGACATTTGCCCCGGTATATCGCGTTCTTGTAACGATAAAATAGTCGATATCTTCTCCATCGGGGGCTGTCCAATTGGCCGTATAACTATCCGATTCTATGTCGGTTGGTTCTGTCGCTGTACAAGCCGACAATATCGGCACCGGGAAGCACTCGCCTTTCAGTGCTACGCCGCACGAGCCGAAATCGCCCGAAAGGAGCACGCGAGCAGTATGTGAGCCTATCGTCGTAGGGTCGTAAACTATATTTAGCCAATATCCGTTTTCGGAGCAAACTTGGTCGGCCGGTATTTTAGTTTCCGAGGCGGTAAACATAGCCGCATCGGCAGTATATACCTGCGCTTTGATAGTTCCTTGCAAGAACTGACCCGACACAAAAAGTTGTGTTGTAGCGGAGTTCCCTATTGCTACTTGTCCGAAATCCAGCTCCATATCTTTTACCGGGGAAAGGAGCACGGGGTCGCCAGTAGGTGGCACGATAACCTCGCCTGGAGAGAATGGCTCACCTTTCTTCGTACCCCAGATGTACTCAGCTAATTCCGGCAGGTCGATAAAAGGGTTTCTATTGTTCTGGATTTTATACACAGCCTCATTGCGGTCGATTTCTTTTTGGTCGACGGGGTCTTGACGATGCCATTTAAGGAGCAGGTCGACAGCCCATTGCGAGAGCGTAGGATATGTATTTTGCTCAAGCATATATGCATACTTTGTCGCCCATGAATAATCTTGATAGCACGTTACCATGTAGAAATATGTTCGAGCGAAGTCGCCTTTATAATCATCGTCAGGTTCAAATACTTTTGGGGCGAGGCCGCCTTGACCATTGACAGGGTATCCTACCAAGGCAACCCCATTATCGAAAGTTATGGTCGAGTTGCGGTCGACAGTGCCGAGCGGATAATTACTTTTTGCAGTATTAGCCGATTGATCGGATGGATAAAGGTGATTAAGGTCGATATAAGCGTTTACCGATGTGCTACCGCCCCACCAGCTTTTAGGGAAGGAGTGCTCTCTATTGAGGCCGCTGAACGAACCGGCGTTACGCAATCGCGATGAATACATATCCCACCAGTAGTTAGTACCGGGTCTAATGTCGGTCTTGCGAAAATAATCGGGCAAGCCGGAGTATATAGCATCGTTAGATGACGACTTTGTAAAATTGCGTATTACGCTATGTGCAGCAGTCTTTAAGTCGGCGTCTTTTTTGCCATTCAAAGCCGAATAATATCCCAATGGAGCAGCAGCAAATACCAATACCGGTATCAGCAATAAAAAAGGTACGACTATAGAGCGAAAAAGTTTCATTTCAATCAGATTTAGGTAAGTGAGTTGCAAAGTTACGATTTTTTTTGACTCACACCACCTTTTGCAAAAAGAGAGTGCGCTTTTTTTGCAATTATGCGTATTTTGTGCGATTAGGCACAATGGCCGTTAGCGGTAAATGCCCTCCTGTCCTCCAGCCTCCTGTTTTCCTGATCGTAGATCCGGCATTTTGCTTATTTGTTCGAAATGTAGTAATTTTGCAGAAAATCTACACTGTAAATGAAGAATATCCGCAATTTCTGCATCATAGCGCATATCGACCATGGCAAATCGACTTTGGCCGATCGCCTTCTCGAATACACCAATACCATATCGGCAAAAGATATGGAGGCTCAAGTTCTCGACGACATGGAGCTCGAAAAAGAACGCGGTATCACTATAAAAAGTCATGCCATTCAGATGGATTATGAGCTCGATGGCGAAAAATACACTCTCAACCTGATTGACACTCCGGGACACGTTGACTTCTCCTACGAGGTGTCGCGCTCGATAGCGGCCTGCGAAGGTGCGCTACTCATTGTCGACGGTTCGCAAGGTATTCAAGCTCAGACGATATCGAACCTCTACATGGCCATCGACAACGACCTTGAGATAATACCGGTCATTAACAAGGTAGACCTTGACTCGGCCAAGCCCGAAGAAGTTGAGGACCAAATCATTGACTTGATAGGGTGCAAGCGCGAAGAGATTTTGCGAGCATCAGGGAAAACAGGCCTCGGCGTGCCCGAGATATTACGAGCCATCATAGAGCGTATACCGGCGCCCAAAGGCGATGCGTCGGCGCCACTACAGGCCCTTATTTTCGACTCGGTGTTTAATCCTTTCCGCGGCATTATTGCTTATTTCAAAATAGAGAACGGCACTATCCGCAAAAACGATTTCGTGAAATTTGTGGCCACGGGCAAAGAATATCATGCCGACGAAATAGGCATCTTAAAACTTGATATGTCGCCACGCGGCGAGTTGTCGGCCGGCAATGTAGGGTATATCATATCCGGTATAAAATCGAGTAAGGAAGTAAAGGTTGGCGATACAATAACGCACGTTGAACGCCCATGTGAAGATGCTATCGATGGTTTCGAAGAGGTTAAGCCCATGGTGTTTGCCGGAGTCTATCCTATTGAGACCGAAGACTTCGAAAACCTGCGATCGTCGTTAGAGAAGCTGCAGCTCAACGACGCGTCACTCACTTTCGTACCCGAGTCGTCGGTAGCCCTTGGCTTTGGCTTCCGTTGCGGTTTCTTGGGATTGCTCCACATGGAAATTATCCAAGAGCGTCTCGGGCGAGAATTCGATATGGACGTCATCACAACAGTACCCAACGTTAGCTATCGTGTCTACGACAAGCGTGGCACCATGACAGAAGTCCATAACCCGTCGGGGCTACCCGATCTTACACTCATCGACCATATAGAGGAGCCATACATCCGCGCCACTATCATAACGACAAGCGATTTTATCGGTCCGATAATGACTTTGTGTCTGGGCAAACGCGGTGAACTCATCAAGCAGGAATACATCTCGGGCAATCGCATGGAACTGACATTCGATATGCCTTTGGGCGAAATAGTTATCGACTTCTACGACAAGCTGAAAAGCATATCGAAGGGCTATGCATCGTTTGACTACCATATCCACGACTACCGTGAGAGTAAGTTAGTAAAGCTCGACATACTGCTCAATGGTGAAAGTGTTGACGCTTTATCAACACTAACACATGCCGACAATGCCGTATCGTTCGGACGTCGTATGTGCGAAAAACTCAAGGAACTAATACCCCGTCAGCAATTCGACATTGCAATCCAAGCCGCCATCGGAGCTAAAATCATAGCTCGCGAAACAATTAAGGCAGTGCGAAAGGATGTTACGGCAAAGTGCTATGGCGGTGATATTTCGCGTAAACGCAAGCTGCTCGAAAAGCAGAAGAAGGGTAAAAAGCGCATGAAGCAGATAGGCTCGGTGGAGGTGCCGCAAAAAGCTTTCTTGGCAGTGCTTAAGCTCGACTAAAGATTATCTACTCCCTCACTTTTGAGGTGGGAAAACATCGTTTTCAGTGCGGTAACTCTGTTTTTTCGGGGTTACCGCTCTACTATCAGGCAACACACTGTATATCAATAGTTTTTAAGAGTCCTTTTCAGCTCGGAAACAACTATTGCACGCAACTCGGGAGGCTCAAGCACGGTGATGCGAGAGCCATGCGACAGTAATTCATCGACAAAATCTTGAGAGATACGCAACTTGTAGCTAAAAATCGAATAAGTATCGTGAACATACTCTTGCTGCGTATGATGTAGCGGCAACGTCCTTAAATATTTAGCTTGGCGAGGCTCTACCCGCAATACTACGTCTTTAACCTCACCTTCGGTGAAAATTATACCGTAAGAATATCTGAAATACTCCTCAGCATCAAATGTGGGGTCGACAACGAATTCATCTTGCATTATACGAAGATTCGACATACGGTCGAGCGCATAGGTTTTAATTCTATTTTCGGCGATGTTACGTCCGGTCACATACCACCGCTGTCTGAAAATCTTCAGGAAGTATGGTTCTAAAGCGACATCGGGAGTAGGTTTAGAACGCGTATAGGGCTGATAGTCAAACTTTATCTGCCTATGTTCTCTCAATGCTTCGATCATGGGCGCAAGGAATTCACGAGCCGACGGCACATCTTCAACAAAAATCCGAGAGGCAAGGTCGCGACTATTTGTAAGCAGTTCATTTGTGGCAACCGAGTTGAGCAGCCAATTGGTCACTCGCTCTTTTTGAGTGTCGCCACCGCCCTCGATATAATATTCAAAAGTAGCAGGATCGCACTTTATTTCGATTTCAAACATCTGTTGTGCGGCCTCGCGATAGTTATAAAATGTGCGTCGCGGCAGCCCCGTTCCATCAGAGAACGACGACCGCCGCCAGCACTCGTCGATTTCGCTGCGTGTTATACGTCCATAACGCCTGATAGTGTCTACCAGCCAGACGTATCGGTTGAATAAATCGCGCGACATCGACTATCGGGGATATATTACTTCGCTTCGCATTTGTCGCGCCCCATCGACAGCAAGGCCAAGCCAGCCACGGTGATAAGGGCATTCATAATGAGGAGTTCAAAGCTTGTCTCGTAGCCACAGTATTCTTTAAGAGCATATTGCAGCACCCACGAGAGGCATGGTGCAGCAATACACACAGCCGGAACCCACTTGTCGCGCACAGGTTTGCGGCAGAACATACCATATACAAACAGGCCGAGTATCGGGCCATAGGTATAGGAAGCCAGCGTGTAGACAGCCGAGATAGCATCTTGATTATTAAGATAGTAGAACACTATGATAACAATACCCATACAAACCGACATGGCCACATGCACCATTTTGCGCGTTTTGGTGAGTTGCTCATCGCTTTGTTTTTTATGTGCACCAAGAATATCTACTGTGAACGATGTGGTTAGCGAGGTCAAGGCCGACCCTGCAGCCGAATAAGCGGCAGAGATAAGGCCAAGCACAAACAGGATGCCTACAACGACAGGCACATCGGGGTGTGTGGCAACCATGCCGAAGAGTTCGTCGCTCTTGGCAGGTAATGCAAGGCCTTTGCTGTCGACGAAGATTACGAGCAAGGTGCCAAGCAAGAGGAATAAAGCAATCACGAAAAATTGCGTTATGCTGCTCACCATCATATTTTTCTGGCTCTGGCGATAGTCTTTGCAAGCGAGGTTGCGCTGCATCATATCTTGGTCGAGGCCATTGGTTGCGATAGCCATAAACACACCGGCGAGGAATTGCTTCCAGAAGAAAGTTCCCTCCTTGGGATTATCGAAGAAGAACATGCGCGACGACGGGTGGTCGACGATAGCCGATGTCATCTCACCGAAGGAGAAGCCGAGGTTGCGTGCCACAAAATAAATACAGAGGATAACCGACATTATGAGGCAGAAGCTCTTCAGTGTATCGGTCCAAATGAGCGACTTAACACCACCCTGCACCGTATATAGCCATATCAATGCTATCGTAACGATAACGTTAAACACGATGTGTATATGTAGTGGCGAGAAGACCAGCATCTGCAACACCACGCACACTACAAAGAAGCGCACAGCCGCGCCGAGCATCTTCGACACGAAGAAAAACCAGGCCCCGGTGCGGTAGGTTGAACGGCCGAATCGGTCTTCGAGATAGCCATATATAGAGATGAGGTTTTTACGATAAAATAGTGGTATAAGCACGAAGGCTATAACAAAGTATCCTACGATGAAGCCGAGCACCATCTGCAGGTAGGAGTAGCCTTTTGCCACCACCATACCGGGCACCGAGATAAAAGTAACGCCAGAAATGGCAGCCCCAATCATGGCAAATGCCACGACAGGCCACGGGGCACGGCGATTGCCAGTAAAGAAGGTTGAATTATCGCTTCCGCGGGAGGCAAAATACGACACGAGCATAAGCAGCGCAAAATACGCCACTATAGTTATAATAACAATTACCGGTAGACTCATAATATACTAATCATTTATTCATTCGGCATAAAGGAGATAGGGCTTGCGCTGCTCACGGAAACGAGCCACGTCGTCGGTCCAAGTAGCCTTGATTTCGGCGGCACTCTTACCGTCTTCTATCATCTGGCGAATTTCACTGCGGCCTATAAGCTTTTCAAAGAACGAGTTGAAAAATTTATCGCCAATATTGAGGTCGCGATAAGCGTCGATAACATATTCGAGGTTAATGCCTTGCGCAATAACATCTTCATTGGGGATATCGCGAAGGTCGACCCCATGACATAAGTTATTGAGTTGTGGAGGATTCTTAGCTCCTGCAATGCTACGCGGCGTAAACTCAAAGGTGCGGTTGGTCATATCGGGGTGTCCGTATACCTCGAATGGCATCTCGGTGCCACGACCAAGGCTCACGGGCGTTGCTTCGAAATAGCATGTCGACGGATATAGGTAGATAGCATGCATCGAGCGTAGGTTGGGCGACGGTGCTATAGGCAGCTCATAGCGTGTCTGATGCGTATAATTTTCGCACGGCACCACCGTGAGGGCCACTTTTGCGCCATCTCTGAGCCATCCTTCGCCGTTGACCATCAGACCGAGTTCACCCAGAGTGAGGCCATGCACCACGGGGATGGGCAAGCGGCCAACGCCCGACTCATGTTTCATATCGAGGATAGGACCATCGACAGTCATTCCGTTGGGATTGGGTCGGTCGAGAATAAAGAACTCCTTGCCGTTGACGGCAGCAGCGTTCATGAGGTCGACCATAGTACAATAATAGGTGTAATATCTAAGGCCGACATCCTGGATATCGCATACGATAACATCGAGGCCATCCATTATTTCTTGAGCCGGCATACGCTGATTTTTACCGCCATATAGCGATGCAATGGGTATTCCCGTAGGCTCGTCTATGCTGTTGCCCACATGTTCGCCGGCATCAGCCGTGCCACGGAACCCATGCTCGGGAGAAAAAAGAGTTACCACATTTATGCCCTCACCGAGCATGATATCGAGCGTGTGCTTATCGCCAACCATACCTGTGTGATTGGAGAAGAGGGCCACGCGCTTGCCTTTAAGTTGCGGTACATACTCCGATGTGCGAGCAGCACCAACGACAACCGATGTTTCTGAGGCGCAAGCGCTTATACTCAGCGCCGCCGATATTAAAAGCATTAAACCAGAAGATTTCAACAGTTTTATCATAGTACTAAATTTTAGTTTGCGTAAAGGTAGTGCAAAAAATCGAAACAGCTTTATAAATTGCGTGTAAAAACGCTAAGATATATTAATTTTTACAAATCCTTGCCTGATTCAAAAATTATGCATAACTTTGCGATATAGTTACGGGGTATTAGCTCATCCGGCTAGAGCGCGACACTGGCAGTGTCGAGGTGAGCGGTTCGAGTCCGCTATACTCCACCTAAACGGAAACCTTCATTTCAGGTTTCCTTTTTTGTGCCTTCTCGTTTCCTAATTCATTGTCCTGCTGCCCCTTTACATCAACCAACATATTAACATGCTTGGTTCGATATGTTTTGCCGTCAAATTCGATTTTTTCAGGAAATATCGAACCAATCAGCTTTATTTGGTATACAATAAAAAAATAGATTAATTTACCTTATTCTATTAAATGTAAGTCAAGCTAATTTTCATTCTCCCCAAGAAGAATTTTCCAAACACCATTATCGTTTGCGTAAGATTTAATTATAAGTTTCTCTATATTTTCAATAGGTTCGTTGAAATCATCAACCTTTGTAGGTTTATATTGAGAACAATTGCGAGCAAAGAAAAAATCAGGATTTCGTGGAGTGCCACGTTTTTTGTATAAAACACAGATGGCACTATTGCCAAAACTAAATTCATTTCTTCGATAAAAATGACATCTACCGCAATTTATATTGCTTATTCCTATTTTCTCAAAAAGATAAAATGCAGACGGCCAGTATATGGGAGATGGGGATATGATTATGTTATATTCGGGTTTAAATATTGTCTCATGGGATTTCGAACATGTCAACTGTTTATAAATAAAATGTCCATCCTTCCTTATACCGAATATAAATTTATCGCGGAGCATTTCCTCCGAAGGTTCTATAGGATAGCTTTTGGAAAAATTGTAGAAAATAATACTGTCTTCTTTTGAAAAATAATTCTCGGAATTTTTTCCTTCAATGATTTCGTTTTGAATTATAGATTCAATATCGTCTTCGCTCTTAATATTAATTTCAATTATTCTTAGTCCAGACTGTATTTTTTCTTGAGTACATTTGTGGGTAACGGCTATTTCAATAAGAAGTGGCGGACGATTAGGATTTTGAGAAGATTTAAACAAAAGGTCTGCAACAAATCCATTTATTTCAGATTCTTCCTCGCAGACATCGTACCATTGTCGTAAATCAAATTGTTTCTCTTTATCACAATCGCATTTTTCTTCAAGTTCTAAAGGGCAAGACGTATTACAAATATGTTTAGCATTGTAAATGATGAGGAACTTATCTGAATTGAGAAAGGTTTGACGAATTCTGGTTTTTGCAATTTTATGAAGATAAGTTTCATATTTGCATTGCGTGCCTGCTTTATGCGCAAAATGCCATCTGCGTTTTTGACCTTTACGTTGAATCATCAATTTACCGCAACTTGGGCATTTATAAGAAGTTTCAATATGAGCATTCTGAATATGAATTAATGACCCATATTCATCGATTGCATAACTGTAATCTTGCTTAATGCCTTTAGCCATATAATTTTGTTTAATCCCACTCATCGAGGTTTCCTACATTGGAGTTGTCTAAAATGTCGACTAATTCTTCAGAATACTGATTCGTGGAAAATTGAAAGTTATAAGATTAATTATGCGAAGTTAGCAATAATTTGGGGAATTGACTAACAGAGTGATAAGTAATGAGAATAACATCCACAATTGAAGGGAGTGGAACATGTTTCGAGGGAGTGGGTTGGGCATGTAAAACTGAAACTTATATCAACCCCTGACTTCTTAACCATTGAATAGATATCGGTTTCCCTGGTTCTGGAATCCAAAATCTCATCTCATATAACCTATCCAAATCTCTTAAAATTGGTTCTAGAACTATACGGTCAGGTCCACCTAAACGGAAACCTCCATTTTTGGTTTCCTTTTTTTGTGCCTTCTCGTTTCCTAATTCATTGTCCTGCTGACCCTTTACATCAACCAACATGTTAACATGCTTGGTTCGATATGTTTTGCCGTCAAATTCGATTTTTTCAGGAAATATCGAACCAATCAGCTTTATTTTGATACACACAGGTGCATATTTAATTTATGCAACCATACTGTATCCCATTATGAATTTCACTTAAATAGATAAACAATAATAGGATCTTTAAAGAATTATTTATATATTTGCATTTTCAAAATAGTCGCCACTTGCGACCGTTTTGAAAATAGAATAACTATTTTTTAAGTTATGATAATAGAAAGACCTTCATATATTGATAAGCTTCTTGCCAAACGATGGAATGGCAAAGTGAAGATTATTACTGGATTACGTCGATGCGGTAAATCGTTTCTGCTCTCTACACTTTACAAGAAGAGATTATTAGAAGATGGAGTGGTTGAAGACCAATTCATTGAAATAGCTCTTGACAGAAAATCCGGAATACAATATCGTAATCCGAATCTTCTCTTTGACTATATTATCGAAAAGTGTGAAGATATAAGCAGAAAATACTATGTCTTTATAGATGAGATTCAGCTCTCATTCAAAGTAAAGAACAGTGATATTGACGAGTCGACTGTTCCGGAAGAAGAAAGAGATGCCCTTTACACCACCTTTTATGACGTGCTTAACGATTTGATTGCTCGTCCTAATTTAGATGTGTATGTAACCGGCTCTAATTCCAAAATGCTCTCAAAAGATATAGTAACCAATTTCAGAGACAGAGGTTCCGAAATAAAGGTTTATCCATTATCCTTTGCAGAATATTTGTCAGTTACTGATCTGGATAAAGTTGATGCTTTCGAGGAATATATCACTTATGGGGGTATGCCACTTGCCGTTCTCGAAAACGACGAAAGCGAAAAGAGAAAATATCTTGCGGACTTATTTACGACTGTATATTTCAAAGACCTTGTGGAACGATACAAAATAAAAGACGTTGAGGTGTTGGGAGCCCTGACTGATGCACTTTGTTCCGCTATCGGTTCTCTTACCAACCCAAACAGGCTTGCAAATACTGCATCTTCGTTGATTGATAAAAATGTTACACGTCCTACAATTCAGAAATTTATCGGTTATCTTGAAGATGCTTATTTGTTTGAAAGTGCAAAACGTTGGGATGTAAAAGGCCGCAAATACTTCGACACCATACAGAAGTATTATCCAACGGACGTGGGCTTACGGAATGCCCGGCTTAATTTCCGTCAGCAGGAACGCTCACATCTTATGGAAAATATAATCTATAATGAGTTAATCAGACGCGGATATTCTGTGGATGTTGGAATAGTCGAAATAACTCAGACTGTAGAAGGCGTAAAGCACCAGTCTCAATATGAAATTGATTTCATTGTCAATATGGGCAACAATAAGGCCTACATCCAATCGGCACTCAATGTCGACACACCAGAAAAGAAAGCGCAGGAAACGATGTCCTTGCGCAATACCGGAGACTTCTATCGCAGAATCGTCATTGTTGACGGCAACCGCAAACCGTGGGTCGACGATGGAATAACCTACATCGGAGTCATCCCATTCCTATTAGATGATAAAGTAATAGTTTAAATAATTAAAATTGGTATATAACTATACGGTCAGATCCACCGATGGCAAATTTGAGGCACTTCTCAAGTTCGCTTTTTATTTGTTTGTTTGGAAATGTATTACAAAAGCCCTGTCGGCGGCATACAAACTACCCCACGATGTCTTTTATTATGAGGCCTCCTAAAATGATGCCAAACATCGACGTTATATGCATCAACGAGCCGTTAATCTGAGCCTTTGAGCTGCACCACTCATGGTTGAGAAGGGCAGCATCGCCGGGCCCGTCGACAGCCTTCGGGCACATACAATGGTCGGTGCCGCAGGCCTCGTTACGTCCTTTGTTTTCAAGTAGTTCGTCGCTATATACACACAGAAATTTCTTAGCAGGGAAACGCTTGGAGCGCTTAAACCTGTTTCGCAAGGCTCGTGCCAAAGGACAACCCGACACCGACCAAAACTCCCCTACCTTCACACGCGTGGGATCGAGTTTTAGGGCCGCACCCATCGACGAGTAAAATTTAGCCTTGGTGCGCGTGGCCATCTCTATTAACAAAGCCTTATCTTTTAGCGAGTCGATACAATCAACAATATAATCGTAGTCGCCAATATGGAATTCTTCGGCAGTGTCGGCGCTAAAAATTTGCTGACGGGCAACAATCTCGGCCTTAGGATTGATGCGCAACAACATCTCCTTCAGCGCCTCGACCTTAACCTTACCCACCGTTGACAAATTAGCCATCATCTGACGGTTGATGTTGGTGATGCAGACACGATCGCTATCGACGATAGTAAGATACTTTACTCCCGAGCGCACCAACGATTCGGCACACCAAGAGCCCACACCTCCTACGCCGAAAACTATTATCTTAGCTTCCGACAGACGCGACATTGCCTCTTCGCCCAGCAATAAGCGCGTACGATTAAAAACAGCGCTCTCTATTCCCATGATTGTTAATTGCAGCGCAAAAATACAAAAAACAATGGGCCGCCACAAACTATTTTTTGATTCAAAAAGAGAAACGAGCTCCATTATAGCACCGAACCCCGACAAAAAATGGCCGTAGCCGTCATTTTGCCATACTTACTCACTAATTTGTTAAACATAGGTTAAAATCCTGCCTTTTAGACACATTATTTGATAAAAAATTCTTATATTTGCGAGCAAATTGTCCAACTCAGACAGCGAGAAGACCAACGTATGTTACACAAAAGCGCTTAATCTTCGACATTTTGTCAACGATTGTCTTGCACTAATTAAAAATATTAACCTATTAACATATTATTATGACAAAAGTTTACTTGAAACGCGGATTGTGGTCGGCGATGCTGTTTATTGCATGCGCAGCCACAGCACAGACCACTCTGCTTCAGGAGAATTTCAACAACGCCTGGCCACCCGAAGGCTGGACTGTTGTAGATTCCGACTTGGCCGGTGCCGTTAATCACTGGGAACAGTATACCGACACCCGCACCATGGTAACGTCGGCTCACGTTAAGTCAGGCGATTACAGCGCCTCCGAACCGGCAAAAGAAGAGATTCTTATATCTCCGGAGGTAACTCTCGATGGCTACTACGACCTCAACTTCTCATGGGAAGGCGCCACAGCAGCATCGATTGGCAAATTACCCAACGCCCAATACGACTTCCAAGTGCGCATACGCGTAGTCGGCAGCGACGATTGGACCACCATCTTCTCGTTCCTCGACGAAGATATGGTGCGCAACGCAGGCCTGGCCTATCCGTGGTCGTCGTGGGTATATAACCCCTCTTCGATTAACCTCACCGATTGGGAAGGCAAAACAGTGCAATTCGCTTTTGTACATTGCCTCCTCATAGGCGGGCCGGGTAACGGCAACGATATATGGCTCGACGACGTGAGCGTCGTTGGCTCAAAACAGATTACGGGCCCCGTTGCCGAAGTAAACCCCGAAAGCTACGTATTCCCGACAACCTTTATCGGGGGCAAGAAATACTCCGAGACTTTCACCTTGAAGAACACCGGCAAAGACATTCTCACTGTTAGCGGCGTTCAAGGCCTCGACAACACCGATTTCGGCACTACAATCGACACCGAAGCCGTATCGCTCAAGACAGGCGACACCTACAGCTTCCAATTCTGGTATGCTCCCAGCGTCGAAGGCGCGGCACGCGCTACCGCCACTATCGTTACTAACGGTGGCGAGGTAAGTGTCGAGCTATCAGGCTCGAAACGACTCGTGCCCGACGACGGCATGTATGAAGGCTTCGAGAATGAGACCTTCCCGCCCGTTGGCTGGTCGGTAGTAGGCTCCGGATGGTATCGCTACGGCTTTGGCCTCACCGGCGACGGCTCGGCAGTGTGCGGATTCCCCGAAAACGCATCGCTCATAAGCCCGCGTCTCGATTTCTCCGGCGGTGATGTGCAACCGCTCCAGTTCTCCTATTTTGAGAGCTTTGAGCCCACCGACGACGACTCCTCGGCTCCGGCCAACTACTTCGTTGTGTCGCTCTCTACCGATGGCGCAAAGACATGGACAGAAGTATTCAACAGCGAAAACTATGAGGTAAACGCCGAGCACCGCATTGTACTCGAGCTCGACGGCAAGGGTAGCGACAATTGCTATGTGCGCTTCTACAGCTACATACCCAACTTCTCTATGAGCAACTTCGACGAAGTACCCGACTACTCTCTCGTATTTGTCGACGACGTTATCCTCCCCAACCTCTATGGCCGCGATATGCCGCCGGCAAGCTCTACGCCTATCAGCCCGGCAAACGGCGCCAAAAACGTTTATCATAAAAACCTTGTACTCGAATGGACTGGCGAACTGTTCGCCACTAACTATAAGCTCTATCTTGGCAAGTCGGCTACCGACTTCGAGTTAATCAACGGCCAAGACTTGGGCCTTGCAACGAGCTATACCGTTCCGCGCCTCGAGTACTCAACGACATATTATTGGAAAGTTGTGGCATGCAACGGCACTATTGAAAACACCGAAGCGCCCACATGGAGTTTCACCGTGCTCGACGACCAAAGCGTCTCTACCCTGCCCTACGGCGAGAACTTCGACGAAGGTTTCTCTCTGGGCTGGAACATAGTGAAAGACGGCTCTACAAAATGGGAGCTCTCCAACGTACAGGCCTACGGTGGCAAGGGTCATTCTGCTATGGCCAGCGGCTACCAGGAAGGCACTACTGCTATCCTCGAGACACCCGAAATCAACATACCGGCCGGCACAGAAGCCCTCGTATCGTTCGTTTGGGGTAACAGCGCGCCTGTAGGTCTTATCGTAGACGAGACAGGACAACGTGTCAACAACACCACCGAGCCCGGCAATCAGTGCTGCATCTTCTTCGACATCGAGGTTGACGGCCAATGGAAAAACCTGGCCATGCTTCACGAAGAAGGCGAAACAAAATATTGGTATCGCGAAAGCTTCTCTCTCAAAGAATATGCGGGCAAGGCCGTAGCATTCCGTTGGAGATATGAAGTTTACAACTACATGGCGGCAGCGGCGTCGCTCGACAACTTCCTTGTAGAAGCCGTATCCGACGACAAAGCCATGATAGCATTCAGCATGGAAGAGTGGAATGCCGGTTATGTAAACAACGGCAAATCGGTTACATCGCGCAACCCGATACTCCTCTCTAACATCGGCCTTGAAACACTCAAAATCAAGACCGTAGAATTCGGCGAAGCCAACTACAGCACCACCCTCACAGCAGGCACCGAGATAGCATCTAACCGCTCTGTTTCCTTCGCCATAACGTATAGCGCAGGCACAGTGGCAGGCGAAGTTGCCGACGAAATGCTCGTAACATTCGACAACGGTCTCACCGCGGCATTCCCCGTTAAGGCTACAACCCTGGCTAACGACGTATTCTACTACGACTTCGAAGCCGACGAACACGCTTCTACCGAGCCTAACGAATTCACCACAATCGACCGCGACGGCTACGCCACCGTGATGCCCGTGCTCATCTACTATCCCAAGCGCGGCGCTCCCTACGCATTTATCGTGCTCAACTGCACGGGCGAATATGCCGATTGGCGCAACGTATATCCGCATAGCGGCGAACAAGTCTTGGCAGCGATGGCCGAATCGACAGGCACATTTGAAACCGACGATTGGATTATATCGCCACAGCTCACAGCCACAGCCGAAAGTAACTTCCGCTTCTACGCCAAGTGCTACGGCGATGCCAGCCAAGTGTTCTCGCAGAGCAAGATTGAAGTTCTCGTATCAACCACCGACAAAGCACCTGCAAGCTTCGAGACTGTGCTCAACAGCCAGAAGTTGCCATGGGGCGGCGCCGAAGGTATATGGACGGAATACAACGTCGACCTGAGCAAATATGCCGGTCAGAACATATATGTAGCAGTGCATCACACTGCCGACAGAGACGGCTTCGTATCGTTCTTCGACGATTTCTGGTTTGAACACTTCTCGGCAAAAGAAAGCGGTGTTGAAAACGTATTGGCAGTGCCCGCCAACGGCGACGTTGAATTGTTCAATCTCAACGGCATACGCGTAAACTACGAAAACGCTACACCGGGCATCTATATCCGTCGTGCCAACGGTAAAACAGAAAAAATAATTATAAAATGAAACGGCATATTATAATAGGTCTTTTGACCGGAGCTATAACGATGGGAGCGGCGACCATGAGCGCCGCCCCGCTCCTATCGGACGACTTTGACAGCTACACCACCAGCGACGATATCGGCGATTGGCGTGTAGAAGATCCCTCAGGCTCGGGCAAGACATGGAAATCGACTTCGGGCATCTCCGGCAAACGCTCTATGCAGGGCGGCAGCACCGATTTCAACGGCGACAACAGCTACGACGTTACCTTAGTGTCGCCGGCACTCACCCTCGAAGCCGGCAAGAGCTATAAGGTAGATTTTATATGGCAGCTGTCGAAAACGGCCGTTATCGAAAACCACTGTAACGACCTGCTCGTACAAGTGAGAGAGCTTGGCGGAGAATGGAAAACATTCTTTGCAGCCGACGACAAAGACTTGTGCGAAGCCTCAGGCGTAGCTTATCCCTGGGGTTTGTCGAGCAACTGGGAAATAAACCACTCTATAGTCGATATATCTGATTTTGCGGGCAAGACCGTAGAAGTAGGCTTCACCTGGCGCAAAAATGAATTCGACAAGATGTATGCCAACGTAGCCACCATCGACGACGTTGTCATCGACGAGTACTCACCAGCGACAGGTCCTGTGGGCGAATTGTCGCACTCGACATACCGCTTCCCCACAACATGGGTAGGCACTATATCTAACTCCGAGGCTATAACACTTGCCAACACCGGCAAAGGAAACCTCACCATAAGCAGCATCGAAGGCCTTGAAGGCAGCGACTTCGTATGTATGCTCGACCCGGCGAAAGTCGACATTGCCGCCAACTACTCTGTCGACTTCAACATACGCTATATACCCACCGTCGACGGCACCGCTTCGGCCACGATGAAAATCAACATCGAGGGCGGCGAGCCCGTTGAAATAACGCTCAACGGCACAAAACGCATGGTGCCCGATGGCTACAACGTTGAAAACTTCGAAGACGGCTTCCCGCCTGTCGGCTGGACCAAGACCGGCAACTGGAATGCTCTTAACTCCAGTTTCTCAGGAGACTGGTGCGTATACGTCAACCTCACGATGACCCCTGCCGTACACTACCTCACCTCACCGCGCCTCGACCTCAGCGGCGACGACGAGCATTTCGTGGCCTTTACCTACATCAACCAGTTGGCATATACTATGGACGACCTCTACGGCCTCGAAAACTATGTCGACCTCGAGCTATCGACCGATGGCGGTAAAACATGGAAAACAGTGTGGAGCCTCAACGACTATGCCGAAAATCTCACCCAGGCTCAAATAGGCCTTGGCAGCGACTTAGGCAACAACTGCTACGTGCGTTGGGCGTATTATATACCCGACCTCGACCCCACCATCTATGACTACGAGTATAGCAATTTCTTCCTCGACGCCGTTGTACTGCCACCGTTCTACGGTGCCGGCGACGCCCCCGTGGCCACAACGGCTATTTCGCCTAAGAATGGTGCTACCGACGTTATCAATAGCGGCCTCATCCTCTCGTGGGAGGCGGCACAGTTTGCCACGGCTTATAAAGTGAGCGTGGGCACCACCGCCGATGTCTTCGACCTTGTCGACGGCGTCTCTGTAGAAGATACCAGCTACAACGCACCGCGCTTGGAATACGCCACCACATATTACTGGAAAGTCGTTCCCTACAACGAAGCCGGCGAAGCTGCCGACAACGATGTATGGAGCTTTACAACGATGGCCGACCAGAGCATTAAGGCATTCCCCTACGTTCAAGACTTTGAGGAGCCCGACAACCAATTGCCTCTCGGCTGGGGCACCACTGCTATGGGCAGCACCAAGTGGGGCATAAGCAAGATCGGGCCTTTCGACGGCAAGCAGATAGCTTTTGCCTCGGGCACGACAAGCAACACCGTGGCTACTCTCACTACTCCCGAAATCATACTCCCGGCCGACGACGCCATGATGGTATCGTTCTACTGGGGCAACAATGCACCGGCAGCTCTCTATATCGACGAGACAGGCAGCGCGCGTAACACCTCGACCAAGCACGACGGCAACGACGCTTGCTACCTCGAGATAGCAGAGTCGAACGGCGGCGAATGGGAGCAACTCGCAATCATATCGGAAGAATCGCAGTATTGGGTACGCGAAGGCATATCCCTCTCTAAATATGCCGGCAAGATAGTGCAACTACGCTGGCGCTACGACCTGCAGTATGGCAACGGCCGCCGCGGCATTTCGCTCGACAACATCACCATCGAGAGCGAGGCCTCAGCAGCACCGGCCTACTTCAACGTGACGGATTTCAACTTCGGCGAAGTAAACGCCAACACCGTGGCGTCGTCGAAAGCTTATGTAACGCTGACCAACGGCGGTTTGCAGGCTATAAAGGTGAGCAGCATCGACTATAGCGACGACCGCTTCGCATCATCGCTACAGAGCGGCACCACGCTCGAGCCCAATACGGCCCTCGCCGTTGAACTCACATTCAGCGCCGGCAACGTAGCCGATGAAGTCGACGGCACTATCACCGTTAACTTCGAGGGCGGAAAAGCAGTATCGCTACCCGTTTATGCCGCCTCGCTACCTGCCACAACACTCTACTTCGACTTCGAAGACGACGAGCACGGCAGCCTACAACCCGAAGGCCTCTCCACCGTCGACGTTGACAAGTGCGCCGTCGTTATGTCGAGCGTTATCACCAACTATCCCAACCGCGGCCTGCCTACGGCTTTCATCGTGCTAAATGTTACACGCGACTATGCCGACTGGCGCAACGTATACCCACACTCGGGCGACCAAGTGCTCGCTGCTTTCCGCACCGCTAACGAGTATATCTCGGCCGACGACTGGATTATATCGCCGCGCATGAAGGCTACCGCCGACTCGCAGTTCCGCTTCTTCGGTAAGAGCTACGCCACCACCGACGAGTTCAACGACTTCACTCATCACAACTTCGAGGTCTACGTAAGCACTACCGACAAAGAGATAGTCGACTTCACCGACAAGGTTAAGAAACAGACCGAGCTCGCCTACAGCATCGAAGGCAAGTTCACCGAATATACAATCGACCTATCGGCCTATGCCGGCCAGGAGATATATGTAGGTCTGCGACACCTTGCGCCTTACGGCTCTTACGTTGCTTTCTTCGACGATTTCTACTATGAAAACTTCGAGAGCTTCGACACCAGCGGCATAACCTTTGTTAGAGCAGAAGCCGACAGCAAGGCTGTGTACTACAACCTGCAAGGCATGCGTGTCGACGCCGCCAACTTAGCGCCCGGCATATACATTGTGCGCTCAGGCAACGACGTTAAGAAAGTTCTAATCAAATAAGCCTCGACAGGCATGAGATAAACAACACACCGGCAAGCCAAGACATACCCTCACGCAGGGGTATGTCGCGGCCTGCAGGTTTTACAACGAAAACAAACAACTCTATTATAAACCTTTAATTACACATAACGCTTATGAGACATTTTTCCACGAAAAATTTATTCACAGCGCTTTGCTTACTCTGCGGTTTCTCTATCGCAGCGCAAACTCCCGGTGAGTTCTACGAGAAAGAGGATTATTCCGTAAACTTCACTACAAGTAATGTTGCAAGCAGCAAATTTGTTGCGCCCGAAGGCTGGGACCACTATGTACAAGGTTCAACTGTCTCCTATGCCACCACCTCCATTTCAGCAGGCGGATATGGTGTGGGTACTTCGAATACTCAAACAGAAGGTAATTACGACTTGCTTGTAACCCCACAAGTTAAAGGCACCCTATCATTCAAAGTGCGAAGATATGTTTACTCGGCCGCTTTTAAGTTAGACGTTCGCTTCTACAAACTCACAAAAACCGACGACGGCTTTACCTTTGATCCTGAAACCGACAGAATCGAATACGAAATTCCGGAAGATCTCAAGCCGGAAAACGAAAGCACAAGCACTACTTGGTCGGAAGTACAGACCATTGAGTTAGGTGACGAATACACTTATATCGGTGTACGTGTCAGCGAGGGTTATGTGGGAGCATTTGCGGCAACAAGCGCAAAGATCTACGTTCCTATCGTCAAATCTATCTCACTTAGCTCGGCAAACTATAAAGAGGGATATACCTACCAGGTAAACGCCACAGAAGATGGTAAATGGAATATTGGTGTAACCGCAACGGTAAAAAACACCTCTAATGTACCTTTGGTTGCAAGCGAAGAAGAGAACTTCACAATTTCGCTTGTACGTGTAATATCCACTAACAATCCTTACGAATACGAAGTGCTCAAAACTGTAGCCATGCCTGATCTTGAACTCGACGGCGAGGCAACGATTACCATCGAGGATGAATTTGAACTTCCCGACATGTCTCTTGACAATAATGGCGTTTATCGTTTCCGCCTCGACGTAATTGAAAATTACTCGGGACAAAACAAATCGTTAAATGGCAGCTGGTGTGAAGTCACTCCATATACTTCGATATTAGAGATTCGTTACGACAAGAAAAGTACGTCTAACGGCAGCATAACAGAAACGACCGTAGAACCGGCTAAAGCTATTAACTATGGTTCATTTGTAGGCTCTCGCAGTATGAACTTTAAGCTACGCAATCGTGGTGCAGCTTCATTGACTATCGAATCTATCGACACACCCGAAGGTGTTACTATCACCGATACTCCAACTTCAATTGCAGCAGGCGAATCTGCCATTATAGGTGTTGCCGTAGGAGGTGACGCAGGCTTTAAAGAAGGCACTATCACATTTAACACTAATGGAGAAGCTATTGTAAATCAAATAGCATTTACTGCTGAAGTTATTGGTGAAGATGAGTTCTTCGCAAACTTTGAATCGGACGACGCTCTGAGTGAATGGTATGTGCCGGCAACCAGCACCAACTGGAAAGTGGCAGATTATACCACAACAGAAATGAATGCTACTGAAAATTACTACTACGTGGAATATGGCTTTAATGTAAAACGTCTGGAGAACACAATGCAGACAGCTCCGCAGGCTATTTACTCACCACTACTTTCATTTGGCGATAACGAAACAATTTCATTCTACGCTGCAAAGAAATCTAATACCGGAGCAGATATCAAAATCGAAGTTAAATATTCTACCGACCGCGCCAATTGGATTGAGTTAGGCACTATTACTGTTACCAACGACGACCCTAATCTCCAATTCTCAAGTGGCACGTCGACAAGTCCTACAAGTGCCGGGCAGAATATTTTGAAACATTTCTCATTCGACATGCCCTCCGGCGAATATTATATCAGCCTCGGTGGTGCATACGTGCTCATCGACAATTTCCATGGTGGAAAAGTGGTGCAGGTTGACTATGATATCGTTAGTGAAACTGCAGCTGTTGGTGAAGCCAAGGTTGTAAACAATCCTCTAACATTTACCACATCGTTCAAAAACATCAATACCGCCGATGTTGAAGCCGACGGTATGGTAGTGACACTTTATGCTAACGACGAAGAAGTAGCCACAGCCGACGGTCAGGCTATCGAAGCTGGCCAAGCAGCCGACTTCGAGCTTTCGTACACACCCCACGTAGCCGGCGAAACGACCCTATACGCGGTTCTTAGCATAGGCGATGAATACTCGGTTTCTTCTCCCGCTGTTACTGTTAAAATTCAGAACGAATCAGCAGTTGTTGAAAACACTATAGGTACTCCAACTACTACAGATTCAAACATACCGCTCAATACTAACTACAACAACTCTAAATCGGAATTTGTATATACCGCAGAGGATTTGGCCAATCTTGAAGGTACTACAATTCTTAAAGTCGGATACTTATATTATAAAACCGGAGATACGCATACTGCTGAAACTGTTACTATCTGGATGCAGAATACTGAAGATACAAGCGTCGGCTCTTCTTTTACCGATACTAATGAAATGACAAAGGTAATGGAAGTTTCAAACTATGATTTTGTAAAAGCAGGTACTTCACAAAATGATTTGGCTCTTATGGAATTTGTATTGGATGAACCATTCGAATACGATCAAAGCAAAAATCTCCGCATCGTTATCGAAAGCTTGGGAACAACCTACAAACAAGCTTATTTTGCAGTAGACAAAACATCTGGTACTTATAGCAATAGAACTACACGATACTACCGTGAAGATGTCCGCTCTACCTATGAAAACAACAGAAATGGAGCAGGCTCAACAACCACCGGTATGCCCGTGATTAAACTATACACAGAGGCATCGGTACAAGAGGCAAGCGGCACAGTAACTATTAGCACAGAAGACGGCGAACCTATCGAAGGCGCTACCGTAAGAGCAACAGCTACCGAAGGCGATGTTTACTACGAAGCTATCACCGATGGCGAGGGCGCTTGGAGCATGATTATCTATCAAGACCAGCTCACCTACACCGTTACGGCATCGGCCGAGGGCTACGTAACATCTGAGCCCCAAGAATTGAGCTTGACAGAACCCAATGTTATCGTTCTCATCGAAGACACCACAACAGGCGTTGACAATGTAGCTACCGCCAACGGCGGCGAATGGCGCTACTACAACCTCAGTGGTATCGAAGTGAAGGCCGAAAACCTACGCTCGGGTATCTATATCCGCACTAACGGCACTGCTACCGAGAAAGTAGCAATCAGCCGCTAAGCACGACATATCTCTAATAAGAGACGGAGACCTCCGTGGTCTCCGTCTTTTTAGCCTAAAATCTTTTTTATGATTAAACGTATAGCAAATATCGCGGTCGGCATCATGGCATCGGCATTTGTCGTCGCTTGTCCGGCGTTGACGGCAGCACAGACAACATCGGCCCTCACGGTGGAGGTATCGGCCGTGACCGGCGTATCAACACAAGGCCTCGTTGTTGAGCTCTATGGCGAAGACAGCGGCTGGGTGTTCGACCCCGTCAAGGTCAATGCCACCGGCATCGCAAAGTTTTCTTATGTGCCGGCCGGTGTCTTCACCCTCACCGTCGACGGCACACCTCTCGGCCTTGAGAAGTATGTCGACACCGAGGTGGAGCACAGCCAAGCCGAGACCATAAGCGTGGTCCTCAAAGAGGCCGTGCGTACGCCCTACGCCCTCAATGCCACACTGAGCCACGACGACTTCACGGGCAGCAATACGGCCACCTTGTCGTGGAACCGCGAGACCGATTATTTCTTCGACGACTTTGAGAGCTACGAGCCCTTTGCCATCGACTTTGCGCCGTGGACAGGACACGACCTCGACAAAGAGCCGGCAGCCGAAATAATGGGCGCATATCCCAACCGCGGCCTGCAGCAGTATGCCACAATCTTCAATGCCCTCACCATCGACCCGCCAGTCTATTACGAGTATGAGGTGTTGCGGCCCTATAGCGGCAAGCAATATGTGGGCTTCGTGCGCACACGCTCGGGCAATGCCAACAACGACTGGCTCATATCGCCGAAAATAAAGGTGGGTGTAAACAACGTGGTCAGCTTCATGGCTAAGGCCTCGGAGTATCAGCCCGACCGCTTCACGGTGTGTATATCCACGACGGGCACCGACGTCAAAGACTTCACGCAGCTCACCCCCGGCAACTATCAGACTGTCGACTATCGCAGCTGGCAAGAAATCAGCTACAACCTGTCGGCCTACGAAGGCAAGGAAGTATATATCGCCATACACTGCATATCGCAGGGCAGTTTTATGCTCATGGTCGACGACTTCTATGTCGGGCCGTCGGAGATGCCGCGCAAAGCACGTCGTGTTAGCCGCCACTCGGCAGCCAACCCCAACGAAGTATTCGTTTTGTCGTTAGACGGTGTAGAGATAGGGCAAACCGAAGAATACGACTATACCATTGCCGACATAGCGCCCGGCGACCACACCGTGGCTATCAAAGCTAAGTATATTAAAGCCGAGAGCGAGGAGGCCACAATCGATATCTCTGTGCCGTCGGCCGACAGCTTTGCAGCACTCACCCTCACTCTAAAAGCCGATAATGGCGCCGTGGTGGCTAATCAGGCTGTGAGCCTCCTCAACACCACGACAGCTAAGATAACATCGGTTACAAGCGACGACAAGGGCGTGGCTGTAGTAGGCTCGCTAGCCAAAGGCTCGTATATGGTGAATGTGGTGTCGGAACTCTACGACGAATACACCGCTACGATAGAACTAAGCGGCGACCTCAGCACCGAAATAACACTCGCAGAGAGCATTACCGACCCTTATAACGTTATCTATCAAGCAAGCGCCGGCGACGACGGCAGCTACGACGTCGAGTTCTGGTGGAACCAAGACCTCGGCTTCCGCGACAGCTTCGAGACCTACGAAGACTTCTCGCAAGAATTCGGCGACTGGACCATCTACGACGACGATATGATGCCAACCTACGCTTTCAGCATAGGCGGCACCTTAGTGGAAAAACCTGAGATGCGTGGCGAAGTAGGCGCTATGATTTTCAACCCCTACGCCACAGCTCCCGTCAAGGCATCGGACGACGGACTATTTATTGCACCCGACGGCGACAAATATGTGATGTTCAACTCGGCAGAGAGCACCATGAGCGACGACTGGCTCATATCGCCTACACTGAAGATAGGAGCCGACTATGTGTTCCGCTTCACGGCCAAGAGTTATACCGAGATGTATGCCGGCACCTTTGAGTTCTGCGTTCTCAGAAACAAAGACAGATACAAGCCCGACATTATCGACGCTTTCTACCTTACCGAAGATTGGACACGCTATGAGCTCCCGTTGGCCGCCTATGAAGGCGAAAGCGTTGAAGTGGCCTTCCACCACACCACGCCCGATGGCTGGCTCTCATTTGTCGACGACGTTTACGTAGGACCTCGCGACGACACTCCCGACGATGGACCCGATATGTCGAACTGCTCATTCGACGTGTATCTCGACGATATTTTCTGCGGCAATGTGGCCGAGCCCTACTTCAAGTTTGAAGGTCTCGCGCCGGGCACATACACAGCAGGCATACAAGCCGTGTACCCCTCGGGTAAGAAGTCAAATCTAACAGAATTGACCTTTACCGTCGAGAGTAGCGGCATTGCAGAAATCGCCCCCGCAACCGATAGCGCCAGCTGGAAGGTGTATAACCTCAGCGGCATAGAAGTGGCCGGCGACAATCTGCCCGCCGGTGTTTATATCCGCACCAACGGTCGCATCACCGAGAAAGTGATGGTGAAATAAGACCTATATCAATAAATTAATCGGAGAAAACAGAGCTTGTTTGCGGCTCTGATTTCTCCGATTTTTTCTTTATGACCCCTACCCTATTATTGTAGGTCTCTCACTCTTACGTCGATTTCACTGTCGGCGAAGCGCTCTACCAGCGGCGTGAGGTCGGTTTCGCCATAGTGATATGGATAGAGATATGTCGGGGCGAGCATCTCGGCAGCGTGGATGACCTGGTCGACAGTCATGGTGAAGGGCTGGTTTACAGGGATAAATGCCACATCAATTTTGCCAAACGAAGCCATTTCCTCGATATCTTCGGTATCGCCGCCTATGTAGAGCGTAAAGCCGTCGATATTAAACAGGAAGCCCAGGTCGCCGCGCTCTTTGGGGTGGAACTGAAGGTGCTCGGCCGTGTTGTTATATGCAGGCACAATGGTGAGCTCGAAGTTGGCGGCATCGACAACGATAGAATCTCCGGGCAACAAAGCCATAGCCTTCTCACATTGTTCAGCCACCGCTTTGCTCGCAAATATCGACGTGGCGTCGTTGCCGAGCAGCTCTAAGGCCTTAGGGTCGAAATGGTCGTGGTGCTCATGCGATACGAGAATCATATCGGCCTTGGGCAGCTTGCTGAAATCGTTGCCAAACATCGTAACGGGGTCGACATATACCAAATATCCGTCAAGGTCGACGATGAGCGAGCCGTGCTTGATAAAGGCCACATTGACAGTGCGACCGGCAGGCGTTGTGAAGCTGTCGTAGTGATAGCCGGCGGCACTAATAGTGTCGATTATCGCCGATGTAGCACTTTGAGCCTCGTCGCTCGCCTTGCCTGTTTTAGCACATGATATACTTGCCATAAGCATGATAATGATAAAAAAACGGGTAATTTTCATAGCTGTTATACATTAGATGACTTTTTTTCTTTTAATGAAAGTTTTGAGCCTTTTTAAGCCTTCGGCACCGAGGATGAGCAGGCCGCCATACTGTGCCGTCTTGGCCAAGCCGAAAAAGACAACCCAAAGCACACCCTTCGCCGCCACGCTAATAGGCAGCGCCATTTGTGCAAAAGAGATGATGTAGAATGGTATACACGACAATAGCACAATTACACCGGTGCGGAACGACAGGCGCGACAACCACGCTTTTACTGCGTCTAAAATGTGCCTAAACGTATCTTTCAGTGCCATAGAGTAACGGTTGTTAATCATAGGTTAGAGCCCTACTGCGCAAATTTACCGATAAATTTTGAAAATACAAGCAGAATGAAAAGCCGAAGAACAAAAATAATTTGCAGAATAACAAAAAAAAACGTATCTTTGCCGCGCAAAAGAGTGGCCCTATAGGGCGTAACTCAGCTTATTAATCAACCTTTTTATTAACTAATTAAATGACAGAATTAAAAAATTCACCGATTGAGGATTTCGATTGGGCCGCTTACGAAAAAGGCGAAACGATTGGCGAGAAAACCCGCGAAGAACTCACCACCGCTTATGAAGAATCGCTTAACTCGGTAAAAGACAAAGAAGTAATCGAAGGTACCATTATCGCCCTCAACAAGCGCGAAGCAGTGGTTAACATCGACTACAAATCCGACGGTATTATTCCTATGAGCGAATTCCGCTACAACCCCGACATCAAAGTTGGCGACAAAGTAGAGGTATTCATCGAAAACCAGGAAGACCGCAAGGGTCAGCTTATCCTTTCACACAAGAAAGCACGCGCATCACGCTCGTGGGATCGCGTTAACGCTGCTCTTGAAAACAACGAAATCATCAAAGGCTTTATCAAATGCCGCACTAAGGGTGGTATGATTGTCGACGTTTTCGGCATCGAAGCATTCCTCCCCGGCTCGCAGATCGACGTTAAGCCCATCCGCGACTACGACGTATTTGTAGGCAAGACAATGGAATTCCGCATCGTGAAGATCAACGAAGAGTTCCGCAATGTTGTCGTTTCGCACAAAGCTCTCATCGAGGCAGAACTCGAGCAGCAAAAACGCGAAATCATCTCTAAACTCGAAAAAGGCCAGGTACTCGAAGGCACCGTTAAAAACATCACCTCTTATGGCGTATTTATCGACCTGGGCGGTGTTGACGGTCTTATCCATATCACCGACCTGTCGTGGGGCCGCGTAAGCCACCCCAGCGAAGTTGTTTCGCTCGACGAAAAACTCAACGTCGTTATCCTCGACTTCGACAACGAGAAGAAACGTATCGCCCTCGGTCTCAAGCAGCTCCATCCGCATCCATGGGATGCACTCGACGCTGAGCTCAAAGTTGGCGACAAAGTTAAAGGTAAAGTTGTCGTTATGGCCGACTATGGCGCATTCCTCGAAGTTGCTCCCGGCGTAGAAGGTCTTATCCACGTGAGCGAAATGTCGTGGAGCCAGCACCTCCGCAGCGCGCAAGAGTTCCTCAAAATCGGCGACGAAATCGAAGCCGTTATCCTCACTCTCGACCGCAACGAACGCAAGATGAGCCTCGGTATCAAACAGCTCAAACAAGACCCGTGGGAAAATATCGAAGAGAAATATTCTATCGGTAGCCGCCACACTGCTAAAGTGCGCAACTTCACCAACTTCGGCGTGTTCGTTGAAATTGAAGAAGGTGTCGACGGTCTCATCCACATCTCCGACCTCTCTTGGACTAAGAAAATCAAACACCCCAGCGAGTTTACACAAGTTGGTGCCGATATCGAAGTTGAAGTTCTTCAAATCGACAAAGAAAACCGTCGTCTCAGCCTCGGTCACAAACAGCTCGAAGAAAATCCTTGGGACGTATTCGAAACAGTATTTACCGTTGGCTCTGTTCACGAAGGCACTATCATCGAAATGCTCGACAAGGGTGCTGTCGTTGCCCTCCCCTACGGTGTTGAAGGTTTTGCTACACCCAAGCACCTCGCAAAAGAAGATGGCACACAGGCTAAAGTTGACGAAAAGCTCAGCTTCAAGGTGATTGAATTTAACAAAGAAAGCAAGCGCATTATCCTTTCACACAGCCGCATCTTCGAAGATGAAGCTCGTGCTGAAAAACCCGCCGCTACAGAACGCAAGCCCAAACGCCAGAGCGCTGCCAAGAAACAGCAACCGCAGCCCGAAGAAAATCCTGCTGCCGCTCTCGAACGCACAACACTCGGCGATATCGACGCTCTTGCCGCTCTCAAAGAAAAACTTTCGAAGTAATTCTCCAATCCTTATCATACTAAGTTGCATCTCAGCCGAGGTGCAACTTTTTTTTGCACCTACGCCACAGACAACGACGATAAAAACTTGCCATAGCGTCGTTTTTCCTTTTAATCGACAAAAGCTCACCTTATCCGCCACGGCGGGAGAATAACTTTGCAGAGTGTTGGCAATAATGTCGGCACTCTGTTTTATTTTAATCCTCATAGTATGAAAGTAATTATCGACAACGGCCACGGGAGCGACACTCCAGGCAAACGCAGCCCCGACGGCAGGCTCTACGAATGGAAATGGACACGGATATTGGCTAACAGAATAAAAGAATCTCTCACCAGCCACGGGGTTGATAGCGCTATCCTCGTACCTGAAGACATCGACATCAGCCTCGCGGACCGATGTAGAAGGGCAAACGCTATCGTCACAACAAGCCGCAACGCCGACGCCACCGGAAAATGCATCTTAATATCACTTCACAATAACGCTGCCGGGATGGGCGACAAATGGCACGTGGCGTCGGGCTTTGCCGCCTTTGTTTCTCGCAATGCCTCTGCCGATTCGATGCGTCTTGCGCATCTGCTCACTCGTCAAGCTATAGCCGCCGACATCTTAGGGAATAGACATACGCCCACTGCAGGATTTCATATCGCCAACTTCGCCATCTGCCGTGACACCATTTGCCCGGCCGCCCTCACCGAAAATCTTTTTATGGACAACCTCGCCGACATCGATTTTCTTCTTAGCGAAAGGGGATTGGCTCTCATAACACACGTTCACACCAACGCCATATTGAAATATTTCAACATTAATTTATGAAAAACACTATTATCATTTTACTCTCTTTATCCATTGGCTTTTTGGGAGGATATTTTCTCAAAAAAGAGCCATTGACCATTGTCAAAGAATCGGAAAAAGTGCTGGTGCGCACCGATACTATCGTTGTGAAAGAGATTACACCGGGAGCTACTCGTTATATCACTAAAAGAGAAGAAAAGCTACCCAAAGCCAGTAGCGATAGCGATACGGTTGCCGTACAAATCCCTATTACACAAGTAATTTACGCCACCGACAGCTTCGCGGCATATCTTAGCGGTTTTAAGTCTACCTTAGACAGCATCAAGCTATATCGGCGCAACACCACCATTGAACGCATACAGCAGGTAGCGCCAAAAAAGTCGCCTCGCTTTTCGGTTGGCCTACAGAGTGGATGCGGACTAACACCTCGTGGTTTTCAGCCCTATATAGGCGTTGGAATTACAGTAAATATTGCCTCTTTTTGAGAATGCGCTCGCCAAAAAAAATTGATTAAAATCAATTTTTGTTGCAACTTATCTTGACAACACGTAATTTTAATTGTATCTTTGCATGAAAATTAAAATATACACACTATGAAAACAATGATTGAATGTCGCAATGAAGAATTTTTAAGACGCTGCGCCGCCATTTTCGAGCGCGAATACAAATCGGGCAAGGTTCTACCAATCGATAAGATAATTGACCAAGTACTCGCAATGCAACCGCGCTCTCATTATCTCACGTACGATACGGCAGCACGACGCCTGCACAAAATCCATCGTTTAGGAATCGAAAATGTTGTCAAAGAAGACATTGCACGCGATATGTGGCGTGAGCTACAGACCCAAATCGACGAATATTTAGCCCAATATCCTAAACGCTCGTTTCACAAAGCCCTTTCCTTCGTTCTCAACTACCGGAGGCCATCGCGATTTTACATTAGTCGCGACTCGGCGCGCAGAATAATAGCGCCAAATATCGTTCAATGTCTATTCATCTAATTATCAACTCTAAAAAACACACAGCAATGACCTACGCTCTATCTATCAATCGAATTCTCGAAAACATCTACGCCTTCTGTGCCCTCGACTACTTCACATCGAAACAAGCGCGTCCCGAGATTTTAGGGCGCGACCATGCGCCGGCCCTTCGCCGTATTATCTGCTCCGCTGCCGCCGAGATGATTTTCCGCCTCACGCCTCCTATTACCTCAACCAACCTCACCGAAGAGTCCGACCCCGAGATTATTAGCATAGAATTAGACCTCGATGAAAACAATGGGCCTATCGAGTGCCTCAGGCCGGCATTAGAAAGCGCACTGGCGGCATCGGTAATGGCGCTGGCATGGTGCGGCAACAGTGCTTCTCTCTCCGATACATACGCAACGCTTTTCAACAAAAACATCGAGGCGATAGCACAGACGCTACGCCGATTCAGCAAGCCCGGTTTTATCGAGGCCGCAATATAAAGTGAAATATTTGTCGCAATTCAACGAAAATTTTTAATTTTGCAGATATGTATCGCTCTGTACGTTTAGTTCGAATAGCAATATCGCTCATCGCGCTGGCTGTACCCACCTGGGCACTATTGGTCGGCTACGATAGCTTATTCGCACGCATACAGATATTCCCCTCTCTTTTGGCGGGAACGGCCGTCTACCTGATATTCTGGGTGATAGTCACCTTGCTATACGGCCGCATATATTGTTCTACCGTATGCCCCATGGGCACGCTAATCGACTGCATCTCGGCAGGCCGACGACTGGCACTACGTAAAAAAAGCGATTATCGCTACTGCTCGCCATCGGTGCGTACGCGTTTAGTCTTTCTAATTATAGCATTTGCAGCTGTACTATCCGAAATAGCCGTTTTGCCAACCATACTCGACCCCTATAGTGCTTACGCTCGTATGGTTAATGAATTTATAGCACGACCGCTGGGCATCGTCAGCGACGGTTCGCGGTTTACAATATCGGCATTCGCCCTTGCCACACTCACAGCGGTGTCTGTTGCTATATTTTCATGGCGTAGAGGCCGACTGATCTGCAACACAGCATGCCCCATCGGCACACTGCTCGGCTACGGCGCGCGACGCGCATATTTCCACATCGAAATCGACCCCGACCGCTGTATTAATTGCGGCGAATGTGAGCGAGTGTGTAAAGCACAGTGCATCAAACTACCCGAAAAGATTGTTGACAACTCTCGTTGCGTCGTATGCTTCAACTGCACGACAGTATGTCCAAATAGCGCAATAGCATATAAATCGGGGCGCTACCGGCTCGGGCTTCCGCTTATGCAGTCGGTTGAAGGGCATTCGCAAAACACTCAGACTACAAACCGCCACGGCATTGAGCAAAATATTAAAACTCACAATAAATGAAACAGTATCTCGACCTACTCAACCATATTCTCGAAAACGGTGTTGAAAAGCACGACCGCACCGGCACTGGGACTCGCTCGGTATTTGGCTACCAAATGCGTTTCAATCTCGAAGACGGTTTCCCTTTGCTTACCACAAAAAAACTCCACCTAAAATCTATCATCTATGAGCTGCTATGGTTTCTTAAAGGCGACACTAATGTAAAATACCTGCAGGACAACGGCGTGAGAATATGGAACGAATGGGCCGGCCCCGACGGCGACCTCGGGCACATATATGGCTATCAGTGGCGCTCGTGGCCCGACTATAACGGCGGACATATCGACCAGATTGCAGAGGTACAAAACACGCTGCGTAATAATCCCGACTCTCGTCGCATTATCGTCAGCTCCTGGAATGTTGCCGACATTCCAAATATGAACCTGCCTCCGTGCCACGCTTTCTTCCAGTTCTATGTCGCCGACGGTAGGCTCTCACTGCAGTTATACCAACGCAGCGCCGACTGCTTCCTGGGCGTTCCGTTCAACATTGCGTCGTATGCCCTACTCTTGCAAATGATGGCTCAAGCGACAGGCCTCAAAGCCGGCGATTTTGTACACACCCTCGGCGACGCGCATCTATACCTCAACCACATCGACCAAGCTCGCCTGCAACTCGAGCGCGAGCCTCGTAAGCTTCCTCGCATGGTAATTAACAGCAACGTTACCGATATTTTTGGCTTCGACTACTCCGATTTTTCTCTCGAGGGATACGACCCGCATCCACACATCAAAGCCGACGTTTCGGTATGACATATCGTTTACAATATCGCTACAAAAAAGATACTATATTCAAACCGGTTTTGCCACAATTTGCAGAACCGGTTTTTGTTGCATAATTTTGCATCGCCATGACAAAAGCTACATTCTCTCACATAACCGTTATTTTTATTGGAGCGATATTATTTGCCACATCGTGTACCCGTCAAGGAGTTGCGCCCGAGCCCGACAGCCTTGCCGCGAGAATCGACTCCATTATAAGCCCCTTGTTTCCCGCAAATGAGCCGGGTGCCGTCGTTGTCATATCGCTCGGCGATTCAATATTGTATAACCATTCTTTCGGTCTTGCAAGGCTCGACAGCGTTTGCCCCATTACCGACACGACTATGATGAACATAGCATCGTCGACAAAGACGTTTACCGCAGCCGCAATCCTCAAATTGGCCGAAGAAGGCAAATTGTCGCTCGACGATAAATTCATAAAATTTTATCCCGAATTAAATGAAAAAGTATTCGGAGAAATTACCCTTCGGAACGTGCTCTCTCACACCTCCGGAATACCCGACCTTCGGCCCAAAGACAACGAGCAGTGGGCGAAATATGTTTCCGAGAATACGTCTGTCTTCGCTTACGGACCCGATTATCGCATCTATGGCAAAGAACGCGAACAAACAAACTACATAAAACACGTCGACTCGCTCGCTTTCAAGCCGGGGTCGCGGTTTGAGCGTCAAGACCCTCCGTATATGCTCCTTCTCGGTGTGATTGAAGAAGCCTCCGGCGAAAATTTTGAAGTTTGGATGCAACGAAATATTTTCGAACCGGCGGGAATAGAGTACGCGAGCTATGTAAATCAGACCCGACACATAGCAAGAATGGCTCACGGCTATTGCAAGGCTCAAGGCGATTCCAAATCTAATATTTTCAGGAGCAAAGACGGCCAGTGGGACGAATTCGATTACGGCGAGGCCGACTTCTTTCTCACTCGTGCCGACCGCGGCTTATATACCAATGCCTTAGATTTCACACGTTGGCAACACGCTCTTAACAATGGCCTGGTGTTGTCTGATGAATCACTTAATCTATTGCGTACACCTCTGGTTGATAGTGATAAAAACGGAGAATATTGCAGCCTCGGCATTAACATTGCATATACCAACGGACACCAAAAACTATACCACCGAAGCCAACGAGGCGGATTCTCCGAGATAGAAGCCACATTCCCCGATTTAGACCTGTGCTACCTCGTATTCTCCAACCGCAACGATTGGGACGCTATCGCTTTAATCAACGACATCGATGAGGTGCTAATCAAAGAAGGGCTTATTAATTGCGCCGATTAACTATTCTTGTATATGCGGTGAACAACAGCATATATCACTCCGCGCAAAGAATGATATAAATACCAAAAGTAAGGCTTCGGCGACCGATAGGCATAAAGCAACAAGCGTGGCAACCACGTCAAAGGTTTTGAATGTATAATAATCGCGCCCTGCGCCTTCACAAATTCCTTATCTCTGGCAAGCCGTTCGCCACTTGTCTCGCCATCGTGCGAACAAAGATCGATGGGCACGCACACACCCTTCAAGCCCTTTCGCATCATATCGCAAAACCAAACAGAGTCTTCGCCGCTTATTAATCGACCCGAACCCGGTCCAAAATTCTCATTAAAGCGCAAGCCTTTACAACTTTCACGCCTAAAAGCCATTTCTATCGTCGCTGCATACCATCCTTTAGGCGCTCTGTTTAGAGTGAATACACCTTCACCATAGTTTTTTGTATAGCTACCTCTGCTCAGATAACGACAGCATATAATATCGGCTTCGGGATATTCATCGAAAGCCCCCATCAGTTCACGCAACGCATCCGCCTCATAATCAACATCATCATCCGACAACAGACACCACGGAGCATCATCGCTCACATCTAATGCATGGTTGCGATTTTTAGCAACTCCCCTATCTCTATTTACTATAACATCGAAGTCATCTCTTGCCAGCAACGCTTGAGGCACCGTGCAATCGCCATCGGGCACTTGCCACGACACAAGCCACTGCACACCGGGCTCTTGCGGATGACTATGCTCAAGCAAGCGCGACATGCCATCGTGCCCATACACAGCTATTTGAACCTGAAGTTTTGTCGCGACAACTTCTGCCATATAATCGCTATTAATTTCTAATCAGCAAAGATAAGCAATAAATCACATTCGTCCCAAATCTCATTTTACTATCATGTCAAATCTACAAATAATTCACTGGCAGAAAAAAATCACAGCGCCACAGATTGAATATCTGCAGCGCCGCGTTAATCATTTTTGCTAATGGAGGATTAAGACCCCAAATAAGATTTCAACAAACGGCTCTTCTGGCCCTTGAGACGACGTATAGCCTTTTCTTTAATTTGGCGTACACGCTCGCGCGTCAGGTCGAACTTAGCGCCTATTTCCTCGAGAGTCATTTCTTGGCAGCCTATGCCGAAAAACATCTTAAGAATCTCGCGTTCACGCTCATTGAGCTGGCGCAAAGCTCTCTCAACTTCGTTAGAGAGCGACTCTTGGTTGAGTGCTGCATCGGCCATAGGGCTGTCGTCATTTGTCAACACGTCGAGCAAACTATTGTCTTCGCCCTCTACAAACGGCGCATCTACCGATATATGACGGCCTGAAACCTTGAGCGTGTCGGCAATTTTCTCAACAGGCACATCAAGACGCTCTGCCAACTCCTCGGGCGAGGGGCGGCGCTCATGTTCCTGCTCAAACTTCGACAAAGCCTTGCCTATCTTGTTGAGAGAACCCACCTGGTTAAGAGGAAGGCGCACTATACGGCTCTGCTCTGCCAATGCCTGCAATATCGATTGTCTAATCCACCATACGGCATAAGAGATAAACTTGAAACCGCGAGTCTCGTCAAATTTACGTGCGGCCTTAATCAAACCCAGATTGCCTTCATTGATAAGGTCGGGCAACGACAGCCCTTGGTTTTGGTACTGTTTTGCCACCGACACTACGAAGCGCAGATTTGCACGCGTTAGTTTTTCGAGAGCCGCCTGATCACCTTGGCGAATTCGCTGCGCAAGCTCTACCTCCTCTTCTACAGATATCAGCTCCTCACGCCCTATCTCCTGAAGATACTTATCAAGAGATGCGCTTTCGCGATTAGTGATTGATTTTGTGATTTTTAGCTGTCTCATTTCTCTTTTCTTCGAACCGTTTAGTGTCCTTTAGCCGGCAAATTTACAAAAAAAAAACCACATGACAAAATATAAAATAAAACTGCGATATTAAATTTTGCACTTCGATTTGGAAACTACGAACTGCGATAGAAACGACGAAAACCAACGACGTACACACCCTCAAAAACGGCGCAAAAGGCGACGTATCTAAAAGAAGTACGCGTAAAATTGTTTCAACTATGCTATTGCAGTTGTATAAGAAGCAATCAACGATAAATATGATCGATCTCGGGAGTTTTCGACTTGAAATTTGGCATACACATTCCCGTTTTTGCGCCTATATAAGTAGGGTCGGAAATCAAGAATGTCTTTCCATCGTAATTGTATGCATCGCCACGAGTCTTTCCCGGAATTGTAACCGAAGCACTTTCATGCCCGGGATAGGCCAGAAGATGATTCTCTACGCCGAGGACATTCCAAAGCAGATAGGTATAAAAGACCACACGGTCTTCACAATCGCATTTATCATAAAACAGCATCTCTTCAAAGAAATATGGCTTCTCAAATCCATGATACTGATGGTCGGTGGCATAATCAAAGCCACTCTGCACAAACTGCAATAAAGCATCGACAGCCTCGGCAGTGGGCTTATCTGCCAACTGAGCCTTCAACTGAGCCACTACATCGCGACGCAAATCGGGGAGCAGCTCCGACTCTGCATAATCGCTAATGGGCATTTGTGGATATTTATATATAATAGGGAAGAGATTCTCGTTTACTTCGCCATGTATTTCAACGCCGTCGTGACTCACCGAATACGTTTTGGCTTTATACGGAATATTTATCGGATTAAGTCGTAAATCTATTTTTGATGCATTTGCCGCGGCCTTAGGTAGTTGGCACGTCGAAATACGGGTATCCGACATCGAAAGTTTCTCCTGTGGGTCGACAAACACATAATACTTCGCATTATCGAATACGAGGAACATATAACCATAAACGGTTTGCTTACATGGAAGCATTAGCAAGGCCTGACCGCTTCCATTCACTCCGATACGGGCATCAAAACCAAGATGCGTCATTATATAATGTACAAGCGACGTACGCGACGACGGACTAATATTAGGATACTTGGCCACCGCATAACGCGCTGCCAGATCATAGGTCAGATAATCGTTAAAATTATGTCTCTTGGCAAGGTCGGAAATGTTTTTAATTAGCTGCTCTGAAGCAGGATTGGCATCGAGCATACGCCACTGCTCAGCAAAATCTTTTGTTTTAGATAATCGCTCCATAAGGCGAATATCAACATCCGGAATCTGCATTTCAATACCATAATAACTAAACGTAAAATCATTACCACCATTAGAAAGCGCAACGGGAGTTGTATCTTTCACAGGCGATACCGCCGGTTTGTCATCCGACCGTCCCGGCTTCGTCGGAGTTGTATCGGGTGTCGAATCTGGATCCACAAGCGGTGGCAACTCCGGCTTGGGCGTATTGTTGCGCTCCTGCCCCTTAAAACCACTATATTCCACCCACACCCCGTCGAGAAACTTGGCATAATCGGCCAATATATCATTGCGGAAGTTATTAAAATCGTCCAACAGACCTCGACGAAAATCTTCGAAAGAAGACTGCATATCGCCACTTTGTTGAGAAACGGCACTTACCGACAACATGGCCGACAGTATTATTGTTGTAAGTTTCTTTGACATAGATGTGGGTAGATTTAATAGTTGGTTAATAGCTACCGACAACAGTCGGCAACACAAATTTAATAATAGTTGAGTTACTTGTCAAATCCGGCACGCACGAAATCGGCAATCTTGTTTGCGTGAGCCTGTGCCAAAGCACTTTCCTTGAGGGCATCTTCGAGTGCACGTTGGCGAGCCTTTGATGCAGCACTTTCACTTACGATATAGTATGTTTGTAGTTCAAATGTGCCATCTTTATTATCACGGATTACAGAAAAGCTCTCTTGCATCTCGTTTCTAATTTCTTTTTCAACGAGACGCTCGTAAGCGCTATAGAAGTGTTCGAATTCGCCTTCAGCATCTGTTCCGTTAGCCGATATGTCGGATACTACGCGACCTTTGAGCGTGCTTCCTGCAAGTTGTGCATAGTTGGTGCAAGCGCTGTTGGCAGCCATCTGCTTGCCAACATTTTTTGCTTTGAATCGTGAAGCAATACCAACAACTTCATAGCCATCTTCGCCAAGGCTATTAAGCTTATCATAGTGCGATGCAAGAGCAACTTCGAGAGTGCGAGTTGTGCCAAAGACTTTCCAGCCGTCTTTGTTGTACTCTTTCATCTTTGTTTTCATCTCTTTTTTAAGAGCCTTTTCAAGTTGTTTGTTTTTTGCCTCTGAAACAGATGGAATCAATAGACATACTGCCAGAAGAAGAATGATAATCTTTTTCATAATTGATGTTTATTTTGATTAGTTGATTAAATTATTTTTCAGAACTGATTGTAATGTCAATGGTCTTTACGCCAAGCGAAGGATCGTTTTTTCGCGTTTTTGCCAGCCACGACGAAAACTCTGCGAAAGGCAAAGAGCGTGGCAGGTTATCACCTGAAAACGAATCGTTAGCCTTGATAAATGGTTGCGGTGAAAAAAGGATGTAGAAACGATCTCGCTCGAGTTGTTCGTCGGTAACAAGTTGCATCTCATCTACTTCACCATGCAACGCATCGCCTTTTTTGGCATCAAAAAACACGTACTCGCGGCCATGTTTGATTTTTACATAACCATCGGGGCTGGCTGTATATGGCAACATTGTATAGGCCATATTATCTTCTCCTGTAAGATACACCGCCATATATCCATCTACCGGGGCCTTAAAGTACAAGCGCATATCATCGCCCGAGTTAAAGCGAGTATCAGCATAGCGAAGGTCGGTGCCATTCCTAAGTATCGACACTTGGAAATCAGGGGCTTTGTTAGATATCTCTCGCGCTCGTCCCTTCACGAAACACGTCATAATAAGATTGCCATCGCCATCAAAAGCGGGAGTAAAGACAGGCTCTCCTATGTCTTCAAGCCACTCGCCTTTAACCTCCGTTTCGCTGAGAGAGCGAAAAAAAGTATTTTCACCACGCGCATTCACCACTTCATCCGACACGACCGATTGCGTTATCGTTGTGCCAAATTCTTTGGCTATAGCAGCCAATCGTGCTCCTTGAAGCGCCTCGCGTCGACAATCGGCAGGTGAATGATTACCATCGCCGTAGAATGTATATTCAGCCGACACTACACGGACAGCCTGTGAATGCGCCAATAGGCACCCTATCACCATAAAAAATATCGCGATTGTCAATCGTATTTGATTCATGGAACAAGTTTTTTAGATTTCCACATCTCGGTCATAAGACCAGATGTAACGGCTGTCGGTGTCTGTGGTTTTTTGTTTACAAAATTCGATTGGTGTGAAACCTCCTTCGTTACATAATCGGCAAGATCCCTCAACGTTACATTTCCCTTGCTATCCTGAATCTTTTTAAGGAGATAATATGTAAACAGACCATGATTTTTCTCGGTATACGGCAAGGCCGTTTCATTACCTGAAGCTGCGGTCAATACAAACATATTACCCTTAGGAGCAGCCTCTTTTGGTTTGATTACAGCTCCACGCGCTCCTGTTTGTGCCATAATAGTAGCTCCTTCACGGTCGCTTCGTTCGGCGCCACTGAAACAAGCATCAAGGAATACCATTACCGACTGAGCATTGAGCTCCGAGAGTGTTTGGTAGAAATCGCTTAGCTTATACCAGGTGCGCGAATTCGTTGGATTGGAGTCACTCGCCAACAGATAAGCCTCTTTCGAGTTTTCATCGGGCAAACCGTGGCCGGCATAGTACACGATGATTTCGGCGTTTGAGCCTACGACGCCCGACTTACGCTGGAGGTCAACCATAGCATCATATATCTCGGCCAAAGAAGCATTGGGATAAAATGATATATTCCTTTCGGGGATACCGAGGGTTTTCCTACAATACTCCGAGAAGGTCAAGCCGTCAGCATAAGCCGAGGGCACCTTCGACACATTACGATAATTCTCGTTTGCAATTATAAGAGCCAAGGTATTGTTAGATTTCTTCTTTGTCTCGGGTATGTTTTCATCCACATCAGATTTAGCCGCAATAAGGACAGCATCGTTCGCGGCTCGATTAGTGCGCTGTTGTTCAGAAGGAGTGCCAAGAATCGAAGCGAAGTCAATAGCAATGTCGGGCACGCTATAGTTAATGGCACGAGCGTTATTGAATTCATATTTTTTGCCATTAGCTGCGATAAATGTTATCTCTGCAATACGAACGCTATCATCATCGATAAAGAACTTCGGGTTTTGGAATCGGATAGCCTTCCACCCATCTTTAAATTGCTCTGCCTCGCCATTTTTGAGCGGCACACGCAAATAGATGGGACCATACGACGACACAATCTTAAAGACCTCATTACCGGCATCATACGGCTGCAGAGCAAGGTCGTTTATGCGCAGACGGCTCGAGTATTCTGCCAGATACTTGTCGGCCGCTTCCTTTTTTAATTTGTTATACTCGGCACGTATCGACGTTTGATTTACACGAGCGTTAAAATCGTCCATTCGCTCGAATTCGCCTTTCTTAGCCCATGCACCAAGACGTGTGGTGATATATTCACGACCAAAATCGCTATATGAGGGAGCATCTTTTAGCGCTGAGCCTTGTGATGTGGCAAAATTCTCTTTTCCATCACCATTATACGTCATACTTGGTGGCATAAAGACCTCTGCAAGAGGGTCTTCACCCAATAGGCGCAAACGCTCGTTTATTTTTTCAAAATTGTATTTATCTTCCAAGCAAAGGTAACATACGCCAAGACTGCGAAGATATGGCACTGATGTCGGAGCAGATTCAAGTACGTCGCGGAATTTATCAGAAGCCGATGCAAAATAGTTTTTAGCACGACGGCGCAACCGCGAAGCAGCCTTCTCATCCGATTGATTAATGGCAGAATTAAATGCATCGACAGCCTGGTTGTAATAACAAAGGGCTATGTGCTTCGCTGTAGATAATGAATTAGGACGTATCTCTTCAAGCGTTGTGTATATGCTTAAAGCTTTCTCGTAATCGCCGGCATCCTCGTAGAGCTTCCCTTGGATGTCAAGGAGCCGTTCATCTACCGGATTAGCCTCCAGTGCCTGAGTGAGGAATTGCTGCAAGTGTTCTCCACGTCCGCCATCTATACACATCTGCATGGCAACAAGTAAAATGTGTTTATGTCCCGGAAACAGAGTGAGAGCCTCTTGAGCCGTTGCAATACCGAGATCCCATTGTTCAGCTTGCAAACAAGACTGCACCATAAACACATACACCTGTTCGCGTTGGCTATTATCGCCTGTTGATAGGTATATCTTAAAATAATCTATAGCGCGAGCATACTCTTTTACATTGTACGCTCCCGATGCCGATATATACGCTAACATGGCCAATGTGCCCGAATCAAGTTCTATAGCATCATTTTTGAAGGCATCGAGCAACGATACATCAAGGTATGCTTGCGCAAATTTGGTCATTTCGGCCTGGTTACTTGCCTTGGAATAGAAGAAAGCGCCTTCCAACAAATCGCGCTGAGTGTCGCGCAACAACTCCTTGGCTTGATGCCATTCGCGACTCTGCTCTTCTTGAGCCAAAAGGGCTTCACGTCCTTCTTCATAGCATTGATACGACATAGGGCTTACTATCTCGAGTGGTTCTCCTTCGAATTTAAGGAATTTAAGTTCCTTAAACGTCGTAAGAGCTCGATTAAGCAGTGAATCGGGAGTTATCACCTCCTCTACCTCTTCTATTTCTTCGGTGTTGGAAGCATTGTCTTTATCTTCTGCGGGGTTGCCCGAGGCATAAAACCCGGTCCAGAAGACCAGAACGAGGATGCCAATTATGGATATTAACTTTTTAGCCATTGCTTAGAATGCATCGATAAATGTAAACTCAACAGATATACGGCGGAATTCCGAACCCTTATCCTTAGCCACCTCAATATTATAGCGATACGATGTATTCATCTTATCAAGGTCGTTAACATTTGATGAGAGATAGTTGCGCACGCTAAATGCTCTGAGGAATGCCAATTGCTCATTTTCTGTAACGAGCTGCTTCGGCTGTATTGTCATCGGACGAATCTTGCCATCTTGGTACACCGGAACTTCGAGTATATCTCCATATGTTCCATCGTATGGAATACGGCTAACGATAGGTGTGGCATCGGCTGTGCCCGATATGGTTATATTAAGTTTCTTGCCTTCTTTTACATACTGCGAGAAGTCGCCTTCAAGAGCCTCTTTCACAATGGCAAGCATAGCGCCTGCCGCACCTGATTGCTCTGCATGGTATTTGCCGGGGGCGAAATCCTCTGTAGCAGTAAAGCCGGGATCGACCTGATATGTGAAGTTCACGTGATAATTCAATATTTTCTTGCCATTTGCATCATAGTCGGGGTCGATACGTGAATCTACGGCTATATTGGTATGTTGCGATATAACACTACGAGATATGGCCTCGGCTACAACTCTTTGACGTATTTCCTCGAGGCGTTGTTCTTCCATTTGTTGTTGGAGTATGAGCTCGAGCGACACCACATTGTCGGTATCGGTCATGAAATTGAGAGCTGCGCGTTCGATATTATTGTAGACGTATGTCTTACCATTGCTGCTATTATATACCTCGGCATAGATAAGCTCAAAATTATCGTTACTCATAACGCCATATTTAGCGTTTTTGAATTCGAGGCTGCCATCGTTATTATAGAAGGCCGAAAGGTCGCTTTCGGGTACGGGGAGGAAAATTGCGGGCATATTAGAGAAATCGACCTCAAGCACTCCGTTGATACGGTCGTACTTACCAAGATTCCACGACGACATCGACAACATATCAGGAGCAAGACGCGTAGATATTTCGTCTTCAAAAAGACGTCTTTGACGCTCGCGAGATTCATCATTTACACGAGCCCGGTATTCTTCCAACGTTTCACCTTCACGCATTTTCATCCAATCGTTAAGACGATCGTTTACCTCATCGTTTATAAGACGTGCATAGTGAGGCGTTAAGTGTCCCATTTTACGGATGTTAACAGCATTTAGGCTGTTGTAAGCCAACATTGTTTTATTTTGCGAGTCAGGCACAAAACGCAAGGTGCTCATGCCTCCTTCTGTAACATATATGTTCTCTCTGTCAGACAGCTGCAACAAATTTATCACCACGATTTTTTCGGGCGATTCAGCAACGGCAAGATATTTGCCATCGAAGTTATAGCAGCACGACAATGCGCCATCGAGGTCATCTATACTTTTCTTAATTAGGAAATTACGTGTGTCAAAGATGCTTATTCCACCATCGTCGGTAGCCACTGCAAGCTCGGTATTAGTATCATTGAAAGCAACATCATTAATTTTCACATCAAAATCCCACTCTTTTCTAAGTGTCCGCTCTTCAAGGTTATACACTGAAAGTTTCGACCCTTGGGCCACGGCAAGATAGTAGCCGTTCGACGACGGCTCGAGTATCTCTACCTGCTTATACTTCAATGGTATACGTTCTACAAGCATACGTGTTGGAGCTTCAAGTATATTCAGACCCGAGTCTGTAGCCAACAAGATGCTGAGAGCATCGTGAGTGTATGCCACGGCATAGGGCGTACCTAATTTTTTGGAATTTACTTTATATAATACCTCGGCATCGCTCGAGTTCTGTACTATAACACCAAGATTTTTCTTGCCATCTTCTGCCACAAGGAAGAAGCTATTGCAAAACGGATTAGCGTCGGCATCGATAAGTTGTTTGCCGAGAGTTGCCATTTCACTACCCGACAAAGAACGCAAGGTGTTTGCCGTACGAGTATAAACACCGGGTCCCGAAATTATCAGGGCGTCGGGTGTCGTTTTGAAACGATTAAAACGCGTAGTTAAATTTTCTGTTTCCGAGTAAGATTCCTGAGCAACGGCAGGAACAGTGATGCATGCTGCAAGTGCAATCAATGCAAAGCGAAAGTAGTTGATGTTTTTCATTTTTTATCTTTTCTTGAATTTTATACTATGTTATGTTAGAAAGCTTTAAGATAAATTGGCAACTCAAGTGTCGGACCGTCTTTCTTTTCTTTATCGCCAAGCTCGGTTGCTATGCTCTCTATCAAATCATCGATAGAAAAATAATAGTGAGCGGCAACAAGGATGTGCGTTTGGTCGGCTTTTGCACCTTTACTTTGTCGACGCATTATTGCCTGGTTAGGCAATAGCACATAACAACCTACCGGCTGGCCAAGTTCCGAGATGCGATATTTGCCTTTACCATCGTTCTCCGGCAGTATCTTTATTACATTTACATATAGAGGCACATCGCTGGTATTGTCGAGCTCGAAACTAATCAGACCGCTGTCGGTGTGTTCACAACGGAGACCAACAGGAAAGTTTTCGCCGAGTTTGTCAGGGCTGACAGTATTGAGTTTATTAGCTGCATATGCGGCTAATACCTTTGCGTCAACCATAAAATCATCACTGGTAGGATCGTAATCTTCCAGTGCAAGCGTAATTTTTCCTTTTTCAACATACATCTTGCCTTCTTCAGGTGATGACGATTTCGTCATGCCGATATTGCGGTGAATATTCGACAGATTCGACGAAGCGGCTTTCTTCGCATCTATCACCAACGTATTGGGTGATACTTCGCCCGGAATATTGCGAGTATATTCACTTGAGCTTGCTTTGTCGAATATAACCACTTCTGCGCCCTGCCCTATCACTATTAGGTCGAAAGCGCCGATAGGCATTCCCTGCGTAGCTGCTACAGCTTGTCCGGCATGTTTTATTTTAACATCGCCCTTGAACGAAGACACGCTATATTGACCAAAAGCCATCGCCGCATTTAGCATTATAAGCGCGAATAATACCACAAGTCGCGTCATAAACGACATGTTGCCAATTGTTTTCATTGTCAATTTCGATTAATATTCTTTTTTCCTAAGTTTCCTTGTCTTGTAATAATCACAAAATCCCTTTATGCCAAAACAAATATCCGACACAAACAATACGAATGTCAACATTAGTATTGCATAAGAGAAATTTATAACGACGCATTTATCTATGAAATAATGGTAGCCGATTACAATTATCACATATAGTAATAATAGCTGAACGAATCGCAATACAAGAGCTCTAAATCCCGGATAAAGTATCGTATATAGAAATGCGAGAATAAAGCATAATGCAAATGCTATTATTGTACTCCAAAAGCTATTTAACGGCTCAAGATAGTTTTCATTCATTATCGTTCCAAGGATATGTGCATGAATCTCTATGCCAGATACTTGGCGCCGATGCGGGGTCGCATGCTTATCGCTAAGATTATCAACAGCACCTATTAAAACTACATGATCTCGAATATCTTCTGCATGCAAGCCGAGCTCTTCCCAATATACTGTTTTGAAGCGCCTTGACGGATAGTTTATCAGCTCATACTGTCGCTTGTGACTGCGGAGCCTGTTAACAATTGTAGTGTCTACTTGCTCGGCAACAGCCACTGCAAACGACGGTATTTTCGCCCCCAATGAGTCGGGATAATCGACGCGAAACTCGCGCACGACGCCTCCCGCATACTTTGTAGGCAGGTTAGAAGCCCCATAGGGGCGATCTTTCATCTGCTCATAAAAGTACGATGTTTCTCCAAGATGAAAAGTCTGTGCATTGCGTGCCTTATCTGCAACGACATCGACTATCATCACCATATCGGGCAACGCTTGTATCGAAGATATCAACAGACTATCATTGGCATGCTCCACATCGAACGTTACATCCAGGCCCACAACCTTTGGCTCAAAGTCAGGCAAGGCCTCGAGTATCACTGCGACATCTTCTCTTGTCGCGCCACTAATATCAAGAATTGTAATGTTGCGGTCGACAGCACGGACAGACCTACTATCGGCTACAATATTATAAAAATCGGTTATATCAAAATCGCTTTTATCGTTTGTTGAAACCAAAGTGGCAACCGATACTGAAAATGGTTGCATCAACACAAACGAAAGACCCCACGCCAAGGCTGTGATAGCAAGGGCTATTCCAACCTTAGTCAGACAACATATCCAAATGGGGGGGGTATTTTTAATCCTGATACTCAACGTGTTATAGGTTGTATTAGGTTTTGTTTTGTAGGTGGAAGCGAGTTAGTTAAATTTTCGGCGCAAAGGTAATAAAAGTTTTAGTTTTTAAGAAATTTTTTTGCTACCTTTGCGAGCAAATAATTGTAAAGGCAGTCAGGCCGTTTTAATCATGAAAAGAAACTTTTTGTTAGCTATCGTAGCAATGGTATTGTCGACAGTTTTGTCGGTAGGTGTAAGCGCACAAAAAACCGAGCGCAAAGTGCAAGTTGCCGGCATCGCATTTTACAACTGGGAAAACCTTTTCGACACGATACCCAACAATCCCGAGGGGCGCGATGTCGAATTTACGCCCAATGGGCCTCGCCAATGGGACGGCCGCAAGTATTGGGAGAAGGTTGGCAATCTGGCTTATGCCATATCGCAATTTGCTACAAAGACCACACCCATCGGGCCGGCCATTGTAGGAGTGTCGGAAATTGAGAACCGCTCTGTGATGGAAGATGTTGCCAACCACGAGTACCTCAAGAAATGGAACCTTCAAGTAATACACCACGATTCGCCCGATGCCCGCGGCGTTGACGTGGGCATGCTTTATAACCCACGCTATTTTAAGCCCGAAAACGTGACCAACCATCGTCTCACTGCCGTTCCGTTCCGCACGCGCGACCAAATGTGCGTCGTAGGATCGCTTATGGGCCAACGCATTGCTGTGATTGTAAATCACTGGCCGTCGCGTATCGGTGGACAGGAGCAATCGGAGCCTAATCGTGTCGCCGCTGCCGAATTGTCGAAAAGCATTGCCGACTCGCTGTGGCGCATCGACCCGAATATCGGCGTTATCATCATGGGCGACCTTAACGATGACCCGCACGACAAATCGTGCGCCAAGGTAATAGGCGCCAAGAAAAGTCCTAAAGGCGTCGAAGAGCATGGTTTCTTCAATCCCTTCTGGAGCAAACTCGATAGCGGCGTGGGCACACTCGCTTACAAGAGTGCTTGGAACCTTTTCGACCAGATAATACTCTCGGGCAACCTCGTAAACACCGGCACCGACACAAACTGGACTTTCTACGAAGCCAAAGTTCTTAATTTTGATTTCCTTAAAGACACCGAGGGTACTCGCGTAGGATACCCCAAGCGCACCTACTCTGCCGGCTCATACCTCGGTGGGTATTCCGACCACTTCCCTACCGAAGTGTTCCTGCGCCGATATGTAGAAAAATAACATTGAGAAATAATTAACCTTAATACCAAATTCTTTTATGAAAAAACTTTTACTTTCTTTTGTTGCCCTTATCGGTTTAAGCAGCCTCGCTTTTGCCGAAAGCGTAACGTTTGACTTTACCCAAAACGACTATGGATTAGATCGTTGGGACAATGACAAAGGAACCGGCGGTTATCTTGAAGATGGCCAGACTATAGAATCGGGCGATGTAACTATCACATTCCATGGCGGATGGCGCCTTTGGACCGATGGTATCCGCGAATATTACAAAAATGGCGCATCGTTTACAGTGACAGCCGACGGCGAAAGCGTTACCGGCGTTACTCTCGATGTCGTTTCAGGTGCTACCTTCAAAGTTGAAGGATATAACAACGGTGCCAACATCACATCATGGACCGGCTCGGAAGCTTCTGTAACTTTTGTTACGACAGCTACCGCTAACAAAGCCGTTAAAACTATCACAGTATATTACGGCGAAGGAACACCCGATATTCCCGACACTCCCGAAACACCGGCAGCTCCCGAAGGCGTAATTACCGTTACCGAAGCGCTTGCTATCATTGCGTCGAACAATATCCCCACCGATGCAGTGCAGGTTAAAGGTATAATCTCAACTATTGAAGAAGTTAGTCCTAATTACGGCAACGCCACTTTCGATATCGTTGACAAAGCCGGCGACACTAACGCCTTGAAAATTTTCCGCACAAAATGGTTTGATGGCCAAAACTTCACATCGGAAAACCAAATTGGCGTTGGCGCCGAAGTTGTGGTTGAAGGCGTGCTCCAAAACTATAATGGCACTCCCGAGATTACCACGGGCAAAATTATAAGCTATAACGGTGAAACATCTAGTGAAACTCCCGAGACTCCCGACGATCCTAAAGATCCCGACACCCCATCAGAATCGACAGCGCTCAACGTTAACGACGCTGAAGACATCGTCGGTACTTTTAACGAAGAAAAGCTCAAAGATGATGGCTCTGTTCAACAAGCTGCCAACTATCAGCCGCTACAATCATTTATGCTCGGTGGCTACACCTTCGAATTCTCTACTACAAGCACAACCGCCTCGCAAATGCCGGCATACTATTATGCTACGTCGACAAATGCCAATCAACAGAAGACGGTTCGCATCTATAGCGGTACAACAATGAAAATCACAGCTCCCGAAGGCGTTAATATGACCAAGGTTGAATTCACAGGCTCTAATCTCGGAAACAATGCAGCATTTACCGTTGATAAAGGCTCGTGGACAACACAGAATAACGCCGTATGGACAGGCTCGGCTAACTCATTCTCTGTAACAGCCAATGCCACTTGGCGCATGTCGGAACTCGTTGTTTACACCGGCGAAGGCGGTGAAACACCCGAAAACCCCGACGAAACAACCGTTATTTTTAGCGAAACATTCGGCACAAGCCTTGGCGACTTCACTATCGAAGACAAAGTGATTCCCGAAGAATTGACCTACGTTTGGTCGTTTGCCGCTAACTACGGCGCTAAAGCGTCGGCTTTTTACAACAGCACCAACTACGCAACAGAAAGCTGGCTCATCTCGCCCGTTATCGACTTGAGCACTTTCACCGACCTTACCCTTTCGTTTGACCACGCCACCAACTACTTCGAAGACGCCACAACAGCTACCGGCGTTTACGTCCGTGAAGAAAACGGCGAATGGACTGCCCTCACTGCTACTTATCCCGAGACACAAAGCTGGACTTTTGTCAACTCTGGTCTTATCGACATCGACAAATACCAAGGCAAGAAAATACAGCTCGGATTCAAATATACATCTACCGACACTAAAGCCGGCACATGGGAAATTAAAAACGTGCTTGTGAAAGGCGAAGGTGAAGGCGAAGTCGACGTTCCGGTTCAACCCGCTACCGAACAATATGCAAAAGTTACTGAAATAGTAGCCGGCAAATCATACGTATTCGCAGCCGACGGCAAACTCTGCTCTGCTGTAGCTCCGAGCCTCACATACGGACGTTGGACACTCGTTGACGCTACTTTCACCGACAACGAAGTCGCTTCTGCTCCCGCTAATGCTGTCCTCATCACTGAAGGCGACGACGGCTATCTCCTACAAGATGCCGACGGACGTTACATCGCAATGGACTCAGGCCACACCACCACCTTCCAGATTTTCACCGAAATCAACGAAGGTTGCTACTGGCTCATCGACTTTGAAGAGACGGGCGAAGTTGTTATCTCAAACAACCTCACCGGTGCCGTTGTATGCCAAAGCGTTGGTGCTAATGGCACATTCTACACCAACGTTGCACCTGCAATCCTCACTGCCGAATCTGTTTATAACCTCCCCACTATCTACATGAAGAAAGCAGAATCGGGCATCGCCAACATTATAAGCAGCGATGAAAACGCTCCCGTTGAATACTTCAACCTCCAGGGCGTTCGCGTTGCTAACCCCGAAAACGGCCTGTATATCCGCCGTCAAGGCAACACCGTAACAAAAGTTATCGTGAAATAAATAACTATACTTTAGCAAAAAACCGCGCCTCATTCCCGAGTGCGCGGTTTTTTTGCCTGATAATTTCTGGGATAAAAGTAAAACCGAAATTGGCAATAATGAATCTCAAAATTTCTGAACTGCTTAGTTGTATACCTTATACATACGTAATTTGGGGCGAATTAATAATGCTCTCAAGGTTGAAATTTATTACAACTATTGCCCGGTTCTACATATTTGTTTCTATAATAGCAGTAGCCATCTGAATAGGATCGACAACTGTCACAGCGCGATGGTGTTCTCGCCATAAGGAATATTACGACAATAAAAAGCAGAATATATTGCATGCATATAAATAATATACCGCATGCCATTACTGCAAATACTATTGTTGATAGGACAGCATATAAAATGTTCCCTTTATTTTTTATTGCAGAGTATATGCTATATAATAAAATGTATGCCACGCAGATACCATAAACTAAAAGCACGTACTCAACATATTTTTCTTTACATATTTCTGCAATAATAAACGCTACAATAGCAATAATTGTAACAATCGTAAAAGACCTATACTTATTCGTGAAATTACCATAATCCGACAATTTGTCTACCACCAACATAGTATAACCATATTGAAAAAAAACGACACCGAGTAATACCACAAAAACCAACAATCCAAAAAAGAACTGACTCCAGGAGTCTAATATACTTGTTGGGTCATAATCATTCACCAATTTGCCATATATTTCAGCAGCTCCAACTGCTATTAGCAGCAAGCTAACAACCAGGACGTTCACGCCATTCTTTTCAGCGAAATGCGTAATCAACAACAATACTGCTGCGACTATAAACATTACATTTGACTGAGAACTTACAAACGTATTAAAGGCTTCTATCATAATTACTCTTTTAGAGAGAATGCAATAGCGAGTATACCAATGAATTTAACAGATGTCTTAGTCTTAGTATTTATAGTTATTAAAAAAGTCAAGTCAAAACCGTTATTATACTCTATGTCTTTATCAATCTACCGACCGACGCTGCAAATGTAACAAGAATATTTGAATTACGCCTTATCCTGGTCATACACAACAAGGGCCGACACCTGTTGAAAGAGTCGGCCCTCAAGATGTATTTTATAAACGTTTAGTCTACTGTAGCGGCGAGGTCGGGGTCTATCATAATGCGGCCACAGTACTCGCATACAATAATTTTTTTGCGACTCTTGATTTCAATCTGCTTTTGCGGCGGGATACGATTGAAGCAACCGCCACAAGCGTTACGGTCGAGCATTACGATGCCAAGGCCGTTGCGTGCTTTATCACGAATACGCTTGAAAGCAGCGAGAGTACGCTCATCAACTTCGGGCTCGAGCTCTTTCGATTTCATGAAGAGAGCTTCTTCTTCGGCGCGAGTCTCGCTAACGAGATTATCGAGATCGGCCTTCTTTTCTTCGAGAATTTGGCTTTGGTCGTTTATAGTGGCTTGAGTCGACTCTATTTCAGCTTTTTTATTGTCGATTTGGCGCTCGTAGTCGCGGATATTTTTCTCGCTGAGTTCTATTTCGAGAGTCTCGTATTCAATTTCTTTATTGAGGCTATCGAACTCATGGTTATTTCTAACATTGTCGAGTTGTTGTTTATAGCGCTCAATGAGGAGCTTTTTGTTCTCGATTTTGTTTTTCTCCATACCAAGCTTGCCGCTTAGCTCGTCGATTTCACTCTGGAAACGCTCGATGCGTGAGTTAAGACCTGTAATAGTGTCAGAAAGGTCTTTAACCTCCTGAGGTAGCTCGCCACGGATAGCGCGGATACGACGGATATCGGTGTGGATGAGCTGAAGCTTATAAAGAGTCTTCAAGCGATCTTCAACCGTACGCGGAGCTTCTGTTTTTACTTTTTTAGCCATAATATGATGTCCGGGTAGTTACAGATATTGTATCGGAAGTACTTCCTCTTCCGAGAAATAGACTGCAAAGTTAGGAAATTTATTTTTAATTAGGTGATAAAAAATATCTTTTGCACAAATCTCGCTTTCGAAATGGCCTATATCGAAAATCGCCATCGGAGATGAAGCGTTCTCGGCAAAGTCGTGATAACGGATATCGGCACTTATATATGCTTGAGCACCCGAGGCTGCTGCGAGCTTGATAAACTCGCCACCGGCACCGCCACACAACGCTATTCGGCGCAATTTGGCATCAGGGTCGTAGCCACGACTGGCGCGCACCGAAGCACAAGCGAAACGCTCCTTAAGCAATGCCAGGAGTTGCGAGCCGCTTATCGGCTCCTCAAAGACGGCAACAAGGCCAAGGCCAACGCAGCGGTCGGTGCCGTCGAGCGGTACGATGTCGACCTTCACTTGCTCGCCACCGGGCATATCGCTTAGCGATGCCGACAAAGCCGCCACCGACGATGCCTTCACTTTTGCGTCGACACGACATAGCGGCGTGTGCGACAATACGTTTTCGGGAAAATCGGCCGACATGGCAGCATTGGCCGCTTCTGAATCGATATCGAAATAGTCGCAACGCAAAGCGTCGCTATCAAGGAGTATCAGCCGCACATCTTGCGCCATTTGACGCGGACATGTTACGACCATCGATACAACAGGTACCTTTACCGGCGATAATACGCGTACGGGGCTCGCGCCAAGCCTACGGGCCATTTCATAAGAAATGCCACCGATAGTGCTATCAAGTGCCGTATGGCTGGAATATACCGCCACACCGGCACGGATGGCTGCCGCCACCGTCGTCTCTGATATATTGCGCCCGGCAACGCTCTTTAGGCCTTTGAAGATAAGTGGATGGTGCGACACCACAAGATTGCACCCGCGTCGCACAGCCTCGGCTATAATTGCAGGCGTTACATCGAGGCACAACAAGATGCCGCTACACTCCCCCTCAGCTTCCGGGGGAAGACCTACTTGTAGCCCTGAATTATCCCATTGTTCTTGTAGCGACAATGGTGCATATTCCTCAAGAGCCGATATGATATAACTCAGTTTCACTTACTTTCAGGTAGATTTAAAGCCAGATTAAGTTCATCGAGTTGCTTTTGATCAAGTGCTGCGGGAGCATCAAGCATCACATCGCGTCCGCTATTGTTCTTAGGGAAGGCGATGCAGTCGCGTATACTGTCGAGACCAGCGAAGAGGCTCACCCAGCGGTCGAGGCCATAAGCAAGGCCACCATGAGGAGGTGCGCCATACTTGAACGCATTCATCAAGAAGCCAAACTGCTCTTGTGCTTTCTCGGGTGTAAAGCCAAGTATTTCAAACATCTTAGCTTGTAACTCGCTATCGTGAATACGGATAGAGCCGCCACCTACTTCCACGCCATTTATAACCATGTCGTAGGCATCTGCACGCACTATAGCCGGGTCGGTGTCGAGCAATGCGATGTCTTCATCTTTAGGATGAGTAAACGGATGGTGCATAGCCATCAGACGCTGCTCCTCATCGCTCCACTCAAACATCGGGAAATCAACCACCCAGAGGCACACAAATTTGTCTTTATCGCGCAAGCCCAACTGGCGGCCCATCTCGAGGCGCAATTCACACAACTGCTTGCGTGTGCGCATAGCATCGTCGCCACTGAGAATCAATATAAGGTCTCCCGGCTCGGCGTTCATAGCCTTGCGTAGCTCTTGCAATACTTCTTGAGTATAAAATTTATCAACACTCGATTTTACGTTTCCGTCTTCTTCTACGCGGGCATATACCATGCCTTTGGCACCAATCTGAGGACGCTTGACATATTCTGTGAGAGCATCGAGTTGTTTACGGGTATACGTTGCAGCACCTTTAGCGCAGATGCCACCGATATATTCCGCATTGTCAAATACGCTGAAGCCATAACCTTTGAGCACGTCCATAAGCTCAACAAAGCGCATATCGAAACGTAGGTCGGGCTTATCACTTCCATAGTATTTCATGGCATCGGCCCACGGCATACGCAAGAACGGCTCCTTAAGCTCTATGCCACGTATCTCTTTGAACAAGTGCTTGGCCATGCCTTCAAAGAGTTCAATCACATCGTCTTGCTCGATGAAACTCATTTCACAGTCGATCTGTGTGAATTCGGGCTGACGGTCGGCACGGAGGTCTTCGTCGCGGAAGCACTTCACAATCTGGAAGTAGCGATCCATGCCCGACACCATAAGCAACTGCTTCAATGTCTGCGGCGACTGCGGTAGAGCATAGAACTGACCGGGATTCATACGCGAAGGCACAACAAAGTCGCGGGCACCTTCGGGCGTAGAGCCAACAAGCATCGGTGTCTCTATTTCAAGGAAGCCTTTGCTATCAAGATAGCGACGCACTTCCATCGTCATCTTATGGCGCAACTCCAAGTTGCGGCGCACTGGTGTGCGACGTAAATCGAGATAGCGGTAGCGCATACGTATATCGTCGCCACCATCGCTCTCATCTTCGATGGTAAACGGGGGCACCTCGCTCGGATTGAGTATATTGAGGCGGTCGGCTATAATCTCTATATCACCGGTGGGCAACGACGCATTTTTTGCAGTACGCTCTGCCACCTTGCCGGTAACTTGTATCACAAACTCGCGGCCAAGGTGGTTGGCGGCATTTGTGAGCTCGGCATCATGTTCTACATTAAATACGACCTGAGTTATACCATAGCGGTCGCGCAAATCAACAAAAGTCATGCCGCCCATTTTGCGGACACGCTGCACCCAGCCCGCAAGTGTTACCTCTCGGCCGGCATCGGCGATACGTAGTTCGCCGCATGTATTGCTTCTGAACATTTGTTCTAAGGTTTAATGGGTTTTATTTTCCTGATTTTGATTTAAGGTTCACGTTGGCTACCGGTTTGAGGCCACGATTACGTAGAAGCGCATCAACCGACGGCTCATGACCACGGAATTTCACATATAGCTCCATCGGGTCTTCCGAGCCACCTTTTTCAAGAATGTTTTCTTTGAATTTGCGAGCTGTTTCGGGGTCGAATATACCTTTTTCTTTGAAGAGTTCAAAGCCGTCGGTATCAAGCACCTCAGCCCATAAGTATGTGTAGTAGCCCGAAGCATAGCCGTCGCTGCCAAAGATGTGTTTGAAGTAAGGCGAGCGATAGCGGAAGGTCAATTCAGCCGGCATACCCAACTCTTTGGCCACATTGGCTTCGAAAGCAGCCACATCAACATCGGCCGTAGGATTGAGCTTGCCATATTGGAGGTCGAGGAGTGCGGCGCCTGCCAATTCAGCCGTAGCAAAACCTTGATTATGGGTTGCTGCAGCCTGCAGTTTCTCAATGAGAGCGTCGGGTATCACCTCGCCTGTCTTCCAATGCTTGGCATAGACGCGAAGCAATTCGGGCTCCATAGCCCAATGCTCGTGTATCTGCGATGGCAGCTCTACAAAATCGCGGTCGACATTGGTGCCGGCTTGGCTCTTGAGACGTGCGCGAGACAACATGCCATGCAAGCCATGGCCAAATTCGTGGAACATAGTCTCCACCTCGTCGAGTGTCAACAGAGCGGGAGCATCGGCTGTCGGGCGTGAGAAGTTGCCGACATTATAGATAACAGGGCGCGACGACGTGCCGTCGGCATTTACCCACGACCCTTTGAATTCGCTCATCCAGGCGCCTTGACGCTTCGAGGCGCGCGGGAAATAGTCGGTCATAAACACTGCAACGTGTTCTCCGGTTTCGGCGTCGGTTACTTCATATACCGTAACTTCATCGTAATATTTGGGAGCGTCTTTTAGTTCGCTGAATTTTACACCGTAGAGACGTTCTGCCATTGTAAAGATACCATTACGAACAGAATCGAGGGCAAAATACTGGCTCACTTCCGATTCGTCGAGGTCATATTTTTTCTTGCGTACTTTTTCGGCGTAATAGTAATAATCCCACGGCTCAATCTTAATATTTTGGCCTTCTTCGTCGGCTACTGCCTGCATTTCGGCAACTTCTTCTTTAACCTTGTTAACGGCCGGGCGCCATATCTGCATAAGCAGGTTTTCGGCATTTTCGACTGTCTTAGCCATAACATTGTCGGTCATATAAGCGCCAAAATTCTCAAAGCCCAAGAGAGCGGCCTTGCGAGCGCGTGCCTGCAGTATCTTATTAATAACGGGCAGATTGTTGTATTGCCCTGTTGAAGCAAGTGTTGTATATCCTTCATACATTTGCTTGCGGAGGTCGCGGTCGGCAGCAAATTGCAACAGGGGCAGACGGCTCGGTGCATGGAGGGTGAATACCCATTTACCTTCGCCGACATTACGTTCTGCCGCAGCATCAACAGCCTGAGCTACTACCGCTGCGGGGAGACCGGCGAGGCGTGCTGAATCTTCTACCACGATATAAAATTCGTTGGTAGCATTGAGCAAATTCTTGTTGAACGCGAGGTACAGGTTGGTAAGTTCGGTGTTTACCTCTTTTAATTGCTCTTTCTTGTAGGCATCGAGCAATGCGCCATTGCGCGTGAAACTTTTATAATATTCCTCTACGGCACGTTTTTGATCGTTATCGAGACCTTCGCGATTGTCGTAGACATGTTTTACACGGGCAAACAACGCGTCGTTCATCATCATTTCGTCGGCAAACTGCGTATATTTCGGAAAAAATTCCTCGGCAATCTCAGTCATCTCGGGCGATGAATTCGATTCATCGAGAGCGAAGAACACATAAGCAACCTTATCGAGAATATCACCGCTATTCTCAAGCGCCAAAATAGTATTGGCGAAAGTAGGTTCTTCTTGATTGTTGATAATAGCTTCGATTTCGGCTTTCTTTTGCACTATACCGCTATCGAGTGCCGGTAGATAATCGGCATATTCGATTTTGTCGAATGGTGGAATTTCAAATGGCGTGTCATAGGGCGCCAAAAAAGGATTTTGATGCATTTGGGAATTACCCCCGCATGACGCACAGAGAACAGCTCCGGCTGCTGCGGTAATTAAAAGTTTTTTCATATCTATTGCTATTTTTTGTGCACATTTAGCAAGCACAAAATTACATAGAAATTTCTGAAAATGCAAGTTTTGCGCCTTGGCAAAGTGGCAAACAAATCGCATACTCTAATTATCGGTTTGAAGGAATTGTACTTCGCCTTATATAGACTTTACGTTACAATAGAAGGTGTGCTATTTTTTACTAACTTTGCCAAAGTTTTAACAGCTTAACCCCCTCTTATATGAAAAAACTGATTTTAATCGCGGCATCGGCCGTCTTTATGGCATCTTGCTCGCCGACAACTAATCTCGACAACAATCTCACTATGGTTGTCGGAACATATACCGACACTGGCAGCGAAGGGCTCTACTCTTTCCGATTCAACCAGTCGACAGGCCAAGCTACACTTCTCGACAGTTGTAAGCTCGACAACCCCTCCTACTTACGATTCTCCCGAAATGGTGATAAAATCTATGCCATTTCTGAATTAGACGAGAGTTCGTCGTGCGTCACAGCTCTTAATTTCAACAAAGATAATGGCAGTTTTTCCATCCTAAATTCAGAGGCAACACAAGGCTCGCCTTGCTATATTTCCACCAACGGCAAAATTGTGGTTACGGCCAATTACGGCGGTGGCACCTTGAGCGTATTACCCCTGGCCGATGACGGCAGCCTCCTACCGCTCGATACTCTCTTCACCGGTGGCATAGGTGGCCCCGACTCTATCCGACAGAATGTACCCCACATTCATTGCGCTGAATTCTCGCCCGACATGAGGCGCCTTTTCGTGAGCGATTTTAGCGCAGAGCGTCTCCTGTGCTTCAACGTCGCCGACGACGGCTCTTCTATAACGCCTATGCGTGACCAAAACAACTCTCAAATAACAATACCCGTACGAAGCGACTACGGACCACGCCACATTATTTTCGACCAAGACGGCTCGCATGCCTATGTCTTGGGGGAGCTATCAGGATGCATCACTGTCTTCGATGTTGCCGACGGGATAATGACTGAAAAACAGATTATAGATGCCGATTTATATGACGGCCGTGCAAGCGCCGACATTCATTTAAGCCCCGACGGCCGATTCCTATACTCCAGCAACCGCCGTCAAGGCGATGGCATTGCCATTTTCTCGGTAAACAACGAGTCAGGCGAGTTAAACTACATTGCATACCAACCGACAGCATTGCACCCACGCCATTTCAACATCACTCCTAACGGGCAATTCCTCCTTGCAGCGTGCCGCGATAGCAACGTTATCGAAATTTATAGTCGCGACATCGAGAGTGGCCTTCTCTCTCCCACCGGAAACACCATCACGCTCCCCAAACCTGTGTGCGTGCAATTCTCGCTATAGTAGATACAAAAAGAAAGCGCGTTACTTCACAGCAACGCACCTCCCTCATAACCAAAATTCAAGTATTTTAAGTCTAACAAAACGTTATTAAACCATGAAACGAAAGATTTTATTCGCTTGCAAATTTAGTAATTATTCTCAATATTTTTCCTAAAAATTCATTAATAAATATTAATATTTCAAAATTAGCTTATTTTCATACCCCTAATACAAGCGATGGGCGATCCGGTGTCGGGTCGCCCATCGTTATTATAAAAGGTTCTTTGAATTATTTTTTCGCTGCTTTGCGACGGCGGTCGGTGAGGAAGGCAACCGGACATGCAACATAAATTGTTGCAAGAGTACCGATAATTACACCGAGGAGCATTGCAAAGATGAAGCTGCGGATTGCATCACCACCGAGGATGAAGATACAGATGAGCACGAGCAAGGTCGAGCACGACGTCATAATCGTACGGCTCAATGTCGTGTTGATTGAAGTATTCACTGTGGTGAAGAAATCTTGCTTGGGATATAGACCGATGTTTTCACGAACACGGTCGAAAATAACCACCGTATCGTTGATTTGATAACCGATAACGGTCAATATTGCCGCTATAAACGTCTGGTCAACCTCCATTGCGAAAGGTAGCACACCATAGAATATCGAGTAAACACCGATAATCGAGAATGCGGTGAATGCTACGGCTGCAAGGGCGCCGAGAGAGAAGGCTACATTGCGGAAGCGGAGCAAGATATAGAAGAACATAGCGATAAGAGCTATCGTAACTGCTATATAGGCATCTGTACGCATATCGTCGGCAACTGACGGACCCACTTTCTGCGAACTTACAATACCTTGCGAAGCGTCGGTTGTGCTAAACTCTTCAGCCGTCATACCCTCACGGAGGTAGGGTTTGAGGCTCTCGTAAAGCTTACCGGTGATTAGACGCTCTGTATCGGCATTTTCATCATTTATCATGTAGTTGGTGGAAACACGCACCTGATTAGAGCTTTCAATGGTGATAACAGATGTTGATGCACCGGGGAATTGCTCTGATACTACGCTCTGTAGCTCGGTTGTGCTTACCGGTTTTTCAAACTTAACGATGTAGTTGCGACCACCTGAGAAGTCAATGCCCTGGTTGAGACCACGGAAGCATAGCGAACCAATGGTTATAAGAACAATCGCGAGAACTACAATGAAACCGATGTTGCGTTGGCCGAGGAAGTTAATCTTCGTGTTAAGGAACATCTTACGAGAGAGGCCTGTCGAGAATGTAAGTTTGTTGTAAGCCTCCGTTTTGCTGAACCATAAGAAGAACAAACGGCTAAGATATACTGCCGTGAAGAACGAGCAGACAAGGCCGATGATAAGTGTTGTTGCAAAACCTTTGATAGGACCTGTACCGAAGAGCAACAGAATTACGCCTGTTATAATAGAAGTGAGGTTAGAGTCGAAGATAGCCGAGAATGCGTTGCTGTAACCGTCGGCAAGAGCGTTGCGTACATTCTTACCGGCGCGCAACTCTTCTTTTGTACGTTCGAAGATAAGCACGTTAGCGTCGACTGCCATACCAAGAGCCAGCACGATACCGGCAATACCACTCATCGTGAGTACGGCCTGAAACGATGCAAGGATACCTACCGTGAAGAAGAGGTTGCAGATGAGACAGATATTGGCTACGAGGCCGGGGATAAAGCCGTAGAACGCTATCATGAAAATCATAAGGAGCACGAGGGCTACTATGAACGAGATGAAACCATCTTGGATAGCTTGTTTACCGAGCGAGGGACCTACTACCATATCGGAGATGATATGCACTTTGGCATCCATCTTACCCGATTTTAGCACGTTGGCAAGGTCGCGAGCCTCTTCAATCGAGAAATCGCCTGTAATCGACGACGAGCCGCCTTCGATTTTGTCATTAACGTTAGGTGCTGAATATACTTTATCGTCAAGCACGATAGCAACTTGCTTGCCAACGTTCTGACCTGTGATTCGTGCCCAGTTGCGAGAGCCTTCAGCGTTCATGCGCATCGACACTTCGTTACCGCGCAAGGGGTCGTAGTTCGATGAAGCATCGCTAACGGCCTTGCCATCGAGAGCAGCTTTACCGCCGTTGGTGCGAAGTGCATAGAGAGCAAAACCGAAATTTGTTTCGGCGCCATTGGCGTCAACTCGCACTGTCGGTTTCACAGCCCAACGCAGACGAAGGTCTGACGGCAAGAGATTTTTTGCGGCCGTTGTTTCGAGTACGGCATCAACGGCGCTCATTGCTTTGGCATCGGGAGCGTAACCTACTGTTGCACCATAGCCGGCACTCTGGTTGAGTAACATTGCAAAAGGAGCGGCATTTACTGTCGTATCATTTGCAAGATTATTAAGAAGGACATTGAACGAACCTACGAGCTCTTCTGCACGGTAAGTTTCGTAAAATTCGAGGTTGGCAGAGCGTTGCAGCAGGTCGCGTACACGTTCGTGATCCTTAACGCCGGGGAGCTCGAGGAGTATCTGACCATCTTTGCCCTGAAGCACTTGGATGTTGGGAGAAACAACACCAAATTGGTCAATACGGTTACGGAGCACATTTGTTGCAGAGTTGTCAACGCGGTCTTTTACTTGGCTCTTCAATGTAGCACGTACGGCGTCATCGCTTTGTCCGGCTGTTACCACATCTTGGAATACAACCGAGAAGTCGGCTTGCGGTTTCGACTGGCGATAAAGCTGTATGAACGAGCTCACGAAATCGTCGCTTTCATGGTTAGCTACCATCTTATTAGCGCCGTTGAGTGCGGCTTCAAATACTGAGTCGGTAGCACCCGATTTCATCGAACGGAGCATGTCGGGCATGTCAACCTGAAGGATAACGTTCATACCGCCCTTAAGGTCGAGGCCGAGGCCTACGCCCCATTTACGTACATCATTGAGTGTGTAACCTAAATACACTTTCTGCTCTCCGAGAGAGTCCATATAGTGCTTGTAGGCTTGGTTGTAGGCTGCGTCGTCGTTGTCGCCCGATTCTTGTACGGCATATACGGCTGCCTCGCTCTCATACTTGTTGGAGATAAAAGTAAACGAGAGGTAGAAAAGGCATACCAATACCAAGAAAACAGCAATAACACCGGCAACGATGCTTCCTAATTTTCCTTTGCTTTGCATAAAAATATGGTTAAGTTATTAATTAATTTTTTTCAAGGATATAATTTGGCCTGCAAATATAGTGAAAAATATCCACTCTAAAGCCAAATCGCTCGCGTTTTTTTCTTACACACGCTGGAATCGCCAAGCGAAATCTATGAATGGCTTTAATATAAGGCTATAAAGTTTCTCGTTTTTAATCAAAATCTATACTGAGCTCCAAGCAGCCCGTGCAAGCCTTGCTGCTCTATGCCGGGGATTATCAATGAATGGCGATTTAGCAAGTTTTCAAGTTGTAGAAAAACGCTAAGCTGCTTTGTAATAGCATATTCGCCACCAAAAGTCAGATCTGATATTGCTCTCATGTTTTGAGCTATCGACGGCGCATCTATCATTTTAACATAGTATTGTCGATTGGTGCGTAACTTATATCCTGCTGTCACTGTCAGTTTTTCTATCGGACAAACTTTAGCACCGACATTTAATACAAATTTAGCACGATCGAGCGCATCAGGGCTCCCTAAATTTTCTTTCCCATGAGGATAAAGGCGCGCCGTAGCCCGGAGAGTGGCAAGTCGACGTAAGCTGTAGCTTGCATCCGCACCAACACTCCACCCCGATATGCTTTCTTGCGTAAACATCGGAAGCTTGGCATCGACTACCGCCAACATAGGCATGCGACGTGTAGTCGCATAGCCCACAAAGATACCTGCCGTGAGATTTTTCACAGGTCGAAAATCGATTCCCAAACGTCCGTCGATAGGTGTATAGGAGCGAGCCGACGCCGTTACCGATGGAGCAAAAGCCGATATGTTATATTGCTCCACAAGGGTGCGGAAACGTTCGCCCCCTCCTAACGATGCATATACCGAAGCCACGCCCGACGGTGCCCATGTGAGGTTTACATCTGGTGCTATGTGGAATGCACTAACGGGCGAATTGATACCGATATCGACTTTAACACCAAGTTTCAATGCCACCTGACGCGACACGAAACGCAAGGCCGGCGACGCACTAACCATACCCGTAAAGCCTCGCGATGACAACGCATAGCCTGTGGGCGATATCCATTCAACGCCTTTTGCATTGAGGAAATCGGCTGAAAGACCCAACTCAAACGACGAAGCGCGCACTCTGTTGAAGGGCATCGACATACCGGCATCTACCCTGAGGCGATTATCCAATGCCGGAGACGTGGCCACGCCGCTGCCGCCGTTTTCGAGCACCACACTATTGCCGAGACCAAAGTAAGCGTAAGCCACTGATGCATAGTATGGAATTTTGCCATCGCGTGATACCTTAACGTTAATATCGGCCGAATTTAAATTCTGCTTAATATCTTCACCACTAAGCGACGGCGATTTAAGTCCGGCAGCGAAATAAGAAGCATCAGCAAGCAACGATAAGCCACGTCCGAAATTGTGGCTAAAATCGGCTTTCACTCCGAAGGTATTATCCGACAGTCTTCCTTCATATCGCGTATTCTTATTTTTATACGATGTGCCATTAAAACGAGCTGCCACCCCGAGTGCCGTTTCATCTTTGTCTATCACGCGATAGCCGGCGGCTGCGCCAAGATTGTACACCGGCAAATAACCGGCCCATACATAGCCTCGATATCCATCAGGAACAGCTATCTTGGAGTAAAGCGGCGCTTGAACATCGCCTGCCGTCGATTGAAAATCGCTTGCATTGTTATATTGCGTTGGTTGCAAAGTAAATGTATTAACCGGCAACGATGGTATCGCCGGCAATATCGACCTCACCGACGCAGCGACAGGCAAGTCGGCCTCTACCGTCCGTTCTACTGTGATTTCCGTACTAAGGTCTTCGGCGTAGCTATTTAAGCTCAACGACGAGGCGAAAATGACAAAAAGGAGAATTTTATGATTCATTTGTTTCTTATTTATCGTCTGACAATCGACTTTCAATCATCATAAATATATCGGCTTCGCTACCGGGATAGTTTTCTTTCAGGGCTTCAAGATATTCGCGAGCCTCAAACGTTTTCCCTTGGGCTGTGTATATATCGCTAATCAGAATAAAACCGCGTGCCACCCAGTAACGGTGAGGTGAGCCCGACTTGACAAACTTTTGCGCCACATCCAGGGCCTGCTTATTTTTACCTTCATCGTAAAGGGTTTGAGCAGCTCCGTAAGCGCTCTTGGCGCCGAAAAGATCGGATGTATCCGACGACATTTCCAACCATAGCGCCACGGCGTCGTCGGTTTCGCCGCGGGCATCAAGCGACAATGCTTTGGTATATTTTGCCTCCGACAATGCCGAAGCACTTGCCGACGATGCCATAATGGCATCGGCCGCGGTGCCGGCTATTTCATAATTACCCATATCGCGAGCCGTGCGCATAACTCCAAGGCGCGCTATCGTTGCCGTTTCTGTGTCGGAGGCTTTTTTTTCAAGGTTTTGATACGTCTCCATAGCCGCGGGCAAATCACCGGCAGAATACGATTGCTTTGCCATAACGGCCAAGGCGCCTTCTGCTGCTCGGCTATCGGGATATCTACTCATAATTTTTTCTGCCAAAGCCGACATTTCATCTTCGTTACCCGCATTTTCCGCATCTTTTAGAAGCAACGACAAGGCCGACGCTGCGCGCGTCGATTCTGGGTAGTTAACCACAAAAGCCTCTAACTGACTCTTGTCGTTGCGGTTTTGATATGCATTCCGGGCCGATGTAAAGGCAAGCTCTTCAGCCTCTCCGGGGTCTATTTTTGGCGCATTGTCTACACCCGACATGAACGCGAAGAATTCTTCGGCGCGGCCATTGTCGGCATATAAAGTTTTTAGCAAAGACGAGGCCTGCGATGCTTCATCCGAGGTCGGATACAATGCAATGACGGAGCGATAGGCCTCTGCCGCCTGGTCTACTTCTCCCATATCTAACAATGTCATAGCCATTTGCAAATAGCCACGGCGACCTTGCGACGTCTGAGGGTAATCGGAGATGAGCGTGCGGTAGGTATTTACAGCAGCTGCATTACGACCGAGACTGATCTGAGCCTGGGTAGTCTCGAGAAGGGCTTCGGGCATAAGAGCAGACGTGGGGAACTCGCGACGGAAAGTATTCAGCGACCCTAATTTACCTTCATAGTCGCGCATATAACCTTTCATCCGGGCAACACACAGTGCGGCATAATCGCCTGCCGATGGGTTAGCATCGTATGCTTGCGAATAGCACTTCTCGGCTGCTCCAAAATCGGCACACGCAAATTTAATGTCGCCCAATCTGTTGAGTATATCCGCCTTAGCCTCAGGGGCCGACATTAGCGGAAGTGCCTGATTAAAATATGTTTCAGCACGGCCGGCATCTTTCATGTTATAATACGAATACGCAATGCCATATAATGCCACGTCGCGGTTTGCCGATGTCTTTGCCGCGGCCGACTGCAAGAATGTCTGATACTTAACCACAGCCTCGGCATTGTTTCCTTTCATCCTCTGCAAATGAGCCTGCGAGAGCGATGTTTCAGCGGCTATTTCGGCGCCGTAGCGAGAGAGCGATTCTGCTTGGCTAAGATAGCTTTCGGCTTCTGATAGAGCATTTTCCGACAGGCACCTCGTGCCAAGGGCATATAGTACTCGTTGCTTTGCCTCGAGCATCTTTGGGGAGGGGTTGTTAATGCTATTGAGACGCGCCAACGCACGTTCATAATCGTTGTCGGCCATATAGCCCGTGGCAAGATATGCCGACACGCGATCGGAATAGGGACCCGACGGATATAGGCTCAGAAACTCTTCAAAGACCTCTGCCGACGAGGCAAACGGCACCGAGGCTCCGGCAAACTTGGCCGACGCATAGTTGTAGAAGGCAGCTTCGCGAACCGACGTATCGTCGGTAGCCTTTGCCGCCTTATCGAAAGCAAGTATTGCCGACGACGTATCGCCTTGCTCAAGCAAACATTGCCCTGCATAAAGATATGCCGACTGACGCAACGCGCCATCGCCATTCTCGGTTACCGGCTGAAAATATTCAAGTGCTTTTGAGTAATTGCCATGTTCAAACTCGTCAAGACCAAGTATATAGAGCGCCGATGGTTGCGGCTCATCAACTGCTGTCGCATATTTCCGGAGATACTCAACAGCATCATATCGCTGTCCTTCTCTATACAATGACTCACCGGCGATACGGTTCAACTCTGCTTCAACATCGGGGCTCAGACCTTGCTTTCGCAACAATTGTCGCGCCGTCGAAAGAGCCTTGCCATAATTACCCTCTATAAAATCTATCGACGCTATGTAAAAATCGGATAGATTACCCGGAGCTGTTGACGATGTCGAGGATGCAAATCGTTGTCGAGCCGACTTATAATCGCCATTTTCGAAGTCGATATAAGCGAGATAAAATAGCGACGCCATACGCATATCAGGGTCTTTCAAAGACTTCTCAAAGCACGCGCCAGCATACTCTTTGTCGCCGTTTTCTATTGCACAGACTCCTCGACGATAAGATAGTTCGGCCGCTTCGCTCGATGCAAGACCGTTTTCATTGACACCTGCATACACCTCGGCGGCTTCGGCATATTTCTTCTCGGCGAGGAAACAATCGCCTATACCTTTGCGAGCGACTTCTCTATCTACCGAAAATGGATATTTCGCTAAGTAGCTGTTATACAATTCTCGAGCCGTCTCATACCTGCCTGCAGCATAAGTGTAGTTGGCCTTCAGCATATCGGCTTTGCTACATTCTTCTCCCGACATAGCCTCATAATTTAGAAGCTTTATTTGGTCGAGAGCACCAAGATAATTATTTTGACGAGCCATCGACTCGGCTCTACTTATCAGGCCCTCATTCTCCGGAGCGTTTATCTGAGCCACAGATGTCAGCGCCGTTATAAGGGTTATACTCGCGAATATTATTCTTTTCATTAGCATACTATTTTGAATCGCAAAGTTAACTAAAAAACCGGGAATCGAAAAGACTTAACACGAGCTATATACTCTGTCTCCCGGCCGCGGCAATAGCGGTTGCATAAGCGATGAAAAGCCGCCGAATGGTTCATCTCGCTAAGGTGTGCCAGTTCATGATAGATAATATAGTCGCGCAATTCCTCCGGAAGGAAAATGAGCCGCGGAGAAAGTGTTATAACTCGTGACGAGGAGCATGAGCCAAGACGTGTTTTCGCATCCTTCACCTTCCATTCGACCGGAGACACACCCACCTCCTCGGCAAGTCGGCGTGCTATTGGCAACACAAAGGCTGTCGTTGCATGTCGCGCTGCTATGAGCACATTACGATTAATGAAATCTTGCACCGGAGCATTATCTATGCCGGCCGTGGTTATTTCGTTACGTATGTAAATAGTATAGTTTGCCGACTTCCCTCGCAAAACATTCTGCGTTCGCACATCAATACGAGCGTCGCGCGATATATCTGTCGAAACAGCTATCGTAAAATCGGCCAGAGGACCATCGATTATATGCCCAATGGCGTGCATCGGCGCAGGGCGTAGCGAAAGCAACTTGTCTTTAGCCCTATCAAGAAATCGATTATACTCGGCTTCCAACAAGCCTTTGGGCATAGTCACCCACAACTCCTGCCCCACCCAACGAGCACTTATCCGATGCGTAGTGCCGTGCTCTTTGATGCGTACATATCCGAATACCGGATGTAATACTTTCATTTCTCGCCCCAATGCAGTTTCTGCCTCAGCGTAGCCGCAAAGGTATGCTCGGCAACTTGCATTACCAATACTTTGAATGGTGCTTGCCCTACAACAACAGGTGTGCCGGTGTCGACTAATGTAGAGCGGCCGTCAAGAGCAAGCCTGATATGGGCCGTGCGTGCTTGGGGCACTATTGTAATGGGTGTATCAGCACCTACGACAAGAGGACGCATCGACAGGGAGTGTGCTGCAACCGGGGATATAACATTCACATCTAAGGTCGGTTGTACTATAGGGCCGCCTACCGACAAATTGTAGGCCGTGCTACCCGTTGGTGTACATATTACAAGACCGTCGGCTTTATATTCAGCCAATGGTGTCGGACCAAGACTTACCGAGGCCTGTATCATCGACGACGTTTCTTCTTTCGAAACAGCAATATCGTTAAGAGCATAGCGACCAACGTGTTGTGGCAGGTCCGGCGACAATATTTCAAGCACACTGCGGCGCTCTATCCTCAAATAATCATCGGCAATAAGTTTTGGCAATTCCGGCAATTGATTCACTGTCAATGCTGCCAAATATCCCAAATGACCCGTATTGACTCCCACGATAGGTATTTCTTTCTCGCCAACCCATGCTGCCGTCCGCAAAAAAGTGCCATCACCCCCGAGGCTAACTGCGAGGTCGGCCGTAAATTCACACCCGTCAACCACGCTCGTTACCGTCTTTAACTCTTCCGGTATATACTCGAGTAAATGAACGTATAACTTACGATGCATCATCACCTTATCGCCTCGTTCTGCCAATACGTTCAGAAATTTGGCTACATATTCAACAGCATCGTTTTGACGCCGACTGCCATAGATTGCGATTGTCATATTTCGAGATATTTTAGTAAGTGTTCAACACGCTGCCGCGCCGTATCGTCATCGCTAACGGCACTATCTTGCACGTCGATAACAGTATATCCGTAACGCTCTAATGAACGACTGACACGGGCCGTATTGCTATGATTTATCCGCAAATCAAAAACCACCGGAAATGTCGACTCCGACACACCATATTCTGCGTCTACTTCATCTCCTACCATATTCCCTCCGATATTCGTCACGTTTAGGTTGAGCAGGTGCGCATCACAATCTTCAACGGCACGCGCTATGCGCGACGCTGAATAATCTTCTGTTTTACACCCCACAAGGAGGCGCGAACTCTCCATCACTGCCGGGAACAGATAGTCGTTTTCGGGAAACTTGTTGTTATTTACTGACAAAATCTATACTCAATTAAAATTTTCTGACTATTTTTGCAGTATCAAATTTTGTGCCAAAATGTCATTTGCTTAACGCAGGCACAAATGTACAAAATTTTTGCGTATTACTCTATAAATGATAAACCTCAGCGTTAATATTAACAAAGTAGCAACTCTGCGCAATGCCCGCGGAGAGAATCGACCCGATGTCGAAGCCGTAGCACTCGACATTGAATCGTTCGGTGCCAACGGCATTACTGTGCACCCGCGTCCCGACGAAAGACACATCAAAAAAAGCGACGTCTATAGCTTGAGACCCAACCTCAGATGCGAATTCAATATCGAAGGTTATCCAAGCGACGATTTTGTCGACCTCGTCATCAAAGTGCGGCCAACACAGGTTACTCTCGTGCCCGACGCCCCCGATGCCATTACGTCATCGGCCGGCTGGGATGTTAGCGCCAATTCCGACTTCTTATCATCGCTCGTTGAGCGCTTTAAGGACGCAGGCATACGCACTTCTATTTTTATCAACGCCGATTTAGACTCCGTCAGAGCGGCGGCTAAAACAGGTGCCGAGCGTGTAGAACTTTACACGAAGCCTTATGCCGATGCTTTTACAAAAGACCCTAAAGCGGCAATAGCTCCGTTTATCGAGGCCGCGACTGAGGCTAAAAAACTCGGCCTCGGTGTTAACGCCGGGCACGATCTTAACCTTGACAATCTGGCGTTTTTCGCTTCCAACATTCCTTTTCTGAGAGAGGTCTCAATCGGACACGCTTTGATATGCGATGCGCTATATTTTGGCCTCGAAGAAACGGTGAAGCGATACAAAAACGCTCTTAAAGTATAATTACAAACTCTCAACATAAGAAAAAACTATGTCGCTTTGGGATTTATGCCTTCAGGGTGGTTGGACAATGATACCATTGGCCGCTCTTTTACTTATTTGTATCTATGTTTTTACAGAACGTACGATTGTAGTTTCGCGTGCAAGCCATGAAGATGAAAACTTCATGCAACGCATACGCGGTTATATACACGAAGGAGAGACGGAAAGCGCCCTCAATCTTTGCCGGGCCACCGACACGCCATACGCAAGATTGATTGCTAAAGGCATATCGCGTATCGGGAGGCCTATGAACGATGTCCTCGTTGCTATTGAAAATACCGGCAACCTCGAAATAGCTTCTTTAAGCCGTGGGCTGCCGTGGCTCGCTACCATTGCTGCCGGCGCTCCTATGCTGGGTTTCCTCGGTACTGTCATTGGCATGGTTCAAGCATTTTATTCCATAGCTCAAGCCGGCTCATCGGCTTCTATCGACTCTTTTGCCTCGGGCATCTACGCCGCACTGGTAACAACTGTTGCAGGCCTTATTGTCGGCATTATAGCTCTTTTCGCTTACAACTATCTCGTTGCAAGCATCAATAAAATTATGAACCGTCTTGAAGCCCGCACAATGGACTTCATGGACCTCCTTAACGAACCGGCTTAATAACTATGGCACTGAAACGCCAACAGGAAATGCTGGCCACATTCTCGATGGCCTCTATGACCGACGTAGTTTTCTTACTACTCGTGTTCTTCATGGTCACTTCGACCTTCGTATTTCCGACAGCTCTCGAAATAGATTTGCCCCAAAGTTCGCAACAGACGCCTCTTAAGCCCGACACTCGTGTTTTCATCGACAGCGAAGGTGCTTATTACGTTGCCGCACCCGATGCCGAAGGCCCTATAGCTGTGGCACCCGACTCGCTCATAATAGCCCTTCAATCGATAGCTCCGGCCGACTCTCTTGGCGCTGTCGCAGTATATGCCGACGCCGAAGTGGCCTACGGGAAAGTCGTTGAAGTGCTTAACGCCGGTGCCGCTAACTCTATTAAAATGGTATTGGCAACAAAACCGGCATCGCCGCAAGCACCGGCAGTCGACACCGAGTTCCAAACAACAAGCACGCAATGAAACGACCGAGCACCGCTGCAGCCATATTAACGACAGTAGCCGCCGTGCTCATTTTACTGCTTCTTTTTATAGGGAAGCTGACGCTTACCGCACCTACATGGCCGCCTTCGCCTCATAACACCACCGAACTCGTGGATATCGACGATGAATTTGTTGATTTATTCGACCCTTCGACCTCGGCAAACCCTTCACCCGCTTATAACGATAACGATGCCGACAATATGTCTACACCGGCTGAAGCCGACGGTAGCGATATAGTCGATGCCGGAGTGGCGGCGGCTCCGGCTCAGGTGATTACTTCTAAACGACAGTCTCCGACGAAACGCGTCGAAAAAGAGCAGCCAAAGAAAGTGGGCGCCGATAAAACATTGGCAGAAGAGGAAGAGGCACGTCGGCGAGCTCGGGCAGGTGTCTCGAATGCTTTCAAGCCAAACGATGAAATTGCCGACAACACCTCATCTAATGCTTCGGAAAAGGGTGACAGCGGCAAAACCGACGGCACGGCCAGCGACTTAAATGGCACGAGCCAAGGCACTGTCGGCGGGGGATGGATTATGCCTCATTACGCGAAAGTAAAATCTTATCAGACAGGCAGCATCGAGCTTCGGGCTATCGTCGCACAAGATGGCACCGTTAAATCGGTAGACCTAATAGGCGGTAAAGCACCGGCTTCGGGCGACCCCGCTTTGGTTGAAAAATGTAAGGCCGAAGTGCGGAGACATAAATTCACGCGCAACGACAACAATGCCCCCGAGAGTGCCACTGCGCGTATAATATACACTTTCCGTTAACAACTTTGCGATATGCAAATAGAGCTGCCGGCCAATTTTATTAGCATGATTAGGAGTTTCGGTGATGAATACGCCGAAGGTCTGTTGGCGGCGCTATCCACGACACCATCAGTTAGCGTGCGCGCTAATATTCTTAAAGGATGCAGTCCCAAAGCCGATGCCGATATCGTATCATGGTGCAAACAAGGTTTTTATCTCAATGAAAGGCCTTTATTCGCGGCCGACCCGGCATGGCACCAAGGCTTGTATTACGTCCAAGATGCTTCGTCGATGGTTTATGGCGAGGTCGTTAAACATATTTCCGACAATTTTTTCAGCGGGCGCGGGGGCATCCGCTATTTAGATGCTTGCGCCGCTCCCGGCGGAAAGACTATCGCGGCTATAGAAGCACTTCCCAACGATGCTCTCATTGTAGCTAATGAGTACGACCGTCATAGGGCTAATATTTTGCTCGAAAACATTGCCAAGGAGGGAGCTGCTAACGTCGTAGTGTCGCGGGGCGACGCTACCTGCTACCTCAAGCACAAAAGCTCTTTCGATATTATCGCCGTTGATGCGCCGTGCTCCGGCGAAGGTATGATGCGTAAAGAGCCGGAAGCAATACGACAATGGTCGGAGGCCCTTATCAAAGACTGTGCTAAAACTCAGCAAAACATCATCAACGCGCTGTGGGCGGCTCTTAAGCCCGGGGGTGTTATGATTTATAGCACATGCACCTTTAATCGCTCCGAAAACGAAGAACAGCTGAAATATATTGCCGATGCCTTAGGCGGTGAAAGCATCAACCTCGGACTTGACAAATACGAGGGTGTGTGTCGTGGCTTCGATACAGCGCTGCACTGCTATCGTTTTGCTCCGGGACACGTGCGCGGCGAAGGCTTGTTTATAGGAGCCATGATGAAGCCGGGTGCCTGCGAGACGAAGCCGGCGCGCATTCCGGCCAAGCAACTGTCGCCGTTCTCTCAACAACACATACTTAAACCAGAACTTTTTACCGAAATATGCACCGACGATAAACTGGTGTTGCGGTCTGCCGTTCACTCTGCTTTTATCGCCGATTTGTGTAAAACTATAGATATAATCCGCTCAGGCCTTACTGTTGCTACAATTAAAGGGCGCGACTACATTCCCTCGCACGATTTAGCTCTTAGCTCTACTCTCGTCGCCGAATCGTTTCCGCACATCAATCTCGATTATGCCGGCGCTATATCATATCTGCGCGGCGAAAGTTTGAGCGAACTACCATGCGACTCGCCCATAGGCTATATCATTGCACAATATCAAAACCGGCCTCTCGGTTTTTTGAAAAATATAGGTCGCAGGGCCAATAATAACTATCCCGATTTTTTACGTTTACGTCTCGACTCCAGAGCATTACCCGTCGAGGCTCCGATTCCGTTAATAGTTTTGTCATGAAAGGCTTTTTTTCAATATTGAAGCGTTTTGTCCCGCCTTACAAAAAATACCTGTTTCTCAATATATTCTTCAATATATTGACAGCGTTTCTCACCCTGTTTTCTTTTGCCCTCATCATACCTATTCTTGAAATGTTGTTCAAGATACGAGAGGCAAACTACACTTTCATGCATTTAGGCGACGGTTCGCTCAAAGATGTTGCTTTCAACAACTTCTACTACTACACTCAAGAGCTCATCAATAATTACGGCTCGGTGGCTACCCTCGCTATCCTTGCTATTGCCCTCGTTATCCTTACGGCATTCAAAACAGGAACGGCATTTCTTAGTTCTTATTACATTATACCTATGCGCTCGGGCATCGTACGCGATATCCGCAATTATGTATATCAAAAAATAACGGCTCTACCTATCGGCTTTTTTACCCGCGAACGCAAAGGCGATGTTATGGCTCGTATGAGTGGAGACGTGGCCGAGATTGAAAACTCAATAATGGCATCGCTCGACATGATGTTCAAAAATCCGGTGATGATTGTCGTATGCCTAACCATGATGATTTTCATATCGTGGCAACTTACCATCTTCGTTTTCATCCTACTACCAATAGCCGGAGGCGTGATGGGAAATGTGGGAAAACGGCTCAGACGCACTTCGCTCGAAGGCCAAACACAGTGGGGTATCCTTATGTCGACAATAGAAGAGACACTCGGCGGCCTACGCATTATAAAAGCTTTTACTGCCGAGAAAAAGATGAACTACCGTTTTGAAAACGAAAATCAAGTCTTTTATCGTATATCGAACAAAGTGGCCCGACGACAATCGTTGGCTCACCCAATGAGCGAATTTTTAGGCACCACGGCCATTGCTATTATTTTATGGTTTGGTGGCAGCCTTATCTTATCGGGCGTATCAAGCCTTAATGCGGCCGATTTCATCTATTATATGGTCATTTTCTATAGCATCATTAATCCGGCAAAAGATTTGTCGAAAGCCGGATATGCCATACAGAAAGGTCTGGCAGCTATGGAACGCGTCGATAAAATTCTCAATGCCGTCAATCCCATCACAGAGCCTGTGGAGCCGAAAAAATTGCCGACAAACTCTTCATCGGCTATTGGTGTTACCTTCGAAAATGTCTCTTTCAGCTACGACGGTTGCGTCGATGTGCTTCACAATATAAATCTCGACATTAAACCGGGTACTACGGTGGCTTTAGTTGGGCAATCAGGCTCGGGTAAATCAACATTGGCCGATCTCATTCCTCGATTCTATGACCCGCAAAGCGGTGTCGTTAAAGTCGGTGGAATTGACGTTAAAGAATTAAGCATTCGTTCTTTGCGAGCGCTTATGGGAAATGTTAACCAAGAAGCGATTTTATTTAACGACACAATCTTCAACAACATAGCCTTTGGCGTTGAAGGCGCCACCCTCGACCAGGTGCGAGCAGCCGCTCAAATTGCAAATGCCGACGAGTTTATCATGGCAACAGAGTCGGGATACGACACTGTTATAGGCGACCGCGGTTGCCGTCTATCGGGTGGACAACGCCAACGCATCTCAATCGCGCGAGCTATCCTCAAAAATCCTGCCATCCTCATTCTCGATGAGGCTACTTCGGCGCTCGATAGTGAAAGCGAGGCGCTCGTTCAGCAAGCGCTCGACCGTCTGATGCAAAACCGCACCACCCTCATTATTGCACACCGACTATCTACTATCAGGCGAGCCGACATTATATGTGTTATCCACGATGGGGCTATCGTCGAAGCTGGCACACACGAGCAATTACTACAGCCTGACGCGGTCGGATACTACCGCCGACTTGTTGAAATGCAGTCGCTCGGCGAATAATGAAATATTTAACCGCGGTTAATACAAACGAAAAAGCGCACCTAATCGATGCGCTTTTTTCGTACCCCGGAGCAGAATCGAACTGCTATCTAAGGTTTAGGAAACCTCTATTCTATCCGTTGAACTACCGGGGCGGCTCTTCAAACAAAAGAATGAGAAACGAAATCCGAAGATTAACATTTCTCATTCTCCTCTCTCCTCTGCGGTGCGGACGGGACTCGAACCCGCGACCTCCGGCGTGACAGGCCGGCATTCTAACCGACTGAACTACCGCACCATTCCTCTGTGCCTCAGGGCTTTTCACCCTTATTGCCACTCTTGCTTTTGCTTCAAAGCCTTGGGCCTTTTCCGCTTTAGCGTTGCAAAGTTACTACCACTTTTTCATTTCACCAAATTTTTAGCAAAAAAAATATCCTTTTTTTGAAAAATAAGAACAAACAGCCAACATAATGGAATAAAAGGCCGATTTCTATATTTCGCGAAGGATATCAAGGCTTTTTATTGATGCTAACGAGGCGAGGTGGATAGTGTAATATTGCATTATATAATCGAGCACTCGATTTCGCACAGTGCGATTAAACGGCAGCATCGACGCCGTGGCATAAGACGAACGACTGAGAGCCATTAATGCCACACACTCTTTACCCTGCAGAAAATCCTGATGCAAAGGCGCCGAATTACGAAATCGACCATCGCGTATATCGAAAATAGAACCTCGATGCCAACCCTCGAGTTGTGGCCCTATTCCCGCATAATGTGTGAGCTGATACAAAAATATCAAGTGAAACGCAGCTATCGCTTTCTGGTCGGTCTCTTTTGCAAATACCCTAACTGAGTCAAACAAGAAATCCGACAATCGAGCATCGGCTTCACTACGTTTTAATAGTATGTCAAGGACTTCTGCCAGAAAAATTGCCGTAAAAGTCTTTAGCATAGAGCTTGTTAAAGCGAGAGAGTCGGGGGCGGCCTTGAGGTCGCGTATCGATAGGATTTCTCTATCCGGCTTCACATCGCACTCTCCTTCAAAGACACACATAGGAGCGGTAAGAGCCATACGCCGCCGTGCTTCACGACCAGTGCCCGCAGGCATCGAAAAAGTAACGCGCCCCAATTGTCGGCTCCATGCCGATAGCAGGTTTTTGCTATCGCTCACCTTAACTGTCCTTAGCGCTATGCAATCCAGATGCGTATACATAAATCAGAATTCTATCGACAACCGCACATTTAGCTGTCGGCGTGTCAAGTAGTTAGGCACTGCATATTGTATTTCGTTGACATCTGTAACCCAATAATAGCTGCTAACATTGCTAATATCTAAGAGGTTGAAAGCATCTACACCAAGCCAAATGCTCTTGAAATGCTTGGCAAAACCGCCACGACGCTCGCCTTCTTTAAGTGGCGACAACAAAGCATAGGCTAAGCCTACATCGAGTCGCTTATATGCCGGTGCGCGAAAATAACCCTTGTCGCGACTGCCTCGAGGTGCCGTCATCGGCAATCCATCAGAGAAAATACCGCGAAGATTAAACTTCAATTTGGGAAATTTGGGGAAGAAATCGGTAAAAAACAAGGCAAAACTATAACGTTGATCGGTCGGACGCGGCACTTTTACACCATTCAACGTCTCTTGCGTCTTCATCAAAGAGAAACTAATCCATGAATCCGTTCCGGGCACAAACTGCCCGAAGAGTTTCATATCGAGCCCGCACGCGTAGCCGTTAGTGAGATTTTGACCCGTATACACAATTTTCAGATTGTCTATCTCGTAAGGGATAAGATTGCCAAGGGCCTTGTAGTATGCCTCTCCCGACAATTTGAACGGGCGACCAACGGCACGGAAGGTATAATCGGCACCTAATATCACCTGGAATGAGCGTTGACTCTTGATAGCCTTATTTAACTCTACTACGATATTACCATCGGCATCTTCAACGGGCATGCGAAACTCCTTGTAGAAAGGCGACTGATAGTATAGACCGGTGGCCAAACGCAACGACAGCCTTTGATTCTTGTGTGGCACAAAACCAACACTCGCACGAGGGCTGACGAGGAATTCGTTGTTATAATCCCAATATGAGAGTCTAACTCCCCCGTTAATATTAAAGTAGCCGGCACTATTTTCGAGCCTGTAAGTATCCATTGCATAAATAGCCATGCGATTCGACGATATATCATGCCGCGAATCGAGGTTATATATAACCTTCACAGCCTCGGGGTCGAAGGGCAAGGAATAACCGGCCGAGTCGCGTAGCTCCCACTCTCGTGCCCGATCGTAGACATTCTCGTGGTTAAACGTAATGCCATACGACAAGTTATGCCTATTTATGCCCGTTGCTCCTTTAAGGCCTACTGTCAACACCGACGCCTTGAAGCGGTTGCGGGCGTGTTCGTGATAACGGCCCACTCCCAACTCGCCACCGATAGCCTCACTTTCATTGTTGCCGCCCGTTCCGGCCTGGTCGAGCCAATATTCACCTGAGATATCATACGACACAAGCTCGTTGGTGAAATAGCCTGAGGCCTGCAACGAAAATTCATTACCCTTATTCGGCTTAAATGTTATCGTACCGGCACCGAAATATGTTTCAAATCGGTCTTTTTCTTGTCCGTCGAAATAGACGGTAAACTCTTTCGCATCGGTCGATGTTCCAAACTTAGTTGTCCGATTATGAGGGATAAACTTGTAATTATTAACGGCCACATTACCCAACAACGACACTTTCCATTTAGGCGATGCAGTGTAAATCATACTGGTCTGATAGTCGAAAAAACGTGGGTCATACTCCCCTTTTTCATCTAAGGAACCCAAGAGCGATGTATTCTGCTTATAACGCACACCGTGTAGCTGCGAAAAATGCCTGTTATTCGAGCCTATTGCCACAGAGGCGCCCATCAGCGAGGCCGATACGGCACCCTCAAACGATTCTGGCTCTCGATAGCTTATATCAAGCACCGAACTCATTTTATCGCTATACTGCGCCGAGAAGCCTCCCGTTGAGAAGCCTATTGAGCCCACCATATCAGGATTAACGATACTGAGGCCTTCTTGTTGACCCGACGACACTAACTGTGGACGGTAAACTTCTATTCCATTGATATATACGCTATTCTCGTCGTACGAGCCGCCACGCACGCTATATTGGCTCGACATCTCATTATTGGAATTCACGCCCGCCATGGTTGTTAGTAACGACTCTACCGAGCCGCCCGACACATCTGGTGTGAGCTTGAGGCCTTCGCCGTCAATTTTCTGCATGCCGCCCATCTGTTTCTGGTAGTCGGTAACCTCTATTCCGCCCAGCGCGTACGAGGCCGTCGACATTTTCACGTTGACAGTCACCTCGCCCGACGCATCAACAAGTCGACGCATCGACTCTTCATAACCTATACAGCTGAATACTACTCGTATGGTATCGGCTTCGGGAGCCGTTAAGGCATATTTACCGTCAAGGCCACTTGTCGTTCCGATAGCAGTGCCGGCAATCCTGACTGTAACAAACTCCAAGGGCTCGTTTTCTTCGCCCGTGATAAGACCCGATATTTTCACAGGGCCCTTTGCCACTGCACACACACTGCACAGCAACAGCAAATACGTTATAAGGCGAATCTTTTTCATATAGTTGTATAACGCAGACTTTGCTGAAAAATTGTCTTTAACACCTGCACAATATCGAGATAATTTCTCCGTTAATACTTTATCATGAAACTTTTATTGAAATTTTCAATAATCATCATCGCCTTAATAGGTGTCGTTGCTTGTATCGAAGACGGATTTAGCGATTCGCCCTCCGACCAGCCGATTTTCTCTGTCGACACTCTAAACCTTGGCACTGTATTCACCGACGAGCCAACACCGACGAGCCGTTTTGTTGTACACAACAGGCATCCAAAATCGCTCCTTATCAGCGACATCAGCCTCTCTGGCGCTAACGCCGATTGCTTCCGACTAAATGTCGATGGTATGAGCGGGAAAAATTTCTCGGCTGTCGAAATTCGCTCTAACGATTCTATCTTCATCCTCGTCGAAGCCACCCTACCTGTGGCCGATGGCATTTCTGCCGATTATGAAGCGAGCCTCGATTTTATTACTAACGGGGTAAAACGCTCTGTTGCCATCGTAGCTCACGGACAGAATGTTGAACGCCTACATAGCGTTATTATTGACAAAGACACTCATTTCAGCGCCGAAAAGCCTTATCAGATATACGACTCTCTCGTCGTGGCTAAAGGAGCAACGCTTACTCTCGATGCCGGAACAACGCTATGCTTCCACGATAAATCGATGCTGATTGTGCGAGGCAAACTGATATCCAACGGCACGCCTGAAAATCCGGTAAATATGTCAGGCGACCGAACAGGTAATGTTGTAGGCGATATCTCGTTCGACATAATGTCGCGCCAGTGGATTGGTGTTTTCTTCACCTTAACATCAAAGGGCAACGTCCTGAAAAACACAATTATACGCAACACATCCCAAGCACTCACTATCGAAGGCACGCCCTACGAAGATTACTCCAAAACCCCTCAACTCTATATGCTCAACTGCCGCCTACGCAACTCTGGCGACCTCGTTTTGGAGGCTTATCACAGTAATATTCGTGCCATAGGGTGCGAATTTGCCGAAGCTTCTACAGGCCTTGTTTATCTGCAGGGCGGAAGCCATAATTTCAACCACTGCACATTTGCCAACTATTACCTTTTCACAGTGATAAGCGGCCCCGCAATACAATTTGCGCACATCAGCGACGATGCCGAGACAGGGCTCGACGACACTTCGGGATATCCATACCTGGAGGCGTCTTTTTCCAACTGTATAATATACGGTCTTGGCAATGATGTCTCTCACGGCGACCTCACCGGCACAAATGTCTTTTTCAATCGATGTCTTCTCAAAGGCGAAGGCGAAAACGACGACAACTTTATCGATTGTCTTTTCGATGAAGATCCTCTTTATTATACCGTTCGCGACGATTACTATTTCGACTATCGTCTCAAACCCGAGTCTCCGGCCATTGGCGCGGCTAATCCATCGCTAACGCTCCCCGATGCCGCTACCGACGGTTACGGCCTGGCGCGCGGCGAGACTCCCGATCTGGGCGCTTACGTGTTCAACTCTCAAGAATAATAGCAGCGACTACCTCGACGACTTATTTCGCGGGTGGTGAAGCAAAATCTCCTCACGCAATCGCGTATTGTCGAGGTGGAGATAGATTTCTGTTGTTGCTATAGACTCATGCCCAAGCATCTGCTGTATCGCTCGCAGGTTTGCGCCCCCTTCAAGCAAATGCGTTGCAAACGAATGTCGTAGTGTGTGCGGCGATATTGTCTTTTTTATCCCGGCGGCTTCGGCCAAATCGCGCACGATATAAAAAACCATTACTCGTGTTAAGTGCGCACCTCTATTGTTTAGGAAGAGATAATCTTCTTCTCCGGGCTTGATGACATCGCCGCGACGCCATCGCTCGTCAAGATACAATGAAATCTGCTCTATGGCAGCCTCGCTCATGGGCACCATTCTCTCTTTCGAGCCCTTACCGGTAACAATGAGATAGCCTTCGTCGGCAACAACGCGACGCCGCTCAAGCAAACACAATTCACTCACCCGAAGGCCGGAGCCATAAAGCACCTCTATAATTGCTCTGTTGCGCAGCCCATGACGCGAATTTATATCGATAGCTTCTATCATCGACTCTACTTCATCTATCGATAATACTTCGGGTAGATATCGCCCTATCTTCGGGCCCTCGACAAGCTCCGACGGGTTATCTTCACGGATGCCGTCGATCTGAAGATAGCGATAAAAAGAACGTATTCCCGACACTATGCGGGCTTGCGAACGCGAGGCAATACCAAGGTCGTGAAGATCAAAGATAAAAGCATGAAGCTGCTCTACAGTTGCCTCAGCAGGATTTATACCCCCCTCCTCCATCCATTGGGCAAGGCGGTCGGCATCGGCAAGATAACCAACGCGCGTATTTTCGCTCAAACCGCGCTCCAGCAGAAGAAAAGCCTCGTAGTGGGGTCGGAGTTCCTTATAGCTCGTCATAGTGTTCCCTGTTCTACACAGCGCGCTATTCGGTCGAGCGTAGCATCACTGCTGTCTTTTTTAGGATTGTAATTACTCTTAAGGCTAACGCCGAAGAGTTTTCCAAAGCTCTGCCAGAATGATGCGCGGAAGGTGCCAAGAAACGCTCTAACTATCTCATAGCTCGACTGATGCGTTTCTCTCTGAATAAGTTTGATAAGCACTTTTGCTTGCCGTTTCGAGAAACGTCTCAAGGCCGGTTTATATTGGTTGAATAAACTTTTCTCCATATCTTTCAGATAATCTTCGCGCTCTTTCTGCGTTGGAAACGTCTCGATATACTCATAAGTTTCCACCAGCGTTTCCGCTATCAGTTTAGCATACGGGAGCGTGAGTTTAACATCGCGCACCGTCTGCCAATAAAATTCTTCATCCTTTTTGCTTTTGAATTTCAAGGGCGGATAGACTGTTAAATCGCGTAGGAATATCACCATCACAGTGTCGCCCTCTTCATCAACACGCCACGAGTAGCCGCGATAAGGGTTCCGCTTTATCGTAGGCACATCCTCGGCCGCTATACGCGCACTCTCTGGCTGCGCCTTACGAGCATCGACACTCATAGAGCCTATCAGCAAGAGGAGTATAGTGAGTAGATATTTAATCATAAATGTAACTTCTATACCAAAAAGAGCACCGAGAAGTCTCTGCGATGCTCTTTTGTGACTCCTACAGGATTCAAACCTGTAACCTTCTGATCCGTAGTCAGATGCTCTATTCAGTTGAGCTAAGGAGCCGTCAATAAACTACTAAAATAATTATGAAATGAAACCAAAAAATCCGTGACTCCTACAGGATTCAAACCTGTAACCTTCTGATCCGTAGTCAGATGCTCTATTCAGTTGAGCTAAGGAGCCCTAAGGCATTTGCCTAATGCGGTGCAAAGTTACAACTTTACACATTATTAGCAAAATTTTTAACACCAGTTAACTACTGAGAAGCCCTTCTGCTATAATTTTGGCTTTGGCAGGTCCTACGACGGCGGCTATTTCGCTTTGGGCGGCCTCACGCAGCCGCTTCACACTCTTAAAGTGGCTCAACAGGGCCTCTGCCGTCTTGGGCCCAATCCCCTTTATGCTATCAAGCTCACTCACTAAAGCGCTCTTGCTACGACGATTGCGGTGATGTGTAATGCCGAAACGGTGTGCTTCGTCGCGTAGATGCTGAACGACACGCAGCGTTTCCGAGTTTTTATCGATATACAGAGGCACGCTATCTCCCGGAAAATATATTTCTTCCAATCGTTTTGCTATGCCTACCACTGCTATCGTGCCTCGCAAACCCATTTCGTCGAGGGCCTCGACAGCCGAACTCAACTGCCCCTTACCGCCATCGACTACTATCAACTGCGGAAGGCCTTGTCCTTCTTGCATCAGGCGAGTATAGCGACGTGTCAACACCTCTTTCATCGAGGCGAAATCGTCGGGACCAACAACTGTTTTAATGTTAAAATGACGATAATCGCGCTTTGCCGGTTTCCCATCGCGGAACACCACACACGACGCAACAGGATTTGTGCCTTGTATATTTGAATTGTCGAAGCACTCAATATGGTGTGGCAATTCCGATAGTCGGAAATCGGCCTTCATCCTTTCGAGCAATCTCGACGTACGCTCTTCCGGCTTGTGCCGCTCGAGATATTTGAGGTCATCGACACGATTTTGACGCGCATTCTTCTCCGACACTTCAAGTAGCTTGGCCTTATCGCCGCGTCGCGGTATTGTGAAAGAGACTCCCGTTAGCTCTACTTCCGGGGCCTCGGCTACTATTATCTCATCGTAGTCGACATCGAAGCTTGCTCGTATCTCCTCCATAGCATAGCCCAAAATCTGAGCGCGCGATTCCTCAAGAGCGCGCTTATAGCGCAACGTAACACTACGCACCACAGCTCCGCGCCTCACGTGCATATAATTCACGTAGACGTCGTTGGAGCCATCGTCGTCAAATCCGAATACATCGACATCACCGGTCGTCTGGCTGACAATCACACTCTTCGAGCGATAATTTTCAAGGAGACGATACGACTGCTTTAACTCCTGAGCTTCTTCAAAGCGCAGCTCTTGCGACAACCGCGCCATTTCATCTCTTAGATACGCCATTAGCTCCTGCGTTTCACCGCGCAATATCTGGCGTATTCTGTCGATATATCCGTTGTAACTCGTCTCATCTATTTCGCCCGTACAACACCCTCGGCACTTTTTTATATGATACTGCAGGCATAAGCGCCCCTTACCTTTCTTTATGTAATCGGGTGTTATAGCGATGCGGCATGTTCGCACCGGATAAAGCTCGCTTATGAGGTCGAGCACAGTGCGTGCAACAGAAATGTTAGTATATGGGCCGTAATATTTCGATCCGTCTTTGATGCGCTGCCGAGTGAGAAACACTCGCGGATACATCTCGTTTGTCACAACAATCCAAGGATACGATTTGTCATCTTTAAGGAGCACATTATATCGCGGCTTATACTCCTTAATCATCGAATTTTCAAGGTTTAACGCATCTTGCTCGGTAGGTACGACGATATATTTCACATCGGCTATATTACGTACCAACACGTTAGTGCGAAGCACCTCGTGTGTGCGATTAAAATACGACGATACGCGACGCTTGAGATTTTTAGCCTTGCCTACGTAAATAACCGTGCCGGAGGAGTCGTAGTACATATATACTCCAGGGGAATCCGGCATTATGGCTATCTTTTCCCTCAGCTCGGGTGTTTTATCGTAGTGCGACATTTTGTGCTGCTAAATTATCAGCTAAAGAGACCGAAGTCATCCGCGCGATTCTCACCCAAGTGTTTATAGGCAAGAGCCGTAACCTCGCGGCCACGCGGCGTGCGCTTGATAAACCCTTCTTTGATGAGGAATGGCTCATATACCTCTTCTATCGTGCCGGGGTCCTCTCCGAGCGCCGTCGCTATTGTCGATAGTCCAACCGGGCCGCCTTTGAACTTGCGTATAATAGTACCCAGTATCTTATTGTCAATCTCATCGAGGCCATAGCGGTCGATATTCAAGGCCTCAAGAGCATAGCGCGCTATTTTGAGGTCGATTTCTCCAGTACCTCTCACCTGAGCGAAATCGCGTACACGACGCAACAACGCATTGGCAATACGTGGCGTGCCACGACTGCGCATCGATATTTCTGTGGCCGCTTCTTTAGTGCAAGGCACTCGCAAGAGAGCCGCTGAACGCAGCACGATACGCTCCAACACTGCATGGTCGTAGTACTCAAGGTGGCACTTAATGCCGAAACGAGCTCGCAGCGGTGAGGTGAGCAGGCCGCTACGTGTTGTCGCTCCCACAAGGGTAAACGGATTGAGCGAAAGTTGCACGCTTCGAGCACCTGGGCCTTTATCTATCATTATATCAATACGATAGTCTTCCATCGCAGAATATAGATACTCCTCGACGACAGGGCTAAGGCGGTGTATCTCGTCGATAAACAGCACATCGTTTTCCTCAAGCGACGTGAGGATTCCCGCCAGGTCGCCCGGCTTGTCCAAGACGGGGCCCGACGTTATTTTTATGCCGACACCCAACTCGTTGGCTACAATACCCGCCAACGTGGTCTTACCAAGTCCGGGAGGACCGAATAGTAGTATATGGTCGAGGGCCTCGGTGCGCATTTTGGCTGCCTCAACGAAAACTCGCAGATTGTCGATAATCTTCTCCTGTCCGTTAAACGACTCAAAGCGCCCGGGCCTCAGAGCCTTCTCTATATCGGCATCGGAGGAGGATGATGCCTGTCGCCGTATGTCAAAGTCTTCCTGCTCCATTTCCTATGTTATAAGTGCGGCTCCACTATGCCGCTCGTTTTACTTGCTGTTTTCTATCTACAAAAATAGACATAAAAACGCATACACCAAAAGATAAGCGCACCAAAATTAAAAATCAAGTCCTTCCGGAAGGATTTCGGAAGGACTTGGAAGAATTTCAAGCTGCCAACAGATACTATCGCAACTCTACCTTAAACGACTTATTATCAATAGCTACTATGTAAAAGCCTTGGCCGGCAATGTCAAGGTCGAGCGACTCCGACACACTTATAAGCTTCTTTATTACCCTACCATTTGCTTCTATTACCTCTATTGTGGCTCCAACGTTGACACCGCTTATTTTGATGCGATTATCCACAACAGCTACCGACGGACCTATCTTTTCGATGTCGGTCAATCTGCTGGTGCCAATCTGCGTCGACTGCGTTTTATTTACCAAGATATCGCCGGTAGCAGTAACGACAGTCCCTTCCGGTAGTTCTACGGTGTAGCTCTTGCCGCTTTTTATTTCCAGCGCTCCGAAGTCGGCTGTCAAAATCCAGTCAGAGCCCGCCTGTTTAAGAGTAGGCTGTGCCTCATATTTTTCGCTGCCACGTCGGTCGGTCTCATATAGCACCATCATTTTCTCGGGCAAAAGATTCAACGGCATATCGAAATAAAGGCTCACCTCGTTTATTGTCGTGGTGCTTTCTTCGTTCAAACTACAACGATAATAAGCGGGATGCTTCAATTCTTTGGTATAAGCGCCTAAGAATGTAAGCGACTGCTCATCATTTGTAATATCTTCGCGATACAGCGCACAAACGCTGCCGGCAGGTAGTGTGAGGGTATATTCAACCCCGTCTTCAAAGTGTATCGACTCGCCAAAATCGACTCCGGCGTATCCGAAATCCACATCCCGGCTTGTGTCGCAGGCTTGGCGCCGCACCTCAACTCCGTTTCGATACAAAACAGCCTCGCCTCCATCGGCTGCTACTACTTCCGTTTTATACCTGAAGCCTATGCTTGTGGCAAGTTTGATTGCCGAACCATTGCTAATCGTAGGCGTTGCCTCCCCTATCGTAGCAGGGACTTCAAACTCAACCGCCAACTCATCATTGCACACTGTCGGCTGGCCATTTTTATAAATTGCGCCGTCCGGTATCATGAGCCTATATGTGTTACCCTTGGGTAGCCGCAATGCCGGGTCGAAAGAAACTATGGCAGTACCCTGCACCGACTTGGCACCAACGTAATTGGTAGCCGTCAGTTTTCCCGTCGCGAGAGCCTCATCGCCAAGATAGATGGTAGCAACAGCAGCATCATCTACTTTGATAATAGCATCAAAGTCATAGCTTATTGCCTCTACCGGATAATAGACGGGCTTGTCTCCTATCGCGCAACGCAGGGGCATAAGTTTTTCTGAATTAGAAGCGTTCAAATCGATTTCATCTCGTGCGTTTACTCTAATTTCGCCGGACGCCGAAACAAGACTACCTTCTGCCAATATGATTAAATATTTCTTTTGAGGTTGCAAAGTCGAGCCTCCAAAATCGGCCGACACCACCCATTGCGTTCCTTCTTCACGCAGTGTAGGCACAACATCTTTCACAACCGCATTATCGGTCGCGTCATAGAGTTGAACCGAGGGCGTGCCGATAAGTTCTACGGCCTGATTGTAGTAGTACGACACACTATTAAGCACATCTCCTTTGCCACAATCGATAAAATTACGCACATACTCGACTGCAGGCAATGGGGTGTCGCAACCTCCGACAAAATCAATAACAACTTCTTTATTAACTATGTCGGTGCGATATGCCGACACACTGCCGGCCGGAAGAACTATCCTGTAATTTACTCCTTTTTCGAAACGGATAACCCCTCCGAAAAAGAGGTATGCCGTTCCCAGATCCCAATCCCATGAAACCGATGCCGGGTAGTTGCGGATAAACACGCCTTCGCGATAGAATTCCCATTCGGGATTACCTACTGCGCGTGTCTCATACGACCAGAAACAGCTAAAGCCCGACGTCATTTCTACCACGTTACCATTAATACCCAATTGGTAATAAGCATCGCCAAGATCTGCGGGAACTTCGAAAGGCATCGTGTACTCTTCATTAGTCGCCTCGTCGTCATCGATAAATTTCAAACTTTTCTCGGCAAGATGAAAGGTATATTTTTCTCCTTTCGGCAGACATTCGTCATTGAAAGTGATAGTAAGCACTCCCTGCGTTCTTCGTGTTGAGGTGACATTACTAACACTAAAAGATGTCGTGCTTGCAACTTCGTCTTTACCAAAGGTAACAAACGCTCTTGCCTTTTCTGTTATCTCAATAGCGCCATCATACGAAAGCTGCACATATTTAAGAGGCTTATCTAAGGGACGTTCGCCAACAGTACAATACTCCGGCATGTGCTCTGCTGCATAACTCACCATCGGTGATAATGCCAACAAAACAATCTGTATAAATAACGGTCTTATCTTCTTATCTTGTAAACGTAAGTGTCTCATAGCAGTGTAAGCCTTTAAATTATGAAATAAAATAACTGTGGCCAAATTTAATACAATAAATTAATAAAATTGTTTTTTTGTTGTTAAAAATTGTAAACAACACTCGCGCAAAAGCTTATTATTTACGTTGTTGCCGTTATTACAAGTGCGGTTAGATAGGCTTTTTTAAAAATATTTGCATCAAAAGAAAAAAAACGCTAACTTTGCGGGCGATTTCGCAATCTCTGGCAGGACATGCAGCCTGCGTATATTGCGAGTAATGTTAACATTCTAAATCATTTATTCAATGGATTTGATTAAAATTGCCGAAGAAGCATTTGCTACCGGCAAGCAACACCCCGAATTCGGCCCCGGCGACACTATCACCGTGGACTACCGAATTAAAGAAGGTAACAAAGAGCGTATCCAGCAGTATCGCGGTGTCGTTATCCGCATCTCTGGCGAAGGCGCAAAGAAACGTTTCACCGTTCGCAAAATTAGCGATAACGTTGGTGTTGAACGTATTTTCCCCATCGAATCTCCCTTTATTGATTCGATTACCGTTAACAAATACGGTAAGGTTCGCCGCGCTAAACTTTACTATCTGCGCAAACTCACAGGCAAAAAAGCCCGTATTAAAGAGCGCCGCGTAGTGAAGAAATAACTTACGACTCTTGACAACTTATCGAAGGTGTGCCCGTTAAAGGCGCGCCTTTGTTTTTTAGTAATCCGAGGGAAAGCCGGAAATATCGTTGCACCGCAGCCATGGCCCAGCAAGGGGCCGCAAAAAAAGCTGTCGACCGATTGCGATTTGCATCACGTTTCAGTCGACAGCCTAAAAAATATCGCCAATATAAGAGACGGCGCGGAATTTTTCTACAACTTCACAACCTTACCGGCAAAAAGCATAGCGCCGGTATTCGTTTCATTGATAAAGAACATAAACGGCCGGTTAAAGTTTACAATCGGACGGCGCGACACAGCATCGGAGTCGAAACTCGACGAGCCACAGAGATCCCATGTTACAGATGCTCCTTCAGCTCCTTCTTCAGTAAACTCTATTACGCTTTTCTGTCTCACGTTGATTGTAGATGTAACTTCTTGCGTGAAAATAGAATATTGGTTCGACGCCATTATCATCTCAACACCGATATCGGCCAACACTTTGTTAAGACCCATTTCTTTTGGCTCAAGCTTAAACTTGGGGAAGAGGAGATCTATCGACTGGTCGGTATATGCCATTTTGTTTAGCGAATATAGCGCATCCGACTCTAATATTTCGTCCAGCGACACATTCTCTTTTGGCAATAGCATGAGGGCCTCAAATGCACCTTCCCCAAATTCCATCTTAACTAACTCAAATTGCTCCATAGAGCGGTAGTGCTGATAGCCGGAATGGCACATCATATCAACAGTTGCAACACCGTCAATGCCATAGAAATCTTTCTCTTCTGTTTCGTCGGCATCAAATGGATTTGCCCACGCGCCTTTGAAATATATAGCATTGATTAAAATCGAAACCGTTCCGTATGGTATCGAATCTATTATTTTATCGATAAGACTTTCTGTGTTGTCACTAACCCATCCGTTAATTTCTTGTACTACGCCAGAATTATTCGTTTGAAGCTGCCGCGGAAACAACTCCGTATCGAAATACTCTCCGAGAATCTTTTCAAAACTGGGGTTGAGGCTATAATCTCGCTGATACCATAACGAGTTGGCAAAACTCATGGTCGTAGACTCATCTATCACCGGCAGCAGCGTAAGGTATTTATAGCTAAGGCCGTTAAGAGCATCTCGGTCGGAGCAACCGAGAACTTCTGCTATTTCAGCGGCGGCCTCTTCTGTGGCGGCATTGGCCAACATCGACAAATACACAGAGGCACTCAACGGCGACACTAACACATTTTCATCCTCTCGCGTCACCTTATTAGCAGCGCGGAAGAAATCGATATTAAAATTTTGCACTTGCGCAGCAAGCTCGCTATCGCTCTCCGAAAATTCAACTATATCTTCTGCGGCGTTTCCATCTCCTGCAATATCATCAGGGTTCGCCGGCCCATCGTTACAGCCAATCAATGGCATGAAACCGAGCAATAAATATGGAAATAATCTTTTCATAGGCATTTTTAGTTCTACTATTTACTCGTAATTTTCGCAAAGATAGCTATTTATCACCACCTAAACAAGCGTTAAGTTTTTTTTTACATTTATTATCTTTTGGAAAGAACTATACGACTATTTAACATACAGAATTAAAGTCGGATTAAATTACTACCAAACGCACTAAAAATGGCCTATATTTTTACACCTAATAATTACATCACAAATTTTGCGGTGGCAAAAGGCTGCAGAACAAAGTAAGCATCTAAGCAAAAGCCGGAAATGTCGCTGCGACACCTCCGGCTCTATGGTTATACTCTGCTACGATTTATTTCTTGCGGCAGAGGCGGGCGAGCATATACGACAACGCTGCCGTGCCGTCCATCGTTGGTTCGTTGGTTGAATAATCGCTGTAGTCGTCGTGGTAAACTACGAGAGGATTCTGGAAGGGTGCAAAGCGGTCTTCGTGGCGCAATGTAACACCTTGGAGAGAGTTGAAGATGTTGGTATAGACAGGACCGTCGACAAGGCCGCCGATGAGGAAATCGCGACCGGGGCGATCGCCTATCATGAGGTTGCTCATAGCCGAGTGGCAATCTTGCGGCGACGACTTAACCATGCCGTTAGGCATAACAATCATCGTTTGTCCCCACGGGTTTACACCGAAGAGCCAGTCGCGAGCCGATGTTTCGAGTTCGACAAATGAGTCATCGCCTGTCATTTCACGATATAGCATAGCCTGCATCACAAGTGCTGTGGTGAAGTTGTTGGAGCACCATACAAAAGGAACGCCGAAGAGATATACATTGTCGGCGCCACGCGCTGCTACTCTTGAGAGGCCTTCGCGGTAGTATGAAGCGAATTCGCCTTTTTTATCGCCCACAGAGGCTTCGTAATGGCCTATGTTGATAAATGGATACCACTGGTAGTGGTTGGCTGTATCGGCTCCCATCCAGGGTGTGTAGCGCTCGGCCGAACCGAAGGCGCGAGCCTTGGCGAAGTCGGAGTCTTTACCATTAAGACGATAGAGAGCTGCTGCAGCGAGTTCAACGTCGTCGACCCAGTTGTCTTCTTCATAGAAATAAGGCGACACGGTCGATGCTGTCTGAGCGGCACCGGGATGTGCAAGAGCATATTCGAATGCTTTCTCGGCACGTGCTGCCAGGTCGGCGGCAAAAGCGGCGTCGATATCGGCAAATACGCTGCTGCCGAGGGCAAACGACGACGCGAATTTTGCTACCGACGATGCTTCGCCGTTGCTGCGGTTGCGATATTTGCTTAGGCCGTAGGGCTTGCCACATACGGGATATACAGGACGGGCACCACCTTCGCCCCAGCCATAGTCGACGTTATCTTTCTGAGGCACACCGGCATAGCGGTGGTCGCGGTCGTCGGCTATCTGGTTGAAATAGATGCCGTCGCGAGGATTCATTTTCTGCATCCATTCCAAGCCCCAACGTGCTTCGTCGAGAATGTCGGGTATGCCATTGGCGCCCTTATGTCCGCGAGCGTCGTACTCGTCGGCCCACACTTCGGGAGCTTCGCGATAGGCAAACAGGAGTTGGAACACGGTATGAGCCGATGTGGGAAGGTACTGCAAGTAGTCCGACGCATCATGCCATCCGCCTGTAACATCGAAGTGCACGCCTTCGAGGCTGTCCGACAATACCACATAGCCATCGTGTACGTGGCAGTTTGCTTCATGGATAGGGTTATAACCGCATCTTTGCTGACGCAAATAATGCAGTGGCAATTCATTAACGCTATAGCGGCTATAAGCGTCATCGCCGATATAGAATTCGGCTTTGTCTACCACCTTGCCCGTCTTAGCGTTTTTCGCTGTAAGAGTGTAAACACCTTGTGTCGTTGCCGAGGTAAAATACACACGGGCCGATGCCTTGAAGGGTGCCCATGCATTATAAGCAACAACACTGTCGACAGCAACCGTCGCTGCGCTCGGTAGCGTCAATTCAAATTTGAGGTCTTTAGCCTCTTTGTCGCCCATATAAACAGCGGCCTTGATATCCTCGGGGAGGTAGCCTATCTGATTAACGCGAATAACGTTCTGGGCTTGTCCGGCCATTGCTATGCTGGCCATTGCAATCAATAATACTTTAGTTTTCAAAATAATTGTTTTTAAGATAATTATTATAATAATTTTTGTAACAATATCGCATCGGCATACTCGCCACCTCTGCAGAGCCATTCTTTCAGCGTAGCTGTCTGCTTGAAGCCGGCCGAAGAAAAAAGCTTCAATGAGGCCTCGTTATCGACAGCGGCTATGGCAACGAGCTGTTTCATTGCTAATGTGTTGCGCGCGTAGTCGCACAATAGTTGCAGAGCCCGGCCGGCATAGCCGCGACGTCGATACTTTTCATCGACCACAACGCCTACGAAACCACGACGATGGCGGGCATCGAAATCGCTGATGTCTATTGCGCCCACAGCGATGCCGGCGGCTGTTATCACGAGCCGCAATTGCTTGGCGGCATAGATATCGGCGTTGTAGCTATCGATATACTCCCAGATGAGCTGGCGGCTCACAGGGCCCGTCGAGAAGCCATAGTCGGCAGTGCCCTCGGCGCTTTCAAGTATAAACAGGAAGTCGAGGTCAGTAGGCTCAACGGCCCGCAGGCTCACTATGTTATTATTCAACTCCATGTTTACAACTCGAATGGGGTTCGTGCCACTATTGAGCGCGCAAGTGTTGCTTCGTCGGTATACTCTATTTCATTACCCACCGACACTCCGCGGGCGAGCTGTGTTATTTTCACACCGGGCGCTCGACGCGACAGGAGTCGGTAGATATAGAAGTTTGTCGTATCGGCCTCTACGGTGGCTCCGGTGGCTAATATCACCTCATCTACCCCACCGGCGGCGACACGCTCGGCAAGCGATTCTATCTCGAGTAAATCAGGACCGATGCCGTCGATAGGTGAGATGAGACCGCCGAGCACATGATAGCGACCGTTATATTGGCGTGTATTCTCGATACTCATCACGTCTCTGACATTCTCAACGACGCATACCGTCGTCGATTGGCGCAGAGGCGAAGCACATATAGGGCATAGCTCTTCCTCACTTATGTTGTGACATTCACGACAATATTTTATTTCCTTTCGGAGATTTATTATCGCTTCTCCTATGCCTACAGCCTCGTCGGCAGGACGTCGCAGCAAGTGCAGCGCAAACCGCAATGCCGTTTTACGTCCCACGCCCGGGAGCTTCGACAACGATGTTACCGCATTTTCAAGTAAGGTTGATGAGAATTCCTGATCCACGCTTTCGATACTTCGCTATACTCTTACACCAGCTCCATGCCTTTGCGCAATGCCTGCTCGTTGAGAGGAAGCAAATGGTGGTGGCGCTCGGGTAGGGTTTTCTTAAGGCCTCGCAACACAGCGTCGATTTCTACTATAGGACGACATTTCAGCAATGCGCCCAGCAAAATCATATTATATGTCTTTGAATTCTTAAGTTCAATCGAAGCACCCATTGCGTCGACCGAAACGACGCGTATGTCGCTACGCTCGGGCAAACGGTGTATTCCCGAGGGGTCGTAGATGAGTGTGCCGCCGGGCTTTACTTTCGGCTCGAATTTATCGAGACTCTGCTGGTTGAGCACAACGGCTGTGTCGTAGGTATCGAGCACGGGAGAACTGATGGGTGTATCCGACAATATTACGGTTACGTTGGCTGTTCCGCCGCGTTGCTCCGGCCCGTACGATGGCATCCACGTCACTTCGAGATTGTCCATAAGGCCTGCGTATGCAAGTATTTTGCCCATCGACAGCACGCCTTGGCCACCGAAACCGGCTATTACTATTTCTTCTTTCATAGTTGGTAGGTGTTTAAGGTTTCAGTTTTGCGGCTCTACGTTTTTGAGGTCGCCCAGAGGATATTTTTCAAACATATTCTGCACCATCCAGTCATTAGCCTGTGCCGGTGTCATTTTCCAGCCCGAGTTACATGTCGACACTATTTCGACAATCGAGGTGCCTCGTTTGGCCATGGCGTTTTGGAATGCTTTCTTGATAGCAGCCTTCGTTTTACGCACAGCGGCAGGGGTGTGAACGGCCTGACGTGTAACGTAGCACGTGCCATCGAGTTGCGCCAACAGGTTGGTGATAGCCAAGGGATAGCCGTTGAGGTCGGCGCGACGGCCGTAAGGCGTCGTTGCCGTTTTCATACCTAACAAGGTAGTGGGAGCCATTTGGCCACCTGTCATGCCATAGATGGCGTTGTTGATGAATATGATGGCTATATTTTCACCGCGATTGGCCGCATGTATGGTCTCGGCAGTGCCTATGGCCGACAAGTCGCCGTCGCCTTGATAGGTAAACACGAGGTTGTCGGGGTTAAGACGCGATGCTGCCGTAGCAAGTGCGGGAGCGCGACCATGGGCAGCCTCTACCCAGTCAACATCGATATAGTTATATGCAAACACTGCACAGCCCACAGGAGCTATGCCTATTGCTTTATCGGCAACGCCCATTTCATCGAGCAATTCAGCGATGACACGATGCACCACACCATGGCTACAGCCGGGGCAATAGTGCGTGTGATTTTCGGTAAGGAGCCTCGGACGTGAATAAACTTTATTCTCGGGGCGAATGATATCTTCGGGTTTCATTGTTGCGACTCTTTTATAGTTCTACATTGAAGTGTTCGCGGAGCGCTCCTATAACCTCTCCGGGGTTGGGCACGATGCCGCCCATCCTACCGAAATGACGCACAGGCGCAGCGCCATTGGCTGCCAGACGCACGTCTTCAACCATTTGGCCGGCGTTAAGCTCTACCGTGAGGATACCTTTCACCTGTTTTGCCAAGCGCTCTATCTCCTTATAAGGGAAGGGCCAAAGTGTAATCGGGCGTAGCATGCCTATCTTGAGGCCTGCCGCTCTGGCATCTTCTATAGTCTTGAGGCATATACGGGCCACCGACCCGAAAGCCACAATGAGGTATTCTGCATCTTCGGTGTAATATTCTTGGAAACGAACCTCGTTTTCCTCTATCAGGCGATACGTGCGCTGGAAACGCAGGTTGTTTTCTTCCATTTTGGCAGAATCTAACTCGAGCGACGTTACAACATTGCGATGGTCGCGCCCGTTACGGCCCGACGCTGCCCAGGGGCATTGCTTCAAGAGTTCTTCTTGCGTACGGCGGGGACGTTGCGGCGGGAGCACCACTTTTTCCATCATTTGGCCCACCACGCCGTCGGCCAAAATCATCGACGGAGTGCGGTATTTGAACGCCAGGTCAAAACCCAAGGCCACGAAATCGGTCATTTCCTGCACTGTTGCCGGCGCAAGCACTATAACGTGATAGTCGCCGTGGCCGCCACCCTTTGTGGCCTGGAAATAATCGGCCTGCGAGGGCTGTATCGTGCCCAGACCGGGGCCGCCTCGCATCACGTTGACGATGAGTGCCGGGAGCTCCGACGCTGCAAGATAGCTTATGCCCTCCTGCTTTAAGCTGACACCCGGCGACGACGACGAGGTCATAACGGCTTTGCCTGTCGCCGCGCCTCCATATACCATATTTATCGCGGCCACTTCACTTTCGGCCTGCAATACAACCATACCCGTCGTTTCCCACGGGCGAAGCTCGGCGAGGGTCTCAAGGACCTCCGACTGTGGCGTGATGGGATAACCGAAATAGCCATCGGCTCCGTAACGGATGGCTGCATGTGCTATAGCCTCGTTACCCTTCATCAATTTTACTTCTTCTTCCATAGTGTTTAGTTTTTCACGGGTTTAATTATCGCGCTCTACACAGCGATAAACTTCGATACATGCATCGGGGCACACTGTTGCACAGGCGGCGCAACCGATACATGCCTCCGCATTGGCGGAAAACGCATAGTGATACCCACGGTCGTTAACTTCCTTGGGCTGTAGCTGCAGCACATCGGCAGGACAAGCTACCACGCAGAGATTACACCCCTTGCAGCGCACGCTGTCTACCGTAACAGCACCATATACTTTTGCCATAACATCTGTTTTTAAGGTTTATATGGCAAAAATAACAAATATTCTTTTAATTACAAAAACTACTTGGCAATAATTTTTAGCCCCCTAAGTTAATTTTACTTTTCTTACCAAAAACGCGGATTCGACTACCATTTTCAACGATTTATTGCATTAATATTCCGGCATTGATTATATTTGCACCATGGACAAAGTATATATCGATTCTATCGGCTCTTATAACAGGCTTTACGGTCTTACTACGAAGCATCCGCTTGTAGCGGCAGTTGATCTTCGTGAGTGTAGCCATTATGCTAACAACATCGAAATCAAGAGCGACCTTTACGGCCTTTTCCTTAAAAATACGCCATACTGCTCACTGAAATATGGGCGTAAAAATTACGATTTTCAAGCCGGAACCGTTGTCAGCATGTCTCCCGGCCAGGTTGTTGCCATGAACATTGCCCCCGATGAGATTTCGCTTGATGTGTTCGGCATAGTTTTTCATCCCGATTTGATTTATGGAACTACCCTTGCCGATACTATCGACCAATTCAATTTCTTTTCCTACTCCGAACTCGAATCACTACATCTCTCCGAAAAGGAAAGAGAGAAATTCCTCTTTTATTTCAACATTATCAGAGAAGAGTTGGAAAGCCCCATCGACTCTCACTCGGCAGCGCTTATTGCCACAAACATCCAGATCTTGCTGGAACATCTTCAACGATTCTACGACCGACAATTTACAACCAGGCACAAAGCTAATGCCGGCATCGTTGGCGACTTTGAGAACAATTTGAAGCAATACTTTTCAGCAGAAAACCTTTCAGCGACGCCAACCGTGGCTATGTTTGCCGAAAGGGCCTCTCTTTCTGTTGGTTATTTCAGCGATTTAATAAAGAAAGAAACAGGCTCAACGCCAAAAGATATAATAGACCTCTTTTTGATTTCTGAAGCAAAAAAGCGCCTTCGCGCCACCAACGACGACGTAAGCATTATTGCCTACAGCCTTGGTTTTGATTACCCCGCTCATTTCACGCGTCTTTTCAAGCGTGTGGAAGGCATCACGCCAACAGAATACAGAACAAAACTTAATTAAACCTATATGCGACGGTTTATTCTAATCCTATCATTTCTATGGTTGACTATTATGGCTAATGCTCAGACTAAAATTGAAATCACAATCGACAACAACACCATGTGCGCCACTTTGGCCGAAAATGGAGCCACTAAAGCTCTCATCGAAAAACTATCTTCCGGCCCTATTACAATCACGATGGACAACTATGGCGGATTTGAGAAAGTTGGGGCTCTGCCTTGGTCGCTCCCTGCATCCGATACGCGCATCACTACCAAACCGGGCGATATAATGCTTTATACAAGTAATAACATCGTAATATTTTATGGCACAAATACATGGTCGTACACTCCTCTCGGAGTTCTCGATTCAACGATATCTTCTGAAATAAGTGCCTTTGTAGGATCCGGCACCAAAAAAGTGACAATATCGTTGGTGGAATCGGCCGGAATAGAAGTCGTTGATAAGGACGTGGCTGCCACTAAACGCGTTTACAGCTTAGACGGGAAAAGCGTCGCTCAACGGCCATTAAAAGCCGGCGTCTACATCATCGACAACAAAAAAGTAATAGTTAAATAACTTTGATATGAGGAAACTTATTTTCTCCTTTGTTGTGCTCACGTCAACCTTAATAATAACCGCTCAAGATATGACCAATCCAAACTCCAACACAACGCTTGCCGAAAAAGAAAATCTTCAGCTGACGCAAGAATGGGATAAAGTTTTTGATAAAAGCGATAAGGTAAACCACAAAAAGATTACATTTGTAACACGTTATGGTATTACTCTTGCCGCAGACATGTACACCCCCAAAAACGCCACTGACAGACTCGCTGCTATTGCCATCTGCGGACCGTTCGGCGCTGTCAAAGAGCAATCGAGCGGCCTTTACGCCCAGCAACTTGCCGAGCGCGGTTTCCTGACGATAGCTTTCGACCCATCTTTTACCGGTGAGAGCGGTGGAATGCCCCGCAGAATAGCTTCACCGGATATTAACACTGAAGACTTCGAGGCTGCCGTCGATTTTCTTTCCACGCAACCGAATGTCGACCCCCATAGAATAGGCATTCTCGGCATTTGCGGCTGGGGAGGCATGGCTATCAGTGCTGCAGCTAACGACCCTCGCATAAAAGCTACCGTTGCATGCACCATGTATAATATGAGCCGCGTAACCGCTAACGGATACAACGATGTCGATGACAATGCCGAGGCCCGTTATGCTCAACTTCAAGCTATGTCGGCTCAACGCAGCATCGACTACAAAAATGGATATTATAAGCGCGCAGGTGGTGTCGTTGACCCACTTCCCGATGACGCGCCACTTTTCGTCAAAGAATACTTTGCTTACTATAAAACACCTCGTGGCTATCATGTTAGAAGCGGCAACTCTAACGACGGCTGGAACGCCACCTCCTTCCTCCCTTTCATCAATTTCTCTATAGGGCAAAGGGCCGCCGAAATCAAAAATGCTGTCATGCTTGTACACGGCGACAAGGCCCACTCGCTTTATTTCAGCCAAGACACTTTCAAAGATTTAATTGGCGACAATAAAGAATTTTTAATTGTAGCCGACGCCAACCACGTTGACCTATATGATAATCTCGACAAAATACCTTTTGAACAAATAGCGGCATTCTTCCGTAGCCGGATGCCAAAAAAAATAACATTTTATGAAAACTAAATTAATCATATCAGCCCTCATAATTTTTTCAGCATCAAATCTCATGGCACAAAATAAAGTAATTCAGACAGCAGGCCGCGAACAGCTCGGCACCTTCGCGCCGGAATTTGCACATCTAAACGACGACATTCTTTTTGGAGAAGTATGGAGCCGCACCGACAAGCTCTCGCTCCGCGATCGCAGCCTCGTTACATTAACATCTCTTATCTCGCAAGGCATTACCGACAGTTCGCTCACCTACCATCTTCAAGAAGCTAAAAAGAACGGCATTTCGCGACAAGAAGCCTCCGAGATTATAACACACATAGCTTTCTATGCCGGGTGGCCTAAAGCATGGGCTGCCTTCCGTCTGGCGAAAGACGTCTGGAGCGACGACATTGTCGAAAACGATGCTAAAGCAACGCATCAACGTAGCATGATTTTCCCTATTGGCCAACCAAATGATGCATTTGCCAAATATTTCAGCGGAAATAGTTACCTTGCCCCTCTTTCAAACGAACAACTTACATTTTTCAATGTTACTTTCGAGCCCGGTGTCCGCAACAACTGGCACATTCACAAGGCTGAAAACGGAGGTGGGCAACTGTTGGTAGGCGTCGGCGGGCGCGGCTGGTATCAAGAAGAAGGCAAGCCAGCCGTCGAAATCCTTCCCGGAACAGTTATACACATTCCTGCAAATGTTAAGCATTGGCACGGCGCTCAAGATAATTGTTGGTTTTCTCATCTGGCTTTTGAAATCGAAGGCAAGAACACATCTAACGTGTGGCTCGAACCCGTCGACGATAACGCTTACAACGCTTTAGGCAAAAAGTAAACGCTACACTCTCTACAAATCATAAAAGCGGGAGCCCCTATCTCGAAGGCTCCCGCTTATTCTGTTTACTCGCACACCGCAATAAGTGCGAGGTTCCGTCGTTCCCTGATTTAACGATAGTCTTTGAAGCGTTCTTGCAATTTTTTGCGTGCGGCAAAGATGCGGCTCTTAACAGTGCCTACCGGCAAGCCCATCTGCTCTGCTATCTCTTCATATTTATATCCGGCTATGTGCATCGAAAAAGGCTTGCGATATTCTTCGCCAAACTCTTTGATTGCCGCCATGATTTCGGTTGCCGTATAGCTGTCTTCGGGGCTCTCGATGCCGCTATCTTGGCTTAAGTTAAGCTGATAGAGATTGTCGCTCGTGTCAATCACAGTTGCCGAGCGAACGCCGCGTCGGTAGTTGTTGATGAAGATGTTGCGCATAATAGTGAACACCCAGCCCTTAAAGTTTGTACCGGCCTCGTATTTATCTTCATTATCGAGGGCCTTAAGGGTTGTATCCTGCAACAAATCATAGGCGTCGTCGCGGTTGGAAGTGAGCATGTAAGCAAAATTCAGAAGGTTGCTCTGGAGGCTGAGGAGATTGCTTTGGAATGTAGTGTTCGTTGCCATTTTAGTTATAATTTATGCGGTTATTTTTGGTGATGTTTTTAGTATCGTTTTTTTGTTTGACGGCTCAAAATTACGGCGAAATTTTGCCATGCAAGAATTTTAATGTGAACAAATGTTAACGCGGAAATTTATTTACTTTTAGCTCAGTAAAGCACTGCTATTCAGGTATATAAATTTAATACAAAATGTTACAAAATTGTTACACAAGCGCAAAACATCAATTTTATTGTCAATTTACCCCTTTTTTTGATTCAGTAAAAAAACTACTTCACGCACCACACTACTCTTCCACACTTCCAAAATACCATTTTGAAAGAATTCAAAAAAAAACGTAACTTTGCAAAAACATAAAGTATATCAATCGATAATACTCATATCTGAGCTTACAGCTCTTATTCTCCTACTGGAAACCGCCAATATTCCAACGACAATGAGAATAAGCAGAGAAGTAGGTTCGGCTCGAATATGAGCTGAATTATTTTGTGCTTTCTTATTGTCACGGCGCTTGGCGGTGCCCCAGTAGAAGTTGGTACATTTTAATTCAGCTCTTTTGTATGATACATATTGGCAAAATTATCCATGCAGAACTCCTGAGACAGGAGAGGACTCCTACTTGGCTTGCCAAAAAAATCAATTGCGAACGTCCTAACATCTATTATATCATCAAGCAACCCTCTATTAATACCGAAATGCTTGAACGAATATCTAAAGCCTTGGATATTGACTTCTTCAAAATTTATTCCGACCAACTAAACAATGATTCCAACAAAATAACGTAAAATAATTTTACTAATACGTAAAACACACATACTATTAACCATATCAAGAAGCAAGGGGAAGCGTCTAAATTTGCGCCACAAAAAAATCATTAACTCAAAACAAAAAACATGAAAAAATTATTGTTAGCTGCATTTGTTCTTTTAGGTGGATTGGGCGCTTTCATCACTCCAACATATGCAGAACCAGCACACCAAGTATGCGCCCCTGATAGCCCCTGCCTATACACCGGCTATGCAAAATGCGACAATTTCAAGATTTACATCACTGTGAAAATGGATAAAAACGGACAACCAATTGCTTCTTTCAGAGACAACAACAAGGATTATACCGTTTACGTGTTTATCGACAACAATGGATATTATGTAAATCATGATGGTAGAAAATACTATTTTAACATGTAATAACACCAATCAAAAACTGATATGAAAAAATTTCTTATAGCCATTGTCTTCGCAATGATGTGCCAACTTTCTTCTTGGGCATACACCTTAAGTTCTGACATGGTTTTTGCTGCCGATGGAGTAACGCTACAAATGAATAGCAATGGCACATGCAGAATAATATCTCGCGAAACAGGAAATCTCTACGGAACTTATGATATAGATCCAACAAGGCAAGTTGAACCAGGTTGTTCTCATGTGAAGATTGTTTTCAATTTTAATGGTATCATAACATATGGAACATTCGCATGGCCACTACAAGACAACCTAATATGTTTCTTTGAGAACGTTCTCCTAAAGAAAGTTGAAAGCTAATTTTTGCATCCAAGCTGAATTTTATCTAATTTATAACTAAATACTTTCATGAAAAAGTTTTTTATCATCTCTGCTTTAGCAGCCTTCCTATTGGTAGGCCCGGCAGTCGTATCAACCTCCATTGTTCCAAGTGCACATGCAATAAGCGTTCGGAATCTTTCTAAAACTGCGTACAATGCAGCAGGCCAATCAAGAAAGATAACAGTAAACTATGACAGAGAAGGAAATCCTAAAAATGTCAACGGCAAGTTCGATGTTTACTATTTTGGAGGGACTGCCCCTAATGGTCAATATTACAGCTACTATTTCAAAGACCAAAATGACGTTATATGGTATTTCAACCTATAAAAACCATATAAAATATTCATTCCATTTTTCAAACATAAAATACAAAACATTCCAAATATGAATAAAGTAAAAAAAATCTCATTTGCCCTCATTGCAATATCGCTCTGCATGGGAATTTTTACAGCTTGCGACCCAGATGATATAGACGCTTTCGCATCAGGATACAGAGACGGTTATTACGGCTCAAGTCGCGGCTTGGTTGTTGAAGGCGAAAGCCAAGCTACAGAACAAGACTCTTCAGTAAGTATCGCTGTGGCCGAAGAAACAAGCGAAACCGAAAGCTTGGCAACATCTGATTCTGAGGTTATTGAATAAGCTATACAAAAACATCCAATACCGGTGCTATTTTGAAATAAGCAGTTGGTAAAAATTACATAGAACCCGAAGATTGCAACAACAATTTTTGGGTTCTTTATTTTGTAATGGAGGCCAATTGTTATCGCTGCAAAACAAGGCAGGAGAATATTTATCGGCAGAAAAAGGTGCTTTTGTCGGTAATATTGGCCAAAATGTCGGAAAAAGGGAATATATAGTATAAAATGCTTGAAAGTAGCGGAACAAATTGCTAACTTTGCAGGCTGAAAAAATAACCTACAATCACGCACAATTATTTTTCTATGAAATTAAGATTATTAAGCGGGTTTGCCTTGTTCACTATGCTTTCGCTGAATGCTATGTCGCAGTCGACGCCTGTGCTAAGCCTTGACGATTGCCTGAGGATTGCGCTTAGCGAAAATCCTACAGTAAAAGTCGCCGACATGGAGGTGCAACGCATGGATTATTCGCGCAAGGAAGTAATAGGACAATTATTTCCCAACATCGATTTTAGTGGCACCTACAGCCGTATGGTAGCCAAGCAAGTAATGTATTTGAACATGAGTGGCCTCGGCGGTGGCGCTGCGGCAGGAGAAGGTGGGGGCGAGTCATCGGCTTCGAGCGGCTCCAACTCTTCGGGCATAAAAATGGGTCTCGATAACTCCTACTCGGTAGGCTTTCAAGGGTCGATGCCCCTTATTGCACCTCAGCTATGGAAAAGCATATCGATAAGCGATAGCCAGATTTTGCGAAGCCTCGAAGCATCGCGCCAAAGCAAGCAAAATCTCGTAAACCAGGTGAAAAGCGCCTACTACGCCATGCTATTGGCCGAAGACTCTAAAGAAGTGATTCAAGAGAGCTACGATATGGCCAAACTAACATACGAGACCTACACCAAACTTTATAGCGCCGGTGCCGCTTCCGACTACGATGTGCTCCGCACCTCTGTTGCTATGAAGAACGTAGAACCCGAGTTGCTTCAAGCCGATATCGCTATCAAGCAGACACGCCTGCAGCTTTTGATTCTGATGGGTGTTGACTCTGCTTTCGAGTTCACCGTTAGCGATCGACTGAGCAACTACGAAGGCACCATGTATGAGAATACTATCGCGGCCCTCAACAACGACTACAGCGAGAACGCCGACCTTAAGCTACTCGACATCGACGCCTCTATTCTAAAAAAGAACCTCACCATACAGAAATTAGCCTATGCTCCTACCCTTGCATTGGCGGCTAATTACAACTGGACTTCGATGAGCAACGGATCGCCGTTCAAAAACTTCCGTTGGAACCCATATTCGACAGTTTCGTTGTCACTCTCCGTGCCCATCTTTAGCAGCGGTCAACGCTGGCACAAAGTGAAAGAAACACAACTGCAAGTTGAAGAATTAAATCTGCAGCGCAACTATCTCGAACGCAGCGTTGCTATGCAAGTCGACCTCGCTATCGACAATATCAAACGCAATGTGAAGCAGATAGCATCGTCGAGCGAAAGTGTCAAACAAGCCGAACGCGCTCACGACATCATGGCGCGCAGCTTCGAAATTGGCGCCGCCAACTACCTCGATCTTCGCAATAGCGAGCTCGCTCTAACACAAGCACGCCTTGCTTACTATCAGGCGATTTACAATTACCTCATAGCAGGAAGCTCGCTCGAACTCCTGCAGGGCACAGCGCCTATCGACCAATATACCAACAATCAGTAATCTCATATTTACAGCATAATGAAAAGTATTTATCATATTCTCGCCTTCGCTGTTGTCGCTTCGCTTGCTTCGTGCGGCAACAAGGAAAACACTACCACCGTTGATGTAGTTGAAGAACTTCCTATTGTAACTGTCGACGTAGCACACCGCCTCGACGTGCCTCAGTCGAAAGTATATACTGCTAATGTCGAAGCCGAAAACCTTAACAACATAGCACCTTCGACTCCTAATCGTATCAAAAAAATCAATGTTGAAGTGGGCGACCGCGTTCGCGCCGGACAGGAACTCGTCTTACTCGACTCTTCCAATATCGACCAATTGCGCATCAACCTCGAGCAGATTGAGCGCGAATACAACCGCGCCGTCGAGCTCCTCGAAATAGGCGCCGGCACACAGCAAGCTGTCGACCAACTAAAGTCGCAACTCGACGCCGCAAAGACACAATATGCCAACCTGCTCGAAAACACAGTGTTGCGCTCGCCTATCAGCGGTGTTGTAACATCTCGCAACTACGACCCGGGCGATATGACGGGTGCCCTCCCCGTGCTCACAGTCGGACAGCTCGCTCCCGTGGTTAAAGTGATATTAAACGTAAGTGAGAACGACCTCACTGCCATAAAAGCCGGGATGCCCGTCGACGTTACTTTCGACGCATATCCAGGCGAATCATTCTCAGGTAAGGTGCAACGCATTTATCCTACTATCGACGTTGCCACCCGCACATTCGAGGTTGAAGTGCGCATCGCCAATGCCAACGAGCGAATCAAGCCCGGCATGTTTGCACGCGTATCGGTCGACCTTGGTGTTCTGCAAAACGTTGTCGTTCCCGACCGTGCTGTTGTTAAGCAGAGCGGCTCAGGCAACAAATATGTATATGTGCTCAAAAACAAGCACGTAACATACACACGCGTTGAACTCGGGCAGCGCTTCGGCACAAGCTACGAGCTTCTCAGCGGCATTGCCGACGGCGACACCATTGTTATCACCGGCCAGTCGCGCTTAGCCGACGGCGTCGAAGTCGAAGTGCAGAAATAAAATACTCGAGAATATTAACTACGACATTAAAACCCTTTAATCTCCCAATATAATGAGTTTATATGGCAGTGCAGTGAAACGTCCGATTATGACCACTTTATGCTTCGTGGCTGTGGTTATTTTGGGTCTATTCTCACTAAAACAACTACCTGTCGACCTCTATCCCGACATCGAGACAAACACCATCATGGTAATGACTTCGTATGCCGGTGCCAGCGCACAGGATATAGAACAGAATGTAACGCGACCGCTTGAGAACGTGCTCAACGCTGTCAGCGACCTTAAACACATATCTTCGAAATCTCGCGAAAACGTGTCGTTGATAACTCTCGAGTTTGAATATGGCAAAGATATCGACGTCTTAACCAACGATGTGCGAGACAAGCTCGACATGGTGAAATCGGCACTCCCCGACGATGCCGAAAACCCCATCATCTTCAAGTTCTCGAGCGACATGGTGCCCATCATCCTTCTCTCCGTAAGAGCCTCGGAGAGTATGCCGGGCCTTTATAAAATCCTCGACGACGCTATCGCCAACCCGCTGGCACGTATCAGCGGCGTGGGATCGGTGTCGATATCGGGTGCCGCCAAACGCGAAATACACGTTTACGTCGACCCCAACAGGCTCGAAGCTTATAACCTCACCGTCGAGCAGATTGGTAGTGTGATAGGCGCTGAAAACCGCAACATACCGGGCGGTACTTTCGACGTGGGCTCCGACACCTATGCCTTGCGTGTTCAAGGAGAGTTTAAGTCGGCCGACGAAATGAACGACATCGTTGTCGGCTCTCACAACAACCGCACCATATATCTACGCGACGTAGCTCGCGTTGAAGACTCGCTCGAAGAACGCTCACAAGAGACCTACAACAACGGCGAACTCGGTGCTATGATTGTTATCCAGAAACAGAGCGGTGCCAACTCGGTGGAAATATCAAACAAGGTGCTCAAAATGTTGCCCTCGTTGCAGAAACGACTCCCGACCGACGTAAAAGTAGGTGTCATCGTCGATACCTCCGACAATATCCGCAACACCATTGCTTCGCTTGTCGAAACAGTGCTGTATGCATTGCTTTTCGTTGTCCTCGTCGTATTCTTCTTCCTCGGCCGCTGGAGAGCCACCGTTATTATCACGATAACGATTCCTATTTCGCTTATAGCATCGTTTATCTACCTTTTCGGCACAGGCAACTCGCTTAACATCATATCGCTATCGGCGCTATCCATCTCTATTGGTATGGTGGTTGACGACGCTATTGTGGTACTCGAAAACGTCACCACGCACATCGAGCGCGGGTCCGATCCCAAGCAGGCTGCCGTGCACGGTACCAACGAGGTGGCCATATCGGTTATAGCGTCTACACTCACCCTTATCGCCGTGTTCTTCCCGCTAACACTCGTTACGGGTATGACAGGTGTCCTCTTCAAGCAGTTGGGTTGGATGGTAACCATCATGATGATAATATCGACAGTGTGCGCCCTCTCGCTCACACCAATGCTCTGCTCACTGCTGCTACGCCGCAACACAAATCATGGCAAACTCTATACCTTGCTGTTCACTCCCGTAAACAAAGGTCTCGACGCCTTCGACCGCGCCTACGGCCGATTGTTGAAATGGGTGGTAGGTCACAAGCTCGTCACCTTCTTGGTATGTATGGGCATATTTATCAGCTCGCTGTTCCTATTGCGACAGGTAGGCACCGAGTTCTTCCCCACTGCCGACGATGCACGTATGCGTGTCAGCCTACAGCTTCCTATCGGCACACGTGTTGAGATATCGCGAGAAAGTGCTATGCGTCTCACAAACCTCTGGAAAGAGAAATATCCCGAGATGCAAACAATAAACTTTACTACCGGTTCGGCGTCGAGCAACAACACATTTGCATCGCTTAGCGAAAACGGCCCGCACATTATTTCGATGAACATACGTCTTAGCGACCCCGGCGAACGCGAGCGCACCAGCACTCAGATTGCCGCCATGATGCGCGAAGACCTCAAGCAATTCCCCGAGTTCAAGAAAGCGCAAGTATCGGTTGGCGGTATGGGCATGGGTGGCCAATCGACTATCAACTACGAGATTTACGGCTATGACTTCAACGAGACCGACTCTGTGGCCAATATGTTGCAAGCCGAGCTACGCAAGATACCCGGTGCTGCCGACGTGTTGATATCGCGTGCCGACTATCAGCCCGAATATCAAGTCGATTTCGACCGCGAAAAACTCGCCATCTACGGCTTGAATCTCTCAACGGCGGCCACATATTTGCGCAACCGTATTAACGGACAATTGGCATCACAATTCCGCGAAGACGGTGAAGAATATGATATCAAAGTGATGTATGCGCCAGAAAACCGTACTTCGATAGAAGATATTGAAAACATACTCATCTACAGCAGTACGGGGCAGGCAGTACGTGTGCGCGACGTAGGCAAAGTAGTAGAACGCTTCACACCGCCCACCATCGAGCGTAAAGACCGCGAACGTATCGTCACCGTGAGCACTACCGTGCAAGATGTGCCTATGAGCCAAGTTGTGGAAGCATCGCAGATTGCAATTGACAAGATGGACATTCCTCAAGGCATATCTATCCAGTTATCAGGTAGCTACGAAAACCAACAGGATTCGTTCCGCGACCTTCTCACTCTTGGTGTCCTCATCGTCTTGCTCGTCTACATTGTAATGGCGGCGCAGTTTGAAAGCTACACCTACCCGGGCATCATCATGACATCGCTCATGTTTGCATTCTCAGGCGTATTTATCATCTTGTGGCTCACAGGGCACACTCTCAACGTTATGTCGATGATTGGCGCCATCATGCTTATCGGTATCGTTGTGAAAAATGGTATCGTGCTAATCGACTACATATCGCTCAACCGCGAGCGCGGCATGTCGATACGCCGTGCCGTTATTGATGGTGGCGAATCGCGCTTGCGCCCCGTAGTAATGACAACATTAACCACCATCCTCGGTATGGTGCCGATGGCTGTCGGCACAGGCCAAGGAGCCGAAATGTGGCGCCCGATGGGTACTGCCGTTATTGGTGGTCTTACTTTCTCGACAATACTAACCCTGTTGTTCGTGCCCGTGCTTTATTGCGTATTTGCTTCGCGTGGCGTTAAAAACGCTCGCCGCAAAATACGCAAAGCACTCATGGCAGCAAAAAAACAAGATTAAAATTATGAAATCGATATTCATAGCATTCGACCAGGCACACTACGAGCGTATTGTTGACATGCTCGAGCACTCTAATTGTCGCGGTTTTACGGCATGGGATCTTGTTAAAGGCCGTGGCAGCGTCGACGGGGAACCTCACTATGGCTCCCACGCGTGGCCATCTATGGCCTCGGCTATAATAACTATCGTTGAAGACAGCAAAGTCGATTCCATTTTGGCTAAACTTCGCCAATTCAACGAAGATCGCCCCAAACTGGGACTCAGAGCTTTCGTTTGGAATATAGAGAATCAGATCTAAACATATTAACGATAGAACTCATAGAATGCCGGCATCACAGTCGGCATTCTTTTTTTAATAAAAATTTGGAGGAATACAAAAATGTCTGTACTTTTGTGCTAACAATTTTGTTAAATAAATTTGTTAACAATGAAAAACACTTCGGATGAACAGATAAAACAGTGCCAGGGACAGCCTGAAAAACAGACTAAAGAGCAAGCTATATTGCTGGCTGCCGAGCAGGAGTTTTTGTCGAAGGGTTACGACGGTGCGCGGACAACATCGATAGCCGATGCCGCTGGCGTTACCCACGCGATGCTGCACTACTATTTCCGCACCAAAGAGCAGCTTTTCGAGCGCATACTCAACGAGAAGATGGCGCTGATGGCCTCTTCGATGGTCGCCGTGATGGGCAACCCAGCATTGCCGCTTGTCGAACGCATCGGACAAGGCATCGGACAGCATTTCGATTTTTTTATAGCCAATTCCGAACTGCCTCGATTCATCATCAACGAGGTGGCGACGCATCCCGACCGCCTGCGTATTATGCAGGAGAATATCGTCAGGATTGCGGGTGTGCTGTTTGCGCAGTTGCAGCAGGAGATAGATGCTGCAGCCGAGCGCGGCGAGGTGGAGCGGATGGATGTGCGTATGCTGATAATGGATATGTTGTCGCTTAATATTCTACCGTTTCTGATATATCCTGTGGTTGAAAATGTATTCAGCGATATGACTGCCGACCGCGAGGCATTTTTCGAGGCACGCAAAGCCGAGTCGATAGAGACCGTAATGCGAAGAATAAAAAAACAATAATATGAGACATAGTAGATTACAACTATTTGCGCTCGCCGCATTGCTGACCGTTTCAGGGTTAGTGCGGGTGCAGGCACAGACGCTCGACGAGTGCCGCCGTATGGCGAGGGAACACTATCCCGAAATTCGGCAGTACGAACTTATCTCGCAGACCGAGCAGTTCAATTTGTCAAACGCCGCCCGCACATGGATTCCGCAGGTGGTGGTGTCGGCACAGGCGACTTACCAATCGGCGACGCCAACCTATCCCGACGTGCTGGCGAATATGCTTGCCGCGCAGGGTATCGAGATGGCAGGGCTGCGCAAAGACCAGTATAAGGTTGCGCTCGACGTGAGTCAGCATATCTGGGACGGCGGGCAGTCGAAAGCGGCACGCGCGGCGACCCAAGCCGAAGCCATCGAGCAGCGTCGGGCTGTCGATGTCGATATATATGCTTTGGAGGAGCGGGTCGAGGATATTTACTTCGGCATTCTGTTGCTGGACGAGCGCATAGCGCAGACGGAGGCTAAAATAGGTCTGTTGCAGAGTTCGTTCGACAAGGTGTGCACCTACTGCCGCAACGGCGTGGCTATGCAGGCCGATGCCGATGCTGTGGAGGCCGAACTGCTGACGGCGCGTCAGGCATTGCAGCAGGCGCAAGTGTCGCAGTCGAACTTTCGCCGTATGCTGGAAATCTTTATCGGTCAGCCGCTTGCCGACGAACGATTGCCCAGACCTGCGATGTGCGACTTGCAGAGCCGCGAATCGGCACGTCCCGAGCTGGAACTATTCGATGCGCGGTTAGATCTGCTGTCGGCACGCGAAAAGTCGGTCGTATCGTCCGTGATGCCGCGTTTCAGTGCATTTGCGCAGGGATTCTACGGCTATCCTGGATTGGATATGTTCAAGGGGATGATGTCGTCGGACTGGACACTGAACGGCATTGTAGGCGTGCGTATGTCGTGGAATATCGGGGCGTTCTGGACGAAGAAAAACTCTTTGCAGACCCTCCGCACCGCCCGTGAACAGGTCGAGGTACAGCGTGATATCTTCCTGTTCAACACGCAGTTGCGCACGACGCAGGAGGAGGGCGAGATTGCCCGTCTGCGCGATGCTGTTGCCGATGATGAACGTATTGCCGAGCTGCGCCGTTCGGTTCGGATGGCTGCCGAGTCGCAGCTGGCTAATGGCGTGATAGACACCACCGACCTGCTGCGCAAGATTACGGACGAAACGACTGCCGTGCTGAACAAGAACACGCACGAAATAGAGTTGTTGCAGGCGGCGTACAAGATAAAACATACATTGAATCAATAAAAAGGGAAAAATATGAAACGGATATTTGTTTATGCTGCGGCTGTTGTCGGACTGGCGGCGTGCGGCGAGAAAAACGATTTCGACGCTTCGGGAACATTCGAGGCAACGGAGATTACGGTCTCGGCAGAGGCTGTTGGGCGAATCCTCGCATTCGACGCAGAGGAGGGAATGCCCGTCGCGGCGGGGGCTGTCGTGGGCGAAATTGACAGTCTGCAACTGCACCTGCAACGCCAACAGCTCAAAGCACAGCAGGCGGCACTTTTGAAGAGCCGTCCCGATGTCGGGACACAGGTATCATCGCTGCGCGAACAGATTGCCAAACAGAAGACCGAGTTACAGCGCGTGAACAATATGTTGCGTGCCGGTGCCGCGACGCAAAAACAGGCAGACGACATCGAGGCGCAGATTCGCGTTTTGGAGAGCCAACTCTCGGCGACCCTCTCGACACTTGGAAACAATACGGCGACCATCAACGAGAATGCCGCTGCGTTGGATGCGCAGATTGCCGCGCTGGACGACCGTATTGCCAAATGCCGCATCGTGTCGCCCGTGTCGGGTACGGTGTTGGTGAAGTATGCCGAGGCGGGCGAGATGGCTGCCGCAGGGAGGCCGCTATTCAAGGTCGCCGACCTCGACAATGTTTATCTGCGGGCCTATTTCACCTCCGACCAATTGGCGTCGCTGCGTCTCGGCGACACGGTTACGGTTACGGCAGACTTCGGTGGCGATGAGCGTTTCGACTATGAGGGGCGTATTGTGTGTATTTCATCCGAAAGCGAGTTCACACCCAAAACGGTGCAGACAAAGAACTCGCGTGCCAATCTGGTCTATGCTGTTAAGATTGCTGTGCGAAATGACGGACGGCTCAAAATAGGTCTTTACGGCGAGGTGAAAATCAGATAATAGTTAATATATATATTATAGATAATAGATATATAATTGAAAAACGTAATCGAAATAAACAATCTGTCGAAAGCCTACGGCAATGTGCAGGCGCTAGACTCGGTGTCGTTCTCGGTGGCACGCGGAGAACTGTTCGGGCTGATAGGGCCTGATGGAGCGGGCAAAACAACGCTGTTCCGACTGCTAACGACCCTTATCCGCCCTGACGACGGCATGGCAACGGTCGAAGGGCTGGATATCGTGCACGACTATCGCGCTATCCGCGAACAGGTGGGCTATATGCCGGGGCGGTTCTCGCTCTATCCCGATTTGACGGTCGAGGAGAATCTGAATTTCTTTGCGGCGCTGTTCGGCACACGAGTCGAGGAGTCTTACGACCTTGTCGCTCCGATTTATCGGCAGATAGAGCCCTTCAAAAAACGCCGTGCGGGCAAACTTTCGGGCGGCATGAAACAGAAACTCGCGCTGTCGTGTGCATTGATCCACCGTCCGTCAGTGCTGTTTCTCGACGAGCCGACAACGGGCGTGGATGCCGTTTCGCGCAGCGAGTTCTGGGATATGCTCTCAGAACTGAAAACCAAAGGGATAACCATACTCGTCTCGACCCCTTATATGGACGAAGCGCGGCGCTGTGACCGCATCGCACTCTGCAACGAGGGTCGTATTATGCACATCGATACGCCGCAAAATATCGTAGGCGGTTTCGGAGGCAAACTCTATGCCGTTGCCGCCAACAATATGTTTGCGCTGTTGCAGGCGGCACGGTCGGCGACGGGCGTGGCGGAGTGCTATCCGTTCGGCGACACGCACCACCTTGTTGCCGTAGAGGGCTTTTCGGCCGAACTATTTGTTTCGGAGATGCAGGGCCAAATGATTAAAAATCTGCACATCGAGCGGTGCGAGCCGACAATCGAAGATGTATTCATAAAGCTGATGCAACGATGAAAGAGAATGTCATATCCGTCCGTGAACTGACCAAGCGTTTCGGCGACTTTACCGCCGTCGACCGCATTACGTTCGATGTCCGTCGCGGAGAGATTTTCGGATTCCTCGGAGCCAACGGCGCAGGCAAGACCACCGCTATGCGTATGTTGTGCGGATTGAGTTTCCCCACTTCGGGCAGCGGCACGGTCGCGGGTTTCGACATTATGCGCGAGGGCGAAAAAATCAAGCGGCGCATAGGATATATGAGCCAGCGTTTTTCACTATACGATGATTTGACCGTCTGGGAGAATATCCGTCTGTTTGCAGGCATCTACGGACTTACGCCTTACAGAACAAAGCGTCGTGCCGTCGAACTACTGTCGCGTCTCGATTTCCGCAGCGAACGCAATACGCTTGTAGGGTCACTGCCGCTCGGCTGGAAACAGAAACTCGCCTTCTCGATTGCCACGCTACACAATCCTGAAATCGTCTTTTTAGACGAGCCGACTGGCGGTGTCGACCCCATCACGCGCCGTCAGTTCTGGGAGTTGATATACGAGGCAGCCGACCGGGGCACGACCGTATTCGTCACGACGCATTATATGGACGAGGCAGAGTACTGTACGCGCGTCTCAATAATGGTCGACGGAGAAGTCCGCGCACTCGACACTCCTGCCGCACTGAAACGACAATTTGCCGCCGAGTCGATGGACGAAGTGTTCCGCACGCTCGCACGCGGCGCAAAACGAGCCGAATAGATATGAAGACCGATTTTTTGAAATTCGTCCGAAAGGAGTTTTTGCACATTCTACGAGACAAGCGCACGCTGTTGATAGTGCTGTTGCAGCCCGCCGTAATGCTGCTGCTCTTCGGGTTCGCCATATCGACCGAAGTGAACGACGTGCGAGTGGTGGTCGTTGCGCCGAATCTTACGGACGGCGTAAAAGATGCCGTAAACCGTGTGGCTGCCAATCCTAATTTTTCATTCTGCGGCTATATCTCCCAAAATGAGGTTGATGATGTATTGCGTGGTGGCGATGTTGCGGCGGTGGTCGTCTTTGCCGCCGACTATGACCGGCGTATGATGCAGACGGCACTTGGCGAACCCGCAGCGACGCCCGTGCAGATAGTCGTCGATGCCTCGAATACCAACATAGCCAGCTCAGCCTCGGCCTATCTGCAAAACATTATCGCGGGCACGGCATCGGCGCAGTCGATGTTCGAGACACACCTGCTCTACAATCCGCAGATGAAGAGTGCCTACAACTTCGTGCCGGGCATTATGGGCGTAATCTTCATTCTTGTCTGCGCAATGATGACTTCGGTGTCGATTGTCCGCGAAAAGGAGGTCGGAACGATGGAGGTGCTACTCGTATCACCCGTGCGCCCGATGCGAATCATTGTCGCCAAGATGATTCCCTATTTCGCTATCTCGTGCGTGACACTCGCCATCATTCTGCTACTGTCGCGCTATGTACTCGATGTGCCGATGAGCGGCGGTGTGGGCGGCATCGTCGGCCTGTCGATGCTCTATCTCGCTTTAGCACTCGCTTTCGGACTGCTTATATCCACCTTTGCCAGCACACAGGTCGCCGCGTGGTTGGTCTCGGCGGTGGTTATGCTTATGCCGATGGTGATGCTGTCGGGTATGCTCTTCCCCATAGAAAACCTGCCGCTAGTATTGCAGGGCGTGTCGTGCATCATTCCGGCACGCTGGTATATCGCCGCCGTGCGCAAGATGATGATCGAAGGGCTGCCGTTCAGTGCCGTGTTGCACGAATTTGCCGTTCTGTGCACGATGCTCGTCGCATTGGTGGGGCTGTCGCTCAAGAAGTTTAACGACAAACTCGAATAACTGCTATGCGTACACTTCTGATACTGATACAAAAGGAGTTTCTGCAAATACGCCGCAATTCGTTCCTGCCGCGACTTATCGTCGCTTTCCCGATATTGATTATGCTCATTATGCCGTGGATTACGACGATGGACGTCCGCCACGTCGGGGTCGCTGTCATCGACAACGACCGCTCTTCGGTCTCGCGGCGCATCATCTCGCATATCGGTGCAACGGAGTGGTTTACGCTCCGTGATGGCGCGCCGGACTATGCAACGGCTCTGCGGCAACTGGAACAGGGAGAGGTAGATGTTATAGTCGAGATTCCGCACCACTTCGAGCGCGATATGATCCTCGCCACGCCACAGCCCATAAACATCTCCGCAAACTCGGTGAATGCGACCAAAGGCTCGCTCGGTATGCAGTATGTTCTGCAAACCATTGCCCGAACACTCCGCGAGTTGCAGACGGAACGGGGCATCACGACATCGGTCGCGGAGTTGGCCGTCGTGCAGAACCGCTACAATCCGACGCTCAACTATCGGCACTATATGATTCCCGCGTTGATGATTATGCTCCTCATTCTGATATGCTGTTTTCTGCCAACGCTCAATATCGTGGGCGAGAAAGAGACGGGAACTATCGAGCAGATAAACGTCACGCCACTCAGCAAACTCACCTTCACACTCGGAAAACTGATTCCATACTGGATAATCGGGTTGTTCGTGCTTACGGTGGCGATATTGGTTGCCCGGCTGGTCTATGGTTTGTGGCCCGCCGGGTCGTTCGGCACAATCTATCTGGCGGCAATGCTATTCATCTTCACGATGTCGGGATTCAGTGTCGTATTGGCCAATATATCCGACACTATGCAGCAGGCTGTGTTCGTGATGTTCTTTTTCGTGATGATATTCGTGCTGATGAGCGGACTGATGACGCCCATCGAGTCGATGCCCCGCTGGTCGCAGACGGTAACGATGTTCCTGCCGCCGCGATACTTCATAGAGGTTATGCGCGCGGTCTACCTGAAAGGCACGACGATGGCGGAACTTTGGCACAACTTTGCCGCACTCTGTGCCTTTGCCATGCTATTCAATCTTCTCGCCGCCGCAACTTATAAGAAGCAGGCGTAATAAAGAACTTTGTTTTAGTCATTTCTCATAGTCATAACTGTCCTTTCACTAAAATTTGTTATCTTTGCAGAAAGGATTTCTGACTATGATAAGAATACAACGACATATACTATTTGTCTTTGCATTTATTGCCTCCGTATTTTGCGGCGAGGCACAAGTCAATACCGACCAAGTGCTGCGAATAGGACAAAATGCCTTGTATTTTGAAGATTATATGCTGTCGATACAGTATTTCAATCAGGCAATACAAGCCAAGCCATATCTGGCTCAGCCCTATTTCTTTAGAGCTATAGCCAAACTCAATCTCGAAGACTACAGTGGTGCCGAAGCCGATGCATCGACGGCATTGTCGCTTAACCCTTATCTCACCGACGCGTGGGAAGTGCGCGGGGTCGCAAGGCAAAACCTCGGGTTAAACCGTCAGGCTATCGAAGACTACTCCGAAGCGTTGAAACTATTGCCGCGAAATCGTCAGTTGCTATTCAACAAAGCACTTGCGCTAAACGAAATCAAAGACTATGGCGCAGCGGCCGAAACATTTGAAGAACTCATCCGCTACTACCCTGGATTTGAAAACGCTTATCTGGGCCGCGCTCGTGTAGAACTGGCTCAAGCCGATACGACAGCCGCGCTAAACGACATTGAGAAAGCATTAAAAATCAATGCGAACACACTCAATGCATATATCATGCGCGCCGATATTGCCATTAGCAGCGAAGGCGACTTCCAACAAGCCCTTTCCGACATCGACCATGCCATACGCTTGCAACCGCGCCTCGCCGGGCTCTATATCAACCGCGCCTTTCTGCGCTATAAACTCGACTCCTACAGCGGAGCTATGGCCGACTACGACTATGCCCTCACCCTCGACCCGCTAAATGCCATAGCGCTATTCAACCGCGGATTGCTGTTGGCGGAGGTCAATGCCAACGACCTTGCTCTCGACGACTTTAATCGCGTGCTCGAACTCGATCCCGACGACTATCGCGCATTGTACAACCGCGCTATAATACACAGGGCAAAAGGCAATTACGACCAAGCTGTTGCCGACATATCGCGTGTGGCCCAACAATTTCCCGACTTTCCGGGCGCTTTCTATCTTCGTGCTTCTATTTATCGTGAGCAAGGGCGCCTTGCCAAAGCCGAAGACGACTATAAAAAAGCAAACGCGCTATCGAAAGCCCTCACACCGGCCGTTGCCGAAAAATATGAGAGCATTACAGCTACAGCGCCTTCGGTTGGAGATAGCAACGAAGACGATGCGCCTGAAACGCCGAGCGAAGGAGAAGTGTCTCGCCGTTTTGCCACCCTCCTCACAGTTGACGACAATGCCGATTTTCGCGAAGAATACAACAACAGTGCCATTCGCGGCCGCATACAAGACCGCAACATCAATGTAGAAGTCGAAGGCATGATGTTGTTGTCGTTCTATTCATCGCCCACAGAGCTACGGCGCAACACTTACTATGTGCGCGAAGTCGACGACTTGAATGCCACGCGCATGTTGCGTTTTGTCCTGATTGTTACCAACGATGTGCCCACTATCGACGAAGCGTCAGCGGCACGCCATTTTCAATCAATCGACTACTATAATTCATATCTATCAACTCATCAAGCCAGACCTATCGATTACATAGGCCGCGCCCTCGATTTTCTCACCGTACGCGATTATGTAAACGCCGAGAAAGATGCCGAGCGTGCAATAGCGCTCACGCCCGACCTCGTGTTGGCATATATGGTGAAGGCACAGGCTGCATACGGCCGCTATATCCTCGAGAAAAACACAACAAAGGGTGGCGACTCCTCTAAACTCGATGCGCTAACACGCGCATCTCTCGCTCGTAAGGCGCTCGAAGATATCCTTGCCGACTACAATAAAATTATCGAGTTGTCGCCTCGCATGAATATAGCATGGTTTAACAAGGGTAATATCTTACTAGAGATGGAAGACTATAATGGAGCCGCTCAAGCTTATACACAAGCCATAGAACTAAAACCCGACTTCGGCGAAGCCTACTACAACCGTGGTTATATAGCACTCCGTGCCGGCCTCCAAAATGAAGGCGTGGCCGACCTCGGCAAAGCCGGCGAACTGGGCGTAATCCCAGCCTACAACCTCATAAAGAGGATGACACGATAAAAAGTATTTGCAAATTTTTATTTTACGATTTTGCCACGTAGATATATGCTACCTATCCAGGGAGTGGTGTATGCGTAAGGTATGAACGCAAGCGACGGCATCGGTTTGGTAATAATGAACGACGCCCGTCGCCCCGGTGTAATGGCTCCGACAACATCTGAAAGCCCCATTGCAGCCGCACCGTTGATAGTACATGCCGCAAGCGCTTCTGCAGGCGTCAATTTCATTTTGATACAAGCCAAAGCCCATACCATGCGCATATCGCCCGACGGAGAAGAGCCCGGGTTGTAATCTGAAGCGAGAGCCACCGTAAGACCGGCATCTATGGCCTGCCGCGCCGGAGCGTATGGCATCCCGAGGAAGAACGACGCTCCGGGCAACATCGTAGCTACAGTGTTGCTCGTGCGCAAAACGTCAATTTCATCTTTACCCATTCTCTCAAGGTGGTCAACCGACAGAGCGTTGTGTTTCACTCCTATCTGCACCCCACCCGAGCAATCGAGTTCGTTAGCGTGAATTTTAGGCAACATACCATATTTCGCTGCCGCCTCGAGAATGCGGTCGGTTTCATCGACAGTAAAGAAGCCTTTGTCACAGAACACGTCGACATATTCGGCAAGGCCATCTGCCGCAACAGCAGGCAGCATTTCTGAAATAAGCATATCAACGTAGTCTGTCTGCCGGCCCACAAAGGCACGGCCCACAGCATGAGCTCCAAGGAATGTTATTTTTACGTCGGCGGGTATGCTTTCACGAATTCGGGCAGCCACACGCAGCATTTTCAATTCGTCGGCGGTATTAAGACCGTAGCCGCTTTTTATCTCCAAGGCTCCGGTCCCTTTAGCCATCATCTCACGTGCACGTTCGAGCGACTGGCGAAATAGTTCATCTTCTGATGTGTCGTGCAGACGGTCGGCCGAATTAAGTATTCCGCCTCCACGTTTTGCTATTTCCTCATAACTCAATCCGTTTATTTTATCGAGGAATTCGCCATCGCGAGTGCCTGAGTAGACAATATGTGTATGCGAATCGCAAAATGCAGGCAAAACATAGCCACCACGAGCATCAATTATCTCATGTTGCGACGATAGCGAAAAATCAAACGACACCATCGGCCCTATTTGTTCGATAGTGCCATCGGCCGACACCGAAAGCCACGCATCGCTTATCGTAGCGGCCGTCGCCATATCGTGCCCCGAGAGGCGCGTCACATCTTGCGGCAAGCAGATGTGAAGTTGCCCTATGTTTATAACGTACATTCTTCTACAAATTTAACGGCACGCTCAATGAGTGGCGACATCACAGTATCGACATCGATAAAGGGAACAATCTTACGGAAATCGCTATAAAGAGTTTCTACCGTTGCCGATGATTTTGTCGGACGCCTGAACTCAAGCGCCTGAGCCGCCGTAAACAACTCTATAGCTATCACTCGCGTGGTATTATTGACAACGCGGAGCAGCTTTGTAGCGGCGTTAGAGCCCATCGACACATGGTCTTCCTGGCCTTGCGACGACGGGATGGAATCGCAAGAGGCAGGCCAACAAAGGCCCTTGCTTTGGCTGACAATAGAGGCGGCCGCATACTGCGCTATCATAAAGCCGCTGTTGAGGCCCGGCTTGGCTACAAGGAACGAGGGCAAGCCTCGAGTGCCACCAATGAGTTTATAAATTCTACGCTCGGAGATATTAGACAATTCGGTAAGGGCAACAGCAAGGAAATCCATTGGCAACGCGATAGGCTCGCCGTGGAAATTTCCTGCCGATACAATAATATCTTCGTCGGGGAATATTGTAGGATTATCGGTAGGGCTATTTATCTCATTTTCGAGGATAGAACCTGCGTAGTTAATCGTGTCGAGAACAGCTCCATGAACTTGCGGTATGCAACGAAAAGAATATGGGTCTTGCACATGCTCTTTATGACGTGCTATCATTGCACTACCATCAAGAAGGCCACGCATGATTTCGGCCACGCTAATTTGTCCGGCCTGATGCCGCACACCATTAACCTGGTGCCCAAACGGCTCGATGCGACCATCGAAGGCGTCGAGCGACATAGCAGCCACAGCATTGGCCACGTTAAAAAGTTTACGAGCACGATATACGGCCCACACACCATGAGCCGACATAAATTGCGTGCCATTGAGCAATGCCAAGCCTTCTTTCGACATCAGGTGCACCGCATCCCACCCTTTTTCTGCGAGGACACGCGCTGCCGGTTGTATTTCGCCCTCGTACTCTACTTCTCCGAGGCCAAGCAGTGGCAAGCACATATTGGCCAAGGGCGCGAGGTCGCCTGAGGCGCCGAGAGAGCCTTGTTGATATACTACCGGAATAACATCATTGTTGAAAAAGTCGACTAAACGCTCTACTGTCGACAACTGCACACCTGAGTTACCATAGCTTAGCGACTGTATCTTCAACAATAGCATCATTTTAACTACCTTAGAGTCGACCCTCTCGCCCACGCCGCAAGCGTGCGACATCACCAAGTTGCTTTGTAGCTGCGACAGGTCGTCGGCACTGATAGATATATTGCACAACGAACCAAAACCCGTTGTTATACCATAAACAGGTTCGCTGCAATTAGCTATTTTATTATCGAGATATTCGCGGCAACGAACAATGCGGTTGCGAGCATCGTCGCTGAGAGCTAATTTGACGTTGTTTTCTACTATCCGACAAGCGTCGTCGATAGTTAAATGATCTGATGATATATAATGAATATTATTCATTTTCAAGAGCTTTATCTATTATCGAATCCGAGGCATAATTAGGCATGGTAACAACCAGACCGGGTGTGCGTTCCATTTCGCGACGTATTGCATCGTTAGCACCTTTATTGCGTGCCCACGAACGACGAGCAATGCCATTGTTTACATCCCAAAGGAGCATCGAACGTATGCGGGCCTCAGCCTCGGACGAGCCATCGATTACCATGCCAAAGCCACCATTTATAACTTCGCCCCATCCAACACCACCGCCATTGTGAATCGACACCCATGTTGCGCCGCGGAAGGAGTCGCCTATAACATTTTGCACAGCCATATCGGCAGTGTAGCGCGACCCGTCGTAGATGTTAGATGTCTCACGATAAGGCGAGTCGGTTCCCGATACGTCGTGGTGGTCACGACCCAGCACTATAGGTGCCGTTATTTCGCCACGTGCAATAGCTTCGTTGAAAGCAAGAGCTATCTTAGTGCGTCCCTCGGCATCGGCATACAAGATACGGGCCTGCGAACCTACTACGAGCTTGTTAGGCCCTGCTTCTTTAATCCAGTGAATGTTGTCGTCGAGTTGACCTTTAATGTCGTCGGGGGCAGTGGCGCGTATTTGTTCAAGGACCTCGGCGGCTATACGGTCGGTGGCAGCAAGGTCGGAAGACTCGCACGAAGTACATACCCAGCGGAAGGGTCCAAAGCCATAATCAAAGAAGAGCGGACCCATAATATCCTCAACATAGGACGGATAGCGGAAACGACCGTTTTCGCCCATGATATCGGCACCGGCCCTTGAGGCTTCGAGCATGAACGCATTGCCATAATCGAAGAAATACATACCACGCGCTGTTAGTTTATTTATGGCAGCCACCTGCCGACGGAGCGACTCGCGCACCTTTTCTTTGAATTCTTCGGGGCGGTCGGCCATCATCACCTTTGCTTCATCAAAACTTATACCCACGGGATAGTAGCCACCGGCCCATGGATTATGGAGAGACGTTTGGTCGGAACCAAGGTCGATATCAATGTCGTCTTCGGCAAGACGCTCCCACAAGTCGACTACATTGCCCAGATAAGCCAACGAAACGGCTTCTTTGGCGTCACGCGCCCGTCGCGCCCTGGCGAGTAACTCGTCGAGCGAAGTATACACCTCGTCGACCCATCCTTGCGAGCGACGAGTCTCAACGGCTTTAGGATTAATCTCGGCGACGATTGTCACAACTCCGGAAATGTTACCGGCTTTAGGCTGGGCGCCCGACATGCCGCCAAGACCGGCGGTAACAAATATCATACCGCCCAATCCGTTTTGACCGTGTTTCAGTTTGCGACGCCCGGCGTTCATAACAGTTATCGTAGTGCCATGAACAATGCCCTGGGAGCCGATATACATATACGAGCCCGCCGTCATCTGGCCATATTGGCTAACGCCCATGGCGTTGAATCGCTCCCAATCGTCGGGTTTTGAGTAATTTGGGATAACCATACCATTTGTAACGACAACACGCGGTGCACCCTGGTGTGATGGAAAGAGGCCCAGTGGGTGGCCTGAGTACATCACTAAGGTCTGATTATCGGTCATTTCGCTCAAATACTTCATCGTAATGAGATATTGAGCCCAATTCTGGAAGACTGCCCCGTTGCCTCCATAAGTGATAAGCTCGTGCGGATGCTGAGCCACAGCCTTGTCGAGGTTGTTCTGTATCATCATCATTATAGCGGCGGCCTGACGTGAGCGTGCAGGATAGTCGTCGATATGGCGAGCATGCATATCATAGTCGGGGCGGAAACGATACATATAGATTCGCCCATAGCGACGTAGCTCCTCGGCAAACTCGGGAGCGAGCACGGCGTGGTGCTTCTCCGGAAAATAACGCAATGCATTTTTTAATGCGAGACGCTCTTCGTCGGGTGTGAGTATTTTTTTACGTCGCGGCGCATGATTTACCGTCGCATCATAGGGCTTAGGCTCGGGCAGGATATCAGGGATACCTGCCGTTATCGCGTTTTGAAACTGCTCTTTTGTCATACCGATTCTATTTTGCTGTCTACAATAGCGAGTATCTTCTCTTCGGCTTGCTTTGCTTTTTCAGTAGCGGCCTTGCCTTCTTCAATGAGTGCGCGAGCCCGCTCTTTATCGTTGAGCCCGGCAGCATTGATACGGACGTTGAGGAAGGCACCGCGAACAGCCGCTCTTGCCGCCAATACGCCCACACCGGCGTCGCTCACAGATGCCGGATTGCCTTTTTGTGCTACGGCTTCGAGCAAATCAAAGGTGCGCAATGCCGTTTTCACAGTTTTAAGCGGCACTTTACATGCGTATAAAGTTGCGGCCTCGAGGGCTTCGGCACGTGCTTTCTTTTCATCGTCCGTGCCCTTCGGCATAGCGAAAACGGCCATGATGCGGTTGAATGCCTCAGTGTCTTCATCGACCAGGTGCAGAAGCTGTTCCATAATATTTTGGCCCTCTTCAGCGATGTCGGAGAACTCTTCCCAACGGTCATCCCAACCGGCCTTGTGAGCCGATAGGTTAGCTACCATCGTGCCAAGAGCAGCAGCAAGAGCGCCCATATAAGCCGAAATAGAGCCACCACCGGGAGCTGGCGATTCCGACGCTGTTTCTTGAGCAAATCCGCGACATGTTAGGTCGACGAGTTTCTTTTCATCTGTTTTATCAGCTTCGAGGAGATATTCAATAACTTTTTCTGATGGATTGTAAGGCCGTAGCTCATCGAGCCCCATCGATTTTACAGCGATGCGCACAATCTCGCTTTCGGGGATGCCGAGCGACCGTTGTTGCTTACGCAGGAAATATTTACCGGCCTCGACGAGGGCTTTCTTTGGAACAAGCCCTACTATTTCTGTTCCGGTAACACGTATGCCACGCTGAGCAGCGGCGCGACACACCTCATCGAAAGCAACATGCAGCGGTGTTGCGGCAGTGTCGGTGATGTTCATCGATACTTGAGCAATGCCATATTCATCGATAAACCAACCAATAGCCTTGGTGCCCTTAAGAGTACCGGGAATCATTATGGTTTTTCCGTTTTCATCTTTTAGCGGTTTGCCAGTAACCTTACCCCCTTCGCGAGCCGGACGGCCTTTTTCACGAACATCGAAGGCTATGGCGTTAGCACGACGCGTCGATGTTGTATTCAGGTTGAAGTTTACGGCAATGAGGAAATCGCGAGCGCCAACAGTTGTAGCACCTGTTCGGGCTACCCCTTCATCATATGGACGGTCGCCAAAATCGGGAGCTTTTGTGGGGTGATTCATTTTTTTGGGCAAAGCCTCATATTCACCTGCACGACACGTGGCAAGATTCTTGCGTTCAGGCTTAAAGGCCGACGCCTCGTAGCAATATGTCGGCACCAGTAGCTCGTCGGCTATCCTTTTAGCTAAATTACGAGCCAACTCGGCGCACTCTTCGAGGGTAACGCCGGCAACCGGAATCAAGGGGCACACATCGGTAGCGCCCATACGCGGGTGCGCACCGTGGTGATGCCTCATATCAATGAGTTCGGCAGCACGTTTAACGCCTCTAAAGGCAGCTTCGACGACGGCATCGGGGTCGCCCACAAAGGTAACCACAGTGCGGTTTGTGGCCACACCTGGATCAACATCGAGTAATTTAACGCCCTCAACACTTTCGATGGCGTCTGTTATACTTTTGATAGTGTCCATATTCCGGCCTTCGCTGAAATTGGGAACACACTCTATGATACGCTTTTCCATAATTTGATGTGATATGGTAGAGATAAAAGGTTTTTGTTTTGCAAAAATAATAATAATTAAGCAACAAATCAACACCGACGACATCGTATTTTTGTTTACCGCACCAAGCCTAATCAAAAATATTTCTCTAACTTTGCGGTACCATAAAAAAACGCTTGTAGAAAGCTGTTTTACTGATTTTTCAATTTTATCTCTATTTTTGTAAAAGAATTAAACCGATGAGTAAAAACGTTGCCATAATATTTGCAGGAGGGTCGGGACGCAGAATGAATACCAAAAGTCGGCCTAAACAGTTCCTGGAATTCCGCGGAAAACCCGTCATCATATACACCCTCGAATTATTTGATAATCATCCCGATATCGACGGCATTGTCGTTTCGTGTCTGGAAGACTGGATTCCTTATTTAGAAAAGATGCTGCGCAAGTTTGAAATCACCAAAGTGCGCGCAATAGTTCCGGGCGGAGCCACCGGGCAAGATTCTATTCGCGCCGGTTTGGAGGCTGCCGAGGGTCTTTATCCGTCGGACAGCATTGTTCTAATCCACGACGGTGTAAGGCCTCTAATAACCGAAGAGACAATCAGCGACAACATTGCGTGTGTCAAAGAATCGGGGTCGTGCATTACTTGCGTGCCTGCCATCGAAACCTTTATCGTATCGCGCGAAGACGGATGCCTCGACATACCGTCTCGCACCAATTGTCGCATAGCTCGCGCGCCTCAAAGTTTTCGTTTGGGCGATATCCTCAAGGCGCATCGTCGCGCCATATCGGAGGGCAAACACGATTTTATCGACTGTTGCTCCATGATGAATTATTACGGGCATAAACTACACACCGTTGATGGCCCGTCGGAAAATATTAAAATAACAACGCCGACCGATTTCTTCATCTTCAAGGCAATGGTCGATGTGCACGAAAATCAGCAGATTTTCGGTTTCTAAAGCAATTTAGCAATATGTCCAACAAGCAGATTCTGGCAGAAGACTTAAAATTTTTCGTTGAGCACTTTCCATTCCTCGAAGAGGTGAAAGGAAAAACATTTATGGTTAGCGGTGCCACCGGCCTTATCGGGTCGGTATTTATAAAATGTCTGCTACAGCTCAACGAGACACTACACACCGATATCAAAATAATAGCTATAGCTCGAAATAAAGCTAAGGCCGAAAGTATTTTCGGGGCTGCCGATATCCAATGGATTTTCCGGGATTTGCTTGAGTTGACATCAATAGCCGACTACAAGGTTAACTATATTGTACATTGCGCCAGCGCCACGTCATCGCGTTTTTTTATAGAGCAACCTGTAGAAACATTGTTGACGGCATTTCAAGGCACCGATTTACTACTGCGATATGCCCGTGATAATAAAGTCGACAGCATGGTATATTTATCCTCACTTGAAAGCTATGGCACCGTGCTCGAAGAGAGGGAGATATCTGAAGACGATTGCGGATATATCAAATCAACCGACGTGCGAAGCTGTTACTCTCTGGGCAAGCGGTCGGTTGAGTGTTTGTGCCACTCGTATAGCAAAGAATATGGTGTACCGGTAAAAATAGCACGCCTGACACAAGTTTTTGGAGCCGGCGTATCACCCGACGACAACAGGGTCTTTGCACAATTTGCAAAAAGCATTTTACGCAAAGAGAATATAACGCTACATACAACGGGCGAATCTTCCAAGCCTTATTGTTATACAATCGACGCCGTTTTAGCTCTTTTACATCTACTCATAAAGGGCGAGTCAGGCGAGGCTTACAACGTGGCAAATGCCGATTCATACATATCTATCCACGGCATGGCCGAAATGCTTGCCGCGACATTCAGCCACGACACAAAAGTTATAATAGACCTTCGCGACGATATGGGTTACGCGCCGTCAACGAAGTTAAAGCTAAACACATCTAAGTTGGAAGCCTTAGGTTGGCAAGCGCACTTCTCGCTCGAAGAAATGTTTGAACGCCTGTTGGCTTATTTTTCATAAAAAGGCTGATAGCGTGTAATATTTCTAACAAACATGCGTCAAATAGATAATTAAACCAATATGCAATATGGATTACATATTAAGCGCTGAACATATAACAAAAGACTTCACCAAGCATCGTGCTCTCGACGACGTGTCGATAGCCGTGCCTCGTGGGAAAGTCTATGGGCTCCTCGGGCCGAATGGTGCCGGCAAAACGACACTGATACGTATCATCAACCATATAACCGCCCCCGACAAAGGGTGTGTCGTTTTTAACGGGCACCAACTAACAGCCGATGATATTGTCAACATAGGCTATCTACCAGAGGAACGCGGCTTGTACAAGAAGATGAAAGTTGGCGACCAAGCATTATTTTTTGCACGTCTCAAAGGCTTGGACAAACGCGATGCCGAGCGCTCGCTCCGCCAATGGTTTGAACACCTTGAGATATCGGAGTGGTGGGACAAAAAGGTTGAAGAACTATCGAAGGGTATGGCACAAAAGGTGCAGTTTATTGTAACTGTCCTTCATCGGCCGCAATTGCTGATATTCGACGAGCCTTTCTCGGGCTTCGATCCTATAAACGCCGGCATACTCAAACGCGAGATACTACGACTACGTGACGAAGGTGCCACTGTAATATTCTCGACGCACAACATGGGCAGCGTGGAGGAGCTCTGCGATGAAATAAGCCTCATCAACAGGTCGCGAAACATATTGTCGGGCCCTGTGCACGACCTACGCGAGCAATTCTCCGACAACAGATATTCACTCGCATTCATAGGCAACCCCACCGAACTTCAAAGCGCCGTCGCCAATATGTGCAACTCATTCGACCTTGGCGGCATCGACACCGACGGCAATGCCACGGCAACGGTATCGCTTACGAGCCCCGACGCCCTCAAGCCTTTTATCGCGGCTGCCAACGAGGCTATAACTATAAACTCATTCCGACGCCTACTGCCGTCGATGGACGAGATTTTTGTGTCGGCAGTAGAGAATTATAATCAAAAACACACCAGCGACCAATGAAATCGGCATTAGGTATTATAATAGCACGCGAATATCTCGAACGCGTAAAACGCAAGAGTTTTATTATCACGACACTGCTTACGCCAATACTTATGATAGCCCTCATGATAGCACCTGCTGCCATCATGTTGTTTAACACACCCGAAAGCATGAGTGTGGCCGTAATCGACGATTCGGGCGTGCTGTCGCAACGTCTGAAAAGCAGCGATGAAATAACATTTGTCGACTATAAAGAGAGTGTGGAAAGTGCACGTGCCGATAGCGAAATCGAAGCTATCCTCGTAATCGGCCCTAAAGTTATTGAAAACCCCAACAGCTCTATCACCGTATACTTCCGCGGAGCGCCGGCTATCACTACCGACGCATATATCTCGGGGCAACTGAAAAATGCAATTGAAGATATACGCCTCGAAGCATACAACATACAAGATCTGCGAAAAATACTCGATGAAGTAGAGGTTGACCTTTCCTATCCTACAATACGCATCGATAAAGACGAAGAAAGCACCGTATCGTCGGCATTGTCGTATTTTATAGCCCTGATAATGGATATGATGCTGTATATGTTTATCCTTATCTATGGCTCGATGGTAATGAACAGTATCATCGAAGAGAAGAATAACCGTGTGTTAGAGATTGTTGTCTCATCTGTTAAGCCCTCGTCGTTGATGCTCGGCAAGATCGCCGGCATAGGCCTTGTGGCTATTACACAGATTCTAATCTGGGCCGTATTGTTGGGGGCATGCTCAGCTTGGTTAATGCCGCTATTCGGCAATATGCCAGCCGCACAAGAAGATGCCGAAATAATGGGGGCATTGTCACAACTTAGCGACACGGGCTTTGTGGTATCGCTCTTTGCGTATATGATACTGTTCTTTGTAGGCGGTTACCTGTTTTATTCGGCGATGTACGCCGCTATCGGGTCAGCTGTCGACAATGCACAGGACGCCTCACAGCTGTCGACGATAGCCACCATGCCTGTGATACTTGGTATCGTAGCATCGATGTCGGCAATACAGAATCCCAATTCGGCAATGTCGTTTTGGGTATCGATATTGCCCTTCACCTCGCCTATGGCCATGATGAGCCGCCTGCCCTTTGGTGTACCATTCTGGCAGATTGCCTTATCGCTTGTCTTGCTTTACGTAAGTTTCCTCTTCTTGATATGGCTGTGCGCAAAAATATATCGTGTGGGCATATTTATGTATGGCAAGAAACCCACTTTCGTGGAAATACTGCGTTGGGCTCGATATAAATAGCTATTGTAAGTTGAGATTTTTTTTATAACTTTGCACCGCAATCGGCAGCAACCGCATTGCGGTGCTTCATATTGTTTTGCCAATATTTACACAACTTGCTATGACACACACTGCTACAACAATCGACAAAACCCCGCCCAACACGCCTGCGGGTGCAGTGTGAACATAGTTTTCACTTTACAGTTTTAATCAATCAAAGACCGATGCCGGCCATTGGTGTGTCGTTTTTGCACCATAGCGCCCGGTAGCGGCCTGGCGCACATTGACATGCTGTTTTTACAGCGCCGGAGGAAAGGCCTCGGGCGCAAACAACATTATTAACTAACTAATTAATTAAAACTGTAAACAATATGAATGACTTATTTTTAACTACTTATGTAATGAACACTGATGAAGATTGCTCAATCGTTCAAGATATATTCATCGGCTACAACAATAAACTGAGCCTTATAATACGATTAGAACAAAGCGATTATACCAACGACGAACAGTGCCACCTCGATCTCGTTGTGAAGAAAGAAGCGGCCTACCGCTTGTCGCAGCGCTTAAAAGTCTCGATGGTGCAATTGCCCGAGCGTCTATGGCGAGAAGTGTCGGATTATGGCGATATAATCAACGCCGATTTTAGCGATGCTGCTTCGTGTCTGTGCGATCTTAGAGACTTTATCGAGCGCTACGGATGTCGATATAAAGTGAAACGCAAGCCTGCAAATAAGGACTTTTATCATTGGATTGTGTGAGCGCGCCTGCGACTTAGCGCAGGCTCACATTTCTTGAAAATGCAACTTTTTTTCATCAATTACACATTATTATAATGATTTTGACTAATTTTGCCGACTGAAACGCAAATAAGGATATGACTACCCCTAAGAATCTTGTAATAGTAGAATCCCCGGCCAAGGCCAAAACTATAGAAAAATTTCTCGGAGATGACTATCGTGTCATGTCGAGTTACGGACATATACGCGACCTCAAGAAGAAGACTTTTAGCATCGAAGTAGACAACGACTTCAAGCCCGTATATGAAATACCGGAAGATAAAAGTCAGCTAGTTGCCGAATTAAAGAAGGCGGCCTCGAGAGCCCAAATAGTGTGGCTCGCATCTGATGAAGACCGCGAAGGAGAGGCTATCGCGTGGCATCTGTACGAAGTTTTGGGTCTTAAGCCCGAAAAAACTAAACGTATAGTATTTCATGAAATAACCAAAAATGCAATACTAAACGCCATATCCAACCCACGTGAGATAGATTTATCACGCGTCGACGCCCAACAGGCTCGTCGCGTATTAGATCGCATCGTTGGTTTTGAGCTATCACCGGTGCTATGGAAGCGCCTGAGGCCATCATTGTCGGCCGGTCGCGTACAATCGGTTGCAGTGCGATTGATAGTAGAGCGCGAGCAGGAAATCAAAGATTTTGTCAGCGAGCCCTACTATCGTGTTACCGCCACTTTCGAAGCAGCACGTGCTAAAGAAACGCACGTGCGCGCCGAATTGACACATCGGTTGCCGTCGGAAGCTACTGCGCGCGCATTCTTATCGTCGTGCAACGGGGCGACATTCAGCGTAGGAGATGTCACAGTGAAGCCGCTTAAAAAGACCCCGGCACCACCATTCACGACCTCTACCTTGCAGCAAGAGGCCGCCCGCAAATTAGGATTCTCGGTATCGCAAACAATGATGGTGGCTCAACATCTATATGAGAACGGCCATATCACATATATGCGTACCGACTCCGTCAACCTCTCGGCAGAAGCTGTGAGTGCTATTTCAGCACAGATAACATCGAACCTCGGCAAAAAATATCTCAAGGTGCGCAAATATCAAACCTCGTCGAAGGGCGCTCAAGAAGCACACGAGGCCATTCGCCCCACCTACGTCGATGTTGAAACCATTGCCGGAGCAACGACACAAGAACAGAAATTATATACTCTCATACGCCGCAGGGCTATAGCCTCGCAAATGGCCGACGCCCTTATTAAAAAGACAAGCGTAGACATTTCAGCGCCGGGCGTGCCATATCCGTTTACGGCAACCGGTGAGGTAATAGAATTCGACGGATTTTTACGCGTCTATACTGAAGGGCACGACGACGAAAACGCCGACGAAAACGAAATGCCAACCTTGCCTTTGCTTGAAAAAGGCGACAACATGGCGTTGATGAGCGCCGAAGCAACCGAGCGTTTCACACAACAGCCGCCACGCTACACCGAAGCGTCTCTCGTTAAAAAAATGGAAGAGCTTGGCATTGGCCGTCCATCGACCTATGCTCCGACAATTTCAACCATACAACAACGCGGATATGTTGAGCGGGGCGAGCGTGAGGGCGTTAACCGCAAGTACACAACCCTTACGCTTGAGAATGGCGGCGAGATAAGCAAGGAGACAAAGATACAAGTTAGCGGGTCGGACAAGGGCAAATTGTTACCCACCGATACCGGTATAATAGTAAACAATTTCCTTACGGAATATTTCCCCGATATTCTCGACTATAACTTCACGGCCAACGTTGAAGAAAAGTTCGATGAAATAGCTCGGGGCCGACTATCTTGGACCGACGAAATAGGACAATTCTACCGCATTTTCCACCCGGCAGTAGATAGCGCCCTGACAATAGGCCAAGGGCCGAAGTTTGGCGAGCGCCGTCTCGGTGAAGAACCGGGCACGGGAGCTCCTGTCAGTGTTAAGATAGGCCGCTTCGGGCCCATAGTACAAATAGGCGATAGCGACGGCAACAACAAGCCTCGCTTTGCCTCGCTACTCAAAGGGCAATCGATATCGACAATAACACTTGAAGAAGCCCTCAAGCTATTTGCTTTCCCACGCGATTTGGGCAGCTTCGAAGGTAAAGATGTGCAAGTCGGCGTGGGGCGTTTTGGCCCATATGTGAGGCACGACGGCAAATTTGTATCTATCCCTAAAGATGTGGCCCCTGCCGCCTTGTCGCTCGAAGAGGCTATAGCACTCATCGAAGAAAAACGTAACTCAGAGTCGCAGAAAGTGCTCCGCACTTACGACAACGACCCCGATATGCAGATACTTAACGGCCGCTACGGGGCTTATATATGCTACCGGAAGAAAAACTACAAACTGCCACGTGGCATCGAACACCCCGAAAATATAACATACGAAGAGGCAAAAAAAATAGTAAGCGAAACAGCTTCGACGACACCTGCTAAGGCTCGACGCACCACTTCAAGACGCAAAAAATAATCGACTCCGACATGGCAGCTTACAAACCGCTTGCATCGAAACCCGGCAGCCACAAACGAAATTTCCGTGCCGATAATATTCTTCGGTTCACGGCCACGGCCACTTCTCCGTCGACACTACTTGATTTTCTTTTCAGCGTATTTCCGCAATCGAAGCGCACCACAATAAAAGATTATCTAAAATATCGGCAGGTGATGCTTAACGGCAATATCACCACGCAGTTTGACGCAGCCGTAAAAGAAGGTTCGGAAGTGTGTGTGAATACGACCCGCGAATTTCAAGTTTTTTATAATCCGCGCATAAAACTTGTATACGAAGACGATGATATTATAGTTATCGACAAGGGATACGGCTTGCTGTCGATGGGTACTGATAAAATCAAGGAAGGCACTGCGTATTCGATATTGCGAGAGTATGTTAAACGTAAAGATCCGCGCAATAAGCTTTTTATCGTACACCGGCTCGACCGCGACACCTCCGGCTTAATGATGTTTGCCAAAAGCCAGGAGGCTAAAGAGACGATGCAACATAATTGGAACAATATGGTGCTCGAGCGACGCTACGTAGCCGTTGTTGAGGGCAGCCTCGACCCCGAGGAAGGCGAGATTCGTTCTTACCTGGCCGAGAATTCGGCGCATGAGGTATATTCTACCGACAATCCTAATGAAGGACAATTGGCTGTGACATACTACAAAACGCTGAAACGTCGCAATCCATACTCCACTGTCGAATTAAGTCTTGCCACCGGACGTAAAAACCAGATACGAGTGCATATGAAGGAGGCCGGCTGCCCTATCGTGGGTGATAGGCGTTATGGCGCCAAGACTTCACCTATCCACAGGCTATGTCTACACGCTCACACGCTTAGGTTTGTACATCCTATCAGCCGACAAGATATGAGTTTTGTGTCGCCGCTACCAGCCGGATTTCATCGTCTTTGAGTTGAAGAGCGCCACCCCAGGCGAACCTTTTAAGCCTCGAAATCGTTGTTATTGTAAAAATGGAATAAATTTGCTAACTTAGCAGATTGATATAGGGCGTGATTTTTGGCACGTTCTTTGCGTAAAAGAAGAAAAAAAATCGACGATATATGGATAAGCGAGCACACCGTTACTGCGTTATAATGTGCGGCGGCATAGGCAGCCGCTTCTGGCCATACAGCCGGACACGCCTACCGAAACAATTTATCGACTTTTTAGGGACAGGTCGCACCCTGCTCCAGATGAGTTACGACCGCATTAGCAGTATTATACCCGCAGAGAATATAATAATACTAACAAACGAGCGATATTTCGACCTCGTCTGTGAGCAACTGCCTGAGATATCGAAAGAAAACATTCTGCTTGAGCCGGCACGACGCAACACGGCGCCTTGTATAGCATGGGCCGCCTGGCACATCGCTTCGCGCGATAGTGAGGCCTCTATGATAGTAACCCCTGCCGACCATGTGATTACTCGAGTGCAGGAATTCAGGCAGAGCGTAATCGAAGGTTTCGATTTCGTTGAGAGCCACGATGCGCTATTGACACTTGGCATCACCCCGACGCGTCCCGAAACAGGATATGGTTACATCCAGATTGGCAATCACACCGAAGGCAACATTAGCAAAGTAAAAACCTTTACCGAAAAACCCGACATAGAACTCGCCAAAGTATTTTTGGCATCGGGAGAATTCTTCTGGAATTCAGGCATTTTTATCTGGACGGCAGCCTCCATTCAATCGGCCCTACGCAAGAATGCGCCCGATATAGCTGGAGTATTCGACAGCGCCGACAAGGCTGTTTATCTCAACAAAAAATCGGAAGACGATTTTATAGCATCGGCATTCCCCGGGTGCGTCAGCATCTCTATCGACTACTCTGTGATGGAACGTGCCAATAACGTTTTTGTCGAAACGGTGACTTTCGGGTGGAACGACTTGGGCACGTGGAGCGCCCTATACGATTTATCGCCAAAGAATAGCGAGCAGAACGTGACGCAAAACTGTAACGTCCTCGCATATAACAGCAAGGGTACAATCTTTGCTATCCGCGGTGAGAAGTTAGTCGTTGTCGACGGTCTCGACGACTACATCGTGTCTGACGCTGATGGAGTCCTTCTCATCTGTCCCAAATCGCGAGAACAAAAGATAAAACAAATGGTTACCGATGCCAAAGTTAAATTCGGCGATAAGTACGAATAAACATCGGAATATAAATAACTTACACACATCAAATTTATAGAACAAATGTCGCTTGACAAAGTAATATCAACAGCAGTGGCGCACGCCGTAAAAGCACTTTACGGCATTGACGTCGACTCGACGACTATAGTTCCCCAAGCTACTCGTAAAGAATTTGAAGGCAACCTGACCGTTATGGTTTTCCCCTGGGTCAAAGCCGCGCGCAAATCGCCGGAGGCCGTAGGCGCCGAGATAGGTCAATGGCTTGTTGAGAATGAGGCTGCGGTGTCGTCGTACAACACTGTTAAAGGTTTTCTCAATATCGTAATAACACCCACATACTGGAATGGCGTACTATCGGCCATCGAGGCCGATGACGCTTACGGGACACAAGCCGCCACAGCCGACAGCAATCTGGTCATGGTGGAATATTCATCGCCCAACACCAATAAGCCGCTGCATTTAGGACACTTACGAAACATCCTTCTTGGCAGTAGCTTATCCAAAATTTTGGCGGCATGCGGCAATCGCGTCGTTAAGACAAACATTGTGAACGACCGCGGCATACACATCTGCAAGTCGATGCTTGCGTGGAAAAAATATTTCAACGGAGCTACACCCGAAAGCAGCGGATTGAAAGGCGACCACCTTGTAGGCGAATGTTATGTGGCATTCGACAAACACTTCAAAGAAGAGATAAAAGAGCTGATGGATAAAGGCATGAGCGAAGACGAGGCTAAAGCAGCATCTCCCCTTATGGCCGAAGCCCGAGAAATGCTCCGCCTGTGGGAAGAGGGCGATGCCGAAGTGCGTGGCCTCTGGGAAATGATGAATCAATGGGTTTATGACGGCTTCGATGTTAGCTATAAACGTATGGGCGTTGATTTCGACAAAATATACTACGAATCACAAACCTATCTCGATGGCAAGGCTAAAGTCATCGAAGGCCTTGAAAAAGGACTTCTCTATAAGAAAGACGATGGCTCGGTATGGGCCGATCTAACCGAAGAAGGGCTTGACCACAAGTTGTTGCTTCGTAGCGACGGCACGTCGGTGTATATGACCCAAGATATAGGCACGGCCAAACAGCGATTCGACGATTATGCTATCGACCGCATGATTTATGTTGTTGGCAATGAACAGAATTATCACTTCCAGGTATTATCTATCCTCCTCGACCGACTGGGCTTCAAATGGGGTAAAGACCTCGTTCACTTCAGTTATGGCATGGTGGAATTGCCCGAAGGAAAAATGAAGAGCCGCGAAGGCACTGTCGTCGATGCCGACGACCTTATGGAAGAGATGGTTACCGAGGCGCGTGAAGTATCACAACAACTTGGCAAATTAGACGGCCTTAGCGCATCTGAAATTGAAGAGATAGCCGAAACCGTAGGACTTGGCGCCTTGAAATATTTCTTGCTAAAAGTTGATCCTCGTCGCAACATGACTTTCAACCCCAAAGAGAGTATCGATTTTAACGGCAATACCGGTCCGTTTATCCAATATACCTATGCACGTATCAAATCGGTGCTCCGTCGTGCCTCTGAAAGCGGCCTCGACAAAGGTGATTACTCAACAGTGACACCAAACGAGAAGGAAATTGCTCTTATACAACGCTTAAGCGACTTCCCCTCTATCGTGTCGGAAGCAGGCAGGACTTATTCGCCGGCCCTAATTGCCAATTATGCCTACGACTTGGTGAAAGAATATAACAAATTCTATCACGACTACTCTATTCTGCGTGAAGAAGATGCCGGTATCCGTTCTTTACGCTTAGCCCTCTCCGATGCAACCGCCCGTACGGTAAAAACGGCGATGGGTCTTCTTGGAATCAACGTTCCGGAACGTATGTAATAACAAACTAAAATTTATGGCTATGAACCAATATGATTACGAATACAGCTCGCCAGCACCTCTTGCAACGACTGTCAATAGCACGATGAAAAGAGTGTACCTAAAGATGACACTCGGATTGATAGTGACGGCGTTTACCGCACTATGGGCAGCCACGTCGCCGGCTTACATCAACTTCTTTGTAGGTCACCCGTGGATAATGATAGCGCTCATTGTCGCCGAACTTGGATTTGTTATCGCTATTTCGGCCGGCATAAACAAATTGTCGAGTGGCATGGCCACCCTGCTGTTCTATCTCTTTGCTATCATCAACGGGCTCATGCTCTTTACAGTGTTTATCGCATATAGCCCGGCAGTTATAATAAAAACCTTCTTTATAACGGCCGGCACCTTTGGAGCAATGACCATCTACGGCTACCTCACCTCTAACGACCTGTCTAAATTTGGCACCTATCTGATCATGGCCCTTTTTGGGCTAATCATAGCATCGGTCGTTAACATATTCATGAAGAGCAGTTCTCTCGATTGGATTATATCTATCGTAGGCGTGCTTATCTTCATCGGCCTCACGGCGTGGGATACGCAACAGATTAAGACAATGGCAATGACCGCCGACGGCGACGCTGCAAATAAGCTTGCTACAATCGGCGCGCTATCGCTATACCTCGATTTCATCAACCTCTTCCTCTATCTCCTACGAATTTTCGGAAGACGCGATTAATAATTAAGAAAACTTAGACAGGGCGCACCACAAGTGCGCCCTAACTTATGCCAGCCTAACGCCTGTGTCGATACGCACATACTTGCCATACTATAAAAAGATTTTACGTTTAGCTTTCCCTCTGTTTTTAGGACAGTTAGGTAATATTGCGACGAGTTTTGCCGATAATATAATGGTGGGGCACTACTCTACCGAGGCCTTGGCATCGGCCTCATTTGTAAACAATGTGTTCAACATTGCAATCTTTGCTTGTATAGGCTTTACCTATGGGCTCACTCCGTTGCTCGGAGCGTTCTTTGCTCGAGGAGAGAACAACCGGATAGGTAGTATGCTCCGCATAGGGGTGAGAATAAACGTGCTGTTTACCTTGTTGATAACAGCCCTAATGGCCATCGGATATTTCAATTTGCACCGCATGGGCCAACCGGAAGAGTTGTTGCCGATAATCCGCCCGTATTACATTATTGTGCTTGTAAGCATGATACCGGTGTGCCTCTTCAATGTTTTTGCACAATGGAGCTATGCAATCAACAACACGGGCTACCCCACATGGATAGTTTTAGGGGCTAACATTGTGAATGTCGCAGGCAACTATCTACTCATTTATGGCCATGGTGGCCTACCGGAAATGGGCCTTACGGGAGCCGGCGTCAGCACACTACTATCGCGCGTACTGTGCTTTGCGGCTATGGCATACGTCTTTTTCGGCACAGGCCTTGGTAAGCCCTATCGCAATAGTTTCATGAAACATCAGGTCGAGAAGGGCGATTCACGACTCGTTGCTAAAACCGGCTTCCCGGTAGCGATGCAGATGACATTCGAATCATCATCATTTTCGGGGGCAGCTATAATGGCCGGATGGCTTGGGGCGATAGAGCTTGCGGCGTTTCAGATTGTAGCCATAAGCGGCATGCTTGGCTTCTGCCTGTACTATAGTATCGGAGCGGCCCTGGCAATACCTGTTAGTCATGGAGCCGGGTATAACGACACTGCGGCGATGCGCAACTCGGCATGGGCCGGCTACCACATAATGCTGGTATGTATGAGCCTTGCCATCATACTATTTATGAGCTGTGGCCACGTAATAATGGGCGTCTTCAGCAACGATGAGGCTGTGGTCGGGCTTGCGGTGACCCTACTCGTTCCGATGGCCTTATACCAGCTTGGCGATGCTACGCAGATAACGTTTGCCAACGCCTTGCGAGGCACCTCGCATGTAATGCCTATGCTTTATATCGCATTTTTCAGCTACATAGTCGTTGGTCTTCCGGTAACTTACCTCTTCGCATTTCCTGTTGGGCTGGGCTTGTATGGCATAGTATTGAGTTTTTCGGTATGCCTGCTGATGGCCGCGGCCTTGTTTCTTACGTTTTTTCTACGTTCAACTCGTAAAAATTCCACAGAAAAATATTAACTTTGCCAAAAAGGATAATTATGGAGCCAAAATATCACAGAATCTTACTCAAACTTAGCGGAGAATCGCTAATGGGAAAACAAGGCTACGGCATCGATGCTGAGCGTTTGGCCTCGTATGCCGAGCAAATCGACCGATTGGCAAAAAGCGGAGTCGAAATAGGCATTGTAATAGGCGGCGGCAACATTTTCCGCGGATTGTCGGGAGCGGCAAAGGGTTTCGACCGCGTAAAGGGCGACCAGATGGGAATGTTGGCAACCGTAATCAATTCGCTGGCATTAAGTTCCGCGCTGGAAAACATAGGCTGCAACGCCCGAGTGCTCACAGCAACGGGTATGTTTCCTATAGGAGAGCCATATAGCCCCGCACGCGCCCTTGAGACGCTTGGCGAGGGTCGTATCGCAATCATAGCCGGCGGCACCGGCAACCCGTTCTTTACCACCGACACGGCCTCGGCCTTGCGCGCCGTTGAGATTCATGCCGAGGTAATGCTTAAGGGTACACGAGTCGACGGCATCTACACAGCTGACCCCGAAAAAGACCCAACGGCAACTAAATTTGACCAGATAACATACGACGAAATATATAATCGCGGCCTTAAGATTATGGACTTAACCGCAACTACATTGTGCCGCGAAAACGGCATGAAAATCGTTGTCTTCGATATGGATACCCCCGGTAACCTGCAGAAGGTGATTGAAGGGCAGAATATCGGCACTTTAGTTTACTAATCAATAAACCTTACTATACTATGACTGACCCTAAAACTTATATCGGCCCCTCTGAGGAAAAGATGGAAATGGCGGTGGCCTATCTTGATGAAACACTTGCACGCATACGCGCAGGCAAGGCAAACGCTAAAATTCTCGACGGCGTACGTGTAGATTACTACGGCTCGGTAGTGCCCATCTCTAACGTGGCTAACATATCAGTGCCCGACGCTCGCACAATAGCAATCACCCCGTGGGAGAAATCAATGTTTAAGGAAATCGAAAAAGCCATAATCAACTCCGAGGTGGGCATCACGCCCGAAAATAATGGAGAGGTTATCCGACTATCGATACCGCCATTGACTGAAGATCGTCGCAAAACGCTTGTAAAACAATGCAAAGCAGAGGCTGAGAATGCGAAAGTATCTGTTCGTAACGCTCGCCGCGAAGCTATCGAAGGCCTGAAAAAAGCCGTTAAGCAAGGTATGCCCGAAGATACAGAAAAAGATGCTGAAAACGACGTTCAAAAGCTTCACGATAAATATCTGAAACAAATCGACGATCTTTTCGCTGCTAAGGAAAAAGAAATTCTCACTGTATAATTGGCTATTACAGCATTTTACCATACCTAAGGGGGTGCCTTGCGGGCACCCCCTTATCGTATCTGATAAGTCGGTGAAAGATAGGTTGAAACGGCATAAAAATATAAATTTGGCGGAGCGGTAAAAAATTAGTAACTTTGCATGAATATTGACGAAATAAAAATAATAAATTTATGAATCCCATTAAGAAAACCATCGCGCTTCCCGACGGCCGTACAATCACAATAGAGACGGGGAAATTGGCAAAGCAAGCCGATGGAGCGGTAGAATTACGCATGGGCAACACAATGCTGTTAGCCACCGTAGTGTCGGCAAAAGAAGCCGGCGAAGGTGTCGATTTTATGCCCTTGCAAGTTGAATACAAAGAGAAATTTTCGGCAGCCGGCCGTTTCCCGGGCGGTTTCCTCAAAAGAGAGGGCCGCGCCAGCGATTATGAAATCTTAACGGCCCGCTTAGTCGATCGCGTGTTGCGTCCCCTCTTCCCGGACAACTATCACGCCGACACATTTGTAAATATCACATTATACTCAGCTGATGGCGTTGATGCCCCCGACTGTTTGGCCGGCCTCGCTGCATCGGCCGCCATCGCAGTAAGCGACATCCCATTTAACGGTCCTATCTCGGAAGTACGAGTAGCACGTGTCGATGGAGAATTTGTTATCAACCCGACATTCGAGCAACTCAAAAACGCCGACATGGAACTTATGGTAGGAGCCACCTACGACAATATCATGATGGTTGAAGGCGAAATGCAAGAAGCCTCAGAGGCAGAATTACTTGCCGCCCTCCGCGCTGCTCACGAAGCCATCAAAATACAATGCCAGGCACAAATTGAACTCGCCGAAGCTGTCGGCTCGACAGTGAAACGCGAATATTGCCACGAGGTAAACGATGAAGACCTTCGTGCCGACGTGAAAGCAAAATGCTACGACCGCGCCTACGCAATAGCAAAGGCAGGTTGTGCCGACAAGCATTGGCGCCAAGATTCGTTCGATGCCATCTGCGCAGAATATATCGAATCGTTGCCCGAAGAAGAGCGCGACGAAAAGACCCCATTGGTAAAACGCTACTACCACGACGTTGAAAAAGAAGCCGTGCGCCGCTGTATCCTTGATGAAGGCATACGCTTAGACGGCCGTAAGACGACAGAGATTCGTCCTATCTGGTGCGAAGTAGACTACCTACCGGGGCCTCACGGCTCGGCAGTGTTTACACGTGGCGAGACACAGTCGCTATCGACAGTAACTCTTGGCACGAAACTCGACGAAAAGATTCTCGACGAAGTTCTCAACCAAGGTCGCGAACGCTTCCTGCTCCACTATAATTTTCCTCCCTTCTCTACGGGCGAAGCGAAACCCACACGTGGCGTTGGCCGTCGTGAAATAGGTCACGGCAACCTTGCACACCGCGCACTCAAAGGAATGTTACCCGACGACTTCCCCTATGTATGCCGCGTCGTTAGCGACATCCTTGAAAGTAACGGCTCATCGTCGATGGCAACAGTATGTGCGGGCACCCTGGCGCTCCTCGACGCCGGAGTTAAGATGAAAAAACCTGTTAGCGGTATCGCTATGGGCCTTATCACCGACACCGAAAGCCCCAAATATGCCATTCTAAGCGATATCTTGGGCGACGAAGACCACCTCGGTGATATGGACTTCAAGGTAACGGGCACACGCGACGGCATCACAGCAACACAGATGGATATCAAGTGCGACGGACTTAGCTATGAGATACTTGAGAAAGCACTGCTTCAAGCACGCGAAGGCCGCCTGCACATCCTCAACATCATCGAAAATACGATACCGGCACCGCGTGAAGACTATAAGCCTCACGTACCTCGCATCGTAACGATGATAATACCTAAAGAACTTATCGGCGCCGTAATAGGCCCAGGCGGAAAAGTAATCCAAGGCATCCAAGAAGAAAGTGGCGCCGTTGTATCTATCGACGAAATCGACGAAGGCGGCTATATCGAAGTTGCCGGCACCAACAAAGAATCAATCGACAAGGCTCTTGCCATGATTAATGCCATTGTCGAATTGCCCGAAGAAGGCAAGGTATACCAGGGCACAGTGCGCTCTATACTCGATTTCGGTGCGTTCGTTGAATTTATGCCACATCGCGATGGACTTCTTCACATCAGTGAAATATCGTGGGAGCGTCTCGAAGACATGGAAGCCAGCGGCCTCAAAGAAGGCGACAAAGTAGATGTAAAACTCATTGAAATCGACAAGAAGACGGGCAAATATCGCCTGTCGATGCGTGCGCTTCTACCCAAGCCCGAAGGCTATGTAGAACCCCAGCGTGCCCCACGTGCCGACCGCCCGCGCAACGACCGCGGCCCTCGTCGCGATGGCAACGGGCCCCGCAACAACAGAGGACCTCGCGGACCGAAAAAAGACTAAGTCGCAAGACTTAATACCAACATAACAATGCCCCGAAAGCGTCTGTTTTTAGCTTTCGGGGCATTTGCTGTATATGGTGTTTTTTATGATTATACCATGGCAAATCATGGCATTGGCATAAAAAGAAAAAATGCAACTACCTATCGCAGGCAATTGCATTCTAACCTATGATTCACTTATTTGTTTGATTGTCTTGCTTCTAACTTTGAGTGAACTAAGTTAAAAATCTTCCTATGTTTGCATTGCAAAGTTACATATTTTTTCAGAAAAACAAATCGGCGAACAGCAGTTTAACATTTATTCACATTGCGTTTTTATGAAACGTCGAGACAGGAGAGGACGGCTATTACGAGTTGCCATTTTGCGTTGGGAGCCACCTGTAAAGGCGGTCGGCGGGTCTTATTTTTGCGGGGACCGCAATAGAGAAGGCTTCGCCTTTAACAGCCTTGTCGACACTTTTATTGTCTACTCTAATGTCTTCTACTTTAATGATGAGGGCCCCTGTAGTCGGTCCGGTAATTATAACTTCATCGCCAACACACAGCTCTCCAGCCTCCATAAAAAACTCGCCTACGCCGAGGCGTGAAAAATATTTCACACCCTTCGCTACATATTGTTTAACCCGAGTGGCCGACGACCCGTACTTTGCCGACCATTCACCAAGGCGCTGTCCAAGATAGTATCCGCCCCAAAACCCGCGATTAAAGATTTTTTCAAGACGTTCATCCCAATCCTTGACCATGGCATCGGAATAAGTACCATTACAGATCGCTTCAATTGCCTCTGAATAGCACTTTACGGCCGTATAGACATATTCCGGCCCTCTTGCACGCCCTTCAATTTTTAATACTGTTACGCCTGCATCGATAAGTCTATCGAGGAAATGAATAGTCTTGAGGTCTTTGGGCGACATTATATATTTGTTTTCCACAGAAAGTTCATCACCGGTTTCGAGGTCGGTTACGCCATAGCCGCGACGACAAATCTGTGTGCAAGCGCCTCTATTAGCGCTTGAATTCATTTGATGCAAACTAAGGTAGCACTTTCCGGAAACGGCCATACAAAGGGCTCCATGGCAAAACATCTCAAGCCGTATCAATTTTCCGGAAGGCCCTATTATATTTTCAGCCTTGACGGCCTCGGAGATAGCTTTGACCTGGTCGAGATTCAATTCACGGGCCAGAACCATAACATCGGCAAAAGCAGCGTAAAAGCGTACGGCTTCAATATTTGAGATATTGCATTGCGTAGAAATATGAACCTCAACGCCATGACGCCGACAAGCCGATATAGCAGCGATGTCGGAAGCAATAATGGCAGAAATCTTAGCTTGGGCCGCTGTTTGAACTATAGCATCGACCTTCTCTAAATCGTTATCGTAGACAATAGTATTAACGGTGAGATACGTTTTAACGTTTTCTTTCGAGCAAATCTCGGCTATATTCTTTAAATCGTCGAGAGTGAAATTAGCCGACGACCGCGAACGCATATTAAGCCCTTCAACGCCAAAGTAAACGGCATCGGCGCCGGCATTAATAGCGGCGGTAAGAGCCTCGTAGCTGCCGACGGGAGCCATTATCTCAAAGTCGCTACGATTCATAACTATTGAATTAACGATGCAAGGTTACAACAAATCATACCCTGCAAAAGCGATGCAGGATATGATTTTATGATTGAAAAAAGTATTTCCGATAAAATTATTCAGCGTCGGGTAAAGCAACCGGAGTCGGGTCAACAACAACGGGAGCTTCGCCTTCACCTTCGACAGCCACCGGAGCTGGAGTGTCGAAAACGGGAACATCTACAGTAGCGGGAGCTTCAACAGGCAGTTCGCGCAGTTGAGTACCGTTAGTGTGACGCGGCATTGTGAAAACGGAAACGATAGAAAGAACAACGAGGAGGCTCACGAGCGTCCATGTTGCTTTTTCGAGGAAATCGTTAGTCTGGCGTACGCCCATCACAGCACCGGCACCGCCGAACTGCGAAGAAAGGCCACCGCCTTTAGATTTCTGAATAAGAACGATGCCAATAAGAAGGATGGCAACAATAACGGTCAATACGATAATGACAGCGTGCATAATTAAACAATTTATTAAGAGTCGCCCGACGTTTTTTTGTCGTTTAATCGGCGATGGTTTGTAATCAAAATTTGCAAAAAGCGCAATTGGTCTGCAAAGTAAGCACTTTTTTTTGGAAATTTCAAGTTTAATTGGGATATAATTTCAAAAGCCTTCTCATAACGCCTCTGCTTTATGAATATTTTAGCGAGGCTTTCGCTTAGCAAAGAGTCGTCGGAATGGTCGGGCTTAGAGACCGGAGTGCTTTCAGTATCAGGCGATTGCGACATTTCATCGATGGGCAACAGCTCCGGGCGGTGCGTTGCCGGGTGCTTACTTCTGATAAAAGCGTTAATTCTGGCATCTTGCGAGTCGGCATCAAAATCGTCGTCGGAAGGCAGATTCTCCTGCTCCTCTCTTGCCAAAATCTCGGCATAGTCGGGCGTTGGGTTGAAAATCATCTTTTCGAGGAGTTCCACGTCTTCAGGCGAAGAATTGCCATAAGCTCGCAAGAAAGTATCGATAACGTCGAACGTAGGCATAGGCATAGCCCGCTCTGCTTCGGGATAAAACTTAGCCCAATCATCGCCGTAAGCCGCAAAGGCTAATGTGCGCTTATCGCTTGCCGACAAAGCCACGGCATTTTTCAGCTCAACGATTTCGTCAGGCTCCAGCGCCGCCTCTTGATGCCTCAGGAGTAAAACAGCAGCAAGGGTAAAGTGAGGATATTTTTTTACACATTTGCGCAAGGCATCAGCGTCGGCACCACTCAACGGTTGTCCGTCGGGTATTGAAATACACCTTTTTATGATATCGGATAGTTCCATTTACCAGTTACCGAGAGTAGCGTTAAAAATAAGTTCAACGAGCTCTTTTGAAATTTCCTCACAGAGTTGGTCTTGCACGTCGGTCAACATTTCAGAAGAGTCGAAGTCGCGATAAGCCGAGAACGTCTGATCGGCATCGTTATTATCGGCTTTATTGTCGATATATCTCACTCTCACCGAGATTGTTAGCCTTGTCATCGAAGCGTATGCATTCTCAGTAACAGCCTGAGGAGTAAGGTTATAAGCGGTGATTTCGCCTTCCAGCTCGATATCGGCAGCACCGTCGGTAGTGCGAAGTCGCGTATTCTTTGTAATATAATCGAGCAACTCTGTTTCAAAAGTCTGTTGCAATGGCGGATACACCAATGCCGCACGAATAGGAAAGTCGGAAACCCTTATAGTTTTATATACCGTATAATCAAGAGCCGACCCATTCATTTTAATACTTATCCTACAAGCCGTCAATGCTATAAGAGATAAGAACAAAATAACGGAAGCCAATTTCAGGTGTTTATTCCAAGCCATATTCTTTTATTTTACGATAAAGCGTTCTTTCTGATATTTTCAATTCGGCAGCAGCCGCCTTTCTACGACCTTCGTGGCGCTCGAGTGCACGGCGAATCATGTTTCGTTCATTTTCCTCGAGCGACGCCGGAGAATCAATCACTTCAGAATAGTTTACGTCGCTATACAAAGGAGCCTCGGCAGAAGGTGCGACGACATCGTTGTTTCGCACCACCAATGTTGTAGGGAATGGCGGCTCGACATTTTCGCCGGCAATTATCGCCGGAGCCGCATCAAAAATACGGCCAGCAGGCTCAGCGTGTCCGCTTGCTTCAAATCGCTCTTGCATCCTATCGATTCGCTGCTGCAACTTGAAAATCATAGATAAGAGCATCTCACGTTCGCGTTCATAGGAATGTATCGAAGCTCCCGTTGCTGGAAGATAAGACACCGTAATGTCGGGGAGATAAGTGCGGAGGATGTTGTCGTTGACAGTATTACCGGCCTCGAATAGAGCAATCTGGTCGATAACATTTTTCAATTGTCGCACATTACCGGGCCATCGATAATGCTTGATAGCATCTTCCGCCTCGTCGGAAAAGATTATCGCCGGCACCCTATATCGCTCGGCAAAATCGGCAGCGAACTTGCGCGCTAACAAACGTATGTCGTTGCCTCTGTCGCGCAATGGCGGTATATGAATCTGAACAGTCGAAAGCCTGTAATACAAGTCTTCGCGGAATTTGCCATCGGCCACAGCTTTCATCAAGTCGACATTCGTTGCCGCAACGATACGTATGTTTGTTTTCTGTACCGACGACGAGCCCACTTTAATAAACTCGCCACTCTCGAGAACACGCAACAGGCGAGCTTGAGTAGTGAGCGGCAATTCGGCCACTTCATCGAGGAAAATGGTGCCTCCGTTAGCCTCTTCGAAGTATCCTTTACGAGAATCGACAGCGCCGGTAAAGGCTCCTTTTTCGTGGCCGAACAACTCGGAGTCGATAGTGCCTTCGGGTATTGCGCCACAGTTTACGGCAATATATTTGGCGTGTTTACGGGCACTAAACGCGTGTATTATCTGCGGGAAGAATTCCTTACCGGAACCGCTCTCGCCCGTAACGAGTACCGACAAGTCGATAGGCGCTACTCTAATGGCTCTTTCAATAGCGGCCGTTAGCGACGGGGCGTTTCCGATAATGCCGAAGCGCTGTTTTGCTTGCAATATGGTTGCTGTATCCGCCATACTATTATTTCACCATTAAAGACTGTTCTTTTTCAATGTCACAGAAAGCTTTCCAAATCTGGCTTATCGGCAGCCTGATACAATTGTTTACGATGTATTCTTTCGACACTTCCTCATCGAGTAGGAAGGAGCACTCCATACGGATATTTCCGTCGCGTACTACTGCCACGGGCAAAATGTTGTTGCAATTATGTTTGTTGGCGAGATGATATAAATCGGCAGCCGGAGTATAGTCCATAGCGCCCGCTGCAAACGACAGCTGGTTGTTATTTACCATAACATAGATTACAACATCGTATGGGAAATTCTCGTCGGCCGACAAGCAGAGCCTTAAGTCGCCATCTTCATCGAGGGTGGTTGCAATTTGCAATTCGTCGAAAATAGAGCGGATAATATCGCTGTTGATTGAATTCATATTATATAGACCATTCTACACCATCTTTGGTGTCTTTAACAGAAAAACCTATCTGCGCCATTTTGTCGCGGATGAGGTCGGAAGTAGCCCAGTCTTTACGAGCCTTTGCTTCGGCGCGAAGAGACAGGAGGAAATCAACAGCATCGCGATATGGCCGCAGTGAATCGACGTTAGCGGTGTCAACGCCATCGGGTAATATACCAAGTATTTCCACAAGAAATGTATCCATAAATTTCTTGAGGGAATCTATCTCGTCTTGAGTTGCGGTTGCATTGTGATCTTTAATCTGGTTTATCAACCTGACGGCATCGAATAACACACCGATAAGCACCGGAGTATTAAAGTCGTCGTCGAGAGCTTCGTAAGCGCGCTTCTCAAGGCTTGAGATATCAATTGTAGAGGTGTCGGAAGGCTTAAGCTCGGCCAGGCGTCGATAGCCGTCGAGCATACGACCGAGCGCTATTTCGGCCGCTTTAAGAGCCTCGTTAGAAAAGTCGACAGTGCCGCGGTAGTGGGCCTGAAGTATAAAGAAACGGATAGTCATCGGCGAGTAGGCCTGCTCCAACAACGGGTGTGAACCGCTGAAGAATTCATCGAGGGTAATGAAGTTGCCCAGCGACTTACCCATCTTTTTACCATTGATGGTAATCATGTTGTTGTGCATCCAATATTTCACCGAGGGCCGGTGGTTGTGAGCTACCGATTGAGCTATTTCACATTCGTGGTGGGGGAACTTTAAGTCCATACCCCCGCCATGGATATCGAATTGCTCACCAAGATATTTTTCGCTCATTGTAGAGCACTCGAGGTGCCATCCCGGGAAGCCTTCACTCCAAGGCGACGGCCAATGCATAATATGCTCGGGGGCAGCTTTTTTCCAAAGCGCGAAATCGGTTGGATTGCGTTTTTCCGACTGTCCGTCTAATTCTCTTGTAGTAGCAAGAAGTTCGTCGATATTACGCCCTGACAGTTTGCCATATCCAAAATCGCGATTGAATTTCGGCACATCAAAATAGACCGAGCCCTCACTAACATAGGCGTAGCCGCTATCGAGTATGGCTTTTATGTATTCAATCTGTTCGATAATGTGCCCGGAAGCATGAGGCTCAATCGACGGCGGCAAAACATTAAGCGCCTCCATAGCTTTATGGTAGCGATTGAGGTAATACTGCACAACTTCCATCGGCTCAAGCTGCTCAATGCGAGCTTTCTTTGCTATTTTGTCTTCGCCATCGTCGGCATCGTGCTCGAGGTGACCTACGTCGGTAATGTTTCGCACATATCGCACTTTATACCCGATATGGGTAAGATAGCGATACACTACATCGAAAGTAATGGCAGGCCGGGCATGCCCCAAATGGCCATCGCCATATACGGTAGGACCACACACATACATGCCAACCATCGATTGATGTATCGGCTTAAAAACTTCTTTTTGACGTGTCAGTGAATTGTAAATAGTCAACATAAAGAATTATTTTTTTCAAGCAGTTGCAACGGTTAAAGTCTTGTTGTCATCAAAGTCAAACATAGCCACTGCTCTCTTTTTTTTCATCGCCTTGTGCCGTTTCTTTTTCACAGCCACAAGAGCGCTACCCAATATCGGCATCGGCGCTAAAAACGACATAACGACGCACATCAAAGGGCGTGGCAAATCATTGCGGCGATAGTAATTATCTATTTCGCGTAATTGTTGCAAATCATTGTTTATCAGTGCTATAGAGTAAAGAAACCTTGCATACCTAATATATATCGGCCTCATAAACGCTTCAGACAGCGCGTACTTTTGTGCAAAATGTCGTTTAAGCTTCAGGAGCGAATATACGAAGGTGCATTCTTTGGCGGCATTGTCGGTATGAGTAACTGTGTCTTTACCAATGGAATAGCGCATTGTAATATCGGGGATATATGCAATGCGGGTATCGCGCGCATAGACCACACTCAGTTGGAAGTCTTCGAAGGTAATTTCGGAGTTCCAAAATGGATAAGGGTCCTCTTTTTCAGCCTTAAGGAATACATCTTTCCTGTAAAGGGCTGTGCACCAATGAATCAACATTTTGTTGACAAACACCGCTTCGAGAAGCTCACCGGGCTCAGAAACAGGCTTGAGAAAAGGGATATTTTCGCCACTTGTATCAGACGGTGAAATCGCGCCAGTCGCCTCATCGATATACTGCCAATCGGTATGGACTAAGCCGATATCGGTGTTGGCATCGAGTATCTCGACCTGCTTTTGCAGCTTTAGCGCATCGCACCAGAAGTCGTCGCCTGCACAATCGGCAATATATTCGGCCCGACATCGGAGCAGTGCCCGGTAATAGTTTTCGCGCACACCGAGGTTTCTTTCATTGCGAGTATATCGAATTTTGTCGGGGTAATTATCGACATATCTTCGACAAATATCGCCGGTAGAGTCGGTAGAACAATCGTCGGCAATTTCTATCTCAACCGGGAAATCGGTTTTCTGCTCGAGTATCGAATCGAGCGTACGCGCAATCGTACCTTGTTGATTGTATGTAACAACAATCACCGAAACTTTTGGCTTCCCAGTATCAGAATTATCAATTGCCATGATTAACGCTACCGCAGTATTTTACACGGCCCTTATGCCTCGAATGGGTTAGGTATGCCGCCGTTGTTTTTAGGTGCGGGAACCAGTGTTTTGCGTTTTATTTCGCCAAAATTCTGCTCGTACTTCGTAATGTTGTCACGAAGGGCAAGAAACAGATTCTTAGCATTTTCGGGAGTCATTATCACCCGGCTCTGAACCTTAGCTTGCGGCATATTAGGGGCAACGGCAATAAAATCGAAGAAAAACTCATTGCCGGAGTGCGAGATAACAGCCAGATTAGAATAATGGCCGGCAGCTACCTCGGGGGTAAGTTCTATTTTGAGTTCTTGTTGCTTGTTTTCCATCTTGATAGTAATTATTCTGTTGGCAAAGAGGGCTTGGTCGACATCGACGATTTTTCGACTTGAACGACTTTTGTGAATGGGAATATTTCGTCGTTAGAGTAATACACCTTAACTCCTTTGCAATTTTCACGTTGGAAGATATTAGCCATCGAATACGACATATAGAATGCGTAGTTGTTTTGATTAGACTCGAGAATGGGGTCGAATAGCAAATAGAGCTCGGGGTACTCGTCGTCGAGCGACTCGGCGCTTGCCACCAACTGACAGTTGATAACCATAGGGCTGGTCCAGCATTGGAAAATAACATCGAGGTATTCACCATTACGTGCTATATTCCACATCTGCACGGGAGCCGAAACCGACGCTTTTATTTTTTCTAATGGGAGCGTTGCCGTTGGCTTGCCTTCGCCAAAAGCTTTTGAGGCAGCCGACACTACTACGTTATCGCTCACATAGTGTTCGCCTGAAGCCGGTGTGTAAACCAAAACGACACGATCACCTTCGACGAAATCGACAGCGGGCACCGATTGCGTTGTTGTGAGTGTTATCAGCTCTGAATCCTCTTTTTCTCTTAGAGTGAAAACAGCGCCATTTTCTCTAAGGCTCGTTACAGTGACAATATCTGTGTAGAATACTGTCGGGTTGTCGGGCCCGTTACCATTACATGAAGACAATGTGCCAATCAAAATAGCGGCACCAAGTGCGAGTGTAAGATTACGTATTTTCATAATGTTAGTTATTTGTTTTCAATTTTGTTAATTACGCCGTCGACCATGCGCACAATGACATCGGCATCGGCGGCCAGGCTTTCGTCGTGTGTTACTATTACGAATGTTGCCCCGATAGAATCGCGCAACTCAAAGAAAAGTCGGTGCAACTGCTTTCTATTTTGCGAATCGAGACTTCCCGATGGCTCGTCGGCAAAAACGACGGACGGATGATTTATCAGCGCCCTTGCCACGGCCGCTCTCTGACACTCGCCGCCCGATAATTCGTCAGGGCGATGGTCGTCGCGCCCGTCAAGGCTAAGTCGTTTTAACAATTTACGCGCCTCATCGAAGGCCTCGCTTCGTTTCTTACCGGCAATGAGTGCCGGCATAGCCACATTTTCCACGAGAGAGAATTCGGGCAAAAGCTGGTGAAATTGAAAGACGAAGCCAATGTTTTTGTTTCGAAAGTCAGACAATTTGGCATCGCTTAGCTTTGTAATATCACTATCGCCATACAAGATCTTACCCTCGGCATCGGGCGACATCAGTGTGCCTAAAATCTGGAGCAGAGTCGTTTTACCGGCACCGCTTGGGCCCACTATTGCCGTAACCTTGCCCGGAGCAATATCTAAGTCGATGCCCTTTAATACTTCGAGGGCACCGAAAGACTTGTGTATGTTACGCGCCGAAAGCAACATCGTGTTTTTTTTATTTATTGACAGTTTCCGCCACAGCAAGCGCCGCCACAATCGCCTGCGCCGCCACAGCCGCCATTGTCACTTCCGCATCCGCCACAGCCACAGGCAGGGCGCATATCCTCGTCGGTAGCATCGCGCACCAGAAGAACTTCTCCTACATAGTGCACCGAGTCTTTCGCCAAAGGATGATTAAGGTCGAGGACGACAGCCTCGGGCGTGAGTTTTACCACCGTACCGTCGATACGGAAGCCGTCGGGTGTCATCAGCGGAATCAATGCACCGGGCTCAAACATCTCCTCGTCGAATTTTCCATCGACTGTCAATCTCTCGCGCGGAATGTTATAAATCTCTTCTTCGGTGTATGGGCCAAAAGCCTTGTCGGGAGTCGCTGTGAAATCAAATTTATCACCGGCTTTCTTGCCAAGCAGCTCTTCATCGAGAGCCTCTACAAAGCCAAGAGTAGAGCCGCAAATAGCAGCATCGGGCTCGTCGGCGGTAACTTCGTGTACGAGAGTTTCCGTTCCGTCGGCATTGATGCGATAAAGGCTATAAGCAATCTCGAAATACTTACCGAGTCGTACTGTTTCTTCCATAATAAGTTTTTTGTGATGAATAAGACAAATAATGTGCCAAAGTGCCCCGGCACTATTATTTCAGATTCGGCTCGACCACTTTAAGGCGGTCGCCTGTTTCATTAACAATCGAACGGAAATAACGTTCGTTATAGCCACCGAATACAGGTTGCTCGGGCATACCTTCGGGATTGCGGGCAAATTTGCCGTCGCGTTCTTTTTTGATATTTCCGTCGAGATATTTTACAAAAAGATAATCACCGAGAGCCTTATAGTCGGCTGTTGCTTTTTGCGTCCAATAGTCGGTGAAGGCATTTAGTGCCGCTTGGGCCTCTCCATATCCTTTATCAGCGAGCGCCGATGCCGTGGTGTCGAGCGTTTTCGCTATATCCGACTCGAGAGTGCTCTGTACACGTCGTATGTCGGGTATCATTTGGGAATAGCGGTTATAGGCTTGGTTAGCAACGTAGTTGTTAACCCAAAACATAGCATCCCACGACAAAGTATATAGGTCGGCTGTTTTTTCGTCGAGTGCGTGAGGCACCGCCGTTGCCGAGTTGAAGACAGGCACATACACACATGTATTGGCATCATCGACACCAAACCAGAGGATGCCTTTCATCGCATCGTGACGGTTGCTGTTTAGGTCGGCCACGAAAGAAAAGCCTGTTTGCTGAGTAGCGATAGCCCGCTCGTGAGTGTATACGACACCATCGATTTCATATTCCATCGGGCGCCAACGATAAGGACAATCGAAAGGACCGGCACCGATATCTTTTGTCATATCGAGGTGGGTGCCTTCGAAGTGGTCGCGCATCATCCATTTTAGGTCGTCGGCCGAGAGCTTTTTCTCAGGCTTAACCCATATAGGCATGGGCTCGCCTTTACCTTCCATAATCCATGGAATATATTTATCCATGGCGCCTGCTTGAGCGTAGCGGTTGAAATACGCCCATACACGAGCATCACATCCTCTCAAAGCGCCGGCGTCGGTTATTGCATAGGCGAACGAGAAATCAAAATCTTTGTCTTTGCCAGAGAAATAACCTTGGCTACGGGCAAATGAGATAACGTCGGGCGAATATATTGTATTAGGGTCGTTTAGTGGGAATTTATGGATACGCGAGTGGTTGGCATGGCCTGATATATAACCGTCGGGCACACGACGAGCCACCCACACGGCACCTTTGTCGGCCTTACCTTTACCTGTTAGCTCTAAAATCCATACTTCGGAAGGGTCGGCTATAGAAAAAGATTCGCCACCCGAGGCATAGCCATACTCGTTGGCAAGGCCTGTCATTACATCTATAGCTTCACGCGCTGTGCAAGCTCTCTGCAAAGTGATATAGATTAGGGAGCCATAGTCTATCATACCGGAGCCTTCAAGCTCGGGGCGACACATCCACGTACTTTCGCCAATGGCAAGGCCATGCTCGTTCATATTACCAATTGTGGCATAGGTGTGTGGCACTTCGGGAATCTCTCCAAGCACTTTGTTGGTGTCCCATTCCACTATTTTGCGCATGGCTCCTTCGGGATGGTCGGCCGCATCTTGCTTATAAAGAGCGCCATAAAGCGTATGGCTGTCGGCCGCATAAGTAATCATAGCGCTACCATCGGCAGTAGCCCCCGGCGCTGCGATAAGACTTGTGCAAGCATCAGCATCGAACGACAATGCCGCGACTATCAAAGAAAAGATGTAGAAACAGTGTTTGTGCATACTCATTTATTTATATCTAAAATGCAAAGATATGAATAAAAATCGAGGTTTTGTGCCGATTAAAAGGAAATTCGACAATTTTTATTGCATGGGTGCGAAAACTGCAGATTTTTATGTAAATTTGCACAATTAAATCAACAGATCGACAATGAATATATCATATAAGTGGCTTAAAGACTATTTAGATTTAAGCCTCAATCCGGATGAATTATCGGCGTTATTGACGTCGATAGGCCTTGAGACGGGCTCAGTAGAGCGTGTTGAGAGTATTCGTGGAGGCCTTGCAGGCATCGTAATCGGCAAAGTGCTAACATGTGTTGAACACCCCGATAGCGATCATCTTCACATAACGACAGTCGACCTCGAAGGCAAAGGCGAAGCTACGCAGATAGTATGCGGCGCTCCCAATGTTGCCGCAGGGCAGATTGTTGTGGTTGCTACCGTAGGCACAACACTATATAGCCCCGATGGCGAAGAGTTCAAGATAAAGAAGTCGAAGATACGTGGTGTTGAATCTTTTGGCATGATATGCGCCGAAGATGAGATAGGCGTTGGCACATCGCATAACGGCATTATAGTGCTTCCGGCCGAAGCTGAAAGCATGGTAGGGCGACCGGCAGCCGAATATTACAATATCGATGACGACTTCGTATTGGAAGTCGATTTGACACCCAACCGCATCGATGCGGCCTCGCATTATGGTGTTGCCCGCGATGTAGCTGCCGCACTGACCGGTCGCGGTATAGCCACGGTTACGGCGCACAAGCCCAATATCGACGACTTCAAAATAGATGAGCCGTCGAAGCCGTCGATAAAAGTGCGAGTAGATGATAAAGACGGTGTAGTGCGCTATTGCGGCCTCACGCTCGAAGGCGTTAAAGTGGGCCCATCGCCCGAATGGTTAGCTAAACACTTGACAACCATCGGCATGCATCCGATAAACAATGTTGTAGACATTACCAACTATATACTACACTCCATCGGCCAGCCGCTCCATGCCTTTGATGCATCGACACTTGCCGACGGGCAGATTGTTGTTCGCAGAGCTGCTCACGGCAGCAAATTTATCACTCTTGACGGCGTAGAGCGCACACTCGACGGTGCCGATCTTATGATATGCGACGCAAAAGAGCCTAAATGTATTGCCGGCGTTTTTGGCGGGCTGAATTCGGGCACGACGGAGACAACGACAAGCGTGTTCCTCGAGTCGGCCTGTTTCAATGCCACATCGGTGCGCCGCACGGCACGACGCCATGGATTAAGTACCGATTCATCGTTTAGATTTGAACGCGGTGTAGACCCTAACGGATGCCTCTATGCCCTTAAACTTGCGGCAAAACTCATATGCGAGCTTGCAGGTGCAAAAGTTGTAGGCGAAATTACCGACTACTATCCCGAGGCGGTAGCACCCTATCCCGTAGATATGCGATACGGCGATTTTTCGGCCCTCGTGGGTGCCGAATTCTCGCACGACACTATTGACACCATCTTGAAAGCGCTTGAGATTAAAGTAAATAGCGATGGTGATAATCTACATTTAGAGATCCCGACCTATCGTGTCGACGTACGCCGTCCCTGCGACGTAATTGAAGATTTCCTTCGCATATACGATTACAACAAAATATCAATGAGCGACGAGCTGCACTCCAGCCTATCGTTCAAAACGCCCGTTGATGCAGCCGATGATTTGCGGCGCGTTGTGGCCGAACAGTTAACAGGAGCCGGCTGGAACGAGATTCTCAACAACTCGCTAAGTGCCGAAGCATATTATGCCGAGTTGAGCGACTATCCCGTTAGCTACTGCGTACGCCTACTTAACCCGCTCAGCCAAGACCTCTGCGTTATGCGTCAGACATTGCTTTTCGGCGGTCTCGAATCAATATCTCATAATATCAACCGCCGCAATTCCGATATCGCGTTCTATGAGTTTGGCAACGTCTATTTCCTTGATCCGAGCAAAACATCGACAGCCGAAGCTACCCTCGCGCCTTACAGTGAAGGTGCGCGTTTAGGTTTATGGCTCGCTGGTGCAACGCGCCAAGGCAATTGGCTCCGTGCACGAGAAGAAGCAGGCTTCTATGACTTAAAAGCCGCTGTTGCCAATATCATGGCACGCGTTGGCCTCTCATCGCAGGCCGTGCTAAAAATAGCCGAGCTCGCGCCCGACGGCATTTTCTCTCAGGCCTTGGAAATAAACACCGTAAACGGGGCACGATTAGGCCTGATGGGCATTGTATCGCCCGCCGTATGCCACCGTTGCGATATCAAAGTATCGGTATGCTACGCCGAGCTCAACTGGGATATCATCACCCGCCAGGCATCACGACGCAATGCGCTCTACACCCCAGTGGCAAAGACACAGGCTGTGAAGCGCGATTTGTCACTTCTGCTCGACACCTCGGTGACGATGGCCGAAGTCGAAGCAACAGTACGCGAAGCCGACCGCCGCATCCTTCAGAGGGTGGAACTATTCGACGTGTACGAGGGCAACAAATTGCCTGACGGCAAAAAGTCGTACGCCATCTCTATCACGCTTCAAGATGCCGAGAAGACGCTACAGGATAAATACATCGACAAAGTAATGTCGAAAGTTATCGAAAACCTGAAAAGCAAACTCGGTGCAGAGCTGCGATAACATAAAACAGAAACAATAATTAAATAACAAAACATATAAACGAATAACCCATGGGAAGAGCATTTGAATACCGCAAAGCCCGAAAACTAAAACGCTGGGGCAATATGTCGCGTACGTTTACGCGCATAGGCAAAGAAATCACCATTGCGGCTAAGGCCGGAGGCCCCGACCCTGACACCAACCCACGTCTTCGCGCTCTTATGCAAAACGCGAAAGCCGCCAACATGCCCAAAGATACTGTAGAACGCGCCATTAAGAAAGCTACTGAAAAAGATGCCGGCGACTACAAAGAAATCACTTACGAAGGATACGGCCCTTTCGGCATTGCTATTTTCGTTGAAGCAGCTACCGACAACAACACACGAACAGTGGCAAACGTACGTTCGTACTTCAACAAACATAACGGTAGCCTCGGTACTCAAGGCTCGCTCACCTTCCTTTTCGAGCACAAATGCGTCTTCAAAATCAAGCCCAAAGAAGGCGTGAGCCTCGACGACCTCGAGCTCGAACTCATCGACTACGGCGTTGACGAATTAGGCCACGATGAAGACGACGACGGCAACGAGCAGATTGTTCTTTACGGTGCCTTTGAATCGTACTCACAGATACAGACATATCTCGAAAGCAACGGCTTTGAAATAATCAGTTCTGAATTTGAACGCATACCCAACGACCTCAAAGACGTTACGCCGGAACAACGTGAAAGCATCAACAAACTCCTCGAAAAACTCGAAGACGACGAAGATGTGCAGAACGTGTTCCACAACATGCGCGAAGAAGACGAAGAATAAGACCTGCGTCGAAATAAAAACATACAAGAGAGTGTGTCACAAATATGCCTTGACGCACCCTCTTTGTTTTTTTGGGTACTACAAATGCCCGTTAAACTACCCCTCACCTTAGATTTTTCATGGAGATAATCAACACAATAAACGACTGGCTATGGACCTATCTGATGATAGGTGTGCTATTAGGCGCCGCTCTTTTCTTTACTATCTATACTCGCGGCGTACAATTCAGAATGATTCCACACATGATAAAACTCCTACTGGAATCAAACAAAGGAGGTAGCAAGGTCGAGTCGAAAGACAAGAATAAAACTATTAGCTCGTTTCAGGCATTTACGGTGTCGCTGGCGAGCCGTGTCGGCACTGGCAACATTGCTGGTGTTGCTATCGCTATAGCCATGGGCGGCCCCGGCGCCGTATTCTGGATGTGGGTCGTGGCCCTTATCGGCGCCGCTAACGGCTTTATAGAGTCGACGTTGGCACAAGTATTTAAGGTTAGAGACAAAGATTCATTCCGCGGAGGCCCGGCATACTACATTATGAAAGGCCTGCACAAAAAATGGTGGGCATTTACATTTGCAATCCTCATCACATTAACCTTCGGCTTGGCGAACAATACCGTTCAAGTAAATACCATAGCTGTTGCCATGCATGATGCTTTCGGCTTTGAGCCTCTATGGACCGGCATTTTCACCACAGCCCTCGTGCTTGTGGTTATCTGGGGCGGGATACACCGCATCTCGACTGTAAGTGAGGTTATTGTGCCCATTATGGCCGTATGCTATATTCTTTTGTCGATATACATAATCATAGTAAATATAAGTCAATTCCCGGCCGTGATGAAGCTTATCGTGGAAAATGCATTCGGCTGGGGCCCGGCGATGGGCGGCGGCATGGGCATGGCGGTTGTCCTCGGAGTAAAACGAGGATTGTTCAGCAACGAGGCTGGCGAAGGCTCGACACCTAATGCGGCGGCTACAGCCAATGTGAGCCACCCTGTTAAGCAAGGCCTGATACAGACCCTGGGAGTGTATACCGACACGCTGCTCGTATGTACGGCAACAGCCTTCATTATACTATGTAGCGGTGTTTTCACCTCGGGCCTTACCGGTGTCGAACTCACCCAATATGCACTCAAAACGCAGGTCGGCGAGTTTGCCACATGGTTTCTCGGCATTGCCGTTTACCTTTTTGCCTTTACAAGTATCATCGCCAATTACTATTATAGCGAGACAAACTTAAAATTCATAAAGGACAACCGACGATTACTCTTGGCCTTCCGCGTCACCTTAGGTGCATTGCTAATCGTAGGGTCTCTATCGGCCCTCGAGGTGGTGTGGGCCATAACCGATATCGCCATGGGCTTGATGACGCTATGTAATATCTGCGCCATCCTCGTCTTGGGGAAATACGCCATGAGGTGCCTTAAAGACTATGTGTCGCAGATTAAACGCGGCAAAGATCCCTCATTCAGCTGGCGCACACTCCCCGAACTCAAAGATGAGATTCAAGATTCGTGGCCCGAATTAGACAGCGACGGCATCACGAAGGAATAACTTTTTTTATCTTGGATAGTAGCGGATACCACAGGTATCCTGTGATGTTTTGTCGCCCTAAGCGTTTCATCAAGTCGAGATAGTTTTCAACCTGCTCGAAATGCTCGGGCCTCGGTTCTGACGTAAATTTATAATCGATTACTGTGGTGGAGCCATCGGGATACACCACCACACGGTCGGGGCGGAATGACATCTCGGCTGTGGCATCATAAATGGCTCGCTCGGCATAGACTTTGCAGGCTTCGTCGAACCATGAAGCCGCCAACTCACCGCCTGCGACAATGGCGTTAAGTAGGTCGTTATAATACTCCTCTTGTGTGCTCTTATCGAGACCGAAACGTGCCGCATATTTAGCGATAGCCGGGGCTAAATCATCAAGCGTTTTCGTAGAAGCCATAATTGCGTGTAAATCGTTGCCACGCTTTGTAGCATCGGCAAGCCGGTCGGCTAAGATTGCTGATTTTTTATCTACTATGTTTTTATCTTCCTCGCCGCCTATGTCGATATGCTCTGCCATGGCATCATCTATCGACGTTAATTCACGAGTATCTTTGCGAAAAACGACAGGATACATCCCTGCTGTTACATTTATTTTTAAGTCGTCGTTCGTTTTGTCATCGGCTTTGGGAGTTGTGGCTTGGCCCAAGGTAAAGGTATGAGTACTTTCATCTAAGTAAGCCGACAAGTCGCAACGTGCCATATCGCCAAGTTCATCGCTATCGGCGGGCAACGAGACAGCCTCCAGCAATTTACTGCCTATATTTTTTGTTTCGCTATATACAATGAGTTCTCTTGCCGCTCTTGTGAAAGCAACGTACAAGAGATTTAGGTTGTCGATTTCGTCGTATTTTTTAGCTTGCTCTATTTCTGCGGCAAATGGCGATACCAAAGGATTCGTCAAAGGCGAGTTCTTGAATACCTTAAGGCGCATCGCCGGCGGCACAATCTTTTTATCAAATTCTTCGAGGGCATCCATCGACAACCACAGGCTTACATCTTTATGGTTTAGTTCCCAATCGGCAAAAGGTATGTATATACAAGCGGCTGCCAATCCTTTCGCTTTGTGCACCGTCATTACGTTGACGGCATCGATATCTCCCGACGATTTAATAGCCCATCGTGATATATTTGCATCGTAAGCCTTTATAAACGATGCCAGCGACGGATCTGGCCCCTCCAGGTGCTTTAGTGCAATATCTTGTAATGCGGTGATATACGCATACTCCGATTGGCGTTGTAGTGGCGTTAGTTTATGCGTTATTATCGACTCGATAAGAGCAACTATATTAGCGGCATTTTCAGCGCGTATTTCTTTTACCTCCTTGTCGAGCGAGCCTAAGGCATTGTCTGAGGAATTGAGCGCAAGTTTAAGGGCTTCGGGGGCCTCGTAGCCCTCAGAACGATAATAGTCGAAGCGCGTTATCATCATCACGACATCGGACTGAGAAGCATATTTAGGAGCCTTATCGTTGAGTTGTGCTTTCCCGGAATACGATGTTTCAACAAGTTTGAGCATGCTCATAATAGTTCTAACAGCGCCTGAGCTACTGAGCAGCAATGCCTCCGATGACAGAAGAGCTATTTCGGGGTGTGTTTTTGTGAGATATTCAACAATGAAAGCCGCTTCTTTGCGTCTTCGGGTCAGAATCATTATATCGCTCCAATTATAACCTTTATCATGCTGCGCAATGATTTCTTGTGCCATCTTTTCGGCAATTTCCTCCTGCACAACGGTTTGTTTTTTGTCAAAAAACTGTATCTTAATGCAAGCGGACAATGATTTGTAGGCGGGGTTGAGCGATTGCACAACGTTGTCATATCCGGGCACGTCCAAAATACGAGCCATGCGGCTGAATATTGTATTGTTAACCCTAACTATATCGTGTGCACTCCTGAAGTTGGTGTTATCTTGTGGAAGAGAGCCACGCACGACATGGTTGGTGGGGAAATCGCGAGTCTGCACAATGCTTCCGAGCAACTCGCTATCGGAGTTTCGGAATCGGTAAATTGCCTGTTTTTCGTCGCCTATAATAAGGCTATCGTTACCATCGGCCAGGCTATTTGCCACAAGAGGCCTTAGGTTGTGCCACTGTAAGTGCGATGTGTCTTGAAATTCGTCGATAAGCAGGTGCTCAAGTTTCATTCCGAGGCGCTCATAAATAAAGGGCATTTCGGCATCTGAAATTATCCGGCTTAACAAATCGCCGGTATCAGAAATAAGCACCGTGTTGCTGTCTCGTAGGAATTCCTCGAGCTTAGCCGTTGCCATACCATAAAAGTCGAGAGGCTCAAGATTATCTTTAATCTCGGTATAGAAGCCAATCCGAGGCACTTCGTTAGAAAAATCGCAGCAGAAATCATAGAGCAATTCCATATATGGCTCCAGCGATTGGGGATCCACTTTAGCTTTTTTGCATTTCGTTGCGTTTATGAGGTTTGTTTTTGGCTTGTTGCCTGCCACGATACTATTTATTGTTGGCAGTGGGCTTAGGTCCGTTCTTTGTACCACATTTATTAGGCGGTTGACAACACTTTTATCAAAAAGGACAAGCGGAATGAAATCGTTGGATGTAGCGTCTAAAAAACAGCGAGCCGAATAATATATCGTTGCCGTAGCCTTTTGAATCTTTTCGGCCAAGGCATTGCGAAAGGCCTCAATGCGGTTTGGATCTTCGAGATATTTTCGCAGGGGCTCGGAGTATTTGGCATAAGTCTCGTCTGATATAAATTTAGAAAGCCCATCCGATAAGGTTTTCAAAATATAGCCATCGCGCTGAAAGAAATTATAGCCTTTACCATTCCTCATTTTCGCGAGGGCAAACTTGCTAATCCAGTCAAATAGGCGTCGGGCATTTTTGGGATTGGCATAATTAAGGTCGTCGAGCAGTAATGAAACACTTTGTCTGACCGAATCTTTAGTTTCGAGCGACAACTCATAGTCGCCTTGATGATCTACTTCGCGAGAGAATGTGCGCAACACCGTCTGGAAGAAAGCGTCGATGGTGCTCACATTGAAGTTGCCATAATCGTACATCAATTCGGCCAAAGCTTTTTCGGCGACGAGCTGCAGCTCGTCGTACGTACAGCCGAAGTCGGCAATCATCCACCGAGCGAACAATGTAATCTTACCGTCGGGGCCGGCTGGTGATGTCAACTTAGAAAGCTCTTTGACAATACGGCTTTTCATTTCCTCTGTTGCCGCATTGGTAAAAGTGATAGCCATGATAGCGCGATGCCGATTGAGGCGCCTCTTACCAGAAGGAGTATATTTATCGCTATTCAGATGATATTTTTCGGCTCCTCGTTCTTTAACACCGAGGAGCTGCTTTAGGTACTCGTAAGCAAGCGTAAACGTCTTGCCAGACCCAGCCGATGCCTTGTAGATAGTGAGCACTTGTTATCAGAAAGCATTTTTCTCGCCCTGTATTGCATTCAATACGGTGCGTACCATAATCTTCAAATCGAGGAGTAGCGACCAATGCTCGATATACCAAACATCGTGTTCGACCCGTCGCTCCATTTTCCATAACTCGTCGGTCTGTCCTCGATAGCCATTAACCTGTGCCCACCCTGTAATACCGGGTTTTACGGAGTGACGCACCATATACATATCGACGAGTCGCGTATAGTCTTTGGTATGAATGAGCATGTGCGGGCGCGGCCCTACAATAGACATTTCGCCCCTAAACACGTTGATAAATTGGGGCAATTCGTCGATAGATGTGCGTCTCAAGAAATCGCCGACACGTGTTTTGCGCGGGTCGTTCTGTGTTGCCTGCATCTTGTCGGCATTGTTGTTCATGCGCATTGTTCTGAACTTGTAGCACATGAAAGTCTTGCCTCGATAGCCTGTGCGCTCTTGCTTGAAATAGACAGGCCCGGGCGACGACAATTTAATAGCAATTGCCACGGGGATATAAATCAGCGGATATAGACAAAGGAAGAGCCCCGAAACCACAATGTCGAAAATTCTCTTAACGATGCGATTAAATACATTTTTAAGAGGATTGTGGCGTATCGACAGAACCGGGAGCGGGCCGATTGTGTGGAGCTCAAATTTACGACTTAGAGTGCGCGGAATCTGCGGCACATAATAAAAGTCTACCACATGGTCGTCGGCTATCTTAATCACTCTCGCAAGGGCTTCGCTCTGACCCGAAAGAGTAAAAAATATCTGTCTTATTTGCTTTTCGACAACAAACGCTTCAAGTTTATCGATGCTGAAAACATCCGTGCCGCAAAAGGTGGTTTCTTGCGTATCTTCAAAAAACCCGAGGATGCGATATCCAAATCCGGCATCGGTGCGCATACTGGCATACAGTCGCTCGGCAGTGGCATTAGTACCTACGATAGCAACTTTAGTAAAGTTAAACCCGCGTCGGCGGTAGGCTTTGAGCATATAGTTGGCCAACACCCGGAATACCGCCAGAGAGCAGAACAACAAAGCGTAATAGAAGATGTAAAATCTCCCAGCCAGCCCTACATGTAGAAATGCATTTAACGATAGGAAGACAAGTGCATGAGTGAGCCCTTCGGCAAAACTCGTGCGCACAACGGTGTCGAGTGTAATGGCTCGATATGCATGTCGGCGGCCCAAAGTCCATGAAATCATTGGCAGATAGCTCACATTGACAAGGAGCCATAGCACACGAGAACCCTGCCCCTCCATATTTATATTTGCGATACCAAAGGCTACAAGTGCGATGAAAAATATAATATTTACAATACACAAGTCGCCTACGTTGAGTAGGAGTCGTATATAATGGCCTCTGTTATATGGACGTTCGGGATGGGGCATAAATAATGCAAGACGTAAAAGCAGTGTGCAGTGGCGTTAATGCCACTGCACACACCTTATTCAGATGTTACGATATCTTTGAATCAATGTGTCGGATTTTTTCTTCGAGCTCGGTGATATCGGTTTTCAATCGTTCGATACGTCTTTCGAGGTCGCGAATTAGCGTGTCGCCCGATTTAGATTTTGAAGAAAGGAATCCGAGATTGTTTTGGTATGTTCTCAAATCGGCGCGACGCGTCTCCAAGGCGCGCATCAAGCGCTCGCGCTCGCGGAAAAGTTTATTGTCGTCACCTTCAATTTCAGCTACAGCAGCTTCAAATTTTTCGCGACGCGCTTTCGACTCGGCTATGGCGAAGCGGTTGCGCACGGCATCGACAGCGGCACGATAAGCCTCATACAACTTGTCCTTTTCGCGGAAAGGCACATGGCCTATTTCTTGCCATTGAGCTTGCAACTTACGCAATTCGGCAATAGCCGCTTCTTTTTCGACAGTCTCTTCTGTGCTGAGAGCCGACAATTGGCCTATTACGTCGCGTTTAGCCTTCAGATTGGCGGTTTCAACCTGCCGAGTACCCGATCCGGCTTTCTTTTTCCGGTCGAAGAAATAATCGCAAGCCGTTGTAAAGCGTGTCCACAAGTCGTCGCTAAATTTTTTCGGCACGGCACCTATTGTTTTCCATTCTTTCTGTAATTCGACAAAGACCTCGGTAGCCTTGCGCCAATCGGTAGAATCTTTAAGAGATTCAGCTTTCTCAACGAGCTGCTGTTTTTTCGATAGATTAGATGCGAGTTCTTCTCGTATCGAGCGATAGAATTCCGCTTTTGCAGCGAAGAAAGCATCGCAACGCTCACGAAATCGAGCAAAGAGTTGGCGGTTCATCTTTCGCGATGCGAATCCTAATTTGCGCCATTCTTCCTGCAAATCTTGAAGGTTGTGAGTTGCTTCATCCCATGCGGCAAAACTCTTCAACGCGGTGAAGTCGATAGCTTCAATCTTCTCGCACAGCTGTGTCTTAGCAGCCTCATTTTCGGCCTCGCGAGCCTTGCGCGCCTCAAAAAATGCTTGATAGCGCTTATTGACGTCGGCCGATGCTTCGCGGAAATTATTCCATATCTCTTCACGCAATTCTTTTGCAACCGGACCTATCTGGCGCCATTTATTATGCAGGTCTTGCAATTGGCGATACGCACTGATAACATCTTCTATTCCGGCCAATTCTCGAGCCTGCTCGAGGAGTGCCTCTTTCTCGGTGAGATTTTTCTTGAAATCGTAATCGCGTAGTTCTTTATTAATCTTTAGGTTGTCGGAGTACTTCTCACGGGCATCTTGGAAGCGTTTCCATAGAGCTGTCTCATGCGCCGGATCAACATCACCTATAGCATTGAACTCATCTTGGAGCTCGCGATAGCGCGGGAACGTGCGATTTACATTGTCGGTATCATCTGCAAGAGCTATGATTTCTTCGATAATAGCGTTTTTACGATCGAGGTTAGCAGCCCTTAGGGCTTCTTGTTCATTAGCCCATGCCGCTTTCTTTTCTTTAAGCTGCTCCAATACGCTTTCAAGCTCGGCATTAATCTCGGGTTGTTGGACTGCATCACCCTCTTGTTCAGCCTCAACATCAGATGCTTCAGGCTTGTTCAGCGAGGCATACAACTGCCGCAGGCGCCTTATCTCATCGCCACCAATTTCGGCTGCATCTTTTTTCAACAACTCGCGAGCATCGGAAAGAAGACTTTCGACGCTAACAACTCGTGTTTCGGTTTGTGACTCAAGAGTTTCCGCTACATTTTCGATACCGGTGTCGGCGGCGGTATCCGACACTTCGTTGAGGTTCTGTTCTGTAAGCTCTTTTAATGGCTCTACAGAGGGGTCTAACAAGTCCATAACAAATTATAATTAAGGTTAGTGCATTCGACATGATACAAATGCGCTCCAAAAATAATAAAAATTTATATAACAATACTTATTCGGCTAACGTTTTTTCAGACCCGCGCGCCAAAATTAATGCAAGATGTCTTTGATGCTTATCAAGGTGTCGATATTTTTTACTATTTTTGCGTCATAATAGTTGAAACCGAACAAGAGGGGTGCCTACCGGCTGAGATTATACCCTACGAACTTGAAGCGCATAACACCGCCGTAAGGACTTGTTGGCATAATGGCAGCGTAGAATCGGCTATAAGCAAGCTCTCTTGTCGAATAAATGTCGTTGCTATGAAAATATCTATCAATCATCACGAAATCGAAGTCGAAACGGGCGCCAACCTCGCCGACGTGCTTGCCGCCAATGGCTATGACGGGCCGGGAACGGCTGTTGCCATAGGGTCGAAAGTGATACGTAAACCCGAGCGCGCCACTACTATACTTAGCGAAGGAACTGAGATTACGGTCATAAAAGCCGTATGCGGCGGATGATGACTCGAATAGTAATAACACTGCCATATTTTTTCGACGGCGAGAGCGCTGCCATAGAGTGTATGCTCAATAGTGGCGCCGACCGCGTGCATCTACGCAAACCGGGCTGCACCGAAGCCCAGTTACGTACTCTCATTGAAGGCATCGGTTGCGAGTATCGATATCGGCTTTCTTTGCACGACCATCTCACTCTTGCATGTGAATATGGTTTGGGAGGCGTACATCTCAACAAGCGCAACGACAAAGTGCCGGAAGGGTTCACGGGCCTCGTGAGCAAGTCGTGTCACACAATAGCCGAGTTGAATGATAGCGCTTGCTACAATTATGTCTTTTTAAGCCCGATTTTCGACAGCATATCAAAAGAAGGTTATAAAGCTGCGTTTAACAATGCCGAGCTTGTCGAAGCAAAAGAACGCGGGCTCATCAACAGCCGTGTATATGCGCTCGGCGGTGTCTACCCGGGCAATTTTGCAGAAACGCAAAGGCTCGGTTTTGGCGGATATGCGCTATTAGGTAGTGCCTGGGCTCCGATGAAAAAGGGGAATTTCCGATTGCACTATATAGCCGGACCCGTCGAAGGCTCTGATGCGGTAGAAAGTACTTGTACTGGGGCTGTTAAAGCACTTGAAGGCGGATGCCGTTGGATACAGATACGGATGAAAGATGCCGATGACGACGAGATGTTAAGAGTGGCACAATACCTTGCACCTATCTGCCACGAGTACGGCGCAACGCTTCTCCTCGACGACCGCGTAAATCTGGTGCCCGCGAGCGGTGCTCACGGAGTGCACCTTGGCAAAAATGATATGCCGCCGGCCGAAGCACGACGTATTTTAGGCCCGGGATATATTATAGGTTCTACCGCAAATACTTTTAGCGATATCGAAGCCGCAAACTCTCAAGGAGCCGATTATATAGGGCTTGGTCCTCTGCGTTTTACCACAACAAAAAAGAACCTCAGTCCCGTACTCGGCTACGAAGGCTACCGCCGTATCTGTGGCGATTGCCGGCGACACAACATATCGTTGCCGATAGTTGCAATAGGTGGCATAACGCCCGACGATATTGCGCCATTACTCGTGGCCGGAGTGGCCGGAGTGGCCGTGTCGGGAGCCATTGTCAATGCCGATGATGCGACAGCGGCCACTGCTGAGTTTATTAGTCATTTAAGTTAAACTTTTCAGAAAGTAACTATATATGCAAGAGTTAATTATAGGAGGTCGCGCTTTTAGCTCGCGACTATTTGTAGGCACAGGTAAATTTCAATCGAATGCCCTGATGGGTGCCGCCATAAAAGCATCAGCCACGGAGATGGTAACAGTGGCCATGAAACGTGTCGATATGTCGAATCGCGACGATGATATGCTACATCACATTGCCGATAAAAACATACAGCTGCTGCCCAACACGTCGGGGGTACGCAATTCCGCCGAAGCTATTCTCGCAGCTCAACTGGCCCGCGATGCATTCGAGACTAATTTTATAAAGCTCGAAATACATCCCGACCCTAAATATCTGTTTCCCGACCCTGTAGAGACGCTTAAGGCTACAGAAGAGCTTGCCAAACTCGGTTTTGTAGTCTTGCCCTACATTCAAGCCGACCCGGTGCTGTGCAAACGCCTCGAAGATGTCGGTACGGCCGCTGTTATGCCCTTGGGGGCTCCTATCGGCACCAACAAGGGGCTCGTCACGCGTGAAATGCTTTCCATTATAATCGAAGAAAGCAATGTGCCCGTCATCGTCGATGCAGGCCTTGGAGCACCATCGCATGCTGCCGAAGCGCTCGAAATGGGAGCCGATGCCGTGCTTGTAAACACGGCTATTGCCGTTGCCGGCGACCCGGTAGCCATGGCCGATGCTTTCCGCCTCGCGGTGATAGCCGGACGCAACGCTTACGAAGCCGGGCTTGGAGGTATCAGCCATAATGCGCAGGCAAGCAGCCCGTTAACTTCATTTCTTGATTAAACAGGAAAATCGGTATAATGTTTTCGGAAGAAATTAAAAAATACGACTGGGACGATACCACTCGGCAGATAGCATCTAAGACATCTGCTGATGTTGAACGTGCTCTGCGCAAAGAACGCCTCAATATCGACGATTTCATGGCTTTGATATCGCCGGCAGCGGCACCTTATCTTGAGACAATGGCCGCTCGTAGTCGCATGTTAACACAAAAGCGCTTTGGCAAGACGATTTCGATGTATATCCCGCTATATATCACAAATTCTTGCACCAACGCTTGCGTGTATTGCGGGTTTAATCGGCACAACAAATTCGCCAGAGTAATTCTCACGCCGCAACAGATTAAAGATGAATGTGAGGCTATACGCCGACTCGGGCCCTTTGAAAATCTGCTTATCGTAACCGGCGAAAATCCACATGCGGCCGGGACCGACTATATCGAGGAGGCCCTGCACGTGTGCCGCCCTTACTTCAACAATCTGAGTATCGAGGTTATGCCACTCGGCAGCGATGACTATGCAAGGTTGACCCGAGCAGGTCTTAATGGTGTGGTATGTTTTCAAGAGACATACAATAGCGTCAAGTATAAAACATATCATCCGGCCGGTAAAAAATCAGATTTTGAATGGCGTGTCAACGGCTTCGACCGCATGGGGCAAGCCGGTGTACATAAGATAGGGATGGGCGTACTTATCGGGCTGGAAGACTGGCGCACCGACGTAACAATGATGGCGCGTCATCTTCTATATCTTCGCAAGCACTATTGGCAAACGCGATATAGCGTAAATTTCCCACGCATGCGTCCTTCGGAAGGCCATTTCCAGCCCAATGTTGTGATGAGCGATCGCGAATTGGCGCAACTGACATTCGCTTTCCGCATCTTTGACAACGATGTTGATATATCGTTTTCGACTCGCGAACGGCCCGATTTCCGCAACAATATAGCAACACTCGGGGCTACGTCGATGAGTGCCGGTTCTAAAACCGAGCCCGGTGGTTACTACACATATCCGCAGGCCTTAGAGCAATTTGCAGTCAGCGATGAGCGCACACCGGCAGAAGTGGCAGCTGCTATTCGCCGGGCAGGATACGAAGCCGTATGGAAAGACTGGGATAAAATTTTCGACTAACACGATGGACCACGAACGTTATTCACGACAGACAATGCTCGCCGAGATAGGCGAAGAGGGGCAAAAGCGTCTCTCAGAAAGCAAAGTACTTATAATTGGTGTTGGCGGATTAGGTTCTGCCGCAGCCATCTACCTTGCCGGTGCCGGTGTGGGCCGGATAGGGTTATGCGACCCCGATGTCGTTAGCATCAGCAACCTGCAACGCCAAGTGCTGTACAGCACCTCGCAAATCGGCGAGTTGAAGGCTGTGAACGCTGCCCGACGATTAGTAGCACTAAACAGCGACGTAGGGGTTGAAACATTCCACGCCGGCCTCACCGAAGATAATGCCGTGGCTATGGTTTCAAGTTTCGACCTTGTTATCGACTGCACCGACAACTACGCCACACGTTTTCTTATCGACAAGGCGTGTGCCATTGCCGGCAAACCGTGGATTTATGGCTCGATAGGAGAATTTGTAGGGCAAACCGCACTTTTCAATGGTCGGTCGGGCACACGATATAGCGATTTATACCCCGATATTGACAGCCTATGCGCAGCGCCAAAACGCGTATTGGGCGTACTCGGAGCCGTGCCTGGCGTTATAGGCGCTTTGCAAGCCGCGCAAGCCGTTAAATTCTTAACGGGATTTGGAGAGCAACTCGACGGTCGGCTATTTAACATCGATTTAATAACACTTCAAACTAATATTCTGGATATATGAGTAGTAAATGGAGCGAGCAAGCGTGGACAGCAGCTCAGCCTGTCTATGATGCTATTTTAGAATTACCCTTTATCAAGGAACTTATCGCCGGCACACTGCCTAAAGAAAAATTTCTTTTCTATATAAAGCAAGATGCCGCATATATAAAAAATTATTGCCGCGTGTTGGCATCGATAGCATCTCGCAGCAACGATAGCGAAGTGATTGAAGCTTTTGTAAAATATGCCGACATGAGTGTCGCCGTAGAGAAGGCTATGCATGAAGGATATCTGGCAGGCTGTAGTCAAGAAGCAGAAATTTCGCCTTCAAATCTGCTGTATATGTCATATCTCGGAGCCAAAGCGACAGAGCCCGTTGAGGTGCAGGCTGCTTCCGTACTGCCCTGCTTCTGGGTTTATCTTGAAGTAGGTAAATATATTGCGTCAAAGGCTGTTAAAGACAATCCATATTCACAATGGATTGACACCTACTCCGACCAATCTTTCGACGAGGCAACACAATGTGCCATCAGCCTTTGCGACAAGATGGCGGCAAATGCCTCATCGGAGATACGTCAACGCATGACAGAGGCTTATATCACAGCCACTAAAATGGAATGGCTCTTCTGGGCCAGCGCTTATCGTCTTGAAAAATGGGAAATCTAAACACTTATCGCCGTGCATTAACGATTGCCGGCAGCGACCCCAGCGGGGGCGCAGGGCTTCAGGCCGACTTAAAAACGTTTTCAGCACTTGGTGTATATGGCATGTCGGCAGTAGTTGCCGTTGTCGATGAAAATACGGTAGGAGTTACCGGAGTTCATCCCATACCCGTACCTTTTGTCGAAGGCCAGATACGCTCGTGTCTCGACGATATAGGCGCCGACGCTGTAAAAATCGGTATGCTACACTCGTCCGAGCTCATCCGAGCCGTGCGCGACACCCTTGAGCCATATAAGATATCAAATATCGTTCTTGACCCGGTAATGGTTGCAACATCAGGCGACCCCCTTCTTGAAGACAGCGCCGTTGCTACGTTGCGCGACGAATTAATACCACACGTTGGCGTCATCACGCCTAATGTACCCGAAGCCGAGATTTTAGCAGGCTGCAAAATCGACAGCCAAGAGCAACTGCCCGACCTTGCGCGACAGCTATCACAAGGCAAGCGCGTGTCGGTTCTTCTCAAAGCCGGACATCTTGGTGGAGAGCACCTTACCGACATTTTCTACAATGCCAAGACAGGGAAAATGACACCGCTGAGCTCGCCTCGTGTTGATACAGTCAATACCCATGGCACCGGATGCACACTATCATCGGCCTTCGCCGCATTCTTAGCTCATGGTGCCGACCTCGACGAAGCGGCAACACGCTCCAAAGCGTATATCGCCGCCGCAATAGCTGCAGGCGCTAAGTATCTTATCGGACATGGTCACGGCCCGGTGCATCACTTCCACAATTTGTGGAAATAACAAATGAATTACTTAATATAATGACAATAGACGATATATTGAAGCGGTATAACCGCAACGGCAAGGATTTTGTAGACGTTGACACGTTCTATGATATTGACAATGATGACATCACCTTCAAATTTGAAGAGATGCAGAGCGGTCGGCATCGCAATTGACCTCAAAAAAAATCGAGTCGCCGAAAATAGGAGTGGTTAATGATAATTCAAGGTCAATATACGATAATAATATCAATAAAATTAAAGCTACGGATGTCGTTGTCCATTCGGGTGACTTCACAATGGCCGGCAGCGAGGCCGAGGCAACGATGCTCAAAAAGGTAATGACATGGAGACTCATCGGCATCTTCTTAGGCGTGACGACGCTGATTATCATCTTGTCGGGATGTCTGTTTAATATTATTCTATAATGATTACCACAAGGGAGAAACAGATATATAAGGTTACAGCAGTTGGCAGTGTTGTAAATATCTTACTGACTGCTTTCAAATTTGTTGCTGGAATACTTGGACGAAGTTCGGCAATGGTAGCTGATGCCGTACATTCTCTGTCTGATTTATTGACCGATATTATTGTTGTAGCCTTTGTTAGGACCGCTTCAAAGCCTGTCGACCACACTCATGAATATGGTCATGGCAAGTTTGAGACTTTGGCGACATTGATTGTGGGATGTATCCTTATTTTAGCGGGTATTGGAATCATGGTTGCAGGTATTAAGGATTGTATTGTCTTTTTTCATGGGGAAATTGGAGAGCGTCCTCACATTATAGCTTTAATTGCCGCAGTGTTGTCCATTATTCTGAAAGAAGGGGTCTTCCGTTATACGTTTTCTCACGGTCGCAAAATAAATTCGCCTATACTTATCGCTAACGCAATGCATCATCGCAGCGATGCATTTTCATCTGTCGCTACTTTAATCGGTGTTGCCGGTGCATTGTTTCTTGGCCAAAAAGGAATAATTCTCGACCCTCTCGCCGCCATTCTTGTAAGTTTCTATATCTGTAAGTCAGGCTATGAGGTTGTGAAACCGAGTATCGACGAATTGCTTGAAAAATCATTATCGCAGGAGACTGTAAAAGAGATTCGGCAAATCCTGCACTCTGTCCCGGGCATTGAGGGCGTCCATAAACTCAAGACAAGAAAAATCGGCAACGAAATCGCCATCGAAGCCCACACCGAAATGGACGGGAAAATGTTGCTTGAAGATGCCCATCGTATTGCTACGGCGGCTGAAAACAAACTAAAAAAACATTTTGGAAGTAAAACTCACGTCGGAATCCATATGGAACCGGCAAAACATCATGAAGAACAATGAAAGAATCTAAGGGAATCGGATTTTTCGAGAAATATCTGACGCTGTGGGTGGCCCTGTGCATCGCGGCCGGAATCACCGTCGGGCAGCTGTGGCCCGCAATACCCGAGACGCTCGGGCGGTGGGAGTATGCCAATGTGTCGGCGCCGATAGCCGTACTGATTTGGCTGATGATTTACCCGATGATGCTCAAGGTCGATTTTCAGAGCGTCAGCAACGTCGCGCGACAGCCGAAAGGCATCATAGTAACCTGCGCCACCAACTGGCTCATCAAACCGTTCACGATGTTCGGCATCGCATGGTTGTTCTTCTTCGTGGTGTTTCGGGCGTGGATTCCCTCCGCGCTGGCCGACGAATATCTTGCAGGGGCAGTGCTGTTGGGGGCTGCGCCCTGCACGGCTATGGTCTTTGTGTGGAGTTACCTGACACGCGGAGATGCGGCATATACATTAGTGCAGGTGGCTGTCAATGACCTGATTATCCTCGTCGCCTTTGCGCCGATTGTGGCACTGCTGCTCGGAATTGGAGGCGTGGCCGTGCCGATGGATACGCTGCTGCTGTCGGTGCTGCTGTTTGTCGTGATTCCGCTGGGGGCGGGAGTGCTGACGCGCATAACGGTCGTGCGTCGTCGCGGCATCGACTACTTCAACAATGTATTTGTCAAGAAATTCGACAATACTACGATTGTCGGGCTGCTGCTGACGCTCGTCATACTGTTCTCGTTTCAGGGCGAAACCATTCTGTCGAATCCGCTGCATATCGCGCTGATTGCCGTGCCGCTCATCGTGCAGACGGTCTGCATCTTCTTTGTCGCCTACAGCTGGGCGAGGTGGTGGCGGTTACCCCACTCGGTGGCGGCTCCGGCTGGTCTTATCGGCGCAAGCAACTTTTTCGAATTGGCGGTGGCGGTAGCCATATCGCTCTTCGGATTGCAGTCAGGTGCGGCACTGGCGACGGTGGTCGGCGTGTTGGTCGAAGTGCCCGTTATGCTGATGCTCGTCCGCATCGCCAACAATACCCGCCACTGGTTTAATAATGAGCGTTAGACGGCCGCTGCAAAACAAGGATATTCGAGCTATCGGGCTGTCACTGCTCGACGATATATTGCCTATGAAGAATGAATAACCAGCAAAAAACGGCAGGTAATTTGTCTGTCGTTTTTTGTGTGATGCCGTCTAAAAAGCTGATGACTGAAAAATGCGTTTATTACTTAGGCAACCGTTTTTATTTCCTGTTTCCCGAACTTAATGCTCAATTATATAAATATTTTTTCAGTTCTAAAATAATTATTAAATTTGTGGTGTTAATCAGCATATTATAAGGCTAACATTAAACATACTATGATAAAAAAATTTTTAACACTACTTTTTTTGATTGTTTTGTGCGCTTCTGGTCTTTACGCAGAAGAGGTTGTTTGTGGCTGGAGACTCTTTGCATTCCAGGAGGGCGATGGCGATATCAAAGAGTTGCCCGACGGCATCAACTTGGCATGGATTGAGGTTGATGGCGACAAGGTCTTTTTTAAGACCAGTTTCGCAGATCTTAGGGAATTTCAACTCAAAGATTTCGATTCGAATGGCAAAAATGATAACGGAAGCATTATACGCTATTCTGCGAGTTTCGCAGAAGGATATGGATATATTATAATTGACGTAGCAATCGAAGATGACACTAATAATATAGCAGCTCTAAGTATTATACAAGATACGACCGATATCTCTTTATTTGCCAATTTTTTAGATGGAGCTACATATCGGGATTTGTCGAATTTGGCATTGGCGCACATTCGTAAAGGGACAGAATCTCTCGAAACGAAATTCGTAAAAACAAAAAACGATTTTACCAAATTATCACCCCGCTGATAGTTCGCATCAATATCACCAACCGCCGGAGGCTCCGCCGCCACCGGTGTGTCCGCCACCAAAACCGCCTCCGCTAAAGCCTCCGCCACCACCGAAACCACCGCCACGATAGATGGGAGCGGCAACGACAACGGGTATTGCAAATGGTATGGCAGTGATATGGCCACAATGGATGCATGAATATTCATTCACGCCGCGTCCCTGCGTTGTCGCTGTTGGCTGGCGTAGGATGCGCCGACGTAGCAGCCTTGCAGCGTAGGTGTGACACTGTTCGCACTCCTTGTATCCCGAGGCTGTGTTGACATATTGCTCGATATCGGTCTCGCCACAATTTGGGCATAGCCACACGTCGTAATCGACAGAGCCTATGCGCTCCTCAAGGTCTTGATTGCTACGCAGATAGTCGTTATCGTGCACCTCATCTACTTTTGTCATGCTCATATAGCATTGCGGGCATTTATGCGGCGCATTGCGGAGCTTATACAAGATAAGTAGAAGCGGCAACGATGCCACCAAAGGAATGCCGATACCCATCATCGTCATAGGAAGATAGACGGGCTTAAGAGTGGCAAGAGACACATATTTATCGTGCCGGCTTAAAGCGCGAACATTATTTATCTTTATAAGCAAGACGATAATCATGACAATAGTGACAACTATTACGATTACCAAATATACTTGGAAGGGGTCGAGATCGTCTTCGCCATTAAAATCGGCATCAGCCATAGATGAGCGTATCTCTTCGGCCGCGACGGGGTCGGTTAAAATTGTTTCGACAGCTTGGCATGCGGCTATGAGGCCGGCACCATAATCGCCCTCGCGGAAAGATGGAAACATTTTGTATTTCAAAATATTGGCGCACACTATATCGGGCAACACCCCTTCGAGGCCGTAACCGGGGCGGATGGCCGCTCGACGCAAATCTTTCGCCACAAGAATGAGCAGACCATTGTCGAGGTCGCTTTTCCCAAGGCCCCATGCTTCAAAAAGGTCGGTTGCAAAGCCATCGATATCACCACCCTCAATGTCTCCTACAATCACCACGGCCGGCTCTGCCGTTGTAGTACGTCGCACAGAGCGCATAAGCGCATTTATCGCTTGCCGGTCGGAGAGATTAAGGATACCATCGGGGTCGCTCACATAGGCTGCCGTATCGGACAGATGCACATTTGGAATCGTTCCGACAGTGTATGTTGCCGCCCTAAGGGTAACGGCAAGCAACATCAAGACTATTATTGCAGCAAATTTTCTCAGCGTCATGTTTTTATTATCAAACAGCAGGCAAGGACATTCCGTTCAACTTGCGGTATAAATCGAGAGCATAAACATCGGTCATTGCCGACACATGGTCGAGCACTGCCTGTATCTTCCCAAATTGTGTTGCCGCATGCACATCGTATTGACCAGGCACTTTCGATAGCAATAAGCGCGAATAATTAAGGTCGGGCTCGAGAACCGCTCCAACCAGACGTTCTAATAGGAACGTGATAATACGATTGCCAGCCAACTCAATATCAACAACTTCGGCCGAGCGATATATCTTGGCAAAGGAAATCTCGCTACATTTACGATAGCCTTCTCGCTCCAGCTCTCTTATATGCCCGAGTAGCGAGCCCTCGAAGCGCCCGGCCAAGATTTCTTCTTCATGCTCGATAAAAGTGAGAGCACATTGCTCCACAAGAGCACCGACAACGCACGAACGCAGATATGCAATTTTCTCGTTGGGGTCGTCGACAGCATCCATTATTTCCTCCATCCTATCGCGGCGTTCAGGCTCGAAGAAAGCGAGAAAGGCGTCGATAACCTCGCGTGTGGAGAGGATTTTCAGCTTGTGTGCATCTTCCATATCCATCACCTCGTAGCAGATATCATCTGCCGCCTCGACAATGTATACCAGCGGATGGCGGGCATAGCGCAACGGCTCTCCCGGTGCCGAGAGTCGCAACATGCCAAGCTCTTGTGCAACCTTCTCAAAATCGGACATTTCAGTGTTGAAAAAGCCAAACTTGCCCTTAGTAGATAGCGAAGATTCGTATGGGTATTTCACTATCGAGGCCAGCGTCGAGTAGGTCATGGCAAATCCTCCTTTACGGCGCCCCTTGAACTGATGCGTTAGCACGCGGAAAGCATTGGCATTACCCTCGAAGCGCGTGAGATCGTTCCACTGCTCGGGAGTGAACATCGGCTTGAGACGTTGGCCCTCGCCTTCACTGAAAAAAGTGCCGATAGCCTTTTCGCCCGAATGCCCGAATGGCGGGTTGCCGAGATCGTGTGCCAGACAGGCGGCTGCCACAATGTCGCCAAGGTGATTGAAATGCTCTATCGGTTCGCCCATAGCCGAATATTTCTGGCTCAAAGCAAGGGCCACATTGTCGGCCATCGACTTGCCCACACAAGCCACCTCCATCGAGTGAGTGAGACGGTTGTGCACGAAAATACTGCCAGGCAAGGGAAAGACCTGCGTTTTATTCTGCAAACGTCTGAAAGGCGATGAGAAAACGAGGCGGTCGTAATCGCGTCGAAAATCGGTACGTGTACGATTTTTCTTCGGGTCGTGATAATCTTCCAACCCAAAACGTTTATCGTTGACCAAAGAGGCCCAATTCATCTTATTATCCATACTTTCCCTTAAGTTTTGTGCAAAAATACGAAAATTATAGCTGGCATGAAACACCCACCCTAAATTACGAATCTATTGCGAATAAATAGCCGAATTTTTTTGTTATGGGATTAGCCCCATATAAAACATTTTTTATAAATTTGCAACGGGTTCTCGATAGAGTCAAAGAGTTGACTTGAGACTCCATACATTTTGTAAAAGGTGTTATTGAAATTTTATCTTCCAATATCGAACTTGGCGGTTTGAATTAGCAGTGAAGGTAAGATTGGCAATGGCACCGCATTGATGGCTAATACTCCGTCGAGCCGACGGGCTATATAGCAAATCGGTGTGGGGCTATTGTTTTATCTACTGCTAAGGTACGCCAAGACCTGATATTGAGATAAAACAAAGATACAGTTCCTGCACCTTTTTTATATCCATACCAAAGTTTCTTCAGGGGCTGGGAAACAACTCATGCCGAGCACGGATTAATAAATGAAAAATTTTAGAGCCACCGATACGACCTTATATTTCAATACACGTGATGAAATGATTAAGGTAAAGTTGGACAAAGTCGCATATTTTGAGGCTGATTCAAACTATTGTCATGTTGTTTTTATAAATGGGGCAAAAGCAACAGTTTTAACAAGTCTAATTAATATTGAGACACTGCTTTCAGAGAAATTCAGACTAGATTTGCCACTTTTTATTCGTATTGGCAAACGGTATATTGTCAACAAAAATTATATTTTTCAAATAAACATACCTCGTCAGAAATTAATTCTTTCCGATTGTTCGTCACCAACTATTCTTGAGATTAGTATTTCAAAGGAGGCATTAAGAAATTTAAAGTTGCTTTATACAAATGACTAAAGAATTTATTATCGGTCGTCAAGGCAATCAGAAAATGCCTATTAATGACGGCTCAGTCAGCCGTCAGCATTGCAAGGTTACCGACAATGGAGACGGTACATATACTATCGAAAATATCAGTTCAACGGGAGTTACAAAAGTAGATGGGCGAGAGATTATCAAAACAAAAGCAACTTTAAATAGCCGAATTCAACTTGGGCCAACATTTAGTGCAACGTTAGTAGAATTAATTGGTGCCCAATCGTGTAATGATTCTCCAACACCTGGTTCAGATCCAAAGCATGAAGTGAAGACATATAGTATTTCAGGTTTAAAACACATGTGGGAAGAAAATGATGCAATTGAGAAAAGGCTTGGGAAGAGAAACAGAGAACTTGGCATTATCAGAAGTTCCTTAGGTATATTTTCATTAGGTGGAATTTTGTCGACAAGACTTATTGGCGATTCAGGTTTTATTCTTACGGGAATTGGCTTAGCAGGTACATTATATAGTCTATTTATGATGAAAAACATTGAATCATCAGAAGACACACGACAAAGAAGAATGGAATATAGGAGAAAGTGGGTATGCCCTAATCCGGAATGTGGAAAGGCTTTGAATTTCTCAGATGACTATTATCTATTGAAATCAAACTATCAATCATGCCCTTATTGCAAATGCAAATATGTTGAATAATGAGACACATTTTCTTATTTATATTGGTTTCATTTGCTTTACTTGCAAAAGCCGAAACATACGTGGTATGTGTCGGTATTGGCAATTATGCCAATCCTAAAATGACACTGTATCAGACAGAAAAAGATGCAAAGGATATGGCTGATTTTTACAAGCATGGCACTGATAATGTAATTACGATAACCGGAAAAGACGCCACTAAAACCAATGTCCTAAATTGTCTTAAAAGCCAATTTAGTCGTGCCAAGTCAGGCGACAAAATAGTTTTCTTTTTTAGCGGACATGGCTATGCCGGAGGTTTTTGTCCTTATGAAATGTCAACCACTGCCGATGGGCTGACATATTCAGAAGTGGTCGATATAATGAGGAGTTCTAAGGCGACAGATAAATTAATTTTCGCCGATGCTTGTAATAGCGGAGCTATTCGTAATGACAAGAAAACCGATTTGCCTGATTTTGGTCATATCGTATGCTTTCTTGCCTCTCGAGGACGCGAAGCTGCGACAGAATCAATCACTGCTAACAATGGTTATTTTACAAGAAATTTGATTCGGGGATTATCCGGTGCGGCCGATACAGATAATGATCGTATAATAACCGCCAAAGAACTTTTTATCTATGTTAGCAACAACGTAAAAGAACAAACGCACGACAAACAACATCCCGTTATGTGGGGTAATTTTCCCGATGATTTTGTTGTAGTTAAATATCGTAAAAGGTAATTTATCGAAGTGTATGCACTTAATTGACGACTCACAATTGAATAAGTCTATGCATTTAAAACAAAACGCAGAGCTTCAGAATGGTAAATATCGGATTGCCAGAGCATTAGGACAGGGCGGTTTCGGTATTACCTATTTGGCTGAAAACATTTTGCTTGGCAACCAAGTAGCCATAAAAGAATTTTTTTCTAAAGACTATTGCGGAAGAAATACGACCAGCCATTTAACTTTAGGAACGGAGAGTAATAGAGAAACAGTTGCAAAATTAAAAGATCGTTTCTTAAAAGAAGCTCGAAATATAGCCAAACTGGATCATCCGGGAATAGTTAGAGTGTTTGATGTTTTTGAAGAAAATGATACAGCATATTATGTCATGGAGTATATCCATGGCGAAAATCTGAATGAAATCGTCAAACAGAATGGGCCACTACCAGAAGATAAAGCTATTAAATATGTAACTGAAGTTGGCTCTTCACTGGAATATATTCATTCCAAAAATATGACTCATTTCGATGTCAAACCAGCAAATATTATCATCCGCAAAAAAGATGATTTACCCATTCTGATTGATTTCGGTCTTTCTAAACAGTATGACAGCAAGGGTGATGCCACTTCAACAATGATGCAAGCTGTCAGCCACGGTTATTCCCCGATTGAACTCTATAATGCCGGTGCAATCCAAGTATTTTCACCACAAACTGATGTATATTCTTTAGGGGCAACGCTGTATTATTTGGTTACGGGTGCAGTCCCTCCACATGCTTCAGTCCTAATTGACAAAGGAATTTACCTATCTAATTCTTTTTCAAAATCATTGCAATGCGTTATTATTCAGTCAATGAAAATTAGTCGTGAAAGAAGAATTAAATCTATATCTGATTTTATAAAATTACTAACAAATCCTGAGTCCAGTATTGAAACTCAACAAATAATTCATAATCCTAAAATTTCAATGGAGGAATCATCAGGATATATTAATTATAATAGCCCTGATGTGGAAGATGATGATCGGACATTTTACTGCAGGTTCCTCGATAGACTTTGTGGTGATCGACAATGGGCGCGCGATCTTGTTACTACACTTATTTTAGTTGGGTTGGTTGGTGGAGTGTTTCTTCTTAAGTTTTTATGATTTATATCTAATTCAATACAATAAACATGGGAAATCATAAAATTGACTATTCATCAAAAATTTGTTGCCCTCATTGTGGAGAATATACACGCTCTCTTAAATACTACAACATGGTAACAAAAAGGATTTATTTTTTTTACTATTTTGAAATAGGAACGACTCCTTTAGTTGGCTGTCCGAAATGCATAAACCGTCAAAATTTCTGGAGGACTTTTAATGATAATATCATTAAAGCAAACATTGCGTGGCCAATTTTACATCTACCGATCGCACTTATAACGTTTATACGTTCAATTACTCCAGGTCATTCCGGAACTGTAAAATATTATATTGATCAGTACAATCAGAACGAAATAAACTCCTTTTCAAAAGTTTTTCATAATTGGTCTGGAATACCATGTATTCCGCCACCTTTCTCTTTGCTTTTGAAAAAAGAAGTAAAAAAAACTGTCAAAAGAGCAATAGAGCTAAAATCATTTGTATGGCTAATAAAGGCATGGTGTTATCTTAATCGTGAAATTTTTTATGTAAATTTCAACGGTCATGCTATTGCCTGTGCAGAGAATACGTTATCACCAGGATTTGTTGCCTTTGATAGCGAAAAATCATCTGAATTATTTTACAGAGACTTCTTCGTTATTCCCTATGATTTTAACCACCTTTTGCAGGAATCTCAGAATTATTTAGATAAATTACAGGAAGAATTAAATTTTATTGTAGAAAAAGATTCTCAAGGGAATATTCATATACACGCGAAATGCTTGTACGATGTAAACTTTAATGACAATCCAATTAGTCAATTAGATTGGATAATGGAACGAGTAATTGGAATAAGAAATGACTTTGCCAAATGGTTTAATAATGCGAAAATTGGTTCGATAGAACAGACCCAACTATTATAATATGCAGTTAAAACAAGATACCGAGCTTCAGAATGGTAAATATCGAATTGTCCGAGTTTTAGGACAAGGCGGTTTCGGAATTACCTATCTTGCAGAGCATACCATGCTCGACAAGTATGTCGCTATCAAAGAATTCTTTCCAAAAGAATATTGCGATAGAGAAGACACCACGAGCCATGTAACGTTAGGCTCCAAAAATACTGCTGAACTCGTGGGGGCATTGAAAACCAAATTTATTAAAGAAGCAAAGAATATATCTAAATTGAGACATCCTAATATTATTACAATTCACGATATATTTGAGGAAAATTCCACAGCATATTATGTGATGGAATTTATAGATGGACAGTCTCTTTCTGATACTATTAAGACAAAAGGTGCCATAGATGAGACCTCCGCAGTAAGCTATATTGTAAAAATTTCAGATGCTGTTGGCTATATGCATTCTTTGAGCATGAATCACTTGGATCTTAAGCCGGCCAATATAATGATCCGTTCTATTGACGGCGAACCTGTTTTGATTGATTTCGGTCTTTCTAAACAATACGATGCAAGCGGAGGTCAAACATCCACGACTCCGATCGGCATCAGTTATGGCTATGCGCCTATCGAACAATACCGTCCTGGAGGAGTCGCAACTTTCTCACCGCAAACAGATATTTATGCTCTCGGCGCAACGCTTTTTGCACTGCTCACCGGTAACAATCCTCCGCATTACAGCGACATACTTGAAGACGGACTGCCTGCGCTTCCTGCAACAGTGTCTAAACGAGCCGCCGATGCCATTGAGCATGCTATGGAGATTAAGAAGAACAAACGTCCGGAGTCTATTTCCATGTTCCTTTCAGAACTGATTGCTGACGAAAAGATTGTTGAGAAGCCCGAACCGCAACCCGCTGAAGAGGCTAAAAAGCCAACGGAAGAAACGGTTTTGATTGTTGCAGAGCCTGTCGTTGAAAAGCCAAAAGTAGAGGTCTCTGCTCCGAGAAATATCATAATCGACGGCATTGAGTTTGTCGACCTCGGGCTATCCGTCCGTTGGGCCAATATGAACATAGGAGCAAAAAAGCCCTCCGATCTCGGAACTTTCATTGACAAAACACACAATAGTGAGACAAATGCAGTTCTTGAGTACAATCAAAAGGGCGCAAAAATACCAACTATAGGCCAATGGGAAGAACTTAAAAATCATTGTAGTTGGGAATGGACCGAAGTGAATGATATGGGCGGATACAAAGTAAAGGGGCGTAATGGCAATTACATTTTTATGCCTTTTACCGGAGAATCTGCCAATACAGGGTTTCGTTCTTTTGGCCGATTATTCACCTATGAAACATTTTATAGCTCCAACCATAACCACTTTGAATTATATTATTTCTATTTTGCTCATGGAGGGATATATAAATTAACGAGATATTCACTTAACTATCGTTGTCCTGTGAGATTAGTTTACGAAAAATAGGACGCATATATTGTAGATTCCAAATCGAAATGCAAAACTTCGAGTTAAGAAACTCCTCTCTCCAATTACTCTCGTGAGCGGTAGACGCTGACGAGACAGTCCCCCAAGAACGCATAAATTAATTGCCGTTGACCTGCTGGAAAGTATATAATACAGATAATAAATGCTAATAGCGTAATATACATGTTAGTACGAGTTATCGCAAAATTGTGGTTGCTACATAGATAATATCTTTTTTATGCATTTTTTGCATTTCATCCATTAATACTAATATTTCATCCAATATACTTCAAAAAGACTTGACAAACATATATTTATAAAACTACCTTTGCAAAGAAATTCTGAAACAAATAAAAACTTAATAATATGAATAGCGAAGTAAACGGCAAATCCGCTTCACAAAGTGAAGAAACCCGCCTCATCTATGAGGAACCCCAAAATCAGGCTAAAGAACAGCCAACAAATGAAACTAATAAAAAATCTTCTAAAGGAGCAGCCCTTGCTGCCGGTGTCGGTGGTTTTGTAGCTGGAGCAGCCGTTGGTGCAGGCGTTAGTGCTGCTGCCGCAACACCTTCTGTAGAAGTCGAAACTGAGACGGAAGAAGCGGTAGTAGATATCGAAACAGAACAACAGAATATACCCGAACCTGAACATGTAATACTTGCCAATAGCGAAGGAATCCGAGTGGCTCATGTCGACGCTGATAATTTCGCAGATGCATTTGCACAAGCTCGTGCGCAAGTTGGTCCTGGTGGAGTATTCGAGTATAACGGCAAACTTTATGGCACCTATTATGAAGACGAATGGAACGAAATGTCGCACCAGGAGCGTGCGGATTATCAGGCACGCGTAAGCGAAATCACACCTGCTCACCACTCGGATACGGTTCATGATATAGCTTCTGAATCCAACCATCCTGGTGAAATTATTCCTACCAATGCAGAATTACTCGGTGTTGAACCAGTGAACAATGAAGTTCACGTGCTCGGAGTTCAAACTGTGCATACTGAAAATGGGGATACAATAGATGTTACAATACTTGAAAATCACGGGCAACATGCGCTTTTGGTTGATGTTGAAGGAGAACAAGCCCTCTTTATCGATGTTGATAATGACGGATACTTGGAAATTGCAATGCACGATGACAACGTAGATGGGAAAATATCAGAAAACGAGATTCACGACATTTCAAATAGTGGGCTTCACGTATTTGACATCTTAGGGGAGCCAGATGGGCAAGCATTCAATACAATTGATGATAATATGCCTGATTATATCAACGACGCCGATTCATTTTTAGACGCTTAATGAATAAGATTTTTATAACTTGTCCCGAGTGCCAGCAACAGCTTTCGTTTAACGAAGTCCCCGGCTATCAAAACATGGTGGTAGAATGTCCGAAATGCCATTTCAAAGCAAATGCCAGCGTTTATCAAAGTGGCCCACAATCACGAGGAGCACAAGGCGCAGACGAAATGCCGACACAGTTAGTAATACCACCGACATCGACTATAGATATTGGTCAGATCCGCGTGAAATCGACGAATGAGGTCCAATGGCTACGAGAGGGAACAAATATCATTGGGCGCAGAGCCAAATCTGGCGATGCTGACATTAAAATCAGTAATGACATGACTATGAGTCGACGGCATCTGCGCATTGATGTAGTAAAAAAAGAAAAAGGATATGAACATCGTCTTGTTGAGATTGGCTCTACAAATATTATAAAGCTAAATGGAGTACCCATTCAACGAGAGGACATTCTGAGGCTCAAGTTTGGTGATATTCTCACTCTCGGGAAGACTGATATTATATTCGAATCGAATGATGAAGAGGCAACAAAACTCTACTAAGATATGATTACAATTCGCAAGCCACTAAGCTTCTCTGAAATAGGGCAAAAAGATAACCAAGAAGATTATCTCTTCCCTGTTAACGCAACCACGGATTCGCGAGTATTTATATTGTGCGACGGAATGGGTGGACATGACAACGGAGAGGTGGCGAGTAAAACAGCAGCAGAGGCACTCGGCGCATTCCTTTCCTCGAGGACATCAATTGACAAAGAGGCATTTGAGACTGGTTTGGCAATCGCTTATAAAGCACTCGACAGCATCGATACAAATACATCAAAGAGGCCTGGCACCACCATGACATGTCTATGCCTTAATGATAACTCGTATCTTGTTGCTCATATTGGCGATAGTAGAATATATCACATTCGTCCATCATTGTACGACCAAAAGACCGGCCGAGGAGGCATAATTTATCAATCTTCCGACCACTCTCTTGTTAATGATTTGCTCAAAGCCGGAGAATTAACCGAAGAAGAAGCTCGCAACTTTCCTCAAAAAAATATTATCACGCGGGCGATGCAACCGCATCTCTCCAAGAGATACAATGCAGATATGTTTGTGTTTGACAATATTGAAAATGGCGACTATTTCTTTTTGTGCTCTGATGGCGTTCTCGAGCAACTATCAAACGAACAACTTTGCGAAACCCTTGCGGATCGGTTATTATCGGACGAACAAAAATTAGCTAAACTCAAATCGATATGCGATGATCGCACTCGCGACAATTATGCTTGTTGGCTTATTCCTATCAACATAGTTGATGTTAATTCTTCAACTTCTGACTCTTCAATGATTATAAAAGCCGAGGCCGAAGAGTTGAATAACTATACCGACGAACCCAGAGAAAATATTGATGTTAGAGCAACACACTCACAAACGCGTAACAAGCTTCAATTATTCAATAAAGTCAACCCTAAAATAAAAGCCGTTTCATTTAGCATTTTGAATTTAATAGCTCTTTTAGCTATTCTGTATATCGCTTATGTACTAATTAAACGACTTTTCTCATAACGAAATATGTTATCACTCGGATTGCGACAGGGTTCAATATTGCGAAACGACACATACCGCATTGAACGAATACTCGGTCAAGGCGGTTTCGGTATTACATATCTTGCCACAGATTTATCACTTGAACGGTTTGTGGCTGTAAAAGAATTCTTCCCCAAAGATTATTGCGAGCGTGAGAGCACTACTTCACATATAACTATCGGAACCAGTTCTAATGTTGATTTAGTTTCACGCTTGAAAGCAAAATTCTTAAAAGAAGCAAGGAATATTGCCAAACTTGATCATCCGGGGATTATAAAGATTCATACTGCATTTGAGGAGAACAACACTGCCTATTATGTTATGGATTATATAGAGGGCAGAAACCTCAGTGAAATGGTAAAACAGACTGGTCCTCTTTCTGAATCTAAAGCGATTCAATACATCTCGAAAGTAGGTGACGCACTTGATTATATTCATAAACAGAATATTAATCATTTAGATATAAAGCCTGCAAATATAATGATTCGTAAATCCGATGACCGTCCAGTCCTTATTGATTTTGGTCTATCCAAACAATATGATGCGAAAGGAAACCAAACATCGACGACTCCGACAGGCATTAGTCATGGTTTTGCCCCTTTAGAACAATATAAAGTTGGCGGTGTAAGCGAGTTTTCGCCTCAAACTGATGTATATTCTCTTGCAGCGACTTTATATTATATAATTTCGGGGACTATTCCTCCGCATGCAACCGATCTTGTCGAAGAAAATATTAAGTTCCCTTCTGGGTTCCCCGTGAGTATTAGACCTGCTATCACCAAAGCCATGTCTTCGAGTCGAAAAAACAGACATGCTGGTGTATCCCAATTTGTTAAATCTTTGAAAGTTAAGACAGATAAGGAAAACACACAAGTCATTCATCCGCAACCAGTTCCACAGCCACAACCCGAAATAGAAAATAAAAATTTATCTAAGATATTCCTTGCAATAGGTGTCGTTGTTGCAATCGCACTGATAATAATCTTCGTCAATAGGACAACATCTGATTCCGGTTCACCATCCAATGAAGGGGATTTTGTTGCAATAGAATCTGAAATCGAACCTCAAAAGGCCAACTCTGTTACTGGGGCAAAAATACAAACCACTAAAATTGAAATCACAATCGACAACAACACTATGTGCGCCACTTTGGCCGAAAATGAAGCCACTAAAGCTCTCATCGAAAAACTATCTTCCGGCCCTATTACAATCACGATGGACAACTATGGCAGGTTTGAGAAAGTTGGAGCTCTGCCTTGGTCGCTCCCTGCGTCCGATACGCGCGTCACGGCCAAACCGGGCGATATAGTGCTTTATACAAGCAATTACATCGAAATATTTTATGGCACAGATACATGGTCGTACACTCCTCTCGGAGTACTCGATTCAACGATATCTTCTGAAATAAGTGCCTTTGTAGGATCCGGCGCTAAAAAAGTGACATTATCGTTGGTGGAGTCGGCCGGAATGTAATAGATGCCGATGATGGCGATATTTTGCCTGGCTGTATTGTATCCTTAGACAATCACATAACAACAATTACAAGTATTGATGGATCATATACAATCAACAATGTAAATATTAATTCAGCAATAACGTTTGAACATTATGGATACAAATCAAAGACCATCTTTTTTAAAAATAAGATTCCGCCAACTCTTAATATCAGTTTGAGACTCGGCGAAGGAAAAGAATTTGAAGTATATTAAAGGTCTCGGAAAAGAATCATAATGTTTTTGTTTATATCAAAACACTTTAATTAGGAGCCCACAAAAATAGCTCGGATGGCGTATGTTGTTACATTTTCCCGAACTTTTTTGTCGTTTCCCGTTATTACTGATTGGTATTTTGGCGGTGTCGCGTCGGCTTTATTTGTAGCCTTTTTCGAGGAATTCGATGAAGCGCGGTATGTTTTCGTCGTACGACATTGGGCCTGATATCAGTTGTCCTTTGTCGTTGAGGATTACGTAGAAAGGTTGGGCATTGGCGCTAAATTTATATCGTTGCAGATAGCTCCAGCGGTCGCCATAGGTTTCGAGTACTATTTTTTTGCCATTTTCTTCGACGATGACAGGCTCGGGTAGCGAGCGTTTCTCGTCGACCATAAGTTTTATAACGACAAAGTTATCTTCGATCAAGGAGTGAACGCGGTCGTTGTCGAGGACCGCTCCTTCCATCTTGCGGCAGTTAACGCACCCATAACCCGAGAAATCTATCATCACAGGCTTACCTTCTTTGCGAGCGGCGGACATGCCTTCTTCGTAGTCGTCATACTCGACAAATTCGCGGCCATAAAGGTTGAAATCTTGTGTGAACAATGGCGGCACGAATGCGCTGACGGCTTTCAAGGGAGCTCCCCACAAACCGGGTATTAGATATATGGCGAAGGCGAGCGATGCCATTGCCGAGAAGAAGCGGAAGACGCCGACGCCGGTGTCGGCTTTGCCGTAATGTGCAAAGTTGAACTGTCCGAGTAGGTATAGGCCCATCAGCCCGAAGATTACCACCCACAACACGATAAATACTTCGCGGTCGAGGATATGCCATCCGTAAGCTAAATCGGCCACTGACAGGAATTTGAGCGACAGCGCAAGTTCGATAAAGCCGAGTACTACTTTCACTGTATTCATCCATGAGCCCGACTTTGGCGCGCTCTGCAAGAGCGAGGGGAACATTGCAAAGAGGCAGAATGGTATGGCAAGAGCCAGCGAAAAACCAAACATGCCAACAGCCGGGCCGAGTTTATCGCCGGTGCTTGCAGCCTCGACGAGTAGCGTGCCTATGATAGGGCCGGTGCACGAAAAGGATACGAGCGTAAGCGTAAAGGCCATGAAAAAGATGCTCAACAAGCCGGTAGTCTTCTCTGCCGTAGAGTCCATCTTATTGCTCCACGATGAGGGCAATGTTATGTCGAAGGCTCCGAAGAACGAGATTGCAAACACCACGAGCAGCAGGAAGAAGATGATGTTGCACACAGCGCTCGTTGACAGGGCATTAAGCGAGCTTGCCCCAAAGATGGCTGTTATAATGAGGCCCAGCGCCAGATATATAACGATAATCGAAACGCCATAGATTGTGGCGTCGATAATCGACTTGGACCGGCTCTTTCCTTTTTTCAAAAAGAAGCTCACTGTCATCGGTATCATAGGCCATACGCAAGGTGTGAGTAGGGCTATAAAGCCACCGAGGAAACAGGTGAAAAAGATATACCACAATGAGCCCGAGGCGTCGGCCGCTCCCGGTGCCCCATCGCTGTATGTGACAGGAGCCCACAACGAGGCCTCGTCGACGACATCGGTGGCGGGCACCACTGCGGCACTATCGTCGGGTGTAGCATCTGTTTCTGCTACTTCGGCTGTTTCTTCGGCCGTGCTGTCAAGTTGGTCCTGTTTTGCTGCGACCTCATCTTGTGGTGCGACTGTAGCGGCCACCTTTGCAGTGCCTGAGAGAACAAACGACTCTTTCGTCGGCGGTATACAGTTTTGGTCGTTACAAGCAGAGAATAATATATTTCCAACGATGTCGAAGGCTTCGGCCGTTGCCGTAAACTTCTGGCGCAGTGTAATCGAGCCTTCCCACCAACTGAGAGTGGCTTCAAACATTTCGTCGTACTCGCTGTGAGCGGCACGCTCGGGCACCAATGCACCCACAAGTTTGACGCCCTCAAGCTTAGAATACGATACCGACAAGGGCTCGGGACCAATTTCGGGATCAACATCCATCGAATAGACATGCCAACCGCCATCTATTGCAGCCTTAAAGACAATCTCGCCACTATTGTCGCCTGTCATTTCAATTGCCGACGACCATTTAGCCGGTGTAAAAATCTGAGCCGCAGAGCTTACAACGCCTATAACTAACAATATCGTAAGATGCAATATGCGATTTACCATAATCTTTTTCAACTATTTAATTAAATGATAATTGCAAAGGTAAAGAATTTTTTTCGCTTTTCTACGCTATAGCTGAAAAAACGAGGGAAACAAGGCTGATGAAACGCGACGGAAAGGCAACATCGGTTGTTGCGGTCTCAAAGAAATTTACACTCCAAACAAGAAGCGAGAGCCGTTGTAGTGGAATGAGAGGACACCGGCAGCAGCGAGCCTTGCGATGAGCGCATCGGCTGTTGATTGGCTGAGATGAAGGGCGAGCGCTATCTGGCGCTCATCGAGCAGCGATTTTTGAGATAGCAATGCCGTCAGCGCGAAGTGCCGTTCGTCGAGTGGTCCCATGAGATTGTCGGCTTCAATCTGCCACGCCCGCACCATAAGCGGGTGCGCCGCGATATTTTCATCGGCGACACGGTAGTATGCTTTGAATTTTCCCTCGCCCTCGTCGACCATCACCGGGCGTTTTTTTGCCTGTGGTATCTCGGCTATGATAACGTGCAGGCCCTCTACTTTATAAGCCTTGAAGTCGATTGTTTGCGATGGAGTGCAGTAGCGCTCGGCGGCCTGCTCCACAACGTAGACATCTTCTTCGTTACGGACGCCGGCTATTACGCCGTTATCCTTCACGCCGATTATGAGCCTTCCGCCCTTGTTGTTTGCAAATGCCGATATTGAGCGTGCTATTTTTCGTGCATCGGATATTAGATACTTAAAATCTTGCCGGTCATGTTCGCCTTCGGCAACCAGCTGCCGAATGAACGCTGCGCCCCGTATGGCTTGAATGTCTTTCACTTATCAAAGCAGGTGTAATAGACGTTCCACTTCGGTGAATGTGCGTAGCGGCGCTTTAACCCAAAATTCGTCGTAAGCAGCCGCATTACCGCCGTCGCCGGGCGTGTCGCTTACAACTCTAATGCAAACAAAAGGTACGTTCTTTAGGTAGCACACATGTGCAATGGCGGCCGACTCCATGTCGACAGCTTTGGCATCGGGATATAGTGCGAGTATTCTCTTAAGGTCGGCCGGGTCGTCGACGAAAATATCGCCCGAAGCAATAAGTCCCTCTTTTACATTGAGATTGCATCTCACGCTCTCGGGCAAAGGACAGAGAAAACGCGATGGGCACCCTACAGCCTGACCACGCACCGTGCCCGGGCCGCACCACACGTCGTGATATGCTATTTCGGTAGCGAGAACAACGTCAAGAACCCGCGCCGGGTCGTCGGTAGCACCTGTTCCGCCGGCCACACCGGTGTTTACAATGAGCGCCGGATGGAAATTTTCGATAAGAGTAAGGGTTCCGACGGCGGCATTAACTTTGCCGATACCACATTTACACGCTATCACCGAATGGTTTCCTATGGTGCCACACTGAAATTCAAATCCATTGATGTTTATGGTCGACGGAGTGCCGATGAGAGGCATAAGGAGCGATAACTCCTTATCCATGGCCACTATAATACCGATTTTCATTTGCGCTATTTATTATCAATAAAACAACCGCCGGCCTGCCAACAGAGGGCTATACCGACGGTCGTGTATGGCGTATGAGAATTTATTTCGAGAATTTCTTAACGATTACCGTGGCGTTGTGGCCGCCAAAGCCGAAAGAGTTAGACAGAGCAGCACGCACGGTGCGTTTTTGCGCTTTATCGAACGTGAAATTGAGGTTGTAGTCGATTTCTTCGTCAACGTCTTCGGGGTCGTGGTTGATAGTCGGCGGCACGATATCTTCTTGCACAGCTTTGATTGAGAATAGTGCTTCGAGAGCGCCGGTTGCTCCGAGAAGGTGACCTGTCATTGACTTAGTCGACGAGATATTCAATTTATACGCGTCTTGTCCGAAAACCTCTTTAATTGCCTTCACTTCAGATATATCACCAACGGGTGTCGAAGTTCCGTGCACGTTGATGTAGTCGATGTCGGCAGGTTGCATACCGGCATCATCGAGAGCACTGCGCATAGCTAAAATAGCGCCGAGTCCTTCGGGGTGCGTTGCAGTAAGGTGGTGTGCATCGGCCGAAAGGCCACCGCCGGCAACTTCGCAATAAATTTTTGCGCCACGAGCCAGAGCGTGTTCGAGCTCTTCGAGCACGAGGACTGCCGAGCCTTCACCCATTACGAAGCCGTCGCGGCTCTTGCTAAAAGGCCGAGAGGCAGTCTGAGGGCTTTCGTTACGCGTAGAAAGAGCGTGCATAGCGTTAAAACCGCCCACGCCGGCTGGGAAGATAGCAGCTTCAGCACCGCCCGTAATCATAATGTCGGCTTTTCCGAGGCGTATCAAGTTGAAAGCGTCGATAATAGCATTGTTCGACGAAGCGCATGCCGATACGACGCCGTAGTTAGGGCCGTGATATCCATACTCCATCGAAATGTGTCCCGAAGCGATGTCGGCAATCATTTTCGGGATGAAGAAAGGATTGTATTTAGGACCTTTATCGGCATTAAGTGCGTAGTAACCGGCTTCTTCTTCAAAGGTGTGCAAGCCACCAATACCGGCGGCAACGATAACACCTACTCTATTTTTGTCGACAGCACCTTCAGGGCCGTTTTCCAAGTTGGCATCATTGACAGCTTGAGCGGCCGCCACCATTGCATACTGTGCGTACAAATCGAGCTGACGCGCTTTTTTACGGTCGAAATGCTCCTCGGGGTTAAAGTTTTTCACCTCGCAGGCAAACTTCGTTCTGAATAAAGAAGCGTCGAAGTGTGTTATAGGTCCGGCAGCGCTGACACCGGCTTTGGCGTTTTCCCATGTAGAGGCGACGTCGTTTCCGAGGGGCGAAATAGCCCCAAGACCGGTAACTACTACTCTTTTAAGTTCCATTTTAGGTTGCAGTGAAAAGTTTTGACAGAAAATACAGAAAGGTATTGGCAAAAAAAGCAAGAAAGACAAACAAACAAAACCGCCGTTTTAATTTCCGAGAGGAAACATCCGCGGCGGCTGTAAGTTGGTAGATTGTCTTAGTAATTTACGCGTTAGCCTCTACGAAAGCAACAGCGTCGCCGACAGTTTTGATTTTTTCGGCTTCTTCGTCGGGAATTGTGATACCAAATTCTTTTTCGAAGTCCATAATCAACTCTACTGTATCGAGAGAGTCTGCACCGAGGTCGGTAATAAATGATGCTTGTTCAGTTACTTTTTCGGGCTCAACACCGAGTTTGTCAACAACGATGTTTTTTACGCGATCTGCAATTTCTGACATAATTGTTAATATTTTGATTAATAATTTGGCATTTTTACGGTGCAAAGTAAGCAAAAAATACTCAAAAACGGAAATTTTTCTGCAATTAATTATGTTAGGAAAGCGACATGGTGAACAAACACACTGAAATACAATCAATTAGCATCTACTAGTAAAGGTGTGAAAATTTGTTAACACACCTTCTTCGCATACATTTATTTTATACCTCGGGCAAGCAGCGGCATTAATCGGTTCAGTGATAGAATTATATGCTAACTCTCACACATATACACTGCTCGCATTAGCAATCATTAGCGGCTTATTATTAAATTTCAGAGACTGGATTGCTGCCGATTGTATTTTTTTGCCTATCTTTGTAGCATAAGGCGCGAGCACCACACCGCGTCGAATAAAAATAAATGGAACAATACATCGTATCGGCACGCAAATACCGGCCATCGACGTTCGATAGTGTCGTTGGGCAGCAGGCACTTACGAGTACGCTAAAGAATGCTATCGTAACCGACCGCCTTGCCCACGCCTACTTGTTCTGTGGCTCACGTGGCGTTGGGAAAACGTCGTGTGCACGTATTTTTGCCAAGACAATCAACTGTACAAATCGCACATCGTCGGGCGAGGCCTGCAATGAATGCGATTCGTGCCGACAGTTTAACGAAAACCGCTCGATGAACATACTCGAGCTCGACGCCGCCTCCCACAATGGTGTAGACGAGATGAGAGCGTTAATCGAACAAGTGATGGTGCCGCCATCGATAGGTCGCTATCGCGTGTTTATCATCGATGAGGTTCACATGCTGTCGACGCAGGCGTTCAATGCCTTTCTAAAAACCCTTGAGGAACCGCCATCGTATGTGGTGTTTATCCTTGCCACAACAGAGAAGCACAAGATTATACCCACAATTTTGTCGCGATGTCAGATCTATGACTTCAACCGCATCTCTATAAGCGACATGGTGAATCACCTACAGAAAGTGGCTCAACAAGAAGGGATAAGTGCCGAAGCGTCGGCCTTGAATCTTATAGCCCAAAAGGCCGACGGAGCTATGCGCGATGCCTTGTCGATATTCGACCAAGTGGCAGCATCCTCTCGTGGAAATATAACCTACGCCGCAACCATAGAGAACCTCAACCTCCTCGACAGCAGCTACTACACGCGCCTGCTCGAGGCTTTCGTTGCGCAAGATGTAGCCACTGCTCTCCTCATCTACAAGGAAATACGAAGCAAGGGCTTCGATTCGCAATTTTTCATCAACGGTCTCGGGCTCTATATGCGCGACTTAATGCTTGCGATGAGCCCAACGACAATGTGCCTGCTTGAGGCTCCCGACGATGAAAAACAGCGCATGGCCGAACAAGCATCGAAATTGCACCCCACCTTCATATATAAGGCTATGGATTTGTGCAACGACGCAGACTTCAATTTCCGACAGGCAACGAACAAACAATTTTTAATAGAGTTGACGCTCATAAAACTGTGCCAACTGCTCAGCCCCTCGCCCGATGAAAGCGGAAGTGACGAGGGGCACCTAAAGCCGCTCGAAGATTATGCCAAATCGCCGATAGTGGCGCCGCAAACCACACCTGCGACAACATCGGAGCCACAAGTTCGCGAAGAGCTTCGACAGATAATACCAACTATTTCGAAACCGGCAAAGGTCGAGGAACACGCCTCATATACCCCCGGCGGGTTTTCGTTGCGTAGTGCCAAGGTGCAACCCGAAGAAGCGACACCCGAGCCTGAAAAAGTTCAGACAGAGCAACGGTCGACTCCTTTTTCCGATGCAGATTTCAACAAAGCCTGGGATGCTGTTAAGCAAACATTCCCAAGCGAACCTATGCTCACAAGTATATTAGTAGCGGCCATACCGAAGCGTGCTAAAGAAACGACATTCGGCATATCGGTTGCGAGCGATATTCAAGCTCAAGTATTAAATAAATTTTTACCTACAATAGTAAAACAACTACAAGATAACCTCCTGAATGATTCACTTGCTATAGAAGTTGCAGTCTGTGAAGGCGACACCCCGCCATCGTTTTGGACCGAGCAACACGTCTTGGAGCACATTATAGCCAAATATCCCGATGTATCCGAGATGATAGCAAAATACAAGATGAGGCTCGTTTGATATTAAAATGATAAAAATACCTTTTTATGATGAAATGCCGCGCGGGCGCAAGTATGCGATAGCCGGCAGCATTACAGCCGCGTTAGCAGCGGTGATTGTCTTTGCAATAATTTTACGACCAAAACCAGCCACGTCGCCCCTTCCGGTGGTGGAGATAGAGCCCGTCGGGACATCGGATGTAAATGTCTACAGCGAGTTTGTCGGTCACATCCGCGCACATCAGTTTGTTGAAATCCGCGCACGAGTTGAGGGATATCTCGAAAAAATGTTTTTTGAAGAAGGCACATATATCACTCGCGGGCAGCCTCTTTTTATCATCGACCGGAAAGTTTATAGTGCTAAAGTTGAGAAAGCGAAAGCACAACTGAATAAAGCCAAGGCTTATGCCTTAAAAGCCAAGCGCGACCTTGACCGCATACACCCTCTTTATGAGCAAAATGCGGCGTCACAGCTCGACCTTGACAATGCCGAGGCCGCTTACGAAAGTGCCAAGGCCGAAGAATTAGTAGCCCAGGCCGACCTCACACAAGCAGAATTAACGCTAAGCTACACCACTGTTAGTAGCCCCATCTCCGGTTATATATCAGAGCGTAGTGCCGACATTGGCACTTTAGTAGGGCCATCAGGGAAATCGCTGTTAGCCACCGTTGTAAAAAGCGATACTGTGCTTGTCGACTTTTCGATGACCGCGCTCGATTATCTCAAGAGTAAAGACCGCAATGTCAACTTTGGGCATCGCGATGGCACTGGGCGTCCCGACTCGTATATCACAGTAACGCTCGCCGACGGCAGCACCTACCCCTATCGCGGAGTTGTCGACTTTGCCTCACCGCAGGTCGACCCTAATACCGGCACGTTCTCAGTGCGCGCCGAGATGCCAAATCCCGACAACATACTTCTACCCGGTGAATTCACTAAGGTAAAAGTGCTTATGGATGTGAGAAACGATGCCATAAAGATACCCGGAAAAGCCATAGAAATCGAAAAAGGCGGAGCATATATCTACGTTGTAAGACCCGACAGCACAGTCGAGCGCCGTTTCGTAGAGACCGGGCCTGAATTGGGCAATGATATTATAATTGAGCGCGGGCTCGCTGCCGGTGAAGATATTGTGGTGGAAGGATATCACAAGCTTCACCACGGCATGAAAGTTAGACCGACAATAGCACAACGAGACACAATAGGATAACTTATGAAGAAGAATTTTTTTCTTGAGCATCCGGTGTTTTCGATAGTAATTTCGATAGTCATCGTGATACTTGGCAGCATAGGATTATTTATGTTGCCTATCGACCAATATCCACGTATTGTGCCGCCCGTTGTACGCATATCGGCCACATATCCCGGCGCCGACGCCATGACTGTTACACAAGCCGTAGCCACGCCTATAGAACAAGAACTTAATGGCACGCCCGGAATGATATATATGACATCGTCGAGCTCAAATTCGGGAGGGTTCTCGGCACTCGTAACATTTGATATTGATGTTGACCCCGAATTGGCAGCCGTAGATATACAAAATCGTGTAAAAAAAGCCGAGTCGCGACTTCCGGCCGAAGTCGTACAGAACGGCATCGGCGTGGAAAAAGAGACGGCCAATAAGCTTATGACAATAACGCTGTTGTCGTCAGACCCCAAATTCGATGAGATATACCTTTCCAATTATGCAACCCTTAACGTTCTCGACCTGCTAAGACGAGTGCCTGGTGTTGGTTCTATCCGAAATGTTGGTGGCCGTTATTACGCAATGCAGATAAATGTATATCCCGATAAATTGGCCGATCTGGGCCTCACCGTGCAAGATATACAGAGTGCCCTCAAAGACCAGAACCGCGAATCGGCGGCGGGAGTATTGGGCCAAGCTCCGATGAATGGTGTCGACGTAACGGTTCCTATTATTGCCCGCGGACGACTATCGTCGGTAAGCGAATTTGAAGACATAGTGTTACGTGCCGGCTCAAACGGGTCGATAATACGCTTAAAGGACGTTGCTCGCATAACGCTCGATGCCTCGAGTTATACCACCGAAAGCGGTATAAACGGCAGCAATGCGGCCGTCCTCGAAATTAATATGCTGCCGGGCTCAAACGCTATCGAGGTGGCCGAACAGGTAAAGCGAACCATGGATGAAATCAGTCGCTCTTTTCCCGAAGGCCTGTCATACAACATTCCATTCGACATGACGAGCTATATCTCGGAGTCGATACATCATGTCTACCGCACCTTTTTCGAGGCGCTTTTACTTGTCATCCTCGTAGTGTTTTTGTCGCTACAGAACTGGCGCGCAACACTCATTCCCATTATTGCCGTACCAATATCGTTGATAGGCACTTTCGGCATAATGCTGATTTTCGGATTCTCATTAAATATGCTCACTCTTTTGGGCCTCATCTTAGCCATTGGCATTGTGGTCGACGACGCTATAGTTGTGGTTGAGAATGTCGACCGCATAATGGCTAAAGAGGGATTCGATTCAAAAGAGGCGACACGCCGTGCCATGGACGGCCTCGGCAGCGCGCTGATAGCGATGTCGCTTGTGCTATGTGCCGTATTTGTTCCCGTAAGTTTTTTACCCGGAATCACGGGGCAATTATATCGCCAATTCACGATAACGATAGCGGTATCGGTGATAATATCTACCGTCGTAGCGCTTACCTTATCGCCGGTAATGTGTTCTCTGCTTCTACGTCCGCAGCGAGAACGAAAAAATAAGTTTTTCCGACAGATAAACTATTGGCTCGCTCGTGGCAACAGGGTATACTGCAAAATGATAGGCCGTTCTCTACAAAATCCACGACGAGTACTTGCGTCGTTCGGCCTTGCTCTTGTCATAATTTATATCTGCAATGCATTGTTGCCTACGAGTTTTATGTCGCCGGAGGATCAAGGCTATTTCACCGTAGAGCTTGAACTCCCCGAAGGAGCCACGATAGAGCGAACACGTGCCGTTACCGAACGAGCAATCACGTTCCTACAGTCCGACCCCGATGTTGAATATGTGCTAAACGTAACCGGCTCATCGCCCCGAAGTGGTGCCAATCAAGCCCATTCAACACTTACCGTTATGCTAAAAGCGGCAGATAAACGCGGTAAAAACTCACTGGCAGAGTTGCGCGAGCGCATAGCAGCTGAAATTGCCGAGTACCCCGAGGCTAAGGTCTATTTCTTTACCCCGGCCATTATCCCCGGTCTTGGCACATCGGGCGGTTTTGAGATGGTATTGGAAGCCCGAGGCGATGCGACTTACGACGACCTCAAAAGCGCAGTTGACACGCTCAGATATTATGCCGGACTTAGCAAAGAATTTACGGGGTTGTCTACATCTTTGCAAAAAGATATCCCGCAACTGTTTTTTGATGTCGACCGCGACCAAGCAAAATTGCAGGGCGTGCCTATGAGCGATATCTTTTCGACGATGAAATCTTTTACAGGATCGGTATATGTAAACGATTTCAATATGTTTAATCGTATATATAGGGTCTACATTCAGGCAGAAGCCGGCTACAGGGCCAATCGCGACAATCTAAATCTGTTTTCGGTGAGAGGTCGCAATGGTGCAATGGTGCCGATAACATCGCTTGGGACAAGCCATTACACAGCCGGCCCCGGCACCGTTAAGCGCTTCAACATGTTTAACTCGGCAACAATATCGGGAGAAGCGGCTCGCGGCTATTCTACGGGGCAGGCGATGAGCCGTCTCGAAGAAATAGCATCGAAACATCTCCCGGCCAACATAGGTGTTGAATGGTCGGGGCTGTCATACCAGCAAAAACATAACGGAGGCAACACCGGCATGGTTTTGGCCTTGGCATTCTTATTCGTATTTCTATTTCTTGCCGCACTATACGAGAGTTGGACTGTGCCACTCGCCGTGATTTTATCATTGCCTATAGCGGGAGTGGGAGCATATCTTGGCATTGCATTATGCAGGCTTGAAAACAATATATACTTTCAAATAGGACTCGTAATGCTTGTCGGTCTTGTTGCAAAAAATGCTATCTTAATAGTAGAATTTGCCAAAGAGGAGGTTGAGAAAGGCTCTGATGCCGTATCTTCGGCACTTACGGCGGCGCGACTCCGTTTTCGCCCTATTGTAATGACGTCGCTGGCTTTTATCCTCGGACTTCTGCCTCTCGTTTTTGCATCTGGCCCGGGTAGTGCCGCCCGACGCGACATAGGCACCGGCGTATTCTTTGGTATGCTTGTAGCGATAAGCGTAGGCATCGTATTTGTGCCTTTCTTCTTTGTTATCATTGACCGTGCCAAGCGTCGTATCGGCAGGCGTAAAACCTCACAATCTTCCGACCAATGAAAAAACTATTTATACAAGCGACACTAATTATAGTCTTCTTTGCGCTGTCGTCGTGTTCGGGCGTAAGTAAATTAACCGAGGCTCAACTTAATCTCCCCGACGAACTCGCCGGCAACTCATTAGATTCCACCACCATTGCCGACATTGATTGGTGGGCCCTTTACAGCGACTCTGTTTTGGTATCTATAATTGACGAAACACTGCAACATAACCGCGATCTCATGGCCGCCGGTGCGCGAGTGGAGCAGATGCGTGAATTATACGGGCTATCGAAAGCAAATTTCTTGCCCAACATAAACGGAAATGCGATGTATAATCGCGAGACCAACGATTACTACGGAGAAAAACATATCACCGATCCACAGATCGACCTTAAGGCGACAATGAGTTGGGAAATAGACTTGTGGGGCGGGCTTGCTTGGGCACGAAAAAAGGGTGCTGCAGATTTTGCCGCATCTGTCGAAAATCAACGCGCAATGCGTCTAACACTGATAGCCGAAGCCGCATCGGCCTACTATCGTCTATTGGCTCTCGACAACGAATTGTCGATAGTGCGTCAGACTCTATTTACCAGAAAAGAGAACCTCCAGAAGGCAAAATTACGCTTCGAAGGCGGCCTCACGCCCGAAACAGTATATCAACAAGCACAAGTAGAGTGTGCAACTACCGAGGCTCTTATACCTGGCTTGGAGCGCCAAATCGAAGCCCAAAAGAACGCTATTACATTGCTAATGGGGCGTTATCCAAGCGACGAGATACGTCGAGGGAAAATAGACTTAGAAGAGACATTCCCCGACAGAATACCTGTGGGGCTACCCTCAACGCTCCTTGAGCGACGTCCCGACATTAGAGCCGCCGAGGCCGCTCTTAAAAGTTCTCTTGCCAACGTGGGCATCACCTACGCCAACCGATTTCCCAAACTACGTATTGACCTTACCGGCGGCTTGGAGAACAATGAATTCAGCCATTTTTTTGAATCACCTTTTACCTTTGTACTCGGACAAATAAGTGGAAGCATACTTGATTTCGGACGTAACAAACGTAAATATCGGGCTTCAATAGCGGCATACGAACAAAGCCGTTATGCATACGAGCAAAAAGTACTTACGGCATTCAAAGAGGTCGATGATGCCGCAGTGGCTTATCGTCTTCTTAAAGAAACTACCGAGCGGCGTCAAGAGCTTCTCGAGGCAGCTCAACGATATGCCGAGCTTGCACGGGCACAATATAATATGGGGGTGATAAACTATATCGACGTTCTCGATGCTCAACGACGATATTTCGACGCTCAAGTAGGGCTCAACAATGCAGTACGCGATGAACACCTTGCCATCATCAATCTATATAAAAGTGTCGGTGGTGGCTGGTAAAATATAAAAACACAATGGAAACCCTTACAAAACATAAGCATTCATACACACTTACTGCCGGCGAAAGCGATGCCGAAGGCCGTATGCCGCTAACTCTCGTTGCCGAACGCGTTATCGAGGTTGCTACCGAACACGCAAACGCATTAGGTATAGGATATGCCACGCTCATCAAAGAGAATATAGGGTGGGTGCTGAGCCGCCTTTCGATAGAAATGACTCGCTACCCCGGCATAAATGAGGAATATACACTCACAACCTGGATCGAGAATTACAACCGTCGTTTTAGTGAGCGCAATTTCATGATGAGCGACGCTCAAGGGAACGTGATTGGATATATGCGCACTATCTGGGTGGCTATGGACTTTGCCACACGTAGTGTTGCCGACCTTAGCCGCTTGGGGCGAGAACCGTTTGTGATGGCTGACCTCCCCTGCCCTATCGAGAAAACGCCGCGCATACCGTCGTTGAGCGACGACGTTGTATGTGAAAAATACACCTTCCGCTATCGCGACCTCGATTTCAATCGGCATGTAAACACCGTAAGGTATCTCGACCTTATTTTAAATCATTGGGGCCTTGAGCATTACGACAGATATGTGGCGAGGCGCTTCGACATAATGTTTCATCACGAGTGCCACTTCGGCCAAGAGGTTGTGCTACGTGTTTGCGATACGCCCGATAGCGGACATGGTGCCCTATGCGAAATAGCGCTGCCCGACGGCAGCAGAGCCGTGGCAGCGCGTATCCTTTGGAAAGAGGTAGAATAAGCTTATTGTTTTCTTCGCCCCCACTTACCGATGTAGTGGCGAATAGCGCTTACCGACACCACATTTTTCGACTGCCTCGCAGCCGCAAGCAACCAGTCGCGTTGCTTCGAAGGCTTTGCCGTATCGTTAATCTGCGACGGGTCGTCGTATTCGACACGACAATAGGTATGGGCTTCACGCTCACCACGTAGAACAGCAAGAGCATTTTCGGCCAAACTTCTTAATTCATTTTCTCCCGGATAAACATATACGGGTGCTATAGAATCGACATGGTCGGCAATGAAGTCGGTTACGCGCTTGCTGTGCGCAATGCCGCCTGTTAAGAGAATGGCATCGACATCGCCTTTCATCGCCACCGACATTGCGCCAATCTCTTTTGCTATTGAATAACACATAGCTCTCAAGATGAGCATAGCGTGTAAATCGCGTGCTATAATTCTATCGAGAATTTCGGGCACCGACGTAGTGCCGAGATGAGCTACCAAACCGCCTGCTCCGTGAACTTTGCGCAAAAGTTCGGCCTCGGTATATTTACCGGAGAAGCACAGCCTAATCAGAGGGCCCGGCGGCAAAGAGCCGGAGCGTTCAGGTGCCATAGGTCCACAACCATCGAGCGCGTTTGTAGTATCGATAACACGTCCTTTTCGATGCGCCGACACCGTACAACCGCCCCCCATGTGGCATACGACCAGATTGAGGTCTTCATATCGCTGGCCCGACTCTTTGGCAAACAGGCGGGCTACTGCTTTTTGATTCAGAGCATGGAAGACCGATTCGCGAGGCAGCTCGGGGACACCGCTTATACGCGCATATGGAATCATCTCATCGACAACAACAGGGTCGGCGATATATGCCTTTACCCCTATTTCATCGGCAATATCTCGAGCGAGCAATCCACCGAGATTTGATGCGTGCTGCATGCGGGCATGGAGCAAATCGTGCTTGAGGTCATCATTTACCTCATAAACGCCGCTTTCGACGGGGCATATCAATCCACCACGACCGATAACTGCCGACAACTGCGAGATATCGACACCGTTTTCGCTCAATGTCTTTTTAATTAAATCTTTACGCCACTCAAATTGGTCGACAACTCTTTTGAAATTAGCTAATTCTTCAGCAGAGTGCGAGATCGAGGTCGTGAACGAGGGTTCTTCTGCGTCGTATACGGCAATCTTGGTAGATGTCGAGCCGGGATTTATTGCCAATATCTTTTCCATACAGTCGGTAAGTCGTTAATATTAGGACGATTGCAAGCAAGCAAGCGCTATGGAGTAAAGTTTGGTGCGAGTTGTATCACCGCGCGAAGTCAAAACGCATGGCACCTTCGTACCCACAACGATGGCCGCGATATCAGCGCCACCGAAATGCGTTGCCGATTTGAAAAATACGTTTCCCGATTCGATGTTTGGGAACAGTAAGCAGTCGGCATCACCGGCCACAGCCGAGCCTTGCACTTTCTTTTCTTGTGCCGCTTCGGCATATAGCGCAACGTCGAGCGACAGAGGACCGTCGACGGTGACATTTCCGAGTTGCCCACGATCGCCCATCTTGGCGAGTATGGCAGCTTCAGACGATGAAACAACATTAGGCAAAACTTGCTCTGAAGGCGCAATGCAAGCAATTTTCGGCTTAACAACACCCAGCGAGTTTGCTATTGTTGAGAGGTATTTTATCAATACTGTTTTTTGCTTGAAATCGGGAAGTGGAATCACTGCAACATCGGCCACACACAATAATTTGCCGCGAGCAGGCAACTCAACCACCGATACGTGACTAAGGGTGCCCTTCGGCGGGAATAATCCTGCTTCTTTATTCAGAATACCACGCATATATTTATCGGTCGAGACGAGACCTTTCATCAAAACATCGGCACCGCCTGTTGCAACCAACGACACCGCCATCTGCACGCACTTTACATCGTTTTTTTCATCAACGATGGCAAATACGGTCGGGTCGATACCTTCTTCACGGCATACTTCTAAAACTTGTGCTTTATCACCGAATACCGTAGGTTCAACAAGACCTTCGAGATATGCATCGAAGACAGCTCTGAGGGTGTGGGCATCATTACCGTAAGCCACCGCAAGGCGTTTACGTCCGCGTTTACGGGCTTCTTCGACAATCTGGGAAAGTTGTGTTATCATATTTATCCGTATATTAAGTCGTTTATATTGCAAATATACGGAAAGAGAATAGATTTTATTTGTTAAAAAAGTTTAATACACTTGTTTTGACTATCTTTTTGCTATAAATCGACACGCAAGGACAAGCGATAGTTGCGACCGGGCATCGGATAATTTATAACGACATCATAGTTTTTGCCAAAGAGATTGTTTACCTCTACCAATGCGCGCAATGATACTGCGCCGATACGGAAATCTTTGCATAACGACATGTCGGTGGTCGACCAATGTGGCATAGCGTTGGCCAAAATATTTTCGGGCTGACTATATCGCTTACCAACATAAATGTAAGATGTGTTAAATGTCCATTTCCGCCACACGACGTTAAATACTGCCGATGCCGAATGGTGCGGAATATAGGGAATCTGATTACGGTAATACGAATCGGTTGAATCGGTTATATCAATAGCGCTCTGAAATGTGTATTGGCCTTTGAGGGTGAGCATTAAGTCAGCGTGGGGCTTTAATGTCAGGGCTGCGTTAAAATCAATGCCCTTAATATCGACGAGGCCGAGGTTGAGCATCGTCCAGCGGAACTGTGCGCCACGCGGATATGCGACTATCTTATCTCTCACTCTGTTGATATATGAATCTACATTAACACGCCACGCAGATAGAAAGCCGGCCCCAAGGTGCTCGTATAGTAATCCCAGATTATATTGTGTAACTTTTTCGGGCGCCAAGGCGCTATTACCCATTTCGGCATAATACAGGTCGTTGAAAGTCGGCATTCTGAACGATTGCTTCACGAAAGCGCGCACTGTGAAATCGGGCGTTGCGAGCGGATTTGCCGATATAAATACTGCCGGAGAAAAAGCGTTACGGTTGACAGAGGCGCGTCCGCTCACATTATCTTTGATAAATGTTGCCATAGCACTTGCTTGTGCCTTAAAGCGAGGCTGTGTTAGCGCTGTAGCCATTGCCACAAAAGCGGCATAGCGGTCGGGGTGCGCAAAGCCGTATATATCGGTGTCGAGGGTATTATACTGGAAATCGGCGCTGAGCGACACTTTCCACGGCGCCATTACCCGATACTCGGCCGCCATTGAAGCGTATGCTTCCTGTTGCCGATAAATGTTATCGATTTTAATCTGAGAGGCGTCGTTGTTTACATATCGTGTTTTGTAATATGAATACTTAGCGTTTGCGAGCAATGATAATCTGCTATAATACTTTGTAAACGAAGCCTGCGCGAAACTATTGTTATCCCATTGTCTTTCTCCACGGCGCCAAACATTGCTCACAATAGCCCCCGGGATGCCTCGCTGAGAATTATAATGATAAATTTTAGCTCTCCACTCGCCGCCTGCGATATCGCCATTGACATTTAACTCCGTTCTGATGGCGTTTATATCGCCGTTCTGCCTCACGGCAGTCGTGTCGTAAGCAGTAGATCCGTCGGCAAGCAATTTGCGATATCGGAATTTATATCGGCCATCCGATTTTATCCACTCAACATTAAGTGAGGCGCTCTCGTTATCAGACAAGCGTGATTCGACAAGAGCCGAAGGATTGATGAGAGCAAACGAGCCGGTGCGAAAGGCGGCTTGTACGTGGTATTTCTTATTATTATCGAAGTGAGGAGAACGGGTGCGTATATATATCGACGCCGCCGAGCCAAAATCGCGTGCGGGCTGAAGGATTTCGCTTTTTTGACCATTATAAAGCGAAATCGCTTCTACATTGTCGAGGGAGAATTGTCCGAGGTCGATTTGACCATTCTGGGCATTTCCCAATTCCACACCATCGTATACTACGCCGGTGTGATTAGTGCCCATCGAACGCACATTCACTGTTTTAACACCGCCGACGCCTCCATAGTCTTTTATATGGACCCCGGCGAAATAGCGCATCGCATCGGCAACACTGTTGCTATTTAGGCGGTTAAGCTCATCGCCGGAAAGGCGTTGTGCCGGTATCACCTCCGATGGCTGGCGCGACGACGTAACCACCAACTCTCGCAGCGGTGTCGAAGTAGTATCGTTCACTTCGGCTTTGGCTTCGGCAAAGAGGGCCAAAATCGATATAAGAGCAATGATAAGTCGCCTGAGATGTCTTATAGTTGAGGTTTTGGCAAACATCGCGGTGAGGGTTTTACTGATACGGCCGCGGGGTGCCGCGGCCGTATCAGCTTTATATTCAGGAGGTGAGGAAAATGAGTTATCGGATAACAACTTTGCGTGTTTCTGTTTTACCTGCGGCAGAAACGCGAAGGACATATATACCTGGAGCGACACCGGCGGCATCGATGGTGGCATTCTCTCCATTGGCGATAACCGAGCTTGTCAACGCACCTGAGATAGAGTATAGTTTTGCCTCAATACTTTGAGCTCCGGGAGCAAACAAGTCGAAGACGCCGCGCGATATTTCACTTACGAGGATTTCTTTTTCAGCTTTAACCGTTTTTACGGCCGTGCTGCTCAACACTTCTTTAATTCCGGCCAAGGCATCTACTTTACCGTATCCAAAGCGATCCGAGGCAGCGGCAGTAAACTCGTCGTTGATAGCTGTTTTTTTGAGGATATCCTTCACTTCGTCCATAGTAAGAGTCGGGTCGGCCTGCAACCAAAGAGCGAGGACACCAGCCATAAAAGGCGAAGCCATGGAAGTACCCGAGAACGAATCCCAGAAGTATTCACGGTCGCCAATGGCTTTCTTAGCCACAACATATTTAGTGTCAAATCTGTTAGAAGCTCTTAAAGCGTAATATGAGCTAATCGAAGCAGTAACGCTCTGGCCGGGAGCCACGATGTGTGGCAACTTGCGTCCATCTAATGTAGTGCCATACGAAGAGAACGAAGCAATATCGCCTATTTTGCAATTTTCTTCGCCTTGGAGATACAATTCACCGCCAAGAGTAGGCCACGACTTGATATTTACCGAAGCACCTACGGCTAACACGTTTTCACCGCAAGCCATGTCGTTGAGAGAACAATCGGGTGTGCCGGCACTATATCCTGCAAGGCCATTAGAGTAAAAGCCGAATACACTTGAGCCATATACATATACCGTCTTTCCGGCTTGTCCTTCAACAATGATGCCGGGAACGAGGTTGCGGTTAGAGCCTGCCGAAGTTGAAACAGAAGCATAGGCGTTATAGCGGTTATTGGCTTCGTTGACATTGAAATTGACAGACAGGGCCGCCGAGCTACCAAAGATATCATCGAGTTTAGAATCGATGATGTAGGACGGGTTGTTGTAATATGTGCCGGTAAGGTAAACGGCACCCGAAGGATTTTCGAAAGTATACGAGTATTTAATCTCACCCGAAGTCTTATCAACGGCTACAAATGTCAATTTAATCGGGGTTTCGTCTTCGCTCCAGATATCAAAGTTACCGGAGGCTTCTGACGTCGTTGAGAATGTAGTTTTCAGCTGAGTATCGCCTGCTGTAAAAGTTTTCTTGAGAGAGATTGGCGCATCGCCTTCATTACCAGCCGAGAAGGTGATAAGGATATCTTTGCCAATTTCATCGAGATATCTGTTAACGGCCGAAGTACCATCGTGCGGGCCCACATTTGTGCCGAGCGAGAAGTTCATAACACCGGGCATACCTTTTTCAGCAGCGTAATCGGCAAACATCTGAGCAGCGAGAGTAATATTTGTAAAACTGAGCGAACCGGCACAAGGGGCGAGCTCGGCACCCGTAGCCACGCCGTAATAGGGCACCTCATAATCTTTTTTAATTGAGAGGCGTCCCGTACGGTCGCTTATAATAGCAACTTGGTCGGCCTTACCTTTGTAACCGCCGGCCAAAATGCCGAGGACGTGTGTCGCGTGAGTATTCGTTGACGAGTCGGTTGTATAACCGGTTATACCTGAGCCTGAATATTCACGTATGGCACCATTAATACCCGTTATAACCCAAAGGTTAGTAATACGTTGCGAGCCATCTTCGTTGAGGAAGTTAAGGTGGTTAACTTCGAGACCGGAGTCCATCATACTGCATAGTACGCCGGAGCCGTCATAGGCTTTATCGAGGCCAGTACCGGCTTGAACATCATCAACAAAAGTAGATTTGCGAGCATCGGTCATCATAGTGTGCACCTCCGGTCCTACAGAAATGCCAAGGACGTCGCTGAGGGCGGCTATATCTTGAATCTGTAGCGGTGTTAAACGCGCGATCGCGATGTCGGCTTTCACGTCGACAATTTCTCCGCCGAGGCGTTCGATTTGCTTTAACACATTGCCATCGGCAACCGTTACGAGGACGGCAATTTTTTCATCTGCAGCGACCGGAGAAGGTATTGCTCTAACGTTGCCAAGAGCACGCGACTGCATTTCGGTCGTGGCGAGAGATGTCAACAAGGCGGCCGGTCCGTCAAGTTTATTCTGTGCCATAGCACTTCCAAAAAACAATGTAGTGGCAAGTGCAAATAGGATTGATTTCTTCATATCTGTTAAACATTACGAATTCTAAATATCTTTTTGTCTATAGTCGGCTACAAATATACACATTTTTGTCGATGCACAAAGGATTTTTGGCTCAAAAAAAACATAAACTAACTGGAAAAGTGTCAAAAGGGCGTGTTTCACGCAATTGAAACACGCCCTTTTATGAGGTATTATTTATCTACGATGTTATCTGCGCGGTCTTTTGTTTGCTTTGAACATCGCTTTATTAACTTTCACGCCTTTGAGGACGGCATTGGCAGCCTTTTTAGCGGGTTTACCTGCTGCATCAGAGAGCGAGCACGAGCTGAGGTCGAGATAGAACTCACCGGTCGAAGCCATCTGAGCATTCTGGTCGTTAGATGGGATGGTGACGTCGAAGTTGGTATATTCATATTCTTCAATCTTCGACCAACCGATAAGGAGTGTACCACCGGGGAACGTTATTACACCATCATCGATTTTACCACCCCAGCCTTGACGCTTAACTTGGTTTACAGAACGGCCTTGGTCAATAAGTTGTTTAGCACGCGAGTAAACCGAGATAGTACCATCAGAAGAACTGAGTTGCAAGCCAATCGGAGATTCGTTGATGTAAACGAAGTCGGGATCGGCGATATTGATGGTGATGTAGTGGTTACCTTTAATGTCATAAGAAGCATCGGCCAAGCCCCAACCGTTACCGGATTTATAGGGATTAACGATACGGATAAGGTCGGGATCGATGAGGCTTTGCTCAACTTCAACGTCCCAAGTGTAAGCGGGCACACCATAAGCGCAATAAATGAAGCCATCGGTGTATTCGGCATAGCCAACGCTTTCCCAAGTGATAGGCAAGCTGGGCTCGTATTCAAATGCCCACGATGTCTCATAAACGACGTTGCTGGCGGCATCGTAACCCACAGCTACGATAGTGTATGTGCCGGCACGACGGAGGTAATACTCGTAAACGGCAGAAGACTCGTAGTGAAGTTCGGCGTCGGTATTGGCTTCTATTTCGGCGAGTTTTGCGTCAACTTGCTCGTCGGTGAGAGCACCTTCGATAAACTCAAACGCATAGCAGTGGATATCGTCCGATTTGCGAATCTGAATCTGAGCAGCCTCCTGGTTGTCGGGCTTAGAGATAACGTTGCTTTGATAATTGAACGCCATAGCATACTGAGCATATCCGGGGAGCTGGAAGTATTCAGCAATCTGCATGAGGATACCCTTAGAAGTGAAATATATGGCATTGAGGCCCATAAGGCCATTCTCTACGAAGAATTTAGAAGCGTGAGCGAAATTCTCAACGGGAGTACCTCCGGTCGCATTAGGATTTACTTCTTTGACGTAAGTATAAACGTCGCACACATATAGTTCTGCGCCGTCAACTTCAAGGCCGCAATCCATCACTTCCCAAGTGAGGATATCGTTGTCTTCGTCGTAGTTGATAATAGCGTTACTACCATTTACGACCCAACCCTGGCGATTTTCATCGGGCTGCAAGTCGGGACATTCATAGTCGCCAAACTGATATTTATATCTATTGCTAACGAGCGATTCCGATAGATAAACGGGGACGGGTTCGTCGACATAATCGACAAAAGCCGAAAGGGTAACAAGGGCATATCCTTCGTTACCGCCAAGGCGTTTGAAATCAGACCAAGGCGAATACTTCATTGCAAAGACAGCCGAAGAAGCGCCATAGGGCGAAGTAACGTCGCCGGTAACAGCAAGGTTGAGATAATAAGGCACTTCGGCTTCAACCTTGTCGAAGTCAACACCAACAACGACTTCAGCCTGATTTTTGCCGGAAGCAAATACTACCGTCGAGGGCAAAGTGAAGATGTCGGTGATAGCATTGCCATTAGCATCGGTTACCGATGCGGTGAGGCTAACGGCATGTTCTTGGTCGCTCTTAACACGATTAATCAATACACTAACAGAAGTAGCTTCGGAGGGAATTAACACCTCTGTCGATTGCTCGTTCGAGAAATATACATCGTCGCCGTCATACGCGGGCGCGGGATCATATTTCACCTGCTCGGTACAAGCCCAGGCACCAAAGATGAGGGCCGCACCAAAAAGCGTTGATAAAACTTTATTTAATTTCATATAGAGTAATTCTTACGCGTTATTATTGAGAAATTACCGGATATGCCTGTTCGCAACTCGGTGTGTTGTAGCCAGCGACACCTGTGTTGTTGTTAGGCTCAGTCTGTACAATACAGAAGTTCATCCAAGCGGGACGAGTGTTTGTATTGAAAGTGTTCAGAGTGATATCGAAGTTAGTACCGTCGTAGAAACGAGTAACCGGCATGTTAAGGCGCTTGATATCGAAGAATGATAGACCTTCACCCCATAGCTCGATACGTTTCTGGAATACGATTTCTTCCACGACACCATCTTCGTCGGACACGTAGTTGGTGTAGTTGGGGTTACGATAAGCCTTCATGAAGGTAGTAAGAAGATTGTTGCCTTCAGCGGGATTGTTGTGAGCCTTAGCCTCGGCTTCGATGAAGTACATTTCTTCAACACGCATGAGAGGATAAGCAACGACAGCGCCTACGTTATAGTCGGTCATGTTACCTTCTCCCGGGCGGAACTTGATGGCGATATAGGGGCCGTCGAAGTTTGCAGCGGCGAATTCTTTGTCGAGGAATGGTTCGCGACCTTTGAGGACGCTACCTTCGGGAGCTACGAAAGAGAGTTTACGGAAGTCGCGGTCGCTCAAGCGTTCGTAGAGGCTTGCACCTATTTCGGTGAATGAGCCTTGCTCGGGAGCGGCATAGCCGAAATTCTGTTCGTTGCTGCAGAATGATGTGAATGTGCGGATACCGCCTGCAACAACCACATCGTCTTCTTTGTTATACTGACCGGCGAAAAGCCACGACGAGAACGAGCTATCGTTAAAGCCGCTGGTTGTGCTTTGCCATTCCGATTCGGTCAAGGGCACTGCACCCGATTCGCTAATTGCCAAGCGGGCATATTTAGCAGCGTTATCGTACTGAGTAGCAGCCAGTGCGGCGTCGGAGTTGATTTCAGCTTGGTAAGAAGCATCCCACAGGTACATACGAGCCATTAAGCCGTAAACAACCGGAAGGTTGGGGATAGTTTTCGATACTCGCGCTGCAGCGTTAGTGCTGAGCAGGCTAACAGCTGTCTCGAGGTCGCCTTTAATAAAGTTGAAAATTTCGCTGTGCGATGCACGCGGGTTGTTACGCGATTGTTCTTCGGTGGTCTCCTCGGTAACGATAGGCACTGTAAGACCTTTAATGTCGTTTCCGTCGGGGCTCATGCAATCGGGGAAGAGGTCGTTGGGCAACACTTCGTACATGCGAGCCATGTCGAGGTATATAAAAGCACGATAAGCGTAGCCGGCACCGAGGTAAGAGCGTAGCTCGGGAGAATCGGTGTTTATGTCGATAGCCGAGATTGTTTTGTTAGACGTCAGAATTTGTTCGTAGAAATAGTTCCACACAATCTGAGTGAAGAGTTTGTTAGGCCCTGTAGCAAGGTTGGCGCTCCAGCCGGAGAACCAGTCGTAACCACCGGCATAACGTACCGACATATCTTCGGTCATAACGTCGCGCATGTGCATTATGGCAGGATAACCGAAGTCGCAGTGTGTATCGGCATCAAGCGTAATCTGGTTCATACGCCCGGGCATACCCCAAACGAGCGCTTCAGTAGCAGCGGGGTTTCCTTCCAACTGAGACTGAATAACAGACGAAGTTGGAATTGCTTCTTCAATACAGCCCGTAAAAAGGGGTGTGAGAAGCGTAGCGGCAGCAATTGCTTTATATAATGTTTTCATTGCAGTAACCATTAATTAGAATGTAACACTAAGACCACCAGATAAAGTACGGACAGCAGAGTTATAAGCATTGCTGCTACCGCCGGTAAAGGACTGACGGGGGTTCAAGCCCTGTCGTTTAGACCACAACCACACATTTTCGCAAGCGAAATAAACGCGTAGTTTAGATAGATACATCTTCTTCACTAAGCTATTTGGGAGAGTGTAACCGAAGTTGATATTCTCGAGTGAAAGATAAGATGCGTTAGTGAGGAAACGGCTCGATGTAGAAGCGCTGTTAACGTCGCCATAGAAGAAGCGCGGCGTATTGCTATTCTTGTTATCGGGCGTCCAAGCGTCGTAGAGGTCGGCGTGCATGTTAGAGCCTGTGCCTTGTCCCGAGGGCGAAGACATAAGCGAAGCATATGCCGAGTCATATACAAGACCACCAATCTGGTAATTGAACATAAGGGTAAGGTCGAATCCCTTATAGTCGAGAGAAGTCTGGAAGCCGCCATAGATAGGAGCGAGAGCGCCACCTACGAGAGCATTTGTAGCTTGAGCGTAGTCGGTTGTCGTAGTCTTCTCACCAGTTTCGTTACCTTGACCATCGAGAGTCTTCTTTTCGTATAAAGGAAGACCTGTTTCTTTGTCAACGCCAAGGTAGCGTTTCATGTAGAAGGTATACATGGGTCGACCTTCGCCATAGTAGTAGTTGCCTGAAGAGTAACCGTTGACACCATCGACGGTGTAAAGCTTACGTTCTTCGGGGAGCGAAGCGATTACGTTTTTATACCAAGTGAAGTTGGCTGTGATGTTCCAGTTGAGTTCGCGAGTGCGGATGATATCGCCGCTGAGCTCGATTTCGACACCGGTGTTTGTCATGTTGCCAATGTTGTCGTAGTAACCCATGAAACCAAACGAAGCGGGCAAGGGGAAGTACATCAACATATCTCTTGTCATACGGTGGAAAATGTCGACCTGACCGTTGAGTCGATTGTTAAACATGCCGAATTCAACGCCGGCGTTAAGGTTGCCGTTCTTTTCCCAAGTGATGTTTTCGTTACCTTTCGAGCTTGGAGTAAGAGCGGGATAACCATTAGAGTTAATCAGCGAGTAAACGTCGACGTAGCGGTAGTTACCAATGTTGTCGTTACCTTGCTCGCCATACGATACTTTAATTTTCAAGAGGTTGATCCAATCAACATCGAAGAAATCTTCTTTATTGATGAGCCAAGCTCCGCCGAGCGACCAGAAGTTACCCCAACGATGTTTCGGGTGGAAACGGCTCGAAGCATCGCGACGGAACGAACCGGAAGCGAAGTATTTGTTGTCGTAGTTATATTGAGCACGGAACAACCAACCTTCGTTGTTGTACATACCTACCGACGAATTCGATGTTACGTCGATGATAGCACCAGCGAGTTCGGTATTCGATGGGAGGAACATATTTGTCTTTTGACCTGATAGCGAGTAGCCGAGGTTTTTGTAGTATTCGTGACCGGCAAGTACTTCAACAGAGTGATCACCAAAAGTGTGATTCCAGTTGAGGAGCTGCTGGAAGGTGTAGTCAACGTCGCGAGAATGGCTCTTTGAAACGATACCGTTTTGGGGAGCGAACTGACCGTAGTAGGGGTTCTGCACGGATGTTGAGCGCCATTCGTCAACGTTTGCGTTGTTGTTAAGAGTTAACTTGAAGTCTTTGAGGAAACGTATTTCAGCAAAAGCTGTCATACGGAACTGGTTTTCTTCGGTGCTGTTTTCGTTTAACAAAGCATCGGAGATGGCGTTCGAGCCGGTGAAGTTAGGACGACGGAGGCCGCCATTGAGACCGCCACCATAGTCATAGCGTTGGAATCCCTGAGCGTCGACCATAATCTGTTTGTTGCCGTCGCGCATGAAGAGGGGGTAGATAGGAGGTATCTGTGTTGCAAAAGCGAAGATGTTGCCAGTAGAAGTGCTTTCGCCTTCACTACCCATAGCCACCATCTTGAGGTGTGCGTAGTCGGCACTTGCACCAACTTTGAGCCATGGCTTAGCCTGGAAGTCGGCTGCCAAGCGGCCCGAGAAACGCGACAGGCTCGATGGAGCGATAACGATACCTTGGTTATTGAGGAAACCGATAGATGCCACGATATTGCTCTTGTCGGTACCCTGTGTAACGCTCAGGTTGTATTCCTGGCGGAGGCTGTTTTTATAAGTATAATCGAGCCAGTCGTCGGGATATAGCCAGAACTGTTCGCCTTTATACTCAACCATTCTACCAAGAGTAGCGTTAGGGTTGAGTTTGCCGTTTAGACCGATAAGGTTTTGGCCTTCGGGCAAGGTAAACACATTATAATACAAGCCGAATGCATTCGATGCTGTAATGTTGGCGTTTGCCCAAGCATTAGCGTCGGCGGGAGAGAGCCCCATGCTGCCATACGCAGCATAGTTGTAGAGAGACTTGTAATATAGCTCGTAGTACTGAGCGGGATTAGTGATGTAGTTATAGTCTTGTGTGCCACGCATATTGAGACCCCATTTAGCGTCGAGTGTAACTTTGGCTTCGCCAAGTTTGGCACGTTTAGTAGTGATGAGGATAACGCCATTGGCACCGCGAGCGCCATAGAGGGCAGCAGAAGCGGCGTCTTTAAGGACTGTCATCGACTCAATGTCGGCAGTATTGATACTATTCATACCACCTGTAAACGGAGTACCGTCGACAATTATGAGGGGGTTAGCGGCACCCGTAACAGAAGTGACACCACGGACAGCGATAGCGGGGTCGCTACCGGTAGGATTACCCGAGGCATTCGACATCTGCATACCTGTAACGCGACCCGAAAGGGCGTTCAGGGGGTTCGACACCTGCGTTTTTTCGATTGTAGCAGAGTTTACCGTCGCGGCCGACCCTGTGAAAGACGATTTGGTCTGCACACCGTATGCAACGACCATAACCTCGTCGAGAAGTTCATTTTTTTGGACGAGACGGATTGTCAGGTCAGAATCACTAACGGGAACCGTCTGCGTTTCGTACCCTGTGTAGGAAACCGTAATACTGGTAGTTGTCGCAGGAACTTTCAGCGAGAAAAAACCATTGATATCAGTAGCGATACCATAACCCGGACCCGCCTGGACGGAAGCCCCAATAATTTCTTCGCCGGTTTCAGCGTCAACGACAGCACCTTTCACTACGCGCGTCTGAGCCGACGCACATAAGCTGAGCGTAAATACTGTCAGAAGTAATAGAAACAGCTTTTTCATACTTAGAAATTAATTAGACATAAATTGATTGATACATAATTTCTTAACTCTAAAACAATGCACACCGAAGCTGTAAAATCACGGCACAGCATACATTGAGTTGGCGAATTTAGTACATTTTTTTCAATTTATAAACATTTCGCAATAAAAAATCTGCAATTTTAACACTTTGCTTTCCAAAAGGACAGTTTTAATCACAAAAAAAATATCACAATGAACACAAGATTGTCATTTGCCAAATCAGTAAAAAATGCTTAACTTTGCACAAGTAAAAACGCGGGCACGCCAATGCACCGTAACAAAACCACACAACATATAGTCAATGAAGGCGAACAAAGAAGCCGTTCTGACACTCCGGGACGGCACAAGCTATAAGGGATACAGCTTCGGCTACGAAGGACCGGCCTCCGGCGAGGTGGTGTTCAACACAGCAATGACGGGATATCCCGAAAGCCTCACCGACCCATCGTATGAGGGTCAGATTTTGATAACGACATTCCCTCAATTAGGTAATTACGGCGTACCGCCGGCAGGGGGTACCGACACCCTTGAAGGCTACTACGAAGGCGTCCGCATTCACTGCCGCGCTATCATTGCCCAAGATTATGCCTTTCATCATAGCCACTGGCTCGCCGACCGCTCGCTGGCACAATGGCTCAAAGAAGAAAAAATACCCGGTATTTATGGTATCGACACCCGCGCTCTCACCAAGCATCTCCGCGAACACGGCTCAATGCTCGGAAAGATAACGATAGAAGGAGGCGAGGATGTCGATTTTTATGATCCCAACGCCGAAAATCTCATAGCATTGACATCGTGTAAAAAGCCTCTTGTCTATGAGTCGGTCGGCATGGTGCCTGAAGATTTGAAATTGCCGTTGGCGCCCGATGCTTCGGGACGCAAGACAGTAGTATTAGTCGACTGCGGCATCAAGCATAATATAATAAGGTGTCTTTTGCGTCGAGGAGTACGTGTGGTTAGAGTGCCGTGGGATTATGATTTCACCACCCTACCCTACGACGGCTTGTTTATAAGCAACGGCCCGGGCAATCCCGATTTTGCAGAGACGACAGTAACACACCTACGTCGCGCCATGGACCTACGCAAGCCTATCTGCGGCATCTGTATGGGCAATCAGCTACTGGCCAAGGCTGCCGGAGCTACAACATACAAGCTTAAATATGGCCATCGCTCGCACAATCAGCCCGTAAGACGCGCCGGCACAAATCAGTGCTTTGTAACATCACAAAACCACGGCTTTGCCGTCGACACCAATACCCTACCGGCCGACTGGGAGGCGCTGTTTATCAATATGAACGACGGCACCAACGAGGGAATACGCCACCGCAATCTGCCTTATTTCTCGGCACAATTTCACCCGGAGGCGTCGAGCGGACCTCGCGACACAGAATTTCTTTTTGACGAATTTATAGCCCTACTTTAACGATATGAACGAAATAAAAAAAGTGCTGTTACTCGGCAGCGGTGCCCTCAAAATCGGTGAAGCGGGCGAATTTGATTACTCTGGTGCGCAAGCTCTTAAAGCACTTCGCGAAGAAGGTGTTGAGACTGTGCTTATCAACCCCAACATTGCAACGGTGCAGACCTCGGAAGGCATGGCCGATAAGATTTATTTTCTGCCGGTCACACCCCACTTCGTTGAGCGCGTCATCGAGAAAGAACGGCCCGACGGCATTCTCCTTGCCTTTGGAGGCCAGACGGCTCTCAACTGTGGCGTCGAGCTCGAGTGCTCAGGAGTGCTGAAAAAATATGGAGTATCGGTCCTTGGCACGCCGGTTCAAGCCATTATGGACACCGAAGACCGCGAGTTATTTGTAGAGCGGCTCAACGAAATAGGTGTCAACACAATAAAGAGCGAGGCCGTTGAAAGTGTCGACGAAGCGCTCCGCGTTGCCGGCGAACTTGGCTATCCTGTCATCGTACGCGCGGCATACGCTTTAGGAGGACTCGGCAGCGGCTTTTGCGACAACGACAGCGAGTTGCGTTCACTCGTAGAAAAAGCTTTGTCGTTTTCGCCACAAGTGCTTGTAGAAAAATCTCTCAAAGGGTGGAAAGAGGTTGAATATGAGGTTGTTCGCGACCGCTACGATAATTGCATCACAGTGTGTAACATGGAGAATTTCGACCCTCTGGGCATACACACCGGCGAAAGTATAGTGGTGGCACCGTCGCAAACACTTTCAAACGACGACTACCATTTTCTACGTTCAATAGCTATCAAAATCATACGCCACATAGGCATCGTGGGTGAATGTAACGTGCAGTATGCCTACGACCCGGCATCGATGGACTACCGCGTAATCGAGGTCAACGCCCGATTAAGCCGCTCGTCGGCCCTCGCCTCGAAGGCAACGGGCTACCCGCTGGCCTTCGTTGCCGCCAAACTGGCACTTGGCTACGGCCTTTTCGACCTCACAAACAGCGTGACACGCTGCACCTCGGCTTTCTTCGAGCCGGCCCTCGACTATGTCGTTGTAAAAATACCGCGGTGGGATCTTGGCAAGTTCCATGGAGTAGACCGTCACATCGGTTCTTCGATGAAATCGGTAGGCGAAATCATGGCCATCGGGCGCACCTTCGAAGAGGCAATACAGAAAGGGCTCCGCATGATAGGTCAAGGCATGCACGGATTTGTTGAAAACAAAGAACTCAATATCGACGATATCGACGCAGCCTTAAGCGAGCCTACCGACCGCCGTATCTTCGCCATAGCCAAGGCCTTTGCCCAAGGTTATAGCGTCGACCGTATTCACGAACTCACTAAAATCGACCGTTGGTTTCTTTATAAACTGCGTAATATCATCGACACCTCCGATGCCCTTGAAGCCTTTAACAGCGCCGAGGAGTTGTCGCCCTACTTGCTGAGACTTGCCAAGCAGCAGGGATTCAGCGATTTCCAGATAGCACGTTCGCTCTACAAAGAACACTTCAACGATAGTGTCGACGAAAAGATGGCAATCGTACGCCGGCATCGCAAATCGCTTGGCATAACGCCTGTCGTTAAACAAATCGACACCCTCGCCGCCGAATACCCGGCCGCCACTAACTATCTCTACCTCACATATAACGGCACCGAAAACGATGTCGACTACACCGGCGATCGCCGCTCGGTTGTTGTCCTTGGGTCGGGCGCATACCGCATAGGCTCATCGGTGGAATTTGACTGGTGCTCGGTCAACGCGCTCCTCACCGCCCGCGAGCAAGGTTATCGCTCTGTTATGATAAACTATAACCCGGAGACCGTATCGACCGACTATGATATCTGCGACAGACTCTACTTCGACGAGCTCACCTTTGAGCGCGTGATGGATATTCTTGAGTTGGAAAATCCGCATGGCATAATACTCTCGGTAGGCGGCCAGATACCCAACAACCTCGCCACACGCCTCGATGCAGCCAAAGTAAATATCTTAGGTACTGCAGCAACCAGCATCGACCGCGCAGAAGACCGCAACAAATTCTCGGCAATGCTCGACAGCCTCGGCGTCGACCAGCCACGTTGGCGCGAGCTCACCGATTTTGCCGACATTGAAGAATTTGTGGCAGAAGTAGGCTACCCGGTGCTCGTACGCCCGTCGTACGTGCTCTCCGGTGCCGCCATGAATGTTTGCTTCAATTCCGATGAATTGCGGCGCTTCTTACAACTTGCTGCCAACGTGTCGAAAAAGCACCCTGTTGTAGTGAGCGAGTTTATACAGAACGCTAAGGAAATAGAGATGGACGCCGTTGCCGACAAAGGCGAAATCAAGGCCTACGCCATCTCTGAGCATATAGAATATGCCGGTGTTCACTCCGGCGATGCCACTATACAGTTCCCACCGCAAAAGTTGTATGTAGAAACGATGCGCCGTATAAAAAAGGTGTCGGCCAAGATAGCGCGCGAGCTTAATATCTCGGGGCCGTTCAACATACAATTCCTTGCCAAGAACAACGATATAAAGGTTATTGAATGTAATCTGCGCGCCTCTCGCAGTTTCCCATTTGTGTCAAAAGTACTGAAAATAAATTTCATCGACTTGGCAACGCGCATCATGCTTGGGCAAAAGGTTGAGAAGCCGTCGAAAAGTGCTTTCGACCTCGACTATGTAGGCATCAAGGCCTCACAATTCAGTTTCTCACGCCTTGGCGGAGCCGACCCGGTGCTTGGCGTCGACATGGCGTCGACGGGAGAAGTAGGCTGTCTTGGAGACGATACCGATGAGGCTATCCTAAAATCGCTGTTGGCCGTAGGCCTCAGGATTCCCGAAAAGGGTGTACTGCTGAGCACCGGCAGCCCTAAGCAAAAAGCAGAGTTGCTCGAAGCCGCGCAAAAGCTGCACCAAGCCGGTCTTACTATTTATGCTACCGACGGCACCTGCCGATACCTTAATGAAAACGGCGTGCCGGCAACACTTGTCTACTGGCCCTCATCGCCCGACAAACAACCGCAAGCGGTTGATTTGCTACACAACAAGCAGGTAGATATGGTTGTAAATATCCCTAAAAATTTCACCGGTACAGAACTTAGCAACGGACGCAAAATACGTCGCGCGGCTGTCGACCTCAACATTCCGCTTATCACCAACTCTCGCTTGGCTTCGGCCTTCATAAATGCGTTTACGACGCTGCCTTTGTCCAATATCGAAATCAAGAGCTGGGATGAATATTAATGAATATTTTAACAATCTGATAGGATATTTATCCGATTTTACAATTTTTAACATAAGGGAAAATTTGCGGCGCACATTTCGCCAAAAAGGCTAATGCGCTAAATATCAGGATTCAACATTCTGCAAACTTGCGCAAATGCCAAAAATGCCGAAAAACTATGTCGTAAAACATAAAAATTTATTTGGTCATTATGTCAAAAGCTACGACATTTGTACCGCAAACCTAAAACAATCTTTTTTACCTTAGAAATTGTACCTATTGGAAACCCATAAGAAGGGACTGCGTGAGCAGCCCCTTTTTATGATATATGCATAGTCTTCCAATATGCGATATACGACAACAAGTGCCCCAAAACATCTGCTTTGAGGCACTCGTATTTTATTTATAAATTGCGTCTTATCGCACTAAAATCGTGCGCGAGAAGTTGGCTACGGCAACAATATAGACCGTCCCCGGCGCCAAAGAAGCGAATTCGTGAACACCTTCGGCGAGAGTGCCGCTGTAGAGAGTGGTGCCATCGATGCAATAAATAGCAACCGGCAGGGTGTTGCCCTCACGAATATCAACAAAGAGCGAGCCGCCGCGGCTATAAGCATCCCATTGATGCTGTGCCGCTTCGATGTCGGATACACCTGTTTTATTAGGTGTAATAGCGATATCGTCGATAAGGAAGCGCTTACCTTGCTTTTGTGATATGCGCAGGCGCGCTCCTGAGGGAGCTCCTACATGCACTTTATACTCCTTGTAGTCGAGTGCCGAAAGGACTACGCTACCGGCGGTGGTGTAAGATTTACCTCCATCGGTAGAGAACTCGATATTGAGATGTGCCTCTGCATCGTTACTTCCCCAGCGGCACGCAAAGAAGCTGACATCGTTGATGCCCGAGTCGAGATCTTCTGCCATCTCAATTTTAGCGATGCCACTTTTACCACAGCGTAGCGCCTGTTTGCCTGCATATACGGGGTCGTTGGCCCAGATGCCGGCATCGTTAAGATTCCACACACACGCTGTGCCATAGTAGGTTTGGGCACTGTATGTTGAATAACTGCCCTCCGCCTCAAAGTCTTCAAGGAAATCGGTAGTAACAAAGACCTTGCCCTGCACCATAGCATCGTCGCTAACATAAGTTTTCCACACCGCGGTAATAGGTGTCTCAAACGTGCCTGCGACCTCGCTGTTGAGGCGCATATACATGCGCGATTCATCGGGCGACAAGGTTATTTTCGTGCTCCAAGTAGAGCGATCGACCGACAACTCGAATGGCGCGAGAACCGTCACTGTAAAATCGCTCTCGATATTATCGGTTGAGATTAAAATTTCAGCCACTTCGGAAGGCTCGCCCGGCTCAGCCACGAAATATAGGTCGCCGTCGAAAAGGAAATCAATCGACGGAACCGGTTGAGCCGTACGGACGCTAACATATCGGCTCACCAACGATTGCGATGCGAGAGAATAGATATAATCGGTGTCGGGCGAAAGGTTTTCGACAATATAACGGCCATCGGCAGCTTTGACAGCCATGGGATAGCCCGGCAACAAGCCATAATCGTCGGTAACAGCCAAGCTGTAGCAAGCTTGAGCATCGGCATCGCCTACATAAGTCCACACAGCGACGAACGAATTGTCGGTAACACGCTCGGCCTCACCAACAGGAAGGCCATCGACAGCCTCGCCTTGCAGTGTTACTGTCGATGTTGCCGAGCCTGCCTTTATTGTTAGGGTTGCCGAGTGCTTTCCGGTAGCAGTAGGCGTATATTTAATGGTAACCGTAGCGCCATTATTGGCAAGGTCGACACTAATAGTTGTCGGTGACACAGTAAATTGCGCGCCCGACACAGCAATGGCCACATCCGTTTTGGCATTCGTGGTTAGCACCGTGAGAGCCTTCTCAATCGTATATCCCGGTCGCGACACTCCGACGGCAACCGACGAGCCGTTAACTGGCTGATTAATAGCCACAGGAGTCGAAGCAGTCCCCGACCATTTTTCGGTCGACTTGTCACCCCAGATATATTCTACCATATCGGGATTATCTATAAAAGGATTTCGATTTTTTTGGTGCTCGTAAACGACTTCGTTACGGTCTCTTTCTTTCTGGCTTACGGGGTCCATACGGTGCCACTTGAGCAACATATTCATGGCCCACGAAGCCAGAGCCGGGTAGCTGTTATGGACAAGCATGTCGCTGCTCCAATTAGCCACGCGGTCGTTATAGCATGCTACCATATAGAAATAGGTACGCGCGAAATCGCCTTTATACTCATCGTCGGGCTCGAATACTGTACCCGAATATCCTGCAAAAGTACTTGCGCCAAGCCTGCCAAGGGGCGTCACGCCGCCTTTCGATGCCAGATATTTTCCGTTGGCGCACTCACCGAATGGATAGTTGCTGCGCTGACCGTTTACGGCACCGTCGGTAGGATATATATGAAAGGCGTCGCTCACCATAGGTGCCGCATCATTAAACCAGCTCTTAGGCATTGAGTGCTCGCGGTTGTAGCAGTCGCCTATGGCAGAATAGTTACCGCATGTCTGATTTGTATTCCAATGCTTTGTAGAATACATATCCCATATTTTTCCGTCGGGATAGACATCCGATTCTTTATACAAATCCCACAAGGCGCCATAGCCTATATCGGTATGGTTGGCTATAATTCCATGTAGAGCCTCGAGGAGCGCCTTGCCCCCCTTATTTTCGCAGTTGCTATAATAAGCGTTGGGGGCAGCAGCATCAGAACTTTGAGCCACGGCCGAAAGCACCATCAATACAAGATATAAGCGTTTCAATAAATTCATAATACGAAGATCCGAAATATTAAAAAACAGATAGAGCGACATGATAGAGAAAACTATAGGACAATATCAAAATTATCCATAAATTCCATGTAGTAATACGACCCTTGAGGAAACATTTTCCCAAATTTCGTAAGGTTGAATTTACAGGCATTATAGATGTCTTTTTTAACTTGTTCAGGATTTTTTCTAAATTCCTCCCATAAAGTTTCATCGTTCTTGTATTTTTCTACGATGTCATCAAATTCTTTCTGACTTATCTTTTTTTCCATAGTATTCTCAAAATTTTCTTTATATGTGGTTCTTCTCCTGTGTAGTATCTAATCACTTTCAGTAGATATCAATCACAAGTTAAAAAACCGGATATAATGTGGCGGCTCATATAAAAATACGCCATTGCATTAGAGCGTGTAAAAATAGTAATTTTTTTTGAGTTTTTGCATTTCGGCCAAAAATTACTAAATTTGCAGACAGAAATAAAAATTAAGAATATAACAGCATTTTATGGCAACGACAGCAGATTTCAAAAATGGTATGTGCCTCGACATCGACGGCAACTACTTTTTTATTGTAGAATTCCTTCATGTAAAACCCGGCAAAGGCCCGGCTTTCGTTCGCACCAAGCTACGCAATGTTAAGACCGGCCGCATCTTCGAAAAGACCTGGAACTCAGGTGTAAAAGTAGAAGAAGTGCGTATAGAGCGTCGCCCCTATCAGTTCTTATATAAAGACGACATGGGCTACAACTTCATGCACACCGAGACTTTCGAGCAGGTAGCCATCCCCGGCGAAAGCATTGAAGGCGTACAATTCCTCAAAGAAGGTGATATCTGCGAGGCTATGGTACACGCAGCATCCGACACAATACTCACCTGTGAGATGCCAATAAATGTGGTACTTGAAATTACATATACCGAGCCGGGTATCAAGGGCGATACCGCCACCAACACACTCAAGCCGGCCACAGTAGAAACAGGTGCAGAAGTGCGTGTTCCCCTCTTCTGCAACACAGGTGATAAAGTACGCATCGACACCCGTAACGGGGCATATGTTGAACGCGTAAAATCTTAATACGTAGGTTTTGTAAATTTTTCATAGACTTTGTAAGCCCGTGAGGGTCAATGTAAAAAGGCATCTTTCGAGATGCCTTTTTTACGTATGTGCGATTGCGCATCGAGTGCATATAACATCGCCATGCATAGCGGAGCGTCTATGGGCAAAAAAAAAGTCCTTACGCATTTCAACAACGTGTAGGGACCTAAGCCAAGAGGCATAATTGTGATTTCAAAATGTTGTTCTACAGATAACTAACAGTGTAGTAAAAGTACTATTTTAACACCTTACACCACCACCGACGGTCGTCACGACGTGGGTGTTGAGTCGTGCATGCCCTTGCTTAGATCAAAAACGATTCGGAAATAATTAGAAACCTAAGGAAAGACGCAGGTGCTTAATACAACCTGCACAAAGGTCGTTTTTATTTTTATAATATGCAAATAATCGCCGCGACATTTTGCGATTATTAAAGATTGTTTACATATTTTTAGAATTCACCAACAGCTCTTATGATTGTTTCAGGCTTTTCGGGGTCGTTGGTAATGAGTGTAATTCTGGCATTTAGCAGTGCTCCGGGCAAGACAGAAGGATCGACCTCTACGAGAATCGTCGCTTCTGCTCCGGGTTTAAGAGTATCGTTGTCGACAGCAGCGGTAAGGCCGGCATCTTCTGTGTAGACTCGTCTCACCTTGAGGGGTGATTTGCCGGTATTTTTTATTGTAGTGGTACGCACTACGCGTTCGGCCGGGAGTTTCCCAAAGTCGAGCGACGTCGATTCTACCCGAACATGCGGTGCTTTTGCGCGCTGTTTATCGTTCATCTTTGCAAAATTTTCGCGCACGTATGCCGTAACGGGTATAGGGCATACTTCATCGAGGTTATCGCCCGCGGATACGTAAATGGTGTCGGACACCAAGCCATAGGTTGGACACTGGTGCGAATCGAAATAAATGATAAAGGTTGTCTGTGCGCCGGGCATAACATCGCCGGGAGCGGTTGTCACTCTGATATACGGCGGTAGATTTTCGACCGTTGGCTGCACCTGATGCGTGGCCCTGTTATAGGCCTCGAGGTAGGTCGTTTTCAGCTCGCCTTTAGTCGTTTCGCCCATCATAACAGCACCTCTAACGAGGCTTAGCGTATTTCCACAGGACACAGGATAACGTTTTGCCACCGATTCGGCAGAGCCAATCACGATGCCATTTATTGTGAGTTTCGACTCCGGCGAATTATCGGAAAGGGCCACCGATATCGTTTTTGAGAACTTGCCGGGGCGGCCTATCGGGTCGAAAGTAACGACAATAGAAGCGGTATCACCGGGCGAGACAGCCCCTTTGTCATATTTTGGCGAGGTGCACCCACAAGACGTGCGTACACGAAGTATGGCCATCGGCTTATCCGATGTATTTACAAAATGGAAGGTCGTAGACACTTCGCCATCTTCTTCGTGAAAAGCTCCGAAATCATGTGATGTTTCCAGCCAAGTCGTTTCTGCCGATACTAACAGGGGAAGATGCGCCAAAAGAATAGTTAAAAAGCTGCGTACAATTTTCATGTCGTTTTACAATCTTATACGCAAAGGTATAAATATTTTTTGAAATATAGGCCGGTGGGGCCAATCGCCTTCCGCCATAAAATAAGCCGTAAATAAATAGGGCATAAACGGAGGTTTTGCCGTCGGGCGAAAATATCCACAATCGATGGGCTGATGACGGAAATAACTTTGCAACGCAAACTAAAATAACTGTACGATGAACGAAGCAAATACTCCTATCGTCGAAAACGACGCAGGTGTAGCGACAGAAGAAAACAGCAAACCCGAAGTTGCAATGTATCAATCTCCGTCGATTACACCACAAGAGTCGACAAACGACTCTTGTCCTTCTTTTCTTGCCAATTTAAGTCCTGATTTTTGGGATGATTTTTAACCACTTAAACAACAAATTTATGTCTGACGCAACACAACATCTCACCGACGGCAGCGCCGGCGGCAAGCACATCAGTGGCACCGCCGCAACAACCGAAACCATAGCTGCAGCCTCGCCCGGTCTTCTGCTCAACTCTATCGACCAGCGGATAGTGAAAGTGCGCCCTATGTCGACGCCGATCGACCAGCTCACTCGCTGCGCCCACTCAAGAAAAGCAAGTGCTATGACAGTTGAATACTACTCTGTCGACACAAAGCTCACCGAGGCAAAACTCACAACAGCCATCACCGACCCCATAGGCACCGACCGCGGCGACGGTCTTTACTCGTACACCTTGCATACCGATTCCGACAACATTTTCGACGTAAGCGAGACTATTCTCGTGCCTGATGTCGAAGGCGGCAGCATTAATGGCAATCCTGCAGGGCCTCTCGTACTCTACGTGTTATCGCGCCCACAAGATGGCGGCGTGGAGGTTATACCTCTTAACGGCGTCGCCGGGTCGGGACTCGGAAGCCACCCCAACTGTCTGCCTTCGCTTGAGAGTGGCACCCGACTCGTGCGTATGGGCCGTGCTGCTACCGAACTCGATGTGCAGACGGCACAATTCTCGGCCATGCCTCGCAAGGCAAGCAACAACTGCCAAATATTCAAAATGCAGGTTGAGCAAAGCACACTTGCCAAAATTGCCGGTAAAGAAGTGGGGTGGAGTTTTTCCGACCAAGAAGAGGCAGCCATAATCGATATGCGCCTCGGCATGGAAAAGAATTTCCTTTTCGGCCAGAGAGCTCTTATCTTCGACCCCACAAAAAATGAAAATGTATACTTCACCGGCGGCATCTGGAATCAAGCGCCACGAAGCGTCGAACTCAATCTCGACAGCCTCACTGAGGCCGACTTAATAAGCCTCTGCAGCAAGGCCTTTACGGGTAATAACGGCTCGAAGCGCAAGATTCTTATCGCCGGCACCGCCTTGGTCGAAGCTCTCAGCCGACTACAATACTCCAAAGTACTGTCGGCAGGTGAGACCCGCGTAAAATGGGGCATGGAGTTCAAGGAGATAGTATCAAACTTCGGCACGCTCTACGTGCTGCACTCCGAGGTCTTTGACCAGTGCGGGCATAGCAGCGACGGTTTTGTACTCGACCCCAATTACCTCACCAAATACGTCCACGTACCCTTCCAAGCCGAGAAGCTCGACCTACGCGCCTCGGGACAGCGTAATACCGACGCCGTAGTACTCACTGAGGCTTCGTGCCTTGTGCTACGTTATCCCAACGCACACATCCGCGTTATCGGCACACTCGAAGACTAAAATGAAGGTAACTTTAACAAAGGATGAAATGCTCAAGTACCGTCGTCTCAGCGGCGGGCTTGAGCATCTTCGCAGCGATTGCAATATAGAGCAAAGCGACGGCATTTCGGTTGATAATCTTCTTGAGCAACAGGTGCGTGCCTGGTATCTCAATTTGCTCGATACGGCACCGCGGCACCTCCTTGCGCCCGATAATATATCGACTACAGTCACCGCATCGCTCATAAGTGAAGGCGACGCCGGAGGTGCCCGCATCACGCTTCCTGCCATGTGCCGGCGCGTATTCGACATACAGCTCAAGGGATGGCACCGACCGGTGGAAGTACTGCCCGAATCGGAAGTATCGCATGTAATATCGCGGCAACTCAACCAATATACTGCGGCCACCGACTCCAATCCTATTGCCGTTTTTATACCGGGTGAGATTCGTGGCATATCGCCTCAAGTAATTGCATGGCCAACTACGGCAACGCCACAAGTGCTGGTGCTCACAGCCGTGCTCGACCAGGGCAAAGATTCATACTCATTCGACGAAGCAGCTCTTGCCACCTTGCCGTTGGGGCCTCTTCAATTATGAAGCAATGAAACATTATGATAAACATCCTTGAATCAGCATATAAAGCATGGAGCTCGGGCGCCACCTTACGACAACGGCGACAACGATATAAGAGCTACACCTACGGCGACCAATGGTGCGACTATGTGCGCGACCGTAACGGACACCTCGTTCGCGAAGAACGGCTGCTCGAAGAGTGCGGAGCCAAACCGCTAACCAACAATCTCATACGACAGCTCGTAAAAAGTGTTGTCGGCCGTTTTCGAGCGCAAGCAAGCGAGCGTGGCGACTACTCCGGGCCCGACATCGCAGAACTGTCGAAGCGAAACTCTCTATCCGAACTCGATAGCCGTCTGCTCGAAGAGTTTCTCATCTCCGGCTGCGCCATACAACGCATCGTAGACGAGCGCCGTTGGGAGGGCTGCGGCGTATGGATAGATAATGTCGACCTGTCACGATTCTTCGTAAATGCCTTCACCGACCCTCGAGGACGCGACATCGACCTCATCGGCATGCTTCACGATATGACTCTGCCCGAAATTATAAATCGCTTTGCGGGAGGCAGCAAGAGTCGTGCCGAGAAATTACGGCACATCTATTCAAGCACCGATGCCGACACATCTTTCGGGGTGGGCTTGGAATTGGGCGAGGCTGCTAATCCCGACGATTTCTTTCATACGAGCGACAACAAGCGCTTCAGGGTAATCGAGGTGTGGACCTTCGATTGCCGCGAGGCAAAAGGGAACGTCGCCAGGATGGATTTTGTGTGGCATTGCCGCTACCTTGCACCCGACGGCACAGTGTTGTCGGAATTCGATTCACCCTATCGACACCGCTCACATCCCTTCGTAGTCAAATTTTACCCTCTTACCGACGGCGAAGGCACTCCTTTGTCGAAGACGTCATCGATCAACAACGCTATATAAATCGCTTAATAGTGATGATTGACAAGATGATGACAACGTCGGCAAAAGGCGTTCTCCTCTTCCCTCTCGACCAAATGGTCGACAATATGAAATGGAGCGACATAACACGCGTATGGGCCCACTCCGACGGCGTAATACCGATATCGGGGCGTGGCTCTCATTTGCCACAGCAAGTGGTGACAAATACTGCCGGCAGCGGGGCCTATCAACTTCTGCAATTGCAAATGAAACTCTTCGAAGACATCTCAGGAGTTGGTAGCGCCCTTCTGGGCCGTAGCGACAGCAATATTCGCGGAGCTGAAATGTTCGACACCCAAGTACGCAACGCCACTATTGCCCTCACCGACATTTTCGACACCTTCACCTCGTTTACAAGCGACAGGAACGACAAAGCGCTTGCCGTTTAGAAGCTCAAAAAGTAGTATAATACGCAGGCTTATCTCATCAAATTACAGTGAGGTAGGCCTGCGTATTATTGTTTCATCATTTTTTTGTAACTTTGCGCAACCAAATCACTTAAATAACAGCCAGCAAATGAAAATAGCTATAGTAGGCGCCTCGGGCGCCGTTGGACAGGAATTTATGCGAGTACTCGAAACAGCACCCATGGAAATTGACGAATTACGTCTTTTCGGATCCAAGCGTAGTGCCGGTCGCACATACACCTTCCGCGGAGCTACGACAGAGCCCGTGCGCGAGCTCACGTCCAATCCCGCCGATTTTGCCGGCTTGGATTTTGCTTTTGTGTCGGCCGGAGGCGATGTATCGAAACAATATGCCGACGTCATAACCTCGGGCGGCGCTATAATGATCGACAACTCGAGTGCATTCCGCATGGACAGCGATGTGCCTTTGGTTGTGCCCGAAGTTAACGGCGACGACGCTTTCAATGCCCCGAGAGGCATTATTGCCAACCCCAACTGCACGACAATACAGATGGTGGTGGCCCTTAAGCCCATCCACGATTTATCGCCTATACGCCGCGTACACGTGGCTACCTACCAGGCTGCAAGCGGTGCAGGTGCTACTGCTATGGCCGAGCTTGAACACCAGAGCGCTCAGATAGCACGCGGAGAGAAACCCGAAGTGTCGAAGTTCGTAAGTCAATTGGCATTCAATCTCATTCCTCACATTGATGTTTTCACCGAAAACGGATACACCCGCGAGGAAATGAAGATGCATCTCGAAACAAAAAAGATAATGCACGCTCCCGAGCTCGAAGTAAGCGCCACCTGCGTGCGCGTACCGGTGTTGCGCGCACATAGCGAAGCCATCTGGGTAGAAACAGAAAGAGAATTGTCGCTCGATGAAGTGAGAGGCGCTTTCGAGAAGGCCGAAGGCATTGTTCTTATCGACCGCTGTGAAGCACTGGGCTATCCTATGCCCCTCGACATAGCCGGCAGCGACCCTGTATACGTTGGCCGCATACGCTCCGACCTTTCTAATTCAAAGGGCATTTCATTCTGGGCCGTAGCCGACCAGCTGCGTAAAGGAGCTGCGCTAAACGCCGTGCAGATAGCCCTTTATATTATCAACAAGCGAAAATAGGCCCGACACATAATGATTCCTCTTGCGCAAGCACTCGTAACACAGCCCGTGCAGATATTTTTTATCGTGCTGGCTATAATATTGTTTGCGCCTATACTCTTAAACCAACTCAAGATTCCGCACATCATAGGCATGATTGTTGCCGGAATTATCGTCGGCCCTTACGGATTTAACATACTCGACAACGACTCGTCGTTTGCCATCTTCGGCCAGGTGGGACTCCTCTACTTAATGTTCCTTGCCGGGCTTGAGATTGACATGTTCCATCTAAAGCTCAATCTGCGTCGCGGCATGCTTTTCGGAGTGCTTACTTTGCTCATACCTCTGGCCATGGGCATCTTAACGAGCGTCTATCTCTTAAAACTTGACTGGACCACGTCGATGCTTCTCGGTGCGATGTATGCGTCGCACACACTGCTATCCTACCCTGTCGCAGCCCGTTTCGGCATCACCAAGGCACCGGCAGTACTCATCGCTATTGTAGGCACAATCATTGCCGTTATAGGCGCCCTCCTCGTATTGGCGGCAACGGTAAGTATCCGTCTTGAAGGCTATTTCAAAGTGAGCGCCGTTGCCTTACTTATGCTCAAATTCGCCATATGGGTCGCCGCGCTGATCTATTTGTATCCACGCCTGACGCGCATGTTTTTCAAGAAATACAACGACAAGGTAACACAATATGTCTTTGTCCTTGTTCTTGTGTTTTTTGCGGCGGGCACAGCACAATTAATAGGCCTTGAAGGGGTGCTCGGAGCGTTCTTTGCAGGACTGCTTCTCAATCGCTATATACCCATAGGGTCGGCCCTGATGGCCTCTATAGAGTTTGTGGGCAACGCTCTGTTTATCCCTTATTTCCTCATCAGTGTGGGCATGATGATAAATCTGCGTGTCTTTGGCGATATTTCCACCGTGGCTATCGCCTCGGTTATGTTGACGGTAGCTCTTATCAGTAAATTGCTCCCGGCGTATCTCGCGCAAAAGATTTACCGATTCGATAAATATAGCCGCAATGTGATGTTCGGCTTGACGGCAGCGCACACAGCCGTTGCCCTCGCCGTTGTATCGGTAGGCTATCGCTTGGAGATGTTCGACGAACGCATCCTCAACAGCACAATCGTCGTTATCCTTTTCACGTGTGCGCTTGCTCCTATTATAACATCGGCCGCAGCGGCAAAACTCAAGGTGAAGATGGTTGAAGAAGATGGCAACGAAGACGCCACACGCCGCATTCGACTGAACAACACCCTCATAGCAGCTGCCAGCCCCGACACCACCGGGCCTCTCGTCGATATGGCGGTGCTCATGCGCAACACTCGCGGCACTCACAATTTCTATGCCCTACACGTTCGTAACGACAACAACAAGTCGTCGAAAATTATATCGCGCGACTCGCTCGAAATTGCCAAGAAGACTGCCGCGGCGGCCGACATCGCCGTTGAAACACTCGACCGCTACGACCTAAACACCGTTACTGGCGTGTTGAACGTTATCGAAGAGCGCGACATCACAGAAATAATTCTCGGTCTTCACCGCCGCCAGACCGTTATCGACTCTTTCTTCGGCAACAAAGTGGAGCAATTGCTGCGTTCCACCAATAAAATGTTGATAATTGTACGCACATTTATACCGGTTAACACCTTCACACGAGTGCTGGTGTGGGTACCGGCCGGAGCGCACTACGAGACAGGCTTCAGCCGCTGGGTGAGAGCCGTTTCTCGCCTCACTAAGCAAATAGGCTGCCGCATCGTGTTCTGTAGCCATGCCGACACGCAACCGCTAATACGTGGTGTTATTTACTCGGAGAACTATGCCATACGCTGCGAATTCAAAACCATCGGCGGGTGGGACGACTTCGTGCTAATGAGCAACCAAGTTAACGACGACGATTTATTTGTCGTTATCGGAGCCCGAGCACAATCGGTGTCGTATCATTCGGAAATGACAGAGTTGCCGGGATTTTTGCAACGGTACTTCGCCCACAACAACCTTATGATGATTTATCCGGAACAGTTTGGCGAAGCACCTGTGCTGACATCGTTTACCGACCCGCTATTGAGCGACATTGCAACATCGGCCTCGCCGCTCTTGGTGTCGCTGCGGTCGCGTTGGCGCAAAAAACGCAAATAGCTCCTATTTTGCGAAAGCCTCTTTTATCTTTTCTACAAAATCGAGTTTTTCCCACGTAAACAGCTCAACTTCACGTGTGAACGATGGCTCGTAATGCGACACAAATTTTTTCACGACAACCATCGGAGCGCGTCCCACATGGCCATAGGCCGCCGTTTCACGGTAGATAGGATTGCGTAGCTTAAGACGTTGTTCAATCGCATACGGGCGCATGTCGAAGATATCCGACACCTTGGCGGCAATTTCCGCATCGCTATAGTTAACATGTGCCGTGCCATAAGTATTCACGTTTATGCTCACGGGGTCGGCAACGCCAATAGCATAGGCTACTTGCACGAGAGCACGGTCGGCAATGCCGGCTGCCACCAGGTTTTTTGCTATATGTCGTGCCGCATAAGCTGCCGAGCGATCGACTTTCGACGGATCTTTACCCGAGAAGGCGCCACCGCCATGAGCACCGCGGCCACCATAGGTGTCGACTATAATCTTGCGTCCTGTCAGGCCGGTATCGCCATGAGGGCCACCGATAACGAACTTGCCAGTGGGGTTTACGTGCAGCGTAAAACCACCCTTGTTGAGCAATTCTTCAACTTCATGCGGCATTTGTGCAAGGGTGCGAGGTATGAGGATATTGAGCACGTCGCGCTCTATGATGTTGAGCATCTGTTCATCTGCTTCTTCTTGTGAGATACCCTCAACAGTAGCATCGATAAATTCATCGTGCTGGGTCGATAGCACGATAGTATTGATGCTCACAGGTTTATCGTTCTGGTCATACTCTACTGTAACCTGACTTTTTGCGTCGGGGCGCAGATAGGTCATAAGTTTGCCTTCGCGACGTATTTCAGCCAGTGTTCTAAGTAGCGCATGGCTAAGAGCAAGCGTAAGAGGAATGTATTCGGGCGTTTCGTTGGTTGCATAACCAAACATCATGCCTTGGTCGCCGGCGCCCTGGTTTGCAGCCTGTTCGCGTTCTACCCCGCGGTTGATATCGGCACTCTGCTCGTGGACAGCGAGTAGCACGCCACAAGAATTGCCATCGAAACACAACTCCGAGCGGTCATAACCGATTTCGTTAATAACGCGTCGTGCCGTTTCTTGCATATCGACATAGGCATCACTCTTTATTTCTCCGGCGATAACTACTTGACCGGTAGTTACAAGTGTTTCGCACGCAACTTTCGACTGCTCGTCGCGAGCAAGAAACTCATCAAGTATAGCATCTGAAATCTGATCGGCAACTTTGTCGGGGTGTCCTTCCGATACCGATTCTGAGGTAAAAAGGTAATTCATAGCTTATTACATCTCCTATATTTACCGCGCAAAAAACGCGGTAGCGTTTATAAAACGACTGCCGCGGCACGATATAACTAAAAACGTTTTAGAAGACTCCCAAGGGCACGCCATCGACGCAGAGACCTTGTCGCTTGAAGCGATTTTAGCATTTTTTCGAGTGGTTGCAAGCAGCCAAATCTTTCCACTAACGTGAAGCGCAACGGGCAAGCGTTGCTTTCACGCCGCAAAGTTACAAAATAAATCGGAGTTACAAAGTTTATCGTGAAATTTTTCTCCGATATTTTTATCTTTTTCGGGCTATTTTTTGCGAGCCGGCGGATGCTTCCGTAGCACCACGGCAGTGCGTGTCGGCAGGTATAAGGGCAAACGCTCGACAGCGGCCGACGCATACAACGAATCGGGCTTTGTAAAGTGCTCGACATTCTCATCAATATTGCCAAAGCCGCCGAATTCTTTGCTATCTGACGACAGCACTGTGCTATACACACCACCGGGAGCAAGCAAGCCGTATCCGTAGAAACTTTTCTCAGGATTGAAGTTAAACACAAAAACTAGATCGCCACGCATAAAAGCCAACACTTGGTCGTCGTCTTTCTCCCATAGTTTTTTAATAGGCTTTGCGGCAAAATTGCGTGTGCCGGCCACGAGTTTTATCATAGCATTGTCGAAGGCATTCAAAAAGCGGTATTGAAGGTCTTGGCGGTCGACGAGGTCCCATTGTCTACGGGCATATTTATGGCTCCAGCCATTACCCTCTCTCGGGAAATCTATCCACTCGGGGTGTCCGAATTCATTACCCATAAAATTGAGATAACCGCCATTTATAGTGGACAAGGTTACGAGACGTATCATTTTATGCAAGGCCACACCACGAGCGACATCGGCATCGTTGTCACCTATCGCCATGTGCCAATACATTTTTGAATCTATCAGTCGGAATATCACCGTTTTATCACCGACGAGAGCCTGGTCGTGACTTTCGACGTAAGATATAGTCTTTTCGTCGGCACGGCGGTTGGTAAGCTCCCAAAATATCGACGACGGCAGCCACTCTTCATCTTTTTTCTCCTTGAGGGTTTTTATCCAGTAGTCGGGTATGCCCATTGCCATTCTATAGTCGAAGCCCATACCGCCATCGGCAATGGGGGCCGCCAATCCGGGCATGCCGCTCATCTCTTCAGCTATGGTAATTGCCGACGGTTTTATCTGATGTATTAGTCGATTGGCGAGAGTGAGATAGCTTATGGCATCGGCATCTTGGCTTCCATCATAGTAATCGGAATATGCTCCAAACGATTTTCCGAGGCCATGGTCGTAATAAAGCATCGACGTTACGCCGTCGAAGCGGAAGCCGTCGAAGTGGTATTCTTCAAGCCAATATTTACAATTTGAGAGCAAGAAATGCAGCACTTCGTTTTTCCCGTAATCAAAGCACAGAGAATCCCACGCTGGGTGGCGGCGTCGATTCGGGTCGGAATGGAAATACTGATTTGGGGTGCCGTCGAGCAGTCCTATCCCTTCAAGCTCATTTTTAACGGCATGCGAATGCACGATATCCATTATCACGGCCAAGCCCCTCTTATGCGCATCGTCGATAAGTTTTTTCAACTCCTCAGGTGTGCCGAAACGGCTCGATGCCGCAAAGAAACTCGACACATGATAGCCAAACGAGCCATAATAGGGGTGCTCCTGCACCGCCATTATCTGTATGGCATTATAGCCATCGGCTTCAATACGCGGCAATATATTAAGTCTAAACTCTTCGTAGGTGCCTACCGCTTCTTTCTGCTGTGCCATACCTATGTGACACTCGTAAATGAGCAGAGGCGTTTTTTTTGGTTTGAAATCGGCATCGGTCCATTCAAATGGGACATCCGGCACATAGACTTGCGCCGAAAAGATATGAGTGTTCCTATCTTGAACCACGCGATTGGCATAAGCCGGGATGCGCTCGCCTCGGCCGCCGGACCATTCTACCATCATTTTATATAGCTGGCCGTTAGTTATTGCATGGGCCGACACTCGCAGTTCCCAGATGCCATCGGAGTGATTGCCTACGCGGCTTAATCGATATTTCTCATTTTCTTTCCAGTCCGAAAAATCGCCGATAAGATATATCGCCGTTGCATTTGGTGCCCATTCACGGAACACCCAGTCGCCATTATCGACACGGTGAAGGCCGAAATAATTGTGTGCATTGGCAAAGTCGGCCAAAGAGCCTGTCGAAGACGTTAGCTCACGTTCCTTTCGCAAAGCATCGTTGTACCGTCCTTCAATGGCATTGGCGTATGGCGCCAGCCAAGGGTCGTTTTTGATGAGTTTAAGCTGTCGAGGCATAAGTGCGTCGGTATTATTTACGGCCGAAGTCGGCCGGTATCTCGCCCCACTCTTCGGTGTTCCATTTCAAAATAGGATTGGGGATAGGGCCATTTGCGAGTAGCCAGGCGTCGGCCCGGCGTAGCAATTCAAGCGCCGCCTCTGTGTTGGGCGTGCGCTCCAGTTTTGTGTTAGAACGCCCTCTCCTCAGCCAAGCCAATGTGTTTTTCGAATCGGTATAAATAGGGGTCGTTGCATCGCCGGCATTTTTAAGCAGTGCCGCAAGGTGTATCATAGCAAGATACTCGGCTATGTTATTTGTGCCAACCAGGTGCCGTTGCACTCCTATATGGAACACCTCTGTTCCATCGACCACCCTCACGGCACGATACTCCATGCGCCCTGGATTCCCGGCACAAGCACCGTCGACAGCTATGGCGTCGAGGCGTATTTCAGGTATAGCGGTATAGTCGCGCGGTCTTACACTCTGGCGCGCTTGAATATTGAGTGAGTGCCGGAGTATCGAACGCATCATCTCGAGGTGCTCTGCCGGGTCGCCTCGATATGCTTCTACAGCCTCTTCTTTTGTATCGTAAGCCTTGTATTTAGCTCCAGGATAGCCGCTTATCTGCAACTGACAGTCGGCCCAACTATCGTAAATACCGGGGTCTACGCCCACCCACACAACATAATATTTTTTCTTTTTCACAGCCATTACGAGAACTGTAGGAAAAGGTTGATGTCGACCATACGCTCGCCAAGGAGATTAGCCACCTCACGATTTACACACTTACCGAGGAAGAGATATGCCGCCTTACGCAAGCCCTCGTTAAGCTTCAGCGCGTTGGCAACGCCATCGCAGACGAGTATTTCGTCGAGCATAGCTGTGAATGTGTTGCTGAGCGCCATCGCCACAGTACGCGGCACGGCATTGCCGGCGTTAATGTAGCATAAGCGCGTCGGAGCCGTGGTGTCGTTATCCGACGGAGATGCGAGGTCGAGGTCGATAACCTGCATCGAGGGGAAGGCCGAGCCGGGCTTATTGGTGAGGTCGAAACAAATAACGCCTTTTTTCATGATGTTTACAGCCTCAGAATCGACCACGCCACAACGGGGCTCGGTATGCGTCGAGATAACAATATCGGCAGTACGCAGGGCGCTCTCAAAGACCCGCGGGTGCATCGACGAGCACATCAGGCCTGGACCTATGCGGTGCATCGCATCACGCAGGCGATACACATTATTATCGAACATTTTCACGGTAGCTCCAAGGCCTATCGCCGACATGGCAGCGGCACATGCTGCCATATCCGAACCGATAATCATAACCTCGCATGGCACGATGCCTGCCACGCCACCCAACAAAATGCCTTTACCATGCACGGCATCGGCAAGCAACGACGAGGCTATCGCTATTGCCGCACGCCCGTCTATTTCGTGGAGAATATCGGTGAATGGTCGGCGGCTATGCGTGTCGGTTAACATTTCAAGCCCGAGAGCTATAACATGGCGCTTGAGCAAAATTCTCATAACATCGACTTGCTCATCGCCACTATGCATAAACGTCAGCAACAAAGCGCCGCGCTTTATGGCACGGGCATCGGCTACTGTCAATGGTTGCAAATAGAGTATGATATCGGCCTCGAGGGTCTCTGTCCTCTCTACTATTTCAACGCCACAACGGCTGTAAGCCTCGTCGGAATAATGTATATGCGAAGCCGCTCCGGCCTCCATCTTTACCCTAAAGCCCTTGTCGACAAGCACCCCCGCGCCTTCCGGCGTTAAGGGAAAACGATGGTCGGCAAAGGCCTTCGATGCCGGCAAACCTATAATAGCCTGTCTTGCCGGGGCCGTTACATCAAGTACTTTCTCGAGTGGGGCTGGTGAATTACTCAATTGTCGATAATATTAAAGGTGAATAATTATTCCGTGTTTAATCTATTTTGAGAGTACGACGACATAAAACGTGCCGTAAAATCTTTTACCGAAGCGTCGATCTGCTCTTTCGTGTCGAGCCGATTAGCATCGAACGTGTGATGCGCACGCTTATAGTAACACTCGCGAGAGGCAATCATATTGTCGACATACTCTTTCAACTTTTCGGTGTTGTCGAGAAGAGCATCGACAAGTGGGCGCCGACCCGGAGGTGCCTCCTGCAGGCGCTGCACTATTCTGTCGCTTGTCGCCGTCAGATATATCACACTACCGGCTTCCAACATGAAATCCATATTCTCGGGCCTGCATGGAGTGCCGCCGCCACACGCTATTATGCTGTCGCAGTGCGACACTTTGCGGAGCACGTCGCTTTCGATGCGCCTGAAAGCAGCCTCGCCTTCGTCGGCAAAAATATCAGCGACCGACCTGCCGGCCTCCGCTTCTATGGCCTCGTCAAGGTCGATAAAACGCACACCGGGCATAGCCGCAGCGAGAGCTCGCCCGAGTGTGGTTTTTCCGCTGGCCATAAAGCCTATCAAGAATATAGACTTCACCGGCTCTATTATTACTTATTTATTTTTTAACAAGTCGCGGATTTCAGCTAGGAGCTCTTCTTGTGTAGGCCCTGCAGGAGCTTCAACTTCGGGTTCGGGTTGTTTCTTGAGCCCATTGAGGAATTTAATCGACATGAAGATGCAGAGGGCGATAATAACAAAGTCTAATATCGATTGCACGAAGGCTCCCCATGTCATTACGAGTTCGGGTGTTACAACAACTTCGGCACCATCAACAACCTCTGTAACAGCATCTTTCAGCACCCAAGCCTTTTCCGAGAAGCTGATGCCTCCCGTAAAGAAGCCTATTGCCGGCATGATAATATCGTTTACGAGCGATGTTACAATTTTACCAAAGGCGCCACCGATGATAACACCAACTGCCATATCGACAACATTGCCTTTCATGGCAAATTCTTTGAATTCTTTTAGGAATTTCTTCATGACTTTTATATTTAATGATTTAATAATTAATCAGCATAAATCGCAGGCACAATAAGGCCTTTCACGTTTGGCTATCAAGATAGTCGCCTACAAAATTAACGAAAGTTTTTCACAATAAAAAACACCGCGAAGAATTGAAATACCGAAATTTTTCATTAATTTTGCGGTGTGTAAAGCAACACATTGTTACACATGGTGCGTTGGCACTACCAACAACTTGATTTACAAATACATATTAACAACCAAATATCAATTCTAAAAACTATGACTAAAATAGGTATCAATGGCTTCGGTCGCATCGGTCGCTTTGTCTTCCGTGCTTCCACCAAACGCAATGACATCGAAGTTGTTGCCATCAACGACCTTCTTCCCGTTGACTACATGGCTTATATGCTCAAATATGACACAATGCACGGCCAATTCGATGGCACTATCGACTATGACCTCGAAAAGAGCGAGCTCATCGTTAATGGCAAACATATCCGCGTTACCGCATGCCGCGACCCCAAAGACATCGCATGGGGCGCTGTTAATGCAGAATACGTCGTTGAATCTACCGGCCTCTTCTTGACAAAAGAAAAAGCACAGGCTCACATCGAAGCCGGTGCTAAATATGTTGTGATGTCGGCTCCGTCTAAAGACGACACCCCTATGTTTGTTTGTGGCGTTAACGCCGACAAATATGTTAAAGGCACTCAGTTCGTTTCTAACGCTTCTTGCACAACAAACTGTCTCGCTCCTATCGCTAAGGTTCTTCACGACAAATTTGGCATCGTTGAAGGTCTTATGACAACAGTTCACTCTACAACAGCTACTCAGAAAACTGTCGACGGTCCTTCTATGAAAGACTGGCGCGGTGGTCGTGCTGCTGCTGGCAACATCATCCCTTCTTCAACAGGTGCAGCTAAAGCTGTTGGTAAAGTTATCCCCGAGCTCAACGGTAAACTCACCGGTATGTCGATGCGCGTTCCCACCCTCGACGTTTCTGTTGTTGACCTCACCGTAAACCTCGCTAAACCCGCCACTTACGACGAAATCTGTGCTGCTATGAAAGAAGCTTCGGAAGGCGAACTCAAAGGCGTGCTCGGTTATACCGAAGACGACGTTGTTTCGAGCGACTTCCTCGGCGATACTCGCACATCTATCTTCGACAAAAAGGCTGGTATCCAACTTACGCCCACCTTCGTTAAGGTCGTTTCTTGGTATGACAACGAAATCGGCTACTCTAACAAAGTTCTCGATCTCATCGCTACTATGGTTAAAATCAACGGATAATAGCCGTTTGAAATAATCTGATACAACGAGAGGGGGTCTCACACGAGACTCTCTCTTTCGTTAGATTATGGTCTTCTTACAGCGGTATGGCGAGCTCGTGTTTAACTTCAGCCATAACGAACATACTCGTGAGTGAGCCAAGGCCCTCGATGGTACCTAAGACGTTTAAGATAAACTCGCGATAATATTTCATATCGGGGGCACATACTTTCAGCAGAAAATCGTATTCGCCCGATATATTGTAGCACTCTATCACCTCCGGTATGTCTTTTATCACTGAAGTGAAATTTGTGGCAATGTGGTGAGAGAGTCGTTGCAACTTTACACAACAATAGACGTTGAAACCGCGGTTTAGCTTGTCGGCATCGAGCAAAGCAATGTATTTTTTAATATATCCCGACTCTTCAAGTCGGCGTATCCGTTCAAAAACGGGGGTGGTGGAGAGGTTTACCCTCGAGGCAACCTCTTTTGTAGTGAGATGAGAGTTTTCTTGCAAGATGCGTAGTATCGCAATATCGGTTTTGTCTAAAATATCCATAAGAAAATAATTCTATCGAAAGTATTAAATTACGACTTAAATTTACATTATTTCTATAATATCGTGCAAAATTAGTTATATAATCTAAATTACAAAAACTAATTGTGTGTTTATTTTATAATATCTAACTTTGCATAGAAAATTTAACAACACTACCACAATGTCGAAAAACAAGTATCAATTCGAAACGCTGCAAGTGCACGTAGGGCAAGAAAACCCCGACCCGACAACCGACGCTCGCGCCGTTCCCATATACATGACTTCGGGATATGTGTTTCCCGACTCGAAAAATTGCTCTGAACGTTTCACGTTAAGTCGCCCCGGTAATATCTATGGCCGACTTAGCAACCCCACTCAAGACGCACTCGAGAAAAGGATGGCGGCTCTCGAAAGTGGTGTTGCGGCTTTAGCCGTTGCTACAGGCGCGGCAGCAGTGACATACTCTCTGCAGAATATACTACTGCCCGGCGACCATCTTGTATGTGCCAACAACCTATATGGCGGTTCGTTCAATCTCATAACGCATACTCTCGCCGCACAAGGTATAGAGCACACTATCACCAACGTCAACGACCTTGACAAGCTCGAAGCCGCAATAAAGACCAACACGAAAGCGATTTTTGTCGAGACATTCGGAAACCCTAACTCCGACGTGACCGATATCGACGGAATTGCCGAAGTAGCACATCGGCATCACATACCTCTGATTGTCGACAACACCTTTGCCACACCATACCTAATACGGCCAATAGAGCACGGCGCCGACATCGTGGTGCACTCGGCAACCAAGTTTATCGACGGTCATGGGCTGTCGATGGGGGGTATTATTGTCGACTCAGGTAAATTTGATTGGAAGAAAAATCCATCGAAGTTCCCGACGCTGGCGCAACCCGACCCAAGCTACCACGGCTCTATCTTCGCCGACATAGCTCCCGAAGCACCTTTTGTGACGAGAGTGCGAGCCGTCGTTCTCCGCGACACCGGCGCTGCCATTTCGCCCTTCAACGCCTTCCTGTTGTTCTATGGCGTTGAGACTCTATCTCTTAGGGTGGAACGTCATGTCGCTAATGCTCTTAAGGTTGTCGATTATCTATCTAAGCACCCCAAGGTTGCAAAAATCAACCACCCCTCTCTGCCCGACCATCCCGACCATCAGCTCTATAATCGATACTACCCGACAGGGGCTGGCTCGATCTTCACCATTGAGATAAAAGGTGGCCTGGAAGAAGCATGGAAATTCTGCGATTCGCTTAATGTGTTTTCGCTGGTGGCAAACGTGTCGGATGTGAAATCTTTAGTGATACACCCCTACACAACTACGCACTCGCAAATGACAGCCGAAGAGCTGGCAAGCCAGAATATCACACCTGCTACAATCCGACTATCAATAGGCATTGAGCACATCGACGATATTATTGACGACCTCGAGCAGGCTTTAAGCAAAATATGAAGCATTTTTTTCATAGCGATAAGCCTTTCACGCTTGAATGCGGCCAAACGCTGCCCGAGATCACCATAACATATCACACCTACGGCACGCCGAATGAAGATTGCTCTAATTGCATCTGGGTGTGCCATGCCCTCACGGCCAACAGCGACGTTGCCGACTGGTGGCCCAAGACGGTGGAGCGAGGAAAATTTCTCGATCCTGAAAAGAACTTCATAATCTGCGCAAACATCATAGGCTCGTGTTATGGCTCGACGGGCCCCTTGTCGACAAACACAACGACCGGAGCTCCGTGGTATGACAAATTTCCGGCCCTTACCATCAGAGATATGGCTAAGGCTCATATCTTGTTGGCCGACCATCTCGGCATCAAACGAATGGCGGCTATAATAGGGAGCTCTGTCGGAGGGTTTCAGGCTATAGAGTGGGCCGTAGAACAACCCTGGAGGTTTGCCTCGCTCGTATTGATAGCCACCGATGCTTACGCGTCGCCCTGGACAGTGGCTATCGATGAAACGCAGCGTATGGCGATATTGGCAGATACGACCTACGGTGAACAGCGGGCCTCAGCCGCCGCGTCGGGCCTGGCTGCCGCACGTGCTATCGGGATGCTTTCCTACCGCGGGGCCTCGGGATATAATAAGACGCAGCACGACGCGCCTCGCACCGACGCTAATCTATGGGATTTGCGTCGAGCGGTTACCTATCAGCGACATCAAGGGAAGAAACTTAGCGACAGATTCGACGCATACTCATATATCACAATCCTCAATGCGTTCGACACCCACGATGTAGGACGCAATAGAGGGGGCATAGAGCAGGCGCTATCGAGCCTCACGATGCCGACTATCGTTATAGGCATCACCACAGATATTATTTTCTCACCCGGCGAAATGAAACATCTCGCCTCGCTAATACCCGGTGCCCGTTATTGCGAAATAGAATCGGAATATGGCCACGATGGGTTCCTCGTTGAGAATGAAGCTCTCAACAATATTATCTTGGAGTTTAGAGGCGATGTAGCGAATATATAACACTTAGAATTTATGGTATCAATAAAAATAGGACTTTTCGGGCTTGGCACTGTAGGGTGCGGCATTGTCGACGTGATAGCTAAAGCTCGTAATGCAAATGCAGAAATCAAACGAATATGCGTTCGCGATAAGAATAAACAGCGAAAAACAGCTGTTGCTCCGGAAATTATAACGGATAGCAAAGACGATATCTTCAACGACGCGGAAATAAATCTGATAGTTGAGGTTATCGACGACCCGAATGCTTCTTACGAAATAGTCACCGAAGCTCTCCGTAAGAGAATACCGGTGGTGAGCGGCAACAAGACGATGCTTGCCCGCCATCTACCGGAGCTGATAAAGCTGCAACAGGAATACTCAACCGCCCTCTTATACGACGCATCGGCTTGTGGCTCAATTCCCGTTATACGCAATCTGGAGGAGTACTACGACAACGACCTATTGCTTGAGGTTAAAGGTATTCTGAACGGCTCCTCCAATTATATCCTCTCACAAGTTTTTGACCATAACGAGTCGTATAACAACGCTCTCAAGCGCGCGCAAGACTACGGATATGCCGAGAGCGATCCTTCGTTTGACATCGATGGCTACGACTCGCTTTTCAAGCTCGTCATAATCACAGTTCATGCCCTCGGTGTGTATGTTTCGCCCGACGATGTATTCACCTACGGCATATCGCATATCTCCGACTACGACATCAACTACGCTAAAGAGAAGAACAGAAAGCTAAAACTCGTGGCGCAAGTAATCAAAATCAACGACGACAATTTCTGTATGTTCGTTATGCCCGAATTTGTCGCGCCATCGAGGTATATATATAGTGTCGACGATGAATATAACGGCATTGTCATACGTGGTGAGTGCTACGACCGCCAGTTTATGTTTGGCAAAGGCGCAGGCTCCCTGCCGACGGCATCTTCTATATTATCTGATATCATGGCGCGCCTTCACGGTTATAAGTATGAATATAAAAAAATGAATTATGCAGCACGCCCAAGCTATACAACCGATATAAAGCTTAAAGTGTATATCCGATATCAACACACAAATATACCTGAGCTGCTGCCTTTTATCAAGATACACGAACGCTATAACTCAGAAAAGACCAACTACGTTGTGGGAGATATTATTCTATCCGATTTGCTACGCTTTAGCGACATCCTTAACGCCGACGACGTTTTTATTGCAAATATCCCTAATTTCTTTGAAGACACTGAATATAAATCATCTAACGAAACAATATAACAACATCGGCACCAACACGCAACAGCGTCGGAAGTGCCTTTACCGATAACCAATTGGTTAGGTTTGCACAAGAATGGGAAGAGGAGCAGATTTTTCTACTCCTCTTTCTGCTTATTTTTCGCAGGAGGCATGGTCCGCATCTATGGTGCAGGCGCCTCATGCCGCGGAGCGGCTACACTAAGAAGCCCCAGCCAAGATGTGATCGGCCGGGGCTTCATTTTATCTATTCTGGGAACTTTAATTTAAGTTGTCGGCATGGACTTCAACTGTTACATCGGCATCGTCACCAAGCTCGACATCGGCGCGAGAAGCCTTTTTTAGAGCAGAGCTCGTGCCGCTTATGCTTATGTCGTATGTGTAGTTGGTGTTGCGGAACACCGAGAAGTCGCGAGCCTGGCCTGTCGCCGAGCTATTGTTGATATTGGTTGAAAAACCTTCGTGTACGCGATAATCGTAGGTGGTTCCATTCGTGCCTTTCACACGAAGCACCATGTAGGTCGCATTGTTATTGAAAGTCTTGTCGGCAGTCGGGCACAGAGCCGAGAACAAATCGGAGCTACCGCCCAATGTGGCACCGCGCTGAGCGTAGGTGGTAACACTTGGCAGGCCCCAGTGCTTGTTTTCATAATGCCAGAAGCCGAATTTATAACCTGTGCTTGTCGCCGTAACGGCATCGCCTGCAAGGACATCATAGGGAGGATTTCCGGCTATGGTAGTGCCGTTTGTCGTCGTCCTAAACTCAGCGTCGGTCATTGTATAGTAGCCATCGGCGCCATAACGGTCGGATGCCGCCGGTGTCACGTTGAGCCATGTGTCGGCTGTGTAGCTTGAACAGTCTTCAACATTATCATGCTCTATCATATACACATATCGCGGCACATTACACAGCTTCCAACTCAAACCACCGGTACGGTTCAAGGCTCCTGAAAGGTTCACCTCTACCGTTGCATGCGAAAACATCGGTCGAAGAAGGAAGGTATAATTGCTATAGTACCCGAGCCCCAAATTTGGCTCCAAAACTATGGCCTTTTCAAATGCTGTTCCGGTGTCGTAAGTAAACATCTGTACCAGCACATTTGAGCCATAAGGATTCGGTGTCAATCTGCCATTGTCGTCGGCCTCAACAGTCACTTTGGCTCCGGCTGCAGTCTTATAGTAGATACCCGACATTAACACGTGGCGGGTTGTGCCTATTGCTTGTTCGGCCGAAACGACATCTACGGCTATATTGCAGAAGTCTTCCCACGAGGCTAATTCACCTTCCAAGATATCGATGAGAGGCATCGTTGCGCCATTGCCCAATCGAGCCTCGACATTCAAGTAGTTTGCAACCATGGCCACATGAGCATATTCATGGTCGTCGGCAAAGAACAGGTTTTGAATAGTAACTTGGTTGTTTGTAGCTGCAATACCTGAAGTTTTTGTGCCGGAACCGATAAAACGATGATCGTTGGCATCGAAGAAGCCTACCCATATCTCTTTAACGTCAGTTACCGATAAGGCCACGTCGTTATAGTTGTGGGCTCGTGATTGCTGCCCTTCGGAAAGCACCGACAGAGGCACATCAATCTTCACGGGGCCTACTTTATGTATTGTAGGCTGCGAGTCATCGGCAGTGTCGCTACACGACGCTAACGACGCGAGTAAAAGCACACCAACAAAGAACCGGCATTGCAAAGATGTAATATATTTTGACAATTGTAGTTTCATATCGGTAGGCTTTTATTGTATGGTGATTGATGTTTCTCTATCGCGTGGCGATTCAACCGCGAGTCTTACTTGCGTCGTTTTATCGGAATTGAACCCGGTAACATAGAAGCGATACACGTGGTTACGTACGATCGGATAGATATATTTCAAATAATCTGTAGATTTTTCTATACCATCGTCATACCCTTGGCGTCCGTTATCGATATACTTGCCATTTACGGCATAATTGATAAAATATAGGCGATAGGCATAGTTGTCGTCGAGATTATCTTGCGGGCCATCGAAGTGCATTTCTATGTGTTGAACCTTAGCACGCGATGTCAAATCGCCATTGATGTCGGTATCGTCGGGCAATTTTTCGGGAGAGTAACATATATATTTGTAATATTGCCCTGTCGGGTCTTCAACCTCGATGAGCCGAACATAATTATTATTGGAATAACCTTCGATACGAGGATTGAACACACGCGGATACTTGTAACCTTTACCGGTGGCATTATTATACTTGAAGCTTGTTCCATTCCAATTCCAGCCCCAGTCTTGCCAGCTACCGTAGAACCAGGCGAGCTTTTGCATATATTCGGCACCCGATTTATCAGTGCTGCCATCGTGCATCGGGCAGAAACCCATAATATTGTCCCACTCGTCGTCAATACCATTATCTAACAGATATCTGCCTTGCGTCCCTGTATATTTCGGAGCGATATCATCCCAAAAATCAACGCCATCTTTCAGCACGGGAGTATTTTCGCCATACCACAACAGGTCGGTCGGTGTTTTTACGTCGACAGTCTCGCAGTTGGCCGATGAGTTCATAGTACGCATATAGATATGCGAAGGCTTATGATTCTTGAAAACCGTCTTCGGGAAATATACTTCTACCTTAGCGACCGAACGCAAGAGATAAACCCTCTTATAGTCGTAGTCGGCCCAATCACAAGGCGTCGACAATGGGAATGTCTGCCCGTCGGGCGTGTTTTCATAGTTTTCATTTCCTATGGGGTCAAAGTCTTGAACGCCATACATAGGTATGGGATTTTCTGCGCTGGGCAACTGTGCGGCACTATCACAATCGTAGAGATGCACATCCTTCACAAACTCAATTTCGTGAATCCTTATTTTTCCCCCTTGGCCAACAATATACACCGGGAAGAAGAGCTGATTCGACGGGTTCATTGTCAACTCGAAATATTCGGGCGTTGTTGTGAGCCTACGCGTTTTGTGGCCATCGGACGGTTCTTCAGGCGAAGCTCCCGAAACAAACCACCAGTCAAAACGAGTACTGGCCGAAGTATTAGCCTGGTCGATCCAACTCATATAGAGATATGCGCCATCGGGCGACGATGCTTTAACACGCACGGTGACATCGGCAGGTATATTGAATGCCAATACACCGTTCAGCCCTCCTACGACATACGGTATCGAGTCGCCTTTGTTCTGATAAGCACCGGCCTTTGTTTGTTCTACAGCAGGAACAGAAGCAAACTCTAAATAACCGCTCTGAGGCGTGCCGTTATATGGCACGAAGGTTGCCTGTGTTTGAGAAGTATGGAAAGTAAGACCTTGATATTCAAATGTTTTATACGTGGGATATGTGTAATTAGAGCCCGAAGGGGTACAAACCTTCTTTAATGCCTCTACGAAATCGCTATTCCATTCAGTCATGCGGCTCTTAAAAGGCGTGCTCTCCGTAGAATTTTTGCTGACATAATAGGCTTGTGGATTCTGTCCTCCACTGAAGTCCCAATTACGCCACACCTCCTTGATTTTATATTCGTTGAGGTCGTCGAGGCGGCGATAGAAATCGATGGTATGGTCATCTTCATTAACTACGAAATACCCCCCCTCGTCATCTCCTTTGCCGCGCTTGATGTATTCGTTTATTTCGTCGTAATAGTAACGCCAATATCCATGCTTGATACGGTCGTCATAGCGATTTTTTGTTTTACCGTGTTGTGCAGTGAAATCCCTTATCCACACGGTGTTACAACTCGACAAGAAGTTGCCCTTACTGCCCTGCAATATGTGGCTGTAAATATCGAACTGGTCGTCGATATTGGGGTCCATACGGAAGTGCGACAGTTTGCCCATATCTTCGTCCCATTCAAAGTGATTGCCGTCGATTTGCTCGAGAGGCCAGTTTGCGAGGACAGCGATTTTGAATCCGTCTTCTTTTATCATTCTGATAATTTCCTCGCCGTGAGTATCACTTAAGAGCAAATTCTCGGAGATGGTTATTTCGTAACCGCCTTCAATGGGTTTTGCTGTGGTAGGGTCGACAGCCACACGATAGCGGAACTTGCCTTGCTTGGTGAAAATCAAGACTCTAAGACCGTTTTTAACGCCGTTGAGCTGGATATAGTTTTCAAATCCTTCGCCGGGAGCTTCGCTATGTGCTCGCGAAAGGGACCCGCCGTCGAGATTGTTGAGCGAGATAACAAACGAAAGGCCGACACCGTCGGTGTATTTCGATGTGTTATCGGCGGGCAGATCGGCATCGGAGCACGACGTCAACAACCCTACAAAGAGTGTTGCCGCTGCGGCCAAGGACATATATATGTTTCTTATACGCATATTTTTTTCGCCTGAATATTAGAGGCTAAAAACAATAGTTGTTATTGCAGTGGTATATTACCGTTGTCGGTAAGATGCCAGCCATTGATGACAAGTTTCACTGCTACCCAACCTTCGTCGTCTTGGTTTTCGAGGAGTACCATAATGTTGTATTCGTCTTCACGATCGAGGTATTCCTGGTCGTCTAAAGCTGCATAGCGCTTGCTCTTCATCATCAACAAATAGTCTACCAAAGGTATTGAGAACACTACACGCTCGGCCTCGAGGTCGGTAACGGTAAGGCGCGCTTTGCTGTTTTTTGTGAGGCGCGATGTTGCCAATTCCGCCACGAGATAGTGAGTGTTATAGTCATCGGGCTCGGGTACGGCACGGCCTTCCCAGTCGTCGTCGACATATCCGCTACGTGTTGCCCACGGGCGATATTGTATCGTCTCATCTTCGAGGACGTCATTGTCATGAGCCAGGTAGCCGTTACAGTCGTCAAGAGTTATGATAAATCTTTTGGGGTCGAGTTCACCGGCATGATGCTGTACATCGAGCTGGATATAGTTGGTGTCTTTTGTGAGGTAGCATGTCGCATAGTGTTCGCCTTCTTCATCGGGGTATTCATGGAAAAGACGGCCATGGAATAGGGCATGCAAGTTGCTCTGCGAGAATGTTATTCCCTCGTCGTCGACACTGCGCGCCATACGGCATTTGAGCTCTGTCGAGTTAGACACGGTGGCCGGCACGGTAAAATGGCCCTCATTGTCGGCAAGACCACACCATGCTATTATTTCATATTCACCCGGGTCGATAAGCATAGGCAGACGGTAGTCAGGCTGGCGCAATGCTTCGCCTTTGTCTTCGAAGTGGGCTACAAACTCACCTGTAGCGGCCTTGAAAACATACACATCAACCGATGAAACTTGTGCCGGGAATGCATCGGCACCCACCTGATAGTCATCGTTATAATACATATTTCGCTCGAAGACGAACTGCAGGTAAAAATATGGGTTACAGTCGCCCTCGTCATCGAAAATAGTATCGCATGAAGGAAGTGCGACCCATGATAGAGCCACAAAAAGCGTCGATAGTATCAGGTGCTTTATCCTTTTTATGGAATATTTTTTTGTAAGGTCCATGCCAGAGATAAATCGTTAATTTACATCAGTTAATGGTGATTGTAATCTCACCGTGTTAAGGCGGTTTTAAGTAAGGCGAAACCGGACGGACGTTTTCCGTCCGATTTCTGCCTGTGTTTTTCTACAGCTTAATAGCCGAGGTTTGTATTACCGTTATCAACAATGTGCCAAGGTATAAGGATAACCTGGAGGCCAATGTAACGGTCTTTTGCGTCGTAGTTGGGGATAATGGGCTGGTTGGGGTCGTGAACGGGGATACCCGGTTTTACAATGTTGTTGATTGTAAATTTATACCAGTGGTTACGTAGCACGCCGTAGTCACCAACACCAAGGTTTTCATATTTAGCTTCGTAGTCGTTGCCTGCACCGGCAGCAATGAAGTGCTGGATGGGCACTGCATAGTACATACGGCCATTCTTGAAGCAGTCACCTACATTAGTAGCGCCATAGATGAGCGATACAATTTCGTTTCTTGTAAACTGAACGGGAGTTTCGGTGGGTTGACCTTCAGCGGTAACTTCTGCTTTGTTGCAGTAGTAGAGGTTTACTTTCTCTTGAGCGTAGTCATAGCCGTTAAGACCGGTAGCTGTTGTATTCTTTAGGGCGAGAGTAATTCTGCCGTCACCCTTAGAAATATAAGCGGGAGCGATATCGAATACTTCTGTGGCCTTTATTTCGTTTTCTTCAGCTTCTTTGTTCACTGTTACGCGTTTGAAAGTGTCGCCAACTTTAACCCAAAGACCGCCAAGAGCACCTTTGTAAGAGAATTTCTCTGTGGCTTTGTCGCTATCGTCGGGCCACATTTTGAGGTTGGGCACGCTTGTGTCGAGTTCTTCGAGGAGGATGCCGTTGAGAATAGCTACCTGACGGTTGATATATGTATCTTTGTCGTAGTAGCGGTCGGAGTAGTAGTATTTATCTTTAACAATAACATCGAGAGCGTCTTCGAGACCTTCTGCTGTTGTGATTGCCTTAACAGCTTCTTCTTCTGAGTTGTCGATAAGACGAGCCTGAATCAGCACGTGCGATCCCATAATCATGTGGTGGTAATCGTTTTGTGTGCCGGGGTCGAAGGTGTTTTCGAGGCAATATTTAAACTTCTTTCGGTTTGTGATAGCATTGTAAGCTTTGTAGTCGAGGGCCCAAGGATATGTCGGGTCGTAGATGTCGTTGCCATCTTGTTCTGCGGTCTCTTTTCCGAATACCCAATCTTCCTGATAAGGAGTAGCCGAGCCTTTGAACGATTTGCGGAACTGTGTGGGATAGAGTTGTTCGTCCCATTCATAGTGTACGTCGGCACCCCAGTAAGAACGGTGGTTGGTTACGTCGTTCCAGCCTGCGAAAGGAACGTCGGTGGTGCCGGCTTCGGTAAAGGTCCAAGTATTTTTGAGCTCTTTGAATAGCTTGGTCTGATATTCAACACCATTGATGGTCCAGTTGGTGATAAGACCTTTCAATGTGATAGGTGTTTCATTCTCTTCAGCACTGCCGAGCCACTTAGAATCGCTTTCGTAGCTGGGAGCACCATCGGCCGACTGCTTGAATGAATAGAGGAAACCGTAAGGCTTAACACCTTCGTCGCCGAAGTAAGCTACATTGTTGCCTGTCTGGCCGTCAAATTTTGTGAAAGCTACTTCAACTTTCGAAACAACGCGCTCAACATATACGGTTACAGGATTTTTTTCTGCCTGCTCGCTGGTGAGATAGATGTTGTTTTTCGGGATAACAGTTGCATTTACCTGTTCGCTTTCTTCATCGAGGTAAATCGAGTTTGTCATCGTGAAATAGTACAGGTTATCGCTATACTTGTATAGACCGAGTGTTTCACCTTCTGTGTCGACGTCTCTGAAGTCGGTGTTAATCCAAGCGAGGAATTCGGGGAGGTTAAAGTTAACGTCCGATTGAGCCTTCACGAGGAGTGCGTTGAGGCGCGAGGGACGGCCGTTGAGGATAACGAGGCACTTAGCGGGCCATACATATTCCTGGTCGTCGCGTTCGCCTGTACGTTTCACCATTGTACAATAAACTTTTTCGAGTGTAGCACCAGCGTGAGTGTGGCCGCTACCCGATTCTACCTGTGCCAAAGCGAGGAGTGACGACGAGTGATAGGTGCCATCTTCTTCGAAGAAGAAAACGCGGTTAGCCTGCAAATTGTCGACAATAGCATCTTCAGCTGCAAAGTTGCCAAAAGCTCCGGTACCTTCTGCAAAGTCTTTTTCTTGATCATTCCAAGCGCGCGACATACCTGTTGCGTCAACGCTCTTGATACGGAACGACATATAGCCGGTTTCACCGCCTATCTCGGGAACATCGTCACCGATAGTACGTTCTGCGCATCCTGCAAGGCTTGCTGCCACAAGTGCGCCAATTGCATAAACAAAAACTTTTTTCATGTGTGTATCTAATTTATAATTTTATTCGTTAGTTGTTGTTACGGGTGCATATTTGCGCACTTCCTGTATGTGTTCGAGCACGCTTGCTGCATCGTTCATGCCAAGTGTTTCAGCCTGTTGGATGAGTGTTTCGGCATTGTCGTAATCGGCCTGGAGGGCAGCGAGTACGCCACGTGCATACACTGCTTCGGCACCGTCGCCGGCCTTCTCGAGATAGCGTGCCGCCGACACGAAGTCGCGACGCTGCATTGCCGAGTTTGCGGCATTGAGGTTGGCTGTCTCATCGTTGGGGAACATGCGCACGGCAGTCTCAAACACCTCGTTGTATTCGTCGGAGCCGGGTTCGAGGCTTTGTGCCAGCACAAAGAGCTCGTTGAGCGACAGTTTGTGCGGTGCTTCATACATCACCTTTCTGATTTCTTCGGGCGTTGTATAGCTGCGTATATTATATGTAATGTAGTAGTCGGAGTGACGCAAGGCCGGATAGATAGCCTGGAAGAGGAATTTGTATTCCTCAGGATATGCCGAGCGCAATTTGTCGTTCTTGGGGTCGGGAGCCATGTCGCTGTCGATTAAGGCAAGTATTTCATCTTTGCGGTCGAGACCACAGCCTACGACAAATTCGCGGAGGCCTTCCCAATCTTCCGGCTCATAGTCGGTAGCGATGAAGCCGGGCTCAAATTTGTAGAGGTTTTGCACATATTGCTTCAGAGTCTCCGTACGACCTTTTGCCAAGCGTATGTTGTTGTCATAGGGGCCTTCAGGCGATGCGAAACCTTTGATTTTAATCGACGTTATAGTCACGTCTTCATCGCGACGAACAGAGTCGATTGTTGCTATGATTTTAGCAAGTTCTATTTGGTTGTTACGATAGTTGGGATAAAGCTCGGTGCGGTTTACGGGGAAGTCGATAAAAGCGCGTCCCGATAGGGTACGAGTCTTTAAGGCATCGGCAACAGGACGTTTGTACTCAAATTGCGGTGTAAACACAACGTCGTGGTAAGCACCAAGTTCTCCGAGGTATTCATCGACAAGGGCCGAGCAACAGCCATAGTCTTCACGCTTGAATTTCAGTGTAGAGCCGTTCATCCACTCTTCGTAAGGCACGAGTGTGTGATAAGTGAGCTCATTGGGTTTCTGACGAGCGCGGTACGATTCTTCGGTGCCGTCAGAGAGAAGGCTCTTGCCGTTGCGCAAGTAGTAGAAATAGCGTTTACGACCGTAGATACCAACCGAGTAAAGCGCCAACGAGTCGTTGTCGTTTACTAAATACGGTGTCAAGAGCACGGCTCTATTGCTGCCTACCTTGAGGCTTTGAAGGTCGACATCCATATCGACCGCCATATATGCGCTGTTGCGAGCTATTTTCACATTATCGACACCAACGCCGGGGACGGGTGTCTGCACCTCTGCTACAGCAGGTAACGAGAGGGCACATGCCGCTAAAGCTATTATTGCAGTTATCTTTTTCATGTCTGTTCGGGGTTAGAATACGTACACTAAGTTTACAGCGGCTTTAGTCGGCCCTACATAGTGGTGGGGTTGGTCGGTCTCAACACGTTTGCCACAACCCTGGCAGTTAAATTTATCGTAGCGCGTATAGATGTAGCCGACACCAAGCTCGAGCTCAAAGTTCCAGTGGCGATCCAATACCCACGTGTAGCCGTAAGCAACACCGCCACCGACAGCCCATCCTTGATAGCGGCTATCTGTCAGATTGGAGAAATCACTGCCTAAAAACGATACATTATTTCGGATATGCCCGAAATTGTACTCGCCGCCGATGGCATGAAATCCCAAGAAGTGACCCATAAAGCGGTCGCAAAACCAATAGCGGGCTTCGGGCTGAACGCGCCAGTGTTTCCACTTGTGGCCGTTTACGTCCCATCCATTGTACGAACCCGATAAATCAATTGTCCAGTGTGGTGCCAGACCTACTTCTACACCGGCATCTACATTGAGCAACGCATCGTAAAGCAAGTTGGTCTTAATGGCTACATCTTGGGCCTTTACCGTAACGCCTATCCCAAAAGCCAAAAGCAACAACCATAGTTTCTTCTTAAAAAGAGTACTCATCTATTTATCACTAATTTATAAGCTTAATCTAACGTAAATACCACTGCCTCTTATTAACATAGGTACATTTCTGCGCGCAAAAGTAACACATATTTTTATATTACTGATTAATAGTACACATAAAATGCTTGATAAAATTAAGCAATTTAACACCTTTTAACACTTGCCACACTAACTGGGGGGGGGGTATTTCCCTATATATCAGCGCATTATACCCCAAGTACCTTGTTGCGTAAAAATTAAAATTTTTTATCTATCCGACCGATATTTATAGTCTATACCAAAAATAGTGCCTACAAACGTGAGTATCTCGCCAAACGAAATCAGCACCGAAGAATGAATTTCACCAGCAGGCGATACTATAAAACCGGCAATAAGAAGGGCCGAACCTACCAAAATGAGAAAAAGTGAGCACAAAAGCTGCACACGTTTGTTTTTATCCTTTTCCATATTCTTTTTGCCACAAAAGTAGCATCGATGGCTACAACTTATTGCATAAAAAATCAACAGCGGCAGAAATACACATTATTACGTAACGCGCGCGATAGCGCTTAACAAAAAAGGCGCCTTGCGGCGCCTTTGATGCTGTATCTACTGACGAGTATTATTTTTCGGGCTCGAGAGTACAGATGCTTACGCGGTTCCAAGAATCTTCTTCGAACATATCGCCGATGCCTTGACCTTCAGCGATGATGCGTTTAGCAGAAATTTTGTACTTAGAAACGAGAGCGTTCTTAACGGCCTCGGCACGAGCAGCAGCGAGTTTAACGTTGCTATCGTAGTTGCCGTCTTTCGAAGCATAACCTTTAACAACCACGCGGTAGTCGGGGTGGCTCTTAAGGTAATCGGCAATCATTTCAACATTAGGCATCTGGTCGGCTGCAACAACCTTGCTACCAACGCGGAAGAATACGAAACGAACAGAGTTAAGCATCGTGTTAACCGATACTTCTTTAACAACTTCGGGCTTGCGGTTCTTGCAGATTTCGAGTTCGTTTGCAAGTCCGTTAGCTTTGAGTTCGAGTTCGTTTGCTTTAGCGAGAGCGGCGTCTAACTGAGCGCGATAAGACTCGTGGAGCGAGTTTATCTGGTTGTTGAGAGCGTCAACTTCGGCCTGGTCGTAAGGACGTACACAAGTGAAGCCTTTGCCAAACTTATAAGAAACACCGGCGAGGATGTTGAGGGCTGCCTGGTGGCGGTGGTAAGCAACATTGCCCTTGTTCTCCATATTCCAGATTACGAAAGGTTTGAGGGCTACGGTAACGTGGTTGCTAACGTTGAAGTTGAAGTTAAGACCGGCTTTGGTGTAGAAATTGTTCTGACAGCTGCGAACGTTTTTGGGGAAATAATAGCGACCCCAACCTGCACCTACAACAGCGTCGATGGTGAACGGACGAACGGCACAGTTGAAACCTCCGAAGAGATTGAAAAGATCGGCTGTACCATAAAGGCCTACATACGACTCGTCAATGGCCGTGGCGCTCGGAAGACGATATTTCCACGATGAGGTGTTGAAGTTGATAGAGCCCTCAATGCCTGTTCCAAACACCGGCGTGAGTTGCTTGCCAAAGTGAAGGCCTACAACACCGCGCATAGACCCAAAGAAAGGCTGATGTGCGATAGGTGTTGCAACACCGCCATCAAGACCTATCGACCAGTTGTCGAAGAACTTGGGAGCTTCAATTACCTGTGAATTTGCCGAGAATGCGCCTACTGCGGCAACAAATGCGGCTACGATAAATGATTTTTTCATAATAATTTGGTTTGATATTGATTTCTATTTCGGGGGCCATCGGCCACTGCCGACAGCCGATATTTCTTATTCAGCCGATTCGAGGGTGCAGATGCTTACGCGGTTCCACGAGTCTTCTTCGAACATATCGCCTATGCCTTGGCCTTCGGCTAAAATGCGGCCCTCGGCTATCTTATACTTCGATATGAGAAGATTCTTGACAGCTTGAGCGCGGTCTTCGGCCAATCGGATATTCAAATCGTAACTGCCATCTTTCGAAGCATAACCTTTGATTGAGACTTTGGCTTCGGGATGTTTCTTGAGATGATCGGCAATCATTTCAACATTGGGCATCTGGTCGGCTGTGACAACTTTGCTACCCACGCGGAACGTTACAAAACGGACAGAACTCAAGAGCGTGCTCACCGACTCTTCTTTAACGACTTGACGGCGGTTTCTACAGCTATCAAGTTCGCCATTTAAGGCATTGATTTTTACTTCAAACGCATCGGCTTGGGCTTCGGCAGCGGCTATTTGCGCGCCATAGGTGCTACGCAGTGCGTTGATGCGCTCGTTTAGTTCATCTATTTCAGTCGAACTGAAAGGATTTGCGCACCAACCACGACCGCCAAAGTGATAGCTTAGGCCCGCAAGTAAGTTGAATGTTGCATACTGCTTGTCGAAAGCCACTTGTCCTCTACCCTCAAGGTCCCAGAAAACGTATGGTTTAATTGTGATACTAACGCTGTGCGTGGGGTTGAACACGAAGTTCAGACCTGCTTTGGCGCCGAAGAAATCGACCTGCTGCGCTTCTTGCACCGTTTCGCCACTCTCATAAGCCTTGAAGAAATAACGCCCCCATCCGGCACCTATTACCGTTTCGATAGTAAATGGACGTATCTTGCACGAGCGGCCACCGAAGAGATTGAAAAGGTCGGTAGTGCCAAATATGCCGAGGTATGTCTCGCTATAAGAGTCGTTGATACCGCCTCCTGTTACAAGGCCGCGATAATAGTCCATTGCACCGTTATTTACAACGGCTGTTGCCTCGAGACCCGTGCCAAAAACGGGCGTGAGCTGTTTTCTAAGATTAGCGCCGAAGACACCATAAGCCGATTCGAAAAACGGATTATGTGATAGTGGCGTGTTAATACCGCCATCAATGCCTATCGACCAATTATCAAAAAATTTTGGCTGATTTATAAATACTTGAGCACTAACCGACAGAACGCCGGTAAAGGCCAAAGCCAATGCTATTGCATATTTTTTCATAAAGAAAACCAAACTACGGCTAATTACTAATTATATTTTAAGATTTTGCAAAAATAGCTTTTTTTGGCGAAAAACTGTCGCTTATTAGCATATTTTAACACATCTACACCCCTATTGTTGCGCAATACCCTACCCTCTACCAGCGCTGGCTCCTCAAGGTCATCTATACGCGCCATCGCCCGCATGATTGTTTTCTGCGCACTGCCCCCTGCATCATCGCCAAGACCGCAATTTCGGCCGGGAAGTGCTGCGTAAATAAAAGGTGACGACGATCCGGCACCACGGCCGAGACTTGTATATGCCCTCATATCAGGGTTATAAGGATGAAATTGGGGCGACATATAAATCTCAAGTGCGGCTATCTCGTCGGCTCTGCTCACACGCCATTCCGGAATTGACACTTCGAGTTGCCAAGTATCGGCCTCGACTACGTATCCGTCTATGTTTCGGCGGTCGGCCGACGTGATGGCAACCGGCGACGCACATTGCGCTCCCGTCGGGTGTGATAGCAGCACTACAGGGGAGATGTAGACAATGTTGCCCGAGCGGTCGCGCAGTCGGTAGCGGCATAGCGCGGGCTGGATAAAAGCGCCGACCGTGGCTGCATCGGCACACATATCGAGATAAGCGGAGCTAAGATCGGCCGCCACATCATCGGCATCACGTTTTGTCAATCGCACGGCACCGCCGTAATCCTTGCTGAGCGTACGTGGCGCCACCGACGCTGCGACAGGAGTTGACGTTCTGGCCATAAGCGATATGGCCGGGATTTCCATGTCGAGCGGAATGATTGCCAACCCGGCCGTGTTAAGTCCCGCGCTGACGGCACCGCCGCTCGTCATCACAATAGCATTACCGGCACTGCGTTGCACGGCGCACAAGGCTTCTCCGGGCAGACTTGACGGATAAATGCCCGTAGGAGCGTCTTCGACACGCTCAACAGCCGTAACAAGTGTCGTGCCCGTTGAGGCAAGGAGCAGACTATCGTCTTGTCGGCGAAAACGACATAGCGGGCGGCAACCTGCCAGGCGACGGTACTGCATTGGCCGACCTACCGTTACGAGCCCTCCATCTCCGCCTTTTGGCCGCATATTGACAACATTTTCAACGACGGCACCGCCATCGCGCCTGTCGACGGGGCGACATACTGCTTCGCCCTTAATTTTGAGTTCTTTCATATTTATGTGTTTATAAAGTGAACTCCAAAATTGGGCTCGCCAACGTAGTTTCCATCCTGCTATGTCTCTGCTGTCGACAAAAAACACTATATTTGCGACATAAAATTCCGTAAACAATCTAAACTTTTGATTATGAAAGCAAACACCATTATCATTTCGTCGGCGATAATAGGCCTTGCCATTGTAGGGCTCGGGCTGGCGCTGAAAGCCGGCATCGACCGCTTCACCGACCGCGACCGCGTTGTTACCGTGCGAGGCTTATGCGAAAAGGAAGTGCCGGCAAATAAGGTTACGTGGCCTATCGTGACGAAGGAGGCCGGAAACGACTTGTTCACTATCTATTCTAAAATAAAGGCTAACAATGCCGCTATTGTTGATTTCCTCAAATCGAATGGCATCGACGAGGCGGAAATATCTATCAATGCACCTCAAGTATTCGATATGGCAGCGGAGCGTTACGGCTCACAGGACGTGGTGTATCGCTACAAGGTGACTAATGTGGTTGTTGTTACTTCTGAAAAAATAGAGCTCGTGCAAAAACTCATAGGCAAACAGACCGACCTCATGAAGCAGGGCATAGCCGTTATCGATGGTGATTACAATTTTCAGACGATATACGAATACACCAACCTCAACAGTGTGAAACCCGAAATGATAGCCGAGGCTACCGCTAACGCTCGTGAAGCGGCCGACAAATTCGCTTCCGACAGCCACAGCAAGCTCGGAAAAATTCAGACGGCAACTCAGGGGCAGTTCTCGATAAACGACCGTGACCAATTCACTCCCAATATCAAAACGATAAGGGTGGTAACTTATATAACTTACTACTTGCAGGACTAAGGCTCCGCTACTCTATTCGGGGCGATATATTATGGTTGCCGACGGGGTATTGTTGAATATCTTGTCGGCAATTTTTGTAATGTCGTCGACGGTGAGCGCCCTGCGGTCGTCGACGGTGCGATTAATGTCTTCGCCATGATATTCGGCCATAGCAAGCCCGGTGGCCTTTGCCAAAAAATTATCGTTGGAAAAACGAAATGTAGCCTCGAAATTGTTGAGTGTGCGTTCCAATTCGCGATAGTTGAGTTGTCGCACTTCGGCAAGTTGTCGCACCTCGGCCATCAGCAGCTCCTGCGCACGTGCTATGTCGCGGTCGTCATTGCTGGTCAGACGAGCCGTCAGGAGAAGCAGACCGGGCCCCTCGCTTCCGATAATTGAGGCATCGGCATCGCTGATGAGACCTCGGGCCGTGCCGTTTACGAGTCTGTTGCGCAGGCGCGCGGCGCGACCCACCGACAATATATCGGTGAGGGTGTCGGCAGCAAAATATCCGTCTTCGCCATAGGCCGACATCGCGAAGGCTTTAACAATAAGCGGATATGGCACCGCTCCTCGCACCGTCTTTTCTACCGATTTCGTGGGGAAACTGGGCGAAGGAAGGCGCCTACAGGGTATAGCGCGCCGGGGCACGTCGGCAAACCATAGCTCGGCTTGGCGGCAGGCCGTATCGAAATCGACATTGCCTACTATCGACAATATAGCATTGTTGGGGGCATAGTGGCTGTAAAACCACTGCTCCACGTCGGAAAGCTCCACTTTGGCTATATGCTCGGGCCTAAGCCCTATCGTAGGCCACGAATAGGGGTGCTCTTGAGCATAGGCCAAGGCTCGAAGGTGATGAAAGAGGTCGCCATAGGGACGACCGAGGTGTGTCTGCTTGAATTCTTCGGTAACGACACCTTTCTGCACGGCAAGGGAGCGCTCGCTGAAATCAAGGGCCAACATACGGTCGCTCTCAAGGTGCAGTGCCGTAGCTATATTCTGGGCCGGCACTACGTCGTAGAAGTTGGTGAAGTCGCACGAGGTCCAAGCATTGCTCTTGCCGCCGGCGTCTTCGAGCTCGCCATCGAACGACTCTATGTTGGCCGAGCCGCCAAACATCAGGTGCTCAAAGAGATGCGCCATACCCGTGAGGTCGCGTCTCTCGTCGCGCGACCCCACATCGTATAGCACGTCGACAGCCACCATGGCCGTCGTTTTATCGTAAGAGTGTACTATCTTCAACCCGTTGGGCAAGGTGTGACGCTCAACGGGTATCGCTTTCCCCATTATTTTACAACCTTCATCGAGATGATACGGATATCCTCTTTCGGTCGGTCGAGCTTATCGGTAGCGGCATTCTCAATGGCTTCGACAACGTCCATGCCTTCGATAACTTCGCCAAAAACTGTGTATTCGCCGTCGAGATGCGGGGCGCCGCCGACGGTGGTATAGGCTTGCCGCATTTCTTCGCTGATTGTCACTTTGCCTTCGGCCTCAACTTCGGCTTCGGTAAGTTTGATGAGCTCTTCCTGAAGGGCTTGCAGACCGGCACGGTCGCCACGGCTCTGCATGTCGATTATAGTCTGTCGACGCTCTCCGGCAAGGCGGTTGAAGATGCTCTGCTTGCGGTTGTTCAACAGGTGCATGGCCAGATTGTCGACATCGCCGTCGGTGAGCTTATTGCCCGTAACGATATAGAACTGTGAGCCCGACGAGCGTTTCTGCGGGTTTACGGCATCGCCCTGACGGGCAGCAGCAAGGGCTCCGCGTTTGTGGAAATGACGCGGGAACACTATTTCGGCATCGATAGTATAGCCCGGGCCTCCCGCACCGAGTGGCGTACCGGCAAGGGCCGTCTTCGATTCGGGGTCGCCTGTCTGTATCATGAAATTTTTGATAACACGATGGAAGAGCACGCTGTCGTAGTACGATTCTTCAACGAGACGCACGAAGTTGTCGCGGTGCTTGGGTGTGTCGCCGTAGAGCAATAGGGTGATATCGCCGGCGCTGGTCTTTACGGCAATTTTTACCGATGCCGTGTCGGTGCTTTGTTCTGTCATATTCTCTGTGTTGTTAATATTCGAGGATTGTGCATCGGCTTTCTTTGAGCACGATATCATCGTCAAGGCCACAAGGGCCATTGTCGCGAAATAAGGTACGATTTTCATTTCTTATAGGTATTTTTTTGCTTTGCTCCACAAAAGTACAACAAAAATGAGCAAAAAGCTAATGTACCATTATAAATATTTTTAGCCGAATTGCTATATATTCGGCAAAAACTACGTAAATTTGCATGATAAAGGAGCGCCTCGCGACTTTCTTACGACGAAATCAAAATAAAACAACAATTCATAAATCAATCAAAAACAATCATCTTATGTGGTTAACATGCTCATCTATAGGGCGTAAATTCGTGATGGCCATCACTGGCGTCGCTTTGGTCCTATTCGTAACATTTCACGTGTTGATGAACTCGGTAGCCCTGCTGTGGCCCGCAGCTTACAATGTAATCTGCGAGTTCCTCGGTGCTAACTGGTATGCACTGGTGGCTTCTGCCGGTTTGGCGCTCCTGTTTGTCATACATATTATTTATGCCGTATGGCTAACTATTCAAAACCGCCGTGCCCGCGGTAACGACCGCTACGCTATTGCCGGCGCTGCGCCCGGTGTTGAATGGTCGTCGAAAAACATGCTCGTTCTCGGCATCGTTGTCGTTGCATTCCTCATCGTGCACCTTATCCAGTTCTGGTCGAAGATGCAGCTCCAAGAGCTTTTGTCGCACGACATTACTTCGCTGCCGACTGTCGGCGACGCGCCCGCAGCGCCTCACTTCGGCACTCTCTTCCTCCAGGCCGCTTTCGAGTCGTGGTGGACTCCCGTCATCTACATCGTGGGCTTCATCGCGCTTTGGTTCCACATGAATCATGGTTTCTGGTCGATGTTCCACACCGTTGGCTTCGACAACAATATCTGGCTAAAACGCCTCAAAACTATTAGCTGCTGCTGGACTACTGTCGTGGTGCTCCTATTCACGGCTCAAGCTATTCTCTTCACCGTTCAGGCTCACAACAAATTCTTCCTCACAGCACCCGAGCTTCAAGAGCAATATGCCGAATATTGGTCGGAAAAAGCTGAAGACCTCATTGAGGAATATCAGGCAAAAGCATCGGCTGCTATGGCCGCCATCACTAACCCGGTGGAACAAAAAGATGCTCAGACTGCTTTCTTCGTTGAAAACGGCGAATACTTCATCAGCCAGGCTAAAGCTATTCAGGCTGCCGCTAAGGCTCAGGCTCCCGACGTGAACGCTCAACAGATTCAGACTCTCGGTCAGTTTGAAACTTTCGTAAGCGGTCGCACAGAAGCAGCTCTAAAACAACAATCACAGAACCAACCTGCTAACGAATAATCCACTCAGAGATATGGCACAGAATTATAACCTCGAGGGTATGATTGATTCAACCCCCATTATGCAAGACTTCGCCGACGTCGCTTCGGCTAACTTGCCGGAGAACGCTATCGACTCCAAGATTCCTGAAGGTCCTATCGCTGAGAAATGGACCAACTACAAAGCACACCAGCACCTCGTAAACCCCGCCAACAAGCGCAACCTCGACATCATCGTCGTGGGTACGGGTCTCGCCGGTGCTTCGGCGGCGTCAACGCTCGGCGAAATGGGCTTCAATGTCTACAACTTCTGTATCCAAGACAGCCCGCGCCGCGCACACTCTATCGCCGCTCAAGGTGGTATTAACGCTGCGAAAAACTACCAGAACGATGGCGACTCGGTATATCGCCTATTCTACGACACTGTAAAGGGCGGCGACTTCCGCTCGCGCGAAGCCAACGTTTACCGTCTGGCTGAGGTGTCGAACAATATCATCGACCAATGCGTTCAACAAGGTGTGCCCTTCGCTCGCGAATATGGTGGCCTCCTTGCCAACCGCTCTTTTGGCGGCGCTCAGGTTAGCCGTACTTTCTACGCTAAAGGACAGACAGGACAACAGCTCCTCCTCGGCGCTTACAGCTCGCTAAACCGCCAGATCGAAAAAGGCACCGTGCGCTCATTCAACCGCCGCGAGATGCTCGACATCGTTATCATCGACGGTCGTGCACGCGGCATCATCGTGCGCAACCTCGTAACAGGCGAAATAGAACGCTACGCCGCTCACGCCGTTGTGCTCGCCACTGGTGGATACGGCCGCGCTTTCTTCCTTTCTACCAACGCTATGGGTTGCAACGGCTCGGCAGCCATCCAGGCTTTCAAGAAAGGTGCATACCTCGCCAACCTCGCCTTCACTCAGATTCACCCCACTTGTATACCCGTTCACGGCGAAGACCAGAGCAAACTCACCCTCATGAGCGAATCGCTACGTAACGACGGCCGCATCTGGGTGCCCGCTAAGAAAGAAGACGCTGAGGCTATTCGCGCCGGTAAAAAGAAACCGACCGACATACCCGACGAAGACCGCGACTTCTACCTCGAACGCCGCTATCCCGCCTTCGGCAACCTATGCCCTCGCGACATCGCTTCGCGTGCCGCTAAAGAGCGGTGCGACGCCGGCTATGGTGTCGGCACTGGTAATGCCGTATATCTCGACTTTAAATATGCAATCCAACGCCTTGGCGAAGATGTCGTTCGCGACCGCTACGGCAACCTCTTCGATATGTATCAGATGATATCTGACGACAACCCATACGAGACCCCTATGATGATATTCCCCGCAAGCCACTACACTATGGGCGGTATTTGGGTCGACTATGAGTTGCAGACTTCTATCAAGGGGCTATTCGCTATCGGCGAATGTAACTTCTCCGACCACGGCGCTAACCGTCTCGGTGCTTCGGCTCTGATGCAAGGGCTCGCCGACGGTTATTTCGTGCTCCCATACACCATGCAGAACTATCTCAGCGACCAAATCAAGGTGCCGCGCTTCAGCACTGCAGCACCCGAGTTCGACGCCGCCGAAGAAGCTGTTCGCCAACGCATTCAGAAGCTCATGGACATCAAAGGAACAAAGAGCCCCGACGAAATTCACAAACGCCTCGGTCATGTTATGTGGAACCTCGTGGGCATGGGCCGCACTCTTCAGAGCCTCGTAAAAGCTCTCGACGAAATAGAAGAAGTGCGTAAAGAGTTCTACAGCGACCTCCGCGTAGTTGGCCGTGCCGACGACCTCAACACCGAGCTCGAAAAAGCTCTGCGACTCGAAGACTTCCTCGTAATGGCGCGCATGATGGCTATCGACGCCCTCAACCGTAACGAATCGTGCGGCGCGCACTTCCGCGAAGAGTATCAGACGCCCGACGGAGAAGCCGCTCGTCGCGACGACGAATATATGTATGTAAGTTGCTGGAAATATACCGGCGATGGCGAGAAACCCATGTTGCTCAAAGAGCCGCTCAAATATGAAGCCATCAAGGTACAGACACGTAACTATAAATCCTAATTTCTTTTAACCACAAGAATCTGAATTGTAAAATGGAACATACTATCAGCGTAAAACTGAAAATTTGGCGTCAACGTGGCCCGAAAGAAAAAGGACAGTTCGTCAACTATTCACTCGACAATGTATCGACAGGAAGCAGCTTCCTCGAAATGCTCGATATGCTCAACCAACAACTCGTTGAGCGCGGCGAAGAACCCGTTGTGTTCGACAACGACTGCCGCGAAGGTATCTGCGGCATGTGCTCGCTATATATCAACGGACACCCTCACGGGCCCGTACAAGGCATCACAACATGCCAGCTGCACATGCGCAAGTTTAACGACGGCGACACCATAACCATCGAGCCATGGCGCTCGGCTGCGTTCCCCGTGATTCGCGACCTTATGGTCGACCGCAACGCCTTCGACAAGATTCAACAGGCCGGCGGATACGTGTCGTTCAACTGCGGCGGCGCGCCCGATGCCAACAGCCAGCCTATCAGCAAAGAGGTGGCCGACACAGCTATGGACTCAGCTACCTGTATCGGTTGCGGCGCCTGCGTGGCCGCTTGCAAGAACGGCTCTGCTATGCTCTTCGTGTCTGCCAAGGTGAGCCAGTTTGCGCTCCTGCCCCAGGGCCAGGTTGAACGCAAACGTCGCGCGCGCGCAATGGTACGCAAGATGGACGAACTCGGTTTCGGCAACTGCACCAACACTGGCGCTTGCGCCGCCGAGTGCCCGAAAAACATACCGCTGAGCAACATAGCACGCCTAAACCGCGAGTTTATCAAAGCTAAATGCTCTGAATAATTAGCGACAACCTATAATAGCGAGGGCGCCCCATGTGATGGGGCGCCCTCGTCGCCTTTAGCCGCACCACATCGAGTCGGATATATAGCCGCGGCGCGTGGTCGCCTCGGAGTGGCGACAATAAGGAAACCCCCAGTCGAGCGCGTCAGCGCGGAGGCTCGGGTAGGACAAGGTCCCCTCCTCTCTCTTGGCGGCTCTCCGAGCCGCCAATGTCACCATGCCACGGATCATAGAGTCGGATATATAGCCGCGGCGCGTGGTCGCCTCGGAGAGGCGACAATAAGGGAACCCCCAGTCGAGCGCGTTAGCGCGGAGGCTGGGGTAGGGACGGGGCCTCTCCTCCATCTCGGCGGCTCGGAGAGCCGCCAATGTCACCATGCCGCGGATCATCGGGTCGGAGACCCGATAATAAGGAAAATCGACGAAGTCGCTTGCGAAGCAAGAAACCCCAGTCGATAGGCTGGGGTCCACAACGGCATCCCATATAAATCTGTTGAGTCGGAGATTCGACCATATCCATACCGACATTGACGGCTATCCGAGCCGTCGCACATCCGTCGACCCGGGCGCCCCTCCATCCTCAAAAAAAAAGAGGCGCCTCTGGGCGCCTCTTTTTATATTATGTGGGTGACTATTATCGGATGATCACTTTCGTTGCTTTGTCGCCAACAACTTTTATTACTGTTGTGCCGGCGGCGGGGTTAGCGAGTTCGATACCCTGTAGGTTGTAATAGCGAACGCGAGCATTACCCTCTACGAGAGCGTCGGTGATACCTGTCTGTGTGTTGGTGTTGAAGGTGAAGACTGTTTCTTCCGACTTGGAGTTGCCCGAAGCAGCGTAGAATGTTATTTCATAATCTTCTTCGCTGGCTGCGAGGATCACTTGGAATGTATAGCTGCCATCTTCGTTAGGTTCAACGGCCACGAATTCGTCGGAGTTCGGAGCCTTGTAGTAGAGTGTTATCACGGCGTCGTCGTCAAGACCTTCGCTGCTAACGTTAACGGTGAAATCAACGGTAGCCACTGTGCCATATTCTGACGATTCGAGGGCCGATTCGTATGTGATTTCGTCGATAGTGATAGTCGGAGCCGATGTTTCAAGACCCGGAATCACAAAGTCGAGTGTCACTACGGTGTTGAAGTAAGCAACATTCATGAAGTATGTAAATTCTTCGTATACTTCGCCCCACGGTTCTACATAGAGAACGGTCTTGTCGCCATCGACAAATGCTGTCGCTTTTATGGCGCTTTCAAAATCGGCAACGCCTACGATACCTGCATATAGCATATTTGTGTCCCAGTCAACCTCAGCCAAGATATCTTCGTCAGAAACGGCTTCGCCTGTCTCGAGATTGATGGTGAAGGTTAGCGGATTGAGACCTGCGAAGTTATTGATGGTGAGGCGTTGGGTCGCTTCATCGTATGTAGCTGTTACCTCCCATCTTTCCACGTCGTCTAAAATATCCGGATCATCCATGCCTTGGTTCATATCTACCTGCGCCGTCATATTACCTGTGATTTCTTCACCGGGCTCGTCGGTATCGGCATCGCTACCAAGGCCTTCGATATTGAAGTTGTCGAGGGTGATAACGGTGTTATATAGTGCCGGCATGAAATACCAACCAAAATCATCGCCGAAATCCATTCCGGCACCCCACGGCTCAAATTCAATAACTACGTTTTCACCATCATTGCGGAGCGTTACTTTTACATCTCCTTTTGTTGCAATGTCGGCGAAGATGTAAGTGTTATCTTCTTCCGTATATGCTACTTGTTCATTCGATGCCGTAGCTGTTCCTTTTGCTACATCAACATTGAACACGATAGGATTGAAAGGATAACCTCCTTCAGGATTTATTCCGTAGATAGTGAGAGCGCTTTCTTCTTCATCCCAGCTTGCTGTTACTTCGATGTCGTCAATATCATATAGGTCAGGTGTTTCCATTGTGCCCATATTCAGGTCACCATCGGTTGTCATATTACCTGTGATATCGCCTTCGGCAGGCTCTTCTTTCACTGCACCGGGGAACCAGATTTTGGCCGACATATTCATTGGGCGATCGTCTTCGCCCCACCACATGAGGAAACTTCCTTCAGGATCATGAGTATAGCGAGCATCGGGCATTGCGAAGCCATAATCTAATTTGTCTTCGGTATCCATATTGAGGGTCACTACATCGTCAACAAAGGTAGTAGCCAAGGTGTTTTTATTAAGGAAAGTATTGCCGGTTACTTTCGTCGGGTCATCGTATGAATACTGAGCCATCGTAGCTCTAAGGTGGTTCACACAATAAATTTCGGTGAATTTTCTAATTCCATCAGTGGGGTGATCGTATGCAAAACCTGCTCCAACAACGTTAAACAACACGTGTTCGGGGTCGCTTACATCAAATTCGATATAGCCTTGCTTTGTGGGGTGTGTATTCAATTCGGCAGCAGGACCTGCAGCATAGGGATTTACGAGGCGATAGAGATTTTCGTTCTCGCTGTTTTGTTGCAAGAGCACCTCATATTGGTTTTCGGGCAATGTCTGGTCGATACCAAATGCCGGGAGCACCCAGCCATCCATAAAGGTAGCGTTGCCGAGGTCGACCCATGCGGGGGTTTGGTCATCGCCACCACCAACTTCATCTTCAACCTGTACGGCCGATACAATTTTGTATGCGGGTTCGTAGTTCGGGAACATGCCTGGGTTAACAGCCCATGCAAAGCCGAATGAGCCCCAGTTCTTTTCAGCTTCCGATTGGAAATCGATTTCACCTGTTACAGAGTTGAACGTAACACCCGAATACGGCGATTGCGGATCCACGCCATAGCCTTCGTTGAAATAGGGATAGAATGTGGTGTTGCCCTCAGCGCCCAGATTGGGAGTGGTGGTGAAGGTGAGTGCGTTATTCGATGCGTTATAGGTAAAGGGAACAGCGGTTGGGAATTTTGAACTACCTTCTTCGGTGATGGTGTAGTTGCCGTCTTCGCCTTCTATTTTCACCTTAATCTCATATTTAGCATCGCTATCGTAGGTCTCTTCGATATTGAATATATATGTACCTTCAATAACCTTGTCGCCTTGCTCGACTACCTCTTCAATCTGCTGGGCTGCAGCTATGATATACTGGGTGTCTTCTTGCTCGTTATAGCCAGTGCTTGAAGCTGTCCAGCAGAATCCGAGAGTATCCCACCTGTCTATCTGGAAAGAAATAGCACCTGTTGTGGGGTCGAATGTGGTTGTGCTGCTGGTTTCGATCAACTCACCATCAGGCCAACTATATTTATAAGGCGAGAAGGCCAGAGGTTGGTTCTCGTCATAAGCGCTGTTGCTACCCTTTTCAAAGGTTAGCTTATTAGTGTTGCTATCAAACGAGAAGGTAATGTCTGTAAGGAAATGTTCTCCTACGACATCAGTCAGTCGATAATATGTCCCATTTGATTGTGTAATCTTGACTGTGATATCAGCAACCTTATCTTCGTAGTTGTCATTCAGCGTAAAGGTGTACGTGCCGGGGAGGGTCCACTCGCCATCCGCTACCTTATCGGCTTTAACTGTCCACGAAGTCAGAAGCACAAGCGCAGTCAGTAGTAATGTGTAAATTTTTTTCATAAAAATGTGTTTAAATTTATTATTAATGAATCAAAATATATAATAGCAAAACAATATATCTACAATTTCGCACAAAAATATAACATTTTGGCCACATACACAACTGGTTTCACTAAAAAACACTATCTTTGCAAAAATTTCACTGAAACAATCACTTAAAGCGAAATAATAACCTATTAATATATTTTGATGAAGAAAAGCACTTTTATCTTGGCTGTGTGTGCGGGCATAGCCTTATCGGCAGGTGCACAAGGATTGTCTTTGCAGAAAACAACGCCTGTCAACAAACAGATTACAAGCCGCGACCGCGTTGAGCGCGTAGCAAAAAGCCGAACGATCGCTAAAGGGATCGTTGAAAAAGAGGTTGTATTGGAAAATGGCCTCAAAATAAAGATGGTGACCGGCATTCCTTCTCTTGGCAACACTATTAACCCGCGCCGCAAACCAGCCAAAGTGGCATCGACACCGGAGGGATTCGTCCTTTACGAAGATTTTGAGGCGTGGGACGGCATGGACGACGCTTGGCTGCCCGACGGATGGGCTATCGACCACCGCGACTCGCCCGAGAGCAACCGCGGGTGGAAGATGACAGAGCCAATGCCGATATTCGACTTTATCGAAAGCAAATGTCTTACCTACGAAATGTTCGACCAAGAGGTTGACGAATGGGCTATATCTCCCGCTTTTGATGTTTACGAAGGCATGGAGCTCTGTTGGGGTACAATGACAAGCCCTTATTTCTATAACTGGGACTATTTCAACTCTACTACCTTTAAGCTCGATAAATTTGAGATCGTAAACGACATCAAGGTAAACATTTCAACCGATGGCGGCGAATCCTGGGAACTACTCTACAGCCACGCCGAAGAGCTCATTAAGGAAACCGACGGCAACTTCTTTGCCATGTTCGACTATTCGGTACGCCCCTTCTCGGCTTCGCTGGAGAAATATGTCGGCAAGACTATTAACGTAGGATTTCAGATTGAGGGTATCGACGGCAACACAACTTTTATCGACGACATATCGGTAGGCCTTCCGCTGACCGGGGCATCGTATCGCCGACCGCTGAGCAACCTTTTCTTCGGACTCTCGAGCACCGACGAAAATGTGCCGGCGTCAATTATGGCTGGGCCCGTATACAAGCCCATGAAGTACACCAACACTACAAAGACTTCAAAAGCCGACTATCTGTGGACCTACACCGACACCAGCGGCGAAGAAAAGACGTCGACCGACAAAAACCTCTCTGTAACTTACGAAACCGACTACACCAGCGCTGCTACAACGCGTAATAATATGTATCACTACCCGGTTCTATCCGCTTCGTCGGCTGGCACAGCTCCCGACTCTTTCACCTATGGCGGATTCATCCAGGCCGGCGGTAGAGGCGAATACGAGCGCTATTTCACCGACACCAAGGATTATGAGGTTGTTGATTTGGGGCTGACCATTATCGACCCATGGACCGAGGGCTCGGCCACATACGCCGACCTGGCTCTCCCATACTTCGGGTACAACCACGAGTCGGACCGCTATTGGAGCCAGCGCACTTTCGGCGATGAATACGACGACGATAACTGGAGCCACCTCGTGAGAATAGGCGACTTATTCTACTCCCCCGATTCGCCTATCGTTATCGACGGCATCCGAACAAACGCTTACGGCAAGGTGAGCCGCAATGCCAAATTCGTAGCCGAGATATATTTCATCGGTCGCAACTTCGTCATCCCCGACGAACCCAACTTTACGGCTACTTGTACTGGCAACGACATAACAATGATCGACCGCGGCGGTACAAGCGACATCCTCTCGTTCAACTTCAAGTTTGATGAGCCGATCGTTATATCTTCCGATATCACCCCGTATTTCTTCGTTGCTATCGGTGGTTTCCATGACCCCGAAAACGTGGAATATTTCTCTCCCGAGATGTCAAATTATGGCAACCCCAATGGGCTCGCCCTCGGATGGATAGGCAAAGAGGTATGCTTCGCCGGTGATATGCTGCCTTCTTATGGCTGGTCGGACGTGTCATATTATGTAAACGACGAACTCGTATCGTTCTACATCATGCTCGACGCGACTTTCCCATGGCTTGAAGGCAACGACGAAACCATCAACATTGGTAACGGCAGCTCGGCAAGCATCGAACTCGACAGTTACTACGATGGCAGCAAGCTCAGCTTCGAAGGACTGCCCGAATGGCTAACTGCCAAGGCTACAGGCCGATACAACAAAACCGTAGTCACTTTCACAACCGCTAACACCATCCCCGACGACAAAGCCAACGTGGCTATCGTTGGCCCAGGTGTCCGTAAAGAAGTGACGGTGGTGCCTAAAAATGTCGGTGTGAATAATGTGGTGGCGGCTCCCGCTACCGGCGCTTCTGAGGTTTATACCCTCGACGGACGACGGGTCAACGACAACAACCTCACCCCGGGCATCTACATCAAACGCGAAGGCGCTAAAGCCACCAAAATATTGGTGAAATAAACACGCCTCAAACTATACCACAAAGGCTGCCCGGGTTGCGGGCAGCCTTTGCTGCTTTTACGCCCATCCCGCGCCGCGTGGTCGCCTCGGATATATAGCCGCGGTATGACAGCCACGGAGCATCGGGTCGGAGATACAGCCGCGGCGCGTGGTCGCCTCGGAGAGGCGACAATAAGGGCAACCCCTGTCAAGCAAGCCCGTAGGGCGCAGCGCAGGCTGGGGTCCACAACGACATCCCATATAAATATGTCGAGTCGGAGATTCGACAATATCCCTATCGACATTGTCACAAAAAAATCAGGGCGCACCTAATGGTACGCCCTGATTTGCGCTTCAAGATGGACTCGAACCAACGACCCTCTGATTAACAGTCAGATGCTCTAACCGACTGAGCTATTGAAGCATTGATATATGTAAAGATAACGTTTTGCGCTTCAAGATGGACTCGAACCAACGACCCTCTGATTAACAGTCAGATGCTCTAACCGACTGAGCTATTGAAGCGTATACTGGCAAAAAAATGTTCCTCCGAACTTTTGCGATGCAAATTTACGATGAATTTTATTAATGTGCAACTTTTACCATAAAAAATTCAAAAAGTTTTATCGCAGGGACCGCACAGGGCCGCCATCCTCTTAGCGATGCAACTCTTTCCGCAGCCACAGCGCCAAGATAGGGTCGCAGATGGCGACCTCTTTTCGCTCTATATCTATCAGTTCCTTTTTCAGCAGGGCCGCCTTGATGATTTTGACATTAGCCGAAGATCCCAGCTGATATTTATCTAAAATAGCCTTAGAACTGAATTCGCTTTTCACCCCGTCGATAACAGCTCGAAGAAAATTCATCTGATATGACGATAGGCTCTCGGTCTGGCGCTCAAAGAGGGGCGTATTTTGCTCTATTATATCTTGGCAAGCATCGTTGAAATTCTGTTCTGTTGCACTGCCATCGGTGCGAATCCACACCAACCATGCCAATTGTTGAACATACGATGAATGATTGTCGACAATCTCGCATATCTGTCGTGCCAATTCCGGCGAAATACTTTTGCCGGTAACTTCAAATCGATCACAGATATAATCGACCCAATTGGCGGTGGATATCTTGGGCAAATAAATTGCATCGCCAAATTTGTAAAAAGGCAAACTCCTCTTCTCAAAAAGCTCACTCATAAGGTGTTTCCGACTGCCGAAGAGGCAATATGACACCGATTGTTGTAGCTGCCACACTCCTCGAAGACGCTTTTGCAACGTCGTGGAATCTTTAAACTCACCTATCTGCTGAAACTCATCGATGCACACCACTATTCTGCACTTTTTCTTTTGTGCTATTCGTTCGGGCAGCTGCAAGATGTCGTCAACGTCGGTAGCCTTGTCGTTAAGTTCCAGCGATATCGAAAAATCAGTCATAGGATCGGGGCCGAGAGATATTTTCGGACTGATCCGCGACAGAAACGCCTTCGCATTTTCGAGCCACTCTTCTAACTTCGACGATGTCTGCTTAAGCACTGCCGTGGCCAATGCATTATAAAACTCTTGCGCACTACGACACGAAAAGATATCTAAGTAAACGATTTTCAAACTCTCCGATTGAGCAAGTGTCGACACCTTTCGCACCAACGACGTTTTGCCCCAACGACGTGGTGATATTAATATCGTATTTATCCCATGCTGAAAGTTCTGTAAAATGCGGGCGGTCTCAGTTTCTCTGTCGGTGAAATTCTCATTTGAGGTGGCCACACCGAATACAAATGGCTTCTGTTCTATCTTCATAATAATTTGTTTTTCTGGCAACAAATATAAGTAATAATTTTATTACTCACAAATTTATTACTAATAAACTATGTCACCAGTCGCGGAGCGGCTACACCATGATTAGCCGGGTACTGCGAGCACCGCGAGCTGTGCCCGGATCAAGACCAATAAATATAATCGTGTGCCGGAGGTACACCACTTCGCGACTATGGAGCAGCCGCGGATCATCGAGTCGGATACAGAACCGCGTCGCGTGGTCACCTCGGAGAGGCGACAATAAGCCCCCCGTCAAGCAAGCCCGTAGGGCGAAGCGCAGGCTGGGGTTAGCCTTATTTGTGGAGCTCCGACCCACATCCGCGGTTCATATTGCCCATATTTAACGTATAAACTATTTGTGTTTTGGAAATTTTTGCATACTTTTGCACAACTAACACATAAGTTTGCGACGGCATTGCGAGCCCTAAATCATTTTTCATCTTACACATCGCCTTGCGGCCGGACTTCTCGCATAGCTTATAAAAAACTATCAACCAGGCACTCTTGAAGTCGGAGAGCCTCTAACAACATTAACTCTATGAAGAAATTTTTTACTCTTCTTTTGCTTTGCTCTCTTGGGGCGTTTGCAGCAAGCGCACTAATACCCGACGAACCAACCAACGTAGAGGGAACAATCTTAAAAGCCGATGATGGCAGTTTCTATGCTCACATCACCGGTAATGCCCCTACTCGAGGTCGCGAGGGCTGGAATTACTCTGACCTGGAAGAGAACGTAAACATCAAGATTACAGCAACGTACTATGATGAAGATCGTGTTTATCACGACTTAGACCAGATTGCGCTTATCGAAGATGTTGAGCCGGGTGCAGCTTTTGAATACGACGTCAATGATCTAACTAAAGGCTACGAATACAATTTCAATGTTTATGCCGTAAATGAAGATGGCGAAAGTTGGGGGGCCTACATTTACAATCTCTATTGCGGCTTCAAGCCGGCTATCCCAACTATTAAAACCGAACTTAGCGGTGACAACCTCGAAGTCGTAACTCTCACCATCGTCACACCGACGGCATATACTAACGAAATCGAAATAGAAGAGGATCTCACCGTTAAAATTACACATGTCGTTGGATACTCTTACGACCAAGATGTTGTCAAAACTTTCGAAGACGTAACACCCGGCGAGACTCTCACAGTTCAACACGAAGTTAGCTCCGACGAGCTTTCTAAAAACCACACTTATTTCGTTGTGGCAAGCACAGAAGAAGGCACCAGTGAGCGCGCCCAAACATACGTCTTCGTTGGCTACGATATCCCCGGCACGCCCGCCGAAGCTACTGCCGAAGTTAATGCCGACGGCTCTGTGACTGTTACATGGGAGGCTCCGGAAGAAGGCACCAACAAAGGACAACTCCGCCAACCTATTTACTATGATGTTGTGCGCAGCGACAATAAAGTTATTGCTGAGAAAACAACCGAGCTTTCTGTTGTTGACCCGGCCGACGACTTTACAGCCCAGACCGAAGTTTACTACACCGTTTCGGCTTATAACAACGACGGCAAAGCTGAATATTCGAGAAGGACTACCGACCGCGTTATCGTAGGTCCGGCATCAAAACTGCCTTTTGCCGACAGCTTCAGTACTCATACCGAAAGTTGGGGTTACTACTATTACTATCCTAACAAACTTTGGAGCTACCCTAACTGGTATCTGACAGACAAAGAACTATATACAGGCATCTCTGCCGTAAATTATGTCGCAGGCGATGACGGCGATGTAGAAGTGCCCGATGGCATGATCTACGCTCCTTTTACCACATACAACTATTGGGGTGACTATGTACCACAAACATATGTGTTGACAAGTGGTATGCTCAACTTTGAAGAAGCTGTTTATCCCGTTGCTTCTCTCTACTATGTACCGCTGGTTGGTGCTAATACATTCGACGTTGTTTACAACGAAGGCGAAACGACAACCACAGTAGCTTCATTCGAAGTTGGTGAAGGTGCCGTTGAAGATGGTGAGCCAAACTGGGTTCGCATCTTCGTTCCGCTGACAGACCTTGTAGGAAAGAACAACGTAACATTTGGCATCAAAACATACGAAGCCGAAGAAATGGAAGACAACTGCGATGGCCTCTACATCGACGAAATCCTCATCGACGACTATCCATATGTCGACGCTCCCACCGCTACTGTTGAAAACGAAACAAAAGTTGTCACTATTACTTGGGAAGATCCTTCGACAGCAACTCAGACCGTTGACCACTATGAAGTTATCGTAAACGGCGAGACCGTGGCCGAAGACCTCACCGAAACAAGCTACGAATTCGACGGCGTTGAAGGTGAAACTTACGAAATCGCTGTTGTAGCTGTATACGAAGATGGTGAAATTGAGACTCCCGCTTCTGAAACAGTATCTGTTACTGTTAAATCGACTGCGCTCAGCAACATCTCGCTCAGCGATAACGAAGCCTCTGTTGAGTTGTTCAACCTACAGGGTATCCGCATCGAGAACCCCGCAGCCGGCACAACCGTTATCCGCCGTGCTACCCTCACCGACGGCAGTGTTACAACAGCTAAAGTTGTAGTTCGCTAACATAATCTTATAACAACAGCCATAGCCTATGAATAAGCACTTCATTGCGGCCGCTATTGTGGCCACCATGGCTGTCAGCACTTACGCCCTTTCCACCCTCTCGCTTCCCGCGGAGGATGGGGGGCGTTTGCTTGCCGGCAGTGCCAAAGCGACACTCGAAAAGAGCCTGTCTTCGCTTAAAGAAAAGAATATATCGCATGCCGCCACGGCCGATAACAAACTTAAAAACGCTTCCGGTGCTACTATCCTTGGCTTTTTGGCCTACGACCAAAATGAAAGCACACCCGAAGGTTGGTATGAAATCAACACCGACGGCACTCTCAATCTGCTGTGGGAGTGGGATCAGGAGGTCTTTGCCATGCAGGGCCTATACCCCCGCGGCGGCTGGCTCAGAGACAACCGCCTGTGCATGCCCGTAGCAGGCTCCTACGGCGGCGACCAGCAGATCTATGCTTCATTCTACATGGAGTTCAACCCCACAACGGGCGCTCTCCTCGATTATAACGTTGTCGACATCTACGAAAACGTTTACAGCAATTTCATAGTGTCGTCATACGTTGAGTCCGAAGACAAAGTCTACGGTATCTCTGTCGACCCCGACGACTCTAAATATTACTTCTGCGTAGCTCCAGCCGACGATATCTTTGCGGCCACCGCTATCGCACAGCTGCCGCGTCCGGGCGACAGATGCTATGCTTTCACTTACAGCATTGACGACGATTGCTTCTACGGAATATCTTATTTCGATAAACTGGTGCGCATTGACAAAGACGGCTCTATAACAGAGATTTGCAACGTGCCTCTGTCGGGGCTCGGCAGTTCTCGCGGAGGCCTCGTATATAGCCCCCTCGATGGCTGCTATATCTACAACCCGCAATACCACGAAAAGCCGTCGGCTTTCTATGCCGTTTATCCCAACGACAAAAAATTTGAATTGCTACACCAATTCGACATCGACAAGCAATTTGTATTCTTCCTCTCGCCCGACAATAAACCCCTCGACGCCAAGACCCCGGCTATACCGCTGGTAAAAAACGTTGAATTTGGTCTCGGCGCCAAGGAGGCAAGAGTAACGTATACCATGCCCGAAAAAGCTCACGACGGCACAGCCCTCACAGGCTCGCTGACGTGGACAGCCTCGGTCGACAATATTGAGTTTGAAAGTGGCACAGCCGCTGCCGGCGAAGAGGTTGTAGTTGAATATAACAATCTCAGCAACGGCCGTCGAGCTCTGCAATTCGCTGCCACGTCGGGCAAGCTCTCCGGCAACCCTGCCGTTACTAAGGTTTTTGCCGGTAACGACACCCCGAAAGCTCCTGCCAACGTTTCTATCACTCCTACTCTCGTGAAATGGTCGCCCGTAACGGAAGGGGTCAATAAAGGCCTTATCAACCTCGACGACCTGCAATACAAGGTCTACATCAATGGTGTCCTCGAAGGAACTACGGCAGACTCTTCTCTCGAAATAGCACTCGACGACAGCAAAGAGATAACAGCCTACATCGCTTCGGTTGTAGCTACAGCGTCGGGCATCGACTCCGAACCCGGTCTCTCTAACAAAATAATCTTCGGCAAGCCTTTCGATATGCCTATGCACTTCGAGCCTCAAGCTTCCGACATCGACATCATGACCATTTACAACCTCGATGGCGGTCCCGACTACGGCGTATGGGAGTATAGCGAACGCTGGGATCTGCCCTGCTTCTCTTCTGGGTGGAGCCTCGACAAAGATGCCGACGACTGGTTGATATTACCTGCCGCTAACTTCACCGATGCCGACAAGGCCTACCGCCTGTCGCTAAAAGCCGCTTGCGGTGGCACCTCGGGACGCGAGGAATATCTCGAGTTATGGATAGGCACAAGCCCCGTACCCGAAGATATGACTATACCCATTCTATCAAAAACACAGATACGATCTACCGACTGGGAGACTTACGACAATATTTTTGCCGTACCCGAAGCCGGAGCATACTACGTAGGCATTCACGCCGTATCGCGTGCCAACCAATATGCTCTCATCGTTCGCGACATCAATGTTGAAGCAACCGACATGAGTAGCGAAGCCTTGCGCGCCGTCGACAACCTCAAAGTGGTGTCGACAAGCGATGCCGACCTTACCGCTACGATAAGTTTCAATATACCAACCGCTTATCTCACCGGCAAAGCCCTAAATAGCGACGTCGTTGTTACGGTTACAGCTTCTGCCGCCGAAACAGTGTCGGTAAGCGGCGCTCCGGGCAGCCTGCAGTCGCTCGTCGTACCGACAACACAAGGCACCAACATCATTACCGTTGTATGCCAATTAGCTGGTATTGAGGGTCAGAAGTCCGAAATACAAGCATTTACCGGTGTCGACGTACCCGACTTCGTGGAGAACTTCGAAGCAGAGGTCAGCGAAGACAATATGTCGGTTCTTTTCACCTGGGACGCACCGCTTAAAGGCTTGAACGACGGATATTTCAAGACATCCGACATTCAGTACTACATAGGCGAAATCGACGACTACGCCGATTTTGTTGAAGAGCCGCGCTTGGCCGGTACCGACGTTTTTGAATATACCTACACACTGAAAGCGGGATCGCCTCTCGCTTACAAGCGATTGGCAATATCGGCCGGTAACGCTGCCGGCATGTCGCCTGCCCGCTGGTATGTGAGCCTCGTCGTAGGCACTCCTCATACACCGCCCATGGAAGAAGGCTTCGACAACATGACATTCAAGTATTCTCCCGTCATCATGTCGAAACCCGACGCCAGCTACACAAACGGCGATTGGGATTGGGCTCAGCCCGAACTCGTCGACCCGGCTTTCAACCACGGCAAAGGCGATATCACGCTTGTCGGGTATTCTACCGAAGGCGCTGCAAAAGTAAGGCTCAACTTGCCCAAATTTGCTACTGAGGCCGAGGGCACTACCTTATCGCTCGATTTATGGAACGGTAAGCAACGTCCCTCGAGTATCAACGTCTACGCCACAACCTACGGCATTGCTGCAAAATTTATTGCAACCATTCCCGCAGGCGAAGGTTGGGAACAACACGACATTGAATTGCCTCAAGAATTCCTCGGGCGCAAGTGGGTAACCATCAGCATCGACGCATCCCTCCCCGGTGTCGACAACTACTTTATCCTTTCGGGATATAGTGTGAGCTCTACAACCGGGCTCGGCAAGGTAAGCACCGACAACACGGGCTCTGTCGCTGTTGAAAACGGTGCTATCGTGGCGCGTGGCTTCGAAGGCTCGGCAATAAGCATCATAACTATCGACGGTCGCACTATAGCATCTCGCGTTGCTTCGGCCGAAGAGCGCTTCACACTGCCGCAAGGCATATACATCGTCGTTCCGCAAGGAGCTAAACCCGTCAAAGTAAGACTCTGATTCAGAATCTTTTCTTAAAATAGCGAGAGCGCCCCGATTTTGAGGCGCTCTCTTGTTTTTGTTAAGGCCAGGCAACACAACCTCCAAAGTGTTGTAGCCGTTTGTCACATATCATGCCCAATAATAAGACAATACTTGCAAATGGAACTCAAATGTATTACATTTGCATATAAAATGAATAATCACAGTATTTACACCTTCTTTTGAAATAAAATGTTTTCAGGAATAGTAGAAGAAGCTGCGCGCGTCGTGGCTGTTGAAAATAAAGGGTCGAACGTCGACCTCTCCATTCATTGCTCTTTTACCGGAGAGCTCCACATCGACCAATCGGTGGCTCATAACGGTGTATGCCTCACCGTTGTCGACATCAAGCCCGACGACACCTACACCGTAACGGCTGTTCGCGAAACGCTCGAGCGCTCCAACATTGGCCTGCTCAAGCCCGGCGACCTCGTCAATCTTGAGCGCTCAATGCTTATGAACGGACGCCTCGACGGACACATCGTGCAGGGACACGTCGACACTACGGCTGTGTGCACAAGCGTTGAAGAGCTCGACGGCAGCACTTATTTTTCGTTCCGCTACGATGCCAAGCCTGAAATGGTGGCTAAAGGCTATATGACTGTCGAGAAAGGCTCGGTGACAGTCAATGGCGTCAGCCTTACGGTATGCGACAGCGAGCCCGATAGCTTCAGAGTCGCCATAATTCCTTACACTTTCGAGCACACCAATTTCTGCAAAATAAAAGTTGGCACTGTCGTGAATCTCGAATTCGACATCATAGGGAAATATCTCGCACGATTGTCGGAATTACAGTCGCTATAACACGAACGGCACTCCGCTATGGAGAAATTAATGCAATACGTATGGCAGCACCGCTTATGGTTGCCGTCCGACATGACCACCGTCGATGGTGAGCGTGTCGACGTGATAGATGCCGGATTGCCCAATCACGACTCGGGGCCCGATTTCTTCAATGCCAAAATACGTATTGGGGAGCGTTTGTGGGTCGGAAACATCGAGATTCACGTTCGGGCATCCGACTGGCATCGACATGGACACGACAGCGACGAAGCATACGACTCAGTGGTGCTACATGTCGTAGCTAAAAGCGACACCCGCATCAGCCGATCTAACGGCGAGACTATTCCGCAACTCGTAATGCCCTGCGCTGCCGATTTCAGCCAAAAATATAACGAGATGGTAAACAATCCTACGGCTGAAATACCTTGTGCCGAACATTTAGCATCAATGCCCGCCATTTACCTCACCGACTGGCTGACGGCTCTCGCTTTTGAACGCATTAACGAGAAGGCTCAACGCGTTACCGACTACGTCAACCGCTTTAACGGCGACTGGGGGCAAGCTATATACCTCATCTTGGCTCGAGCCCTTGGCTTTGGCACAAATAGCGAGCCCTTCGAGCGGCTGGCGCTGAGCACTCCTTTGCGGCAACTGATGCGCCATCGCGACTCGCTCACCACAATAGAAGGAGCTCTCTTCGGTCAAGCCGGCTTACTCGACAATCTGCCCGACGACATTCTCAACGACCACTACGTTGCCCGAATGAAAGAAGAGTATGCTTTCGTATGCCGAAAATATGGCTTAGAACGACCGCAATATCTCGCGTGGAAGACGGGCGGAATGAGACCGCAAAATTTCCCACACCGACGTATAGCTACGCTCGCCGCATTGATTGCCGACGGCTTCTCCATAGGTTACAATCTCACTCACATCAAATCGGCAGCCGACGCCCGCTCTCTATTCGACATTAACCTCACAGGCTATTGGAGCCGACGCTATAATTTCGCCAAGCCGTCAGCTGCGAGCACTCGCGCCATTGGGGCTTCGTCGGTCGACACCTTGATTATAAATGTTGCCATACCCGTACTTTACGCCTACGGCAACGCTATGGGTCAACATCAGTTATGCGAGAAGGCCGTAGATATGCTTCACGAAGTGCCGCCCGAAAACAATAGTTTCGTGAGACTTTTTTCGGCCGTAGGCCTCAAATGCGACACGCTTTCGGCTCGCAAGCAATAATACAACTGCGACGTAACTACTGCCTCGCGCGCAAGTGCCTTTACTGCCGCATCGGGCATCGCTATCTCGCGCAAAAAGCCATTCTACGCTCTCGATAATTTGCAAAATCGGGCGTTTTGGCGTATATTTGCGTTATAATCAAACTCATTAATTTACTATGCACAAAATATCAATGGCAGCCACAGCTTTGTTGATGGCCGGCAGTGCAGCTTTAGCTGCCGAAGAGCCGTCGTTTACCAGCCCCGACGGCAATTTCAGCATCGATGCCCTCGAAGCTCTCGGGCGCGTCGCTTCTCCTTGCGTAAGCCCCGACGGATCTACAGTCCTCTTCGGTATCGGATATGAAAATTTAGAACAAAACAACAGCAACACCGACCTCTACACCTTGGCGCTTAACGAGAAAAATGCCAAACCAGTGCGCATTACCGATACACCCAAGAGCGAAAGCGGTGCCGTGTGGATTGATGGCGGACGCCGCATTGCATTCCTATACCCCGACGCCGATGGCGCTCCTCAGATGTGGACAATGAAAGCCGACGGCAGCGACCGCATTCAGGCCTCCGAGCACCCCGGAGGAATTGGAGGCTTCTTGCTCTCGCCAAGTGAAAAAAGAATTGTAGTTATCGGCAATGTAAAATATGCACGTACGGCTCAAGACGTCTACCCCGACCTCACAAAAGCCACAGGACGCGTTATCGACGACCTGATGTATAAGCACTGGGACGAGTGGGTTAGCGAAATTCCGCATCCCTTTGTAGGTTCTTTCGATGGCACCAAAGTCGACGGCCTCTCCGATATTATGGCCGACGAGCCTTTCGAAGCTCCAATGAAACCTTTCGGTGGCGTGGAGTCGTTTGCGTGGAGCAATGATAGCGAAACTCTCGTTTATGTATCACGCAAAAAAACGGGCCTCGAATATTCATTATCAACCAATTCCGACCTTTATGCCTACTCCTTCGCCACTGGCAAAACACAGAACCTCACCGAAGGCATGATGGGCTACGACACGGCGCCGGCATTCTCGCCCGACGGAAATAGCCTCGCTTGGCTTAGCATGGAGAGAGACGGTTACGAATCAGACCGCAACCGCATTTTCATCCTCGACATTGCAAGCGGCACCAAACGCGAAATAACAGCAAATTGGGACTACTCCATCGACGAATTTGCATGGGCTCCAGACAGCAAAAGCATTTATTTCATAGCTCCTAAAGATGGTGTCGTGCCTATTTTCAGCATCAACCTTGAGAGTTTGGAAATACGTCAGCTCACCGACGTGCAAGCCGACTTCACATCCCTCGCCCCGGCCGGAAAAGACCGCATCGTAACGATGAACCATAGTATGTTAAGGCCCAACGAGCTAATGCTCATTACTATCAAAGGCAAAAAAACACCCATTGTATCTCAGCTGAGCGACGTCAACGGATATATCTTTGCGCAACTCGATATGCCAACCGTTGAAAAACGTATGGTGCCCACAACCGACGGCAAAGAAATGCTCACATGGGTTGTTTATCCTCCTAAATTCGACGCCTCAAAAAAATATCCGGCAATACTCTATTGCCAAGGCGGCCCGCAAAGCCCCGTAAGCCAATTCTGGAGCTATCGATGGAACCTGGCTCTGATGGCAGCTAACGGTTATGTCGTAATCGCACCCAACCGTCGTGGCCTTCAAGGATTTGGCTCGGAATGGAACGAACAAATTTCAAAAGACTATCCCGGCCAAAATATGCAAGACTACCTGTCGGCAGTCGACGACCTAAAACGTGAAAGCTATATCGATGCCGACCACATTGGCGCTACAGGCGCAAGCTACGGCGGCTTCTCTATTTACTTCCTTGCCGGTAACCACGACAAACGCTTTGCAGCATTCCTGGCTCACGCCGGCATTTTCAACATTGAAGCTCAATATCTTGAAACGGAAGAGATGTGGTTTGCAAACTGGGATATGGGCGGCGCTTTCTGGGAGAAAGACAATGCTGCCGCTCAGCGCACCTTTGAAAACTCACCCCACAAGTTTGTCGACCGTTGGGACACCCCTATCATGATTTCGCACGGTGAATACGACTTCCGCATTCTCGCTTCTCAAGGCATGTCGGCATTCAACGCCGCTAAACTGAGAGGCATTCCCGCCGAAATGGTTATCTTCCCCGACGAAAACCATTGGATTCTAAAACCGCAGAATGCCGTTATGTGGCAACGGCTTTTCTTCCGTTGGTTCGACAAATGGCTTAAGCCTGAAGCTTAATGTCGAAAGCATCTCTGCAAAAAGAACTTATCACTTTCACCGGCGAACAGCTGGTGGAAGTGATTCTTAATCTATACAGCGCCTCAAAAGAAGCCAAAGAATACCTCGAATTTTTCCTCAACCCCGATGCCAATGCTCTTCTCGACAAAAAGGTCGACATTATAGCTAAAGAAATAAGCCGCGCTAAAAGAGGTTATTGCAGAGCTCGCATCAGCCGCATACGCGCCGAGTTAAAAGAATATGAAGCATATGGCATTCCGGCCGAACTTGTGGCTAAGCTCATGTACTTCACCATTAGAATGTTGATAGGCCAATCACGCTATTTCAGATATACAGATACGCTTCAGAATGGCACGCTCAAGCTCACGCATGACTATATATGCTATGCCAATAAAAACGGATTTGCCGCCGAAGCCCTTCAAAACATGCAGTTAACCGTCAACGAAGCGGGTCTTGGCTTAAGCGCCTTTCGCACGCGCGTCAAGAATGCCGTCGAACAAACGGTGGCAGAACTAAGCCTATCGTATTCGTCGCGATAGGTCGACAATCATAGCTCTCGACCCTCATAGGCGCTTAGAGCGCGTCGCCATTCCTCGCTCAGCGGTGTTGACGCCCCGGTTTTAACATCTATATTCACCATCACCGTGCGGCCGCAACACTTTACACTACCATCACTGCCTATTATTCTCTGCTCCAGGACCAAGGAGCTATTTGATATCGACTCTACAGCCGTGTGGCACTCTATTTTGTCGTCGATATATGTAGGGGCATAAAAAGTGCAATGAATATCGGCAACGACCGGAACCGACGGCTCATGTTCGAACCCGCCATTCATAAACTGCTTAAAATAGGACAGTTTACCCATATCCATAAACTGCACATACACGGCATTGTTGAGATGCCCGAAGACATCTATATCGTTAAACCTTATCTGCAAGGGTATACGATGGCGAAATTCGAAAGGTAGTTGCGGTATTTCCATTGTCAATGTATTATTATGCTATCGATAACATTCTGGCCAACAGCCTCATTGAGCTTATCTACAAGCTGGTCGCGTACATATCCGAGCTCTTCTTTAAGCACAGCCGATACGATATAGACGTGTAATATGCGGTTTTGCACATAGATGCGACCGGTGTAATCGGCTATATGTTTGCCCACAACATCCGGCCATAGCGTCACTACCGACTGCCGCGAATACTCCGGACGCATTCCCGTGGCATCTATCATGCGCTGTATTACTGCATCAAGGCGAAGCGGCTCTGCTCTTTTCATAGCGATATAAGGCCAAATCGGCCCTGCTCTACAAGCCAAAGTCGATAATTATCTCTCTCGTTGGGCATATCGGCTACTATCTCATCAAGATGACGCCGATTGGTGTCGGTAATAAAAATCTGGCCAAACGATTCATTAGCCCCTACAATCTGCATAATACGGCTCACACGCCCCGCATCGAGCTTATCGAAAATATCGTCGAGAAGTAGAAGCGGCTTCACGCCAAGGGAGTCGCGCAAAAGTTCATATTGAGCAAAGCGCAAAGCGGTGGTATAGGTCTTGGTCTGACCCTGCGATGCTGTGCGGCGCACCGGCATTTCATCTATCGAAAATGCTATGTCGTCGCGGTGAGGCCCCGATGCGGTGTAATGTAAGGCTGCATCTCGTGCGCGCATGCGCGCCAAATGCGACGCAAGGCCATCGGCGTAGTCGCTATGCACATACTCGAGGCTCGCTCGCTCTCCATTATCGGCTATTTTACCATAATACGGCATAAACAATGCGGCAAGTCGAGCGACATATTCAGCTCGACGACTGCTTATATATGCTCCGGCCATCTCGAGCTGAACCTCAAGAGCCTCATATAGAGTCGTATCCGACACCTCTTCGCGCAACAGTTTATTTCGCTGCTCCAAGGCTGAATTATACCTTATCAACGTGTCGAGATAGCGCGCATCACTCTGCGATATAATCTGATCGATAAATCGGCGCCGCTCAGAAGGCTCCCCGCCTACCAACTCTATATCGGCTGGCGACAATAGCACTGCAGGGAAAGACCCTATGTGCTCGGCAAGGCGCTGATAGGGCTTGCCGCCACGCTTAAAGGCCTTACGCTGGCCACGATGGATGCCCGCTGTTATTTCTTCGTTGAGGCCGCGGCGGAGGTACTGCCCTCGCACCATGGTAAAATCATCGCCACGATTAATGAGCATTGCATCAGAACAGCCCGTAAAACTTTTGCAGAAGCTCATAAAATATATCGCATCGAGTAAATTGCTCTTACCCATGCCATTATCACCCAAAAAACAATTTATTTTGGGCGATAAATCGAGCGAAGCCTCCGCTATGTTCTTAAAATTAGTAAGTGTGAGTTGTCGTAGATACAAGGCGCGTCGAGATAATATTATTTATTGAATGCCTCGCTGAAGAACAACAGGTGATAAAGTATCGAATTTTTCCAATAGGCTCCCGAGTGATTGCCAGGCCGCGAAATATATTCGTGTGGTACTTTGGCATTCAACAGTTCGTGGTGGAATCTGTCGTTAACTTCTGCGAAGAAGTCGTCGGCGCCACAGTCAAATATAATTTTTAGATTAGCGTTTTTAAACAAGGGTATCAGCGATGCCACCGTATGCTCGCGCCACACCTGTTCGTTTCCTTCGTAGGCACCAAGACGCTCAGCCATTCTCCAGCGACCGGGGAAAGGTAGGATATTCACGCCGCCGCTCGTGCTTCCGGCAAGTCCAAAGACGTTGGGGTGGCGTACCGCAAGCCAAAGAGCCCCATGGCCGCCCATGCTTAAGCCCGTAATTGCGCGCTTCGAGGCATCATCGATCGTAGGATAGTGTTTGTCGATATATGGCACTAAGTCGACCATAAAAAAGGTCTCCATTTGCATCTTAGGGTCGACGGGAGAATCCCAATACCAGCTATCGCGGCCGTCGGGCATCACCATCACCATGCCGTAGTTATCGGCAAGTTCGCCCAGATTGTTGCGCACATTGCCCCAGGCGCGATGGTCGCCTCCGTAGCCGTTTAGCAGATACACTGTAGGAAATCGTTGCCCCTGGGCAGCTTTGTCGGGAACTATCACTGTTACGTCCATCGCTGTTTCGAGGTGCTGGGTTGCCACCTTTATAGTGTCGGTATGGAATGCCCAGGCCGAAGCGGCACATATCAAGACAAAAATACTGAGGATTGCTTTCTTCATTTACTTTATGATTAATTAGTTTTGCACAAATATACGCAAAAATAACGATATCACCTGTCTTTCGGGCAACAAAAAAGCGCCCGCGACTTTTGCCACGGACGCCTTTATGTTTATACCGTCGGTCCTATTAGAGTTTCGGGCCGGCTGCAACGAGAGCCTTACCGGCTTCGTTGGTTTCGTACTTCTTGAAGTTTTTGATGAAACGACCGGCGAGGTCTTCGGCCTTCGTGTTCCATTCTTCAGCATTTGCGTATGTATCGCGCGGATCAAGAATCTTGGGATCTACGCCGGGAAGTGCTGTCGGTACTTCGAAGTCGAATATCGGAAGTTTCTTTGTGGGAGCGCTAAGGATAGCACCATCGAGGATAGCGTCGATAATACCGCGGGTATCTTTGATAGAGATACGTTTGCCTGTTCCGTTCCAACCGGTGTTTACAAGATAAGCCTTAGCACCCGATGCTTGCATACGCTTAACAAGTTCTTCGGCATATTTTGTGGGATGGAGCTCGAGGAAAGCCTGGCCAAAGCATGCCGAGAAGGTCGGGGTCGGCTCGGTTATGCCACGTTCGGTGCCGGCAAGCTTAGCGGTAAAGCCGCTCAAGAAATAGTATTTTGTCTGTTCGGGTGTGAGAATGGACACGGGAGGTAGTACTCCGAAAGCATCAGCGCTGAGGAAGATAACATTCTTTGCAGCGGGGCCATGCGAGATGGGCTTAACAATCTTCTCGATATGCTCGATAGGATAGCTTACGCGTGTATTTTCTGTAACGCTCTTGTCGGCGAAATCGATATTGCCTTCGGCGTCAACTGTTACGTTCTCGAGGAGAGCGTCGCGACGGATTGCATTGTAGATGTCGGGCTCGCTTTCTTTGTCGAGGTTGATAACCTTAGCGTAGCAACCACCTTCAAAGTTGAACACACCATTGTCGTCCCAACCATGTTCGTCATCACCGATGAGGAGGCGTTTCGGGTCGGTCGAAAGTGTTGTTTTACCTGTTCCGGAGAGGCCGAAGAAGATTGCTGTGTTTTCACCGTTCATGTCGGTGTTGGCCGAGCAGTGCATCGATGCGATACCTTTGAGGGGGAGGTAGTAGTTCATCATCGAGAACATACCTTTCTTCATCTCACCACCATACCAAGTGTTGATAATAACTTGTTCGCGTGTTGAGATATTGAATACTACGGCTGTTTCGCTGTTAAGACCGAGTTCTTTGTAGTTGGTGAGTTTTGCCTTCGATGCGTTGTAAACCAAGAAGTCGGGGGTGAAATCCACGAGGTCTTCTGCTGTCGGACGGATAAACATGTTGGTAACAAAGTGTGCCTGCCATGCTACTTCCATAATGAAGCGTACGGCCATGCGGGTGTCTTTGTTGGCGCCACAGAAACCATCGACTACATAGAGCTTTTTGTTAGAGAGCTCGTCTACAGCAAGTGTTTTAACGGCCTTCCAAGCCTCTTCGCTGGCCGGCTTATTATCGTTGGAATATTCGGGTGAAGTCCACCATACGGTGTCTTTCGATTTTTCGTCAAGGACAATAAATTTATCTTTGGGCGAACGGCCGGTATATACGCCGGTCATTACATTTACTGCGCCAAGTTCTGTTACTGTACCACGTTCGAAACCTTCAAGGCTCGTAAGGGTTTCCTGCTCAAAAAGTTCGTCATAAGAAGGATTGTAAACCACTTCTGTTGTGCCTTCGATGCCGTATTTTGCGAGGTCTTTTTTAATCTCGGCTACACGGGCTTTCTTGATTTCTTCAATTTTGCTCATTTTGTGCTTGAAAAAATTTATATGTTGATATTCTTTTTAATCTTAAACTCCGGCGCTTGTTGTCGCCTTGTTTACCGAGTGCAAAGGTAGTAAAAATTTTTGGCTTTTGCCACAAATTACTGAAATTTTTCTTTAATAAATTTTACACATGCCTATATTCGCAGCAAATCGGCCTCAAAACTATCTCTATTAAGGGCTCTGCCGCGCAATCTATTGCGATAAGTATATATCGTATTCAGCGATAACGCCATTATTTGCGACAATCGCGCACTATCATTAACACCCAAGCGCATAAAGGCTGCTATACGTAACTCGGGAGAGAGCCTTTCGTCGGGTAATAAGGTCATTTGTTTATCTGGCTGCAACAACTTGTTTAATTTGTCGACAAAATCGGGGAAACTCGATAGGAAAGTAGAGTCAAACTCCTCAAAATACTTGTCGGTCTGTTGCTGCATATATGAGCCCGTCTCAACTTCTTGCAGCAAGTCGTTGGCTTGCCCGGCTTTCAGTTTACGCAACACATGAACACTATAATCTCTCAACTGCTCTAATGCCAAGAAGGCAAGAGATATTACACTCTGCTTAGTGCGAGCGAGCTCATTCTCCATATATTTTTCTTTGTCATACAGCTCCTTCTGTTCTCTTTTTAAGCGCGACAATTTACGGGCCGATGATATGGCGCTCACGCAAACTGCAATAAATATCAATACCACAAACACGTGAAATATGATATTCGTTCTCGCCGTGCCATCGTTGTCATTAGTTATATATTGTGCATAAGTCGACCGATCGAAATCGGCAAAATAGCCGGTGTACGATAAATCGGGCGTGGTCAGCGCCAGAGCTATACACCGCCGACCGAGCCGCCGATAACCCTCATCGATTAACTCCTTACCCAATCGGGCCAAGGGCTCCGACCTTACAAGGCCGCGATTGAGCGACGATGTTACTCGCCGCAACAAATAAGTAATATAGGCCTGCCGAAATTCCGGCTTATCGGAATAATAATTTATTATAGCTTCATACGCAAAGTCGGCTAATTCAGGATTAGAGTTCATGCGCGGCAACACTTCTACAAAATTTGCCACGGCAAGATTTACCTCTCCATTAATCAGGTGTTTGCGCCCGACAAGGTGCTGATAGACCGGCGAGTCGACCGGATAATAACTCAACAGTGAATCAACTGCCACGAGGGTCAAATCTACGTATTCTCCCTTAAGGCGGCTCTGTGGATATAAGCGCTGGGTCAGATAATAAACTTCGGCTCCCGATAGCCAATATGCGTGGCGCAAAGTATCGGGCAAGGTAGTATAATCGATTTCTTCAAACCAATCGATTGCCTCTTTCGTAATACCCACCAAGGGCATCATAGGCAAAAGGTGGAGCGTGAGGCGCAATTTTTCCACCTCGTCGCCAAGCTCTTCGGCATCGTGCCGTGCCAAATTATAATAGACAGCTGCCGAGTCGAGGTTTTCAACAATATACATCAAGCCCAACTCATCGCCAAGGTGGATGCGGGCGCTCCCGAGTGGCAACACTTGTCGCCGTTGCTTTAGTTCTTCGATTTCATCACCGCGCTGCGCTTGATTGGCTTCAAGTTTATTCAAGGCCGCGTAAAGTGAGTCTAATAACGGACGTTCGATTCTATCGGCTCGGCCATATCCGCTAAGCGCTGTAGCTGCTATTAGTAGCAGAAAAAACTTCAATCGCATGGTATAATTCTTGCTTAATTTTGCCTGCAAAGTTAAGTTTTTTAGCCAATATAACAAAATTACATTTATATCGGCACAAATGCCCCCCCCTGTTAATGCGCTGTGTTTTTGGTATTTACAATTTGAATTAGTATTTCTGACTAATATTTTATTTATATTCTCTTAATATCGGAACACTTTATGGCTAATTTTGTGTCGAAGTTATAATGGTTAGTAAATAAAGTTTTTCTACAGTTTCTTTAGGTTGTTTTAGGTTTGTACGGCAAAAACCGTAAAGCAAAATCAAAAAGAGTCTCATTGAGAAATGGGGCTCTTTTGTTTTATTTAGTAATACAAGCGCAACAATTTTTCTCTGTCGTAAACGTGAAGTTCCGATGGCAGCACTTCAACAATCGCCGAGCCTATCCGGCGCATTTGTTCTACTGCCTCGGAGCCGAAAACTTCAATCAGTGTTGTGGCGGGTGTCTTTAGACATATTTCGCTACTTCCCGGCCGGGTCAGCATTGATAGTATCATTATAATTCTGTCAATGCCGCCGGTTGACCCCGACATCAAACCCATATTTGCTTTTTGCGTATTAAGCGACAACAAGTTAAGGTAGTTAAACATAAAAACCTCGTCGCGCCCCAATATTTTTATATAATCGTGTTTTGATATTCTTAACACCGATACTTCTTCTAAAGCCACGACACTGCACGGATAGTCGGTATAGCGGCCAAAGAGATATTCCGGTGCGACTACAGTAGGTGGCGTGCACCGTTGCTCAAGTGTCAACCGTGTTTCTCCGCCATGATACGACGACCGCGTTTTTCCCGAGAGGACAAACACAATGTGAGTGCATGGTTCGCCGGCCGCAACTATCTGAGTCCCCTTTTCAAATTTGAGAAATTCAAATTTTATCTCCCCGACAATCTCTGTCAAGCGGTCGAGCGACACCCCTTTGAAGAGGGGTAAATTCATGAGATGTTCAAATATGCTTGGCATAAAATCTTCAGAAGTTTGGTTGTCAATCGTTCTTTTCTTTGCGCATCTTAAAATATAGTTGCGCCGAGTTTATACCGTTTTGCCACACTATATATGCCGCCGGACCTATCGACGACACCGGGTCGAAATAAGTGAGGGCCATCCATATTGCGAGAACAGTGTTCTTCTGTCCAAGGCTCTGCGCAGCAGACACCGGGTCGCCATAGCGACGGCCTACCTTGCGCCCAATATAAAACTGAACAACACATACCACTCCGGCAAGGATTGCCATTGCAAGCATCGACGGCAAGGCCGTCGACGGCTCAGCAAGGATAAAACTTACAGCATTACCAACTACTATTATCAGCGATACGGCCCATAAATAAAACGAGATGCCTTGGATTTTCTCGACAGCATCATGAACAGGGCGCGCAAAGTAATATAGCGCGAAAGCTACCACTAACGGGAACACTATAAGCGGGGCCACCTTAACTGCTATCGAACAAAACTCTTGAAAGAAGGTCATGCCCGATGCCGCGCCGCCCACCCATACAAATAGGAACGGGGCAACAAGCGCAACTGCCATATTTACAAGTATTGAATATGCGGCCACGCGCCCTATATTTCCGCCGAGCATACCGGTCACAACCGGAGCTGCCGTCGCCGTAGGACAAAAGACACAGATAAAGACCGATTGCGCCAGCGCCAAATTTATCGGTTGTATCGCAATGAAGAGTAAAACGCTACCCACAAACTGTACGCACAACAAGATCCACATCATAGCAGAAAAGCGCAATTCCGATGGGCGCACCCTGCAGAATGTGATAAACAACATCGTAAATATCAAATATGGCACTATCCACTGCAGAACCGATATCGTATCGTGGAATAACACCCCCGCAAGCATTGCAAAAGGCAACACCCACGGCTTAATTCGCTGCTGAACGGCTGTTATCGACATTGCAATCCTATAGGCTTAAACGACTTTGTAATTCGTCATTTTCTATTGTTGTCATCACCGGCAAGCCCTCCGGCGTATACGATGGCTCGGCACATCTAAACAAATCGGCCACAATACTTTCCATCTCGGCAACCGTTAGCTGTTGATTGCTCTTTACGGCTGCTCCACGGGCCATCGACAATGCCAATGGAACATATAAGTCGATGTCTACCTTGTCATCTCCGGCGGCGAAATCCTCCACTATATTTATGAGTACCGATGCCGGACTAACACTAACAAGCGGCGACGGGACGGCTGTTATGCTCCACTTTGCCGCCTCTGTTTTGCTGAGGCTAAAGCCCATCTGCGTAAGACGGTCGGTCAACGACTCCAATACTATACTTTGCGACGGCGACAGCTCCAATTCCTCCGCAAAGATTAAAGCCTGCGAGGGCATCTCTTCTTTCTTCAACATTTCCATATATTTTTCATACAGAATACGGATATGTGCTCGTCGCTGCGAGATGACCAAGATTCCGGTGTTAGTAGCGCTTACGATATATTCGCTTCGAAGCTGGAAACAGGCGGGCGCGCCTGTGCTTATTTCATTTGTGGCAAAAATCGATTGTGGCGAGCCAAAGAGCGTGTTTTCAACCGACGCACGACCACTATCGGCCGACGGATATGTGTCATTACGTCGGCTGTTGAAGTTCTCATATAATTTTTCCCAATCTTGCGGGACCCGCTTAGCTTCCGATTGGCGCCAACCATATTCACCGCTTCGATTGTTGGGGGCCGATTTGAACGGATTATAATTTTCATCAAAATCCTCGTCGGGGGTTCCTATAGCCGTAGCCGGATTATATAATGGTATTTCAGGCGTGTCGTCGGTGCTAAAATCTAACGCACCTACGGCCTGCGTCTTTCCTAAAGCCTCGCGTACGGCCGCCTCCAAAATCTGCCATATTGCCGCCTCGTGTTCAAATTTTATTTCGTGCTTCTGCGGGTGGATATTGACGTCGATTGTCGACGGGTCTACTTCAAAATTAATAAAATAGAGCGGTTGCATATCAGGTGCCACCAACTGCTCATAGCATTTCAACACTGCCTTGTGAAAAAACATATGTCGCATATTGCGCCCATTCACAAAAAAGTATTGTTGTGCCCCACGTTTCTTGGCAAAACGTGGCATCCCTATAAAACCACTAATTTTAACGAGCGATGTTTCAGTCGAGATCGGAGCTATCTGGCTTTCTACATTTTTCCCAAACAAAGCGCCTATCCTCTGTTTCAATGTGCTGGCAGGGAATTGATGCAGGGTAACATCATTGTGGATTAGCGTGAATTCCACATTGGTGTTTACAAGAGCCAGGCGCTCAAACTCGCGTAAAATATGGCTTAATTCTATGCTGTCTTTTTTCAAAAATTTACGCCGTGCCGGCATGTGAAAAAATATATTTTTCACCATAATGTTTGTCCCTGGCACACATGTGGCCGGTTCTTGGCTCTCAAATTTCGACTCCGAAATCAACAGCCGTGTACCCACGCTATCGCCGGCTCGCATCGTGCGTAAATCAATTTGTGCAACGGCGGCTATCGAGGGAAGGGCCTCGCCACGAAATCCCATTGTATGCAGACTATATAGGTCGGCCGCCGCCGAAATTTTACTTGTGGCGTGACGCTCAAAGGCCATACGCGCATCTGTGGGCGACATTCCGCATCCATTATCCACAACCTGTATGAGGGTGCGGCCTGCATCTTTGAGTATTATGGTAATTGCCGTCGCTCCGGCATCGATAGAGTTTTCAACCAACTCTTTTATCACCGAAGCCGGCCGTTGTATAACCTCTCCGGCTGCTATTTGATTGGCCACGGAGTCGGGCAATAGGCGTATTACATCACTATTCATATCTGCAAAGATAACGTTTTTATCCTTATTTCTTATCCGCTAACTTGAACCGAAATGCCCGTAGCCGCCGTGATGCGAGCAGCTATTCTGTCAAGATCTTCTCGCGGAACTTTTCCCAAAAGCACTTCGGGCGTGGGCCTGTCAATGGTATAAATCATTATTTGCGAAGGCGATATCCGACGATAGGCCGCAATAAGCGCTTCTATTTCTTCTTCGGTCGTATTGTCGACAACTTCGCCATTATGTCTGCCTCGGCAAAGCATTGTCTGAACGATGGCCGATTTGCCAAACGACGCTATTTGATTAATTACCTCATCGAGGTCATAACCCGGCGACGGTCTATCGATAAGGCTTACGGTTGATTCGATGGCACTATCAAGCTTCAATATATTATTGTCTACTTTACGGAGCGCTTCTGCCACCGATTTATTACCCAAGCGTGTCGAATTGGTAAGCACACTTATTTTCACTTCCGGGTAATAACGATTGCGCAATTCTATGGTATCGTCGATGATACCGCCAAAATCATTATGCAATGTGGGCTCTCCGTTGCCCGAAAATGTTATTACATCAAGGCGTTCGCCGGCAGCTTTCATCGCCGCCAATTTTTCTTCCAATTGACTCTTAACCGTCTCTCGCGATGGAAGACCCGTTGTCCCAGTCCCCTGGGCATTATAACCCGCCTCGCAATATATGCAATCGAAAGAACACACTTTGCCATCGTTTGGCATCAGATTTATACCTAACGACGTGCCCAGACGACGCGAATGTATCGGGCCAAATATCGTGCTATGAAATAAAACCGTCTGCATTTCTCAGTCTATTTTCCTTGTAAAGACGCGCGAAATCTGCGCTACTACAAATCCCACTACAAAAACAGTGCCGAAAACCATTGCCACATCGGTCCAACTGAGTATAACAGGATAGACGTCGATTGTAAGGGTCGTCGGGTCGGCGCCGAGCTTCACTATGCCAAAATGTTGCTGAACCAACGAGAGAACCACGCCAAACAACACTCCCATTATGCCTCCTACGGCCGTTATGAGCCACCCTTCGGCAACAAATATTCCGTCTACCATCTTTTTACTTGCGCCCAATGCCCGTAAGGTAGTCATATTATCGCGCTTTTCTATCACCATTAGGCTCAGTGTCGACACTATATTGAACGACGCTATAAGTAAAATAAACGCCAGCATCAAAAATGTCACCCACTTCTCAACAGATATCATCCTGAAGGTTTCGGCCTGCTGGTGATCCCTGTCAAGGACGGCAAAATTGGGCCCTAACACTTCTTTCAGTCTTCCTACCACATCTGCGATAGAAACACCACGTGCAACTTTCACTTCGACTGCCGAGGCTTCGCCATCATAATATTCGAGCATCCTGCGCACCTCATTCAATGGCGCAAATACATACTCGGCGTCATACTCGGGTTGATCGACCTGAAACACGCCGGTTACCGCTACAGCCAAGCTGCGATAGGCCGCCGCCGGATTTGCCGGATTTATACGCCCAAGGCGTCGCGGCATATAGATATCAGCCACACTATATGGCGACGGTCGCAGCCCGGTACTTATAGCCACACCGGTCGATAGCTGCACTCCGGCAACACTATCGGGCAACCCGTTCTCTGAGCTATATATACCGTCGATAATTATAGAATCAATTGCTATAACTCTATCTACACGCTCGGAATCGATACCTTTTACTATTATCGGCATCTGGCTCGTTGCCGTAGCCAGTAGCGCCCGCTCTTGAAGTATAGGCATCGCTGCCGCAACTCCACTAATGCCTTCTACTACTTCTACAATTGAATCGCCTCGCATCACTTTTGCTCCTACTGGCACAACTTTTATATCCGGGTCGATAAGCGACAGATGTCGGCGGGCCAAGTCGGAAAAACCATTAAACACCGACAGCACAACGACGATAGCCATCGTTGCGACAGCAACGCCGGCCATAGATATAAATGATATTACGTTTACTACCTTATGCGATTTCTTTGCAAAAAGGTAACGCAAGGCTACGCGCAGAATCACTTTTCGAGAAGAGAATCTATGTTGGCAATATAATCTAACGAGTCATCGAGGTAGAAATGTAGCTCGGGCACTTTTCGCAACTGAAAGCGCACCTTCGAGGCTAATTCGTAGCGCACCGATTTCTGCGACGCATTGATATTGTCGATCATTTCCTGTCCTTTATCCGATGGAAATACCGACAGATATATCCTGGCGATAGACAAATCGGGGGAGACACGCACCGTACTTACCGACACTATTATTCCTCGTGTTTTTGCAGTCTGCTGCCTGAATATCTCACTCAACTCCTTTTGCAACAGACGCGATATTTTTGCTTGGCGAGTAGATTCCATAATATTTTTCTTATATGTAGCTTTTTATTATTCAATAAATTAACCATATCTCTTGTCATCCGGCCACTAAGCCGCCATCTATTAGATAAAGGCCTCCGGTGCAAAACGACGAGGCGTCTGAGGCCAAAAAATAAACCATCTCGGCCACCTCCTCGGGCTCGCCTACGCGGCCGCGCGCAAACAATGCATTTTCCTCGGCCCACAGAGCCTCGGCTGTCGCAGCTCCGTCACGACTTACTTTTTCAAATAAGTTTTCCACAAGTGGGGTGCGTATCGTGCCGGGGCACACCGCATTTACCCTTATGTTCTTAGGGCCCAACTCGAGCGATAATGTCTTGGTAATCTGGCCTAACGCTCCTTTTGTCAGTCCGTAGGCAAAGTTGCCGGGCTTGCCGATAAAGACTTGGTCGGAGGCATTGATAACGACACTGCCGCCACCGGCCGTTACAAGCGCCGGGACTGCGGCCCGCAAGGTGTTGACAGTGCCATAGATATTAGTCTTTACAACTAAGTCAAACTCTTCATCGCTAATGTCGAGAAGCGTGTTGCGGCGGTGTATTCCGGCGTTGGCAAACACACTGTCAAGCCCGCCAAAATGATTCACTGCCTTAGCGACGACCGACTCCATCTCTTCTCGTTGACGCGTGTCAGCGATAACAAATAGCACGCGTTCGCCAAGTTCCCCGGCAAGGGTATTGCCGGCTGACTCATTGATATCCGACAGCACCACATTCCAATCGGCGGCCACAAAGCGTCTTACGGCAGCGGCTCCTATGCCGGTAGCTCCGCCGGTTATCAATATCGTTTTTCGCATCTTTTCCATTGCATAATTTCTAATCACTAATCTACAAGCCCGGTATCGTCGGTTGCGCAAGCAACTTAAAGGTCATACGGTGCAACGGCGTTGGCCCGTACTCGGCTATCGCAGCACGATGCGCCGCGGTTGGATATCCTTTATTTACTCGCCACGCATACTCGGGGTACTGCTTATCGGCCTCTTCCATGTATAAATCGCGCTCTGTTTTGGCCAGTATCGAGGCCGCCGCAATGTTGGCATAGCGTCCGTCGCCTTTCACAAAGGTGCGACAATCAAGCGTGCCATAGGGCTTAAATCGGTTGCCGTCGACTATCACCGCGCCGGGGCGCACCTCCAATGCATCTAAGGCCCTATGCATGGCTGCTATCGAGGCGTTAAGTATATTGATTTTATCTATCTCTGCTGCATCGACTTGCGCTACAGCCCACGCTACAGCCTCCGATTTGATGATTTCGCGTAAGAGCATACGCCTTTTTTCCGTCAATTGTTTGGAGTCATTGAGCCACGGATGCGAAAAATCATCGGGTAGTATCACCGCCGCGGCAAAAACAGGACCCGCAAGACAGCCCCGACCGGCCTCGTCGCAGCCGGCTTCATATCGTCCCGCGATATGGCACGACGGCAGCGGCTTACGCAACAAAGTCATGATTGATTATATTTTCAACGATATAGAGCCCCTCTATGTCGGAACGACATACTTCAATATCATCGTAATCGGGATTGGCGCTATGTAATATCACATAATCGGGGTTGGCGTGACGCCGAACATACTTAACCAACCTGAAATCGGGCAAGACTACCACATAGATCTGGCCCCACGACAATGGTGCATCAAGGCTCATCGGCCTTATGGATATATAGCATCCGGGGGTAAGTTTCGGTATCATTGAGTCTCCACTCACACGCACTATCGGCAATTCAGGGTTGAGACCCGGAAGGCTCATGCGACCAATGATACGCTCTTCGGTAAACATTCGACTCAACGGCATTGTCCCGGCGGTAACATCTATATTATAGACCGGTGCGCCTTGCAGTTCTTTTGTGCTTTCTTTTGCGCTCACACGAGGAAACGGCACATCAGAGCCCTCTCTTAGCCATTTTTTCGACACACCGAGATTTACTACTATGCGATTTAGAAAAGACTCCGACGGGGCGGTGCGACCGCTTAACACTCGCGACACACTGGCGGCATCTACGCCTATTGCCTTGCCAAAACTTGCTTGGTTATGACGCGTCAGGCGGATTAAATAACGGATACGGGCGAGAACATCAGCCTCGGGGGCCGGCATCTCAAGCCTATCAGGACTTACTTCCATTGTTGTTCCAATTAGTTTTGTGCAAAAATACAATAAATTTTGCAAATGAGCAAAATTTATTGACCATTTTTAAACACTATTTCCCCTTTTCTGCAATCTACGTAAATTTTGCACTTCGACCCGACTTCTTTGCCGCGTCTATTTAGCCGCGATGGCCAAATATGGCCGAACCGACGCGCACCATGGTTGAGCCTTTGGCCAATGCAAGTGGATAATCGTCGCTCATTCCCATCGACAAGGTGTCGAACCCACGCAAATCTGGTGCCAATTCAAGTATCTTGTGAAACACATCGGCAATCATCTCGAAGTCGGTCGCTACACGCGCTTCATCATCGGTATTTGAGGCCATGCCCATCACGCCACAAATATGCGTCGCTCTTAACTGCTCGAAACTCCTGTTGCGAAAAAAATCAAGCAACTCGCCGGGGCTGAATCCAAATTTTGTTTCTTCTTGTGCTACATGCACTTGCATCAGCACTCGACTCACAATCCCGGCCTTGGCCGACTCTTCATCTATCAGGCTCAACAAACGCTCCGAATCAACGCTTTCGATAAGAGTCACTCGCTTAGTGGAGATAAGGGCGCGAACCTTATTTGTCTGCAAATGGCCTATAAAATGCCATCGCACATCGGACGGCATAGCTGCTATTTTCGCAACAAGTTCTTGCACCCTGCTTTCGCCGAAGACACGTTGACCCGCTTCGTAGGCCACCTGCAATGCTTCAACAGGGTGGAACTTACTCACAGCAACAAGTTCCACACCCCGTGGGAGTGTGGAACGGATACTGTTAAGCGCTGTGGCGATTTCTTTCATTCGAAAAAAATTTATTCTACCACCTTCATTTTATAGACATCCATAATTAGCGTTTCCGAAATTTGTACCACATGATAATCGGCCATCGTGCCTTTCATGCCTTCGAGGAAAAGGTCGAGGGCCTGATTGAGGGTCGATGCCTGTACGAGAATCTGTGATATGGTACGCTTTTCTTTCGCCGTCTTCTCGTCTAATGTTATGAATGCAACCTTGACCAGAAACCAGCGATCGCCGCCTTCGTGCCAAAATATTTCCGCTATTTTCGACGGTTTTATAGCCGTTACCAAAAATTCGCCTGACACAAACGGGCGCAACTCTTCGGTTATTCGACTCTCTGCTTCTGTAAAAGACAAGGCATCCACAAGATATGACTCTGTCAAACTTTTTGAGCCCTCTTCTACACCAAGCTTATCATATTTAACTTTACATTCAAACCAATTTGCCATTGTTATTCTTTCATTATAGATCTAATAATCGGGAGCAATTTATCGGCATAGTGCCTGAATCCTAAGTCGGTAAGGTGTATGCCATCTACTGTGCCGTCGTCTTCCACGCCATCGAGGTTTACTGAATCGATGTAATATAGATTATCGGGGTTTTCAGCCTTAAGGAGCTCGTAATTCTTGCGGAACGCGGCATTTTTAGCAGGCAGATATTTGTTGAAGAAGGCGTCGTAGCGCGAATACGGATACAGAGGGCCTTCTACCATTACGATAGGCACATCGGGGCGAGCATCTCGCAATATTTTTACAAATCCATAGGTTAGGGTGTCGCACATCATCTCCGTACAGTTGGGTATCGGGTCGAGGATATACATATCAGCGTCGGCTATCTCAGCCATGGCTCGGGCCATACACGCATCCATCTTACCTTCACCGCTGATGCCGATATTAACAACTTCGCAATTGAGTTCGCGCGACAAGATGTTTGTGCCGACCATACCCGTACGCGATGCACAGCCGCCTTGGAGAATACTTGTGCCGTAGGCTATAATCTTTTTGTCGACATCTATAAGCTTGGGGTCGCCACAGGTTATCGTTGCCTCTGGCGTGATTTTCACTTCAAGTTTCTGAACACCATCGTACAACGGAAGATATATCATATACTCCGTCATCTTGGTCGTATCGAGGTTTTCCATATATTGGGCCTCGCATATCTTTTCTTCCTTATTGTTTACATAGGGGCGGTTGGTGTTAGCGTGGCGCCATACTGAGTCGCCTTCAAAGATATAGAGGTCGGTGCCTTTTAGACCGGTATCGGCCATGTGTGGCAAACGTGTATCCCACAACAACTGATAACGCACGCCTATGCGCGATGAATTGGTGGCGAAACGCACGCCGATACCCGACGAACATTGGGCGCGTTCCCACAACTCGGTGCGCACACTGTCTTTGAGATATGCCGGGATGCGCGTATAATCGCGAAGCGTGTTGTCCCAGCCTTTATTTATTATACGAAGTTCTTGGGCATCAACATATCGCCATTCTTTGGGGGCGTCTTCGGCCATTGCCACCAACACACAAAGTGCTGCTACTAAGATTGAAAATAGTTTTTTCATAATAACTGTGTTATGCTTGTTCTTTTACTAATAATTCATAAAGCTTTGCCATGCCCGATGTCGCTGTTTCGCGTATTAGCGTAACGCCGGAGGGCACATGGGTAGGATGTGGATCGATATAATAAATCGGCGTACCTCTTCGCACATAATGCAGCAGGCCAGCCGCAGGATACACTGCAAGGCTCGTCCCTACTATTACAAAGATATCGGCCTGCCCGACAAGGTCGATTGCAGGTTCGATCATTGGCACTGCCTCCTGAAAAAATACTATATGCGGACGCACCTTGTGCCCTTCGATTAGCGTGTCGGGTGTCGTGGCCGCATTGTAGTCGTCAAGGCTATATATCAACGACGGATTGTCGATAGCACGCACTTTCATCAGTTCGCCGTGCAGATGCAATATGTTTTTCGAGCCGGCTCGCTCGTGAAGGTCGTCGACATTTTGTGTTATCACGTGCACATCGTAGTAGTCTTCAAGTTCTCGAAGTATCTCGTGGGCCCTATTGGGCTTGACCTTGCCTAAAGCCGCACGACGGGCATTGTAGAATTTATGCACCAATGCCGGATTGCGCACAAAGCCGTCGGCGCTGGCAACATCTTCCACAGGATACTGCTCCCACAAGCCACCGGTATCGCGAAAGGTAGAGATGCCGCTTTCGGCACTGATGCCGGCGCCCGACGATATCACTAATTTCAGTTTGTCAACGGTCATCTTCTGAGAAAAATATTTGATTTGCCCCGGTTGCTTTAGGTTTATTCTCACCCTTTTCTTCCGGTGCCGACAAAAGGGTTGTGCGATTCATCGACGCGTTAATCTTGCGTTTATCGCGCTTAAATGCCGGTGAGTGTGCTACCATTTCTATCATACGGTCGTCGTCGAGTTCATCACCATTGAGCACGAAATAGTTCTGCGTCTCTTGTTGGCGGTTAAACTCCTCAACCATCTCTTTGCCGTAGGCTTGTATCACGCGAGCGTCGTTGTTTGTCTCTTCGTCGTCGCTCTGGCTGCCGGCAATGGTAACGTCGATATCTCCTGTCTTTACCGAAACGTCGAAGCCTGAGGCCAATAGCGTAAATTTAATCTTGTTGTCAAGACTGTCGTCGAAGCCCCAGCCAAACTTAATCTTAACGTTGGGGTTAAATTCAGCCACAAACTGATTCACGGCAGAGGTCTCTTGCGCGTTAAACGGCGGATTGATATTGTGTGAGTAATAAAATGCAAAAAGGAGGCTCTTTGCCGACCGTATGTCGGTATCGCAGAGCAAGGGAGAATAAAGCGTATTCTGTATGGCCTGTTGCATGCGTTCTATAGGCTTGCCTTCGCCATAGCCTACCGAGATAAGGGCTGTGCGCCCTTTGCGTAGGCAAGAATCGACATCGCGCATATCGATATTTACTATCGACACATTCGTAACCATGTCGGATATGGTGCGGGCCGAGCGGGTGAGTATATCGTCGGCTTTGGTAAACGACTCCGACCATTCCATGTCGGGATAAATGGCGCTCAAACGGTCGTTGTTGATAACAAGTAGCGCATCCACATTCTTTTGTAAGCGCGCAGCGCCGTCTAAGGCACTCTTGATTTTCCGCATACCCTCAAAAAAGAATGGTATGGTAACGATACCTACGGTCAAGATTTCTTTATTCTTTGCCACCGACGCTACGATTGGGGCGCCACCGGTGCCGGTGCCTCCACCCATGCCGGCCGTTACAAATACCATTTCCACTCTGCCGGTTAGCAGTTTTTCTATCTCCGGGATACTCTCTTTTGCTGCCTCCTCGCCGATTTCGGGGCTCCCGCCTGCTCCTTGCCCTTTACACAAATTGGGACCAAGCAACACTTTTGTAGCGTCGGGGAGGCTTTCCAACGACTGATTATCGGTGTTGAGCATCACGAAGTCAACTCCGGTAACGCCTTGTCGGAGCATATATCCTATCGCATTACAACCACCACCGCCTACTCCCATCGCTATGATTGTAGGGGTATGGGCGCGACTGTCGGGTCTATTATGATATCTCTCTAAGAGATTGGGGTCTTCAGGATTCATAAATTATGGGTGCTATAATTGTTCGTTATCTTCTACCGGTGGTGCAAACAGATTTACTAAACTGTCTCTGAGTTTACCAATTTTCTTTTTCGTTTTCTCAAATCCAACTTTGGTGTCATCAGTTTCGTCAGTGTCATCAGTGAAATTATTATCATCTATTGGGGCAGACTCTCCTTTCGGCCCTTTTATTATAAATCCGAGGAGGCCGCGACTTTTAGGCTCCGACGGGTCGTCGTCATCCTTGTCATCTTCAAGGTCATGATCATCATCTTCTATGCCGGGGGTGCGTACATCTAAAAGTTCCGAACTTAGCGGATCTTCGATGTCGCCCCTTTTATTTATCTCATCGTCGACATCGTTTACTTCTACGCCTTCCGAAAGACAAGTCCAATCTTTTTTGGCGGCGGCAGCAAGAAGGGCTACTACATCTATATTGTCGGCACTGTTGGCCGGTGTCTTAAATAAGATATCAGAGGGCATTTCACCCGACCTTACCGTTCTTTTACTGCGTTGTCCGAGCAATGTGGCAAAATCACGCAATTTGGCGCCACCACCTACAAGGATAATGCCAGCCGGGAGGTCTTTATATCCCGAACATTCGATTTGATTTACTATATTAGCTACGATTTCACCGGCACGGGCTCGCACATACTCATTGACTCTTTCGGCCAACTCATTGCCCTGCTGCGATGGTTCTTCGGCAAGGGTCCCAAGGTGTTTTTTATGGTTCTCGGCAGTCTCTTCCGTTATGCCAAGACCCGATTTTAGGTCGAGCGTTATCAATCGCGAGCCCATAGGTATCGTGCTCAGGAACGCAAGCGACCCATCTTTATAGATTGAAACTGTCGTCGTTTCGGCGCCGAAATCAACAAGTGCACAACCCAACGACCTGTCATCGGCCGATAATAGGAGGTCGGCTATTGCTGTGTGTCTAAGCTGATATTCTACATTCTCCGAGTCGACGGTGTCATATTTCAATCGTTTAAGATTTTCACGCGATTCTTTGCCACACGTTATCATCATAAACTCGCCGCGCAGGGTCTCTCCAAAGATACCGACCGGCTTCTGCACTGCTGCGTTGTTGACATAAAACATTCGAGGCACTACAGCCTCCACATTTTTGTCGCTCACAAAATCGCGCTTTGCTTCTTCGGTGAGGCGCGCTACATGGTTCTCGGTTATTTCACAATCATGCGGAAATCTTAGCAAACCGCTCGTCGGCGTCGCTGAGAACGAACGGCCGCCAAACGACAACGCCATTGCCTTTATTTTACGAGGCGATACCGTCGGTGCGCTTTCCAATCTTTGTATAATGTCGTTGACAACAGCCGACACTTCGAGTACGTTTTGCACTCGTCCATAGCGCACATTGTCGGTGTCGGAGATCTCTTCTACCGCAAGAACCGTCAAACGGCCATCTTCATCAACCGAACCGACGGCGCCTTTAATCTTAGATGATGCTATTTCTATTGCTACGATTGCTCTTTGTTCCATCAACAAATGTCGTATAAGGATTTTAGAATATTTTAGTTTTCGTTTGGTGTTGACTTTGCTACGGTCTCGTTATCGTTTATATCGAGTTCGCCCGTTTTCTCTTCTTCTGTCGGCAGCACTACCGGCGGTGCCGGTTTGTTGCGGTGCGTCGCTACTACTTGATCGCGCCACTTCACCGATATTGTATCGTAGGTCTGCCATCCTTTTACAGGAGCTACGTTGCGATAAAACGACCGCAACATGGCAAACTTTTCACTCACGCGCGACGTGTCGCCGAAGTTCACAACATGCCCCACGATTGTGGGGATAATAATGATGTTTCCGTCGGCTTCTTGCGTTACCGTCGATACCATAGCGCCCACTTTACGATGCGATGCTATGTAGTCGAGCAGGGGCAGCAAGCGTTGCGCCGGATGTATCGAATCGAAACTTCCCACCAATACAGGCACGTCGATATGGTAGCGCAACTGCGCCGATATGCGCTTGCCCGACGCATTAATATAGTACGACGGCTTGCCGGGTTCAAACACGCGCGCTACGGGCACCATTGGCGTTACATCGATATGGACGCGGCCGTTAGCCAACATTGTCACATTGGCACTCTGCAATTTATCTGAGGAATTAAGTCTGTCTTCGAGAGCCTGAAGATTGAAGGTGCGGCGGCGGCACATCCTTAATGTGTCGGGGTCGATGCCGGTCTCTCTTATCACATCTGAAGTGCTTACAAATCGCGATGTGGGGTCGGTGAGCGAAGCACTCATGCCGGTGAGTGTATCGAGCGACGACAAGTGGGTCGTTATAGCCATGGCGAAGCACATATACACGGCTACGGCTATAGAAAGGACACACATCAATATCGACTTTCGGCTCATATTCGTTTAGTTACGCAAATTTTCAACAAGCACTGCCACATATCTGTTAAGGTCGCCGGCGCCTGCTGTTAATAGGATTTCAAAGTTACGATTTTTCATCGTATCGACAAAATCTTCTTTGCAAATCATAATTTTATCTTCAACTTTAACCTCGTCGAAAATAATTTTCGACGTCACTCCGGCTATTGGTTCCTCGCGGGCCGGATAAATATCGATTAGCACTACTTCATCGGCCTGCGACAAGGCTGACGCAAATTGGGGCGCGAAATCGCGAGTGCGGCTATATAGATGGGGCTGAAATGCCACCGTGAGTTTTCTATCGGGATAAAGGGCGCGCACCGATGATATGCTTCGGGTAAGTTCGTCGGGATGGTGGGCGTAATCGTCGATTACGACTCTGCCTTGCGGCCCTTCTTCTTTGAGATGAAACTCAAAGCGACGCTCTACACCGGGATAGCTCTTCATCGCCGTACGAGCTTGCTCGGGGCTAAGCGTTCCCGTCAGCCACACGGCGGCAAGCGACGCCAACGCATTGTCGATATTCACATCTACTGGCACGCCAAGCTCTATATCGGCGATAACGCCTTCCGGGTGTACAAAATCGAAGATAATCGTCCCATTTCCAACGCGTATATTGTCGGCATGGAAGTCGCCTTCGTTACGACTGAATGTATAGATACGCACTCCCTCGGCAACACGTGGGCGCAACTTCAATCCGGTATGCATCACCAACGCGCCATTGGGGCGTATTAGTTCCGTAAAATGAGCAAAGCTCTCAAGATAGGCTTCTTCTGTGCCATAAATATCGAGATGGTCGGGGTCGGTTGATGTTACAACGGCTATATATGGCGTCAGTTGGTGAAACGAACGATCATACTCATCGGCTTCGATTACGCTATACGGCGATGTGGCGCTAAGCATCAGGTTGCTGTTATATCCTTTCAGTATACCGCCAAGAAAGGCCGTACAGCCGACTTTGCTACTGCTCAGTATATGTGCCGCCATCGACGAGGTCGTCGTTTTACCATGCGTGCCGGCAAAACATAATCCGAGTGTGTTGCGCGTAACCTGGCCTAACACATAGGCTCGCTTATGAATTTCAAAATTACCATTTCTGAAATATGATAGCGGGATATTGGTCGACGGCACAGCCGGAGTGTAAACCACTAAAGTTGTGTCCTGATTGCGATATTCTTCAGGAACAGCCTCAAGGCTGTCTTCATAGCTTATCACTGCGCCCTCTCGCTCAAGGTCGGCTGTCAGTGGTGAGGGCGTGCGGTCGTAGCCGGCGACGGACAGACCCTGCGACATATAGTAGCGGGCAAGCGCTGCCATGCCTATACCGCCTATTCCAACAAAATATACTCGTTTTGCTTCCACGGCCTTAGTGTTTTTAATGTTTGGGGTTGTTTTGTATAACTTCTACTATTGCGTCAACAATCTTGCTGTCACTGTCGCGCAATGCCATTTTCGATATGTTCTCCGACAACAAGCGTAGTGTCTGATCATTATCCATTACAACACACACTTCGCGCCATAGCTGGCTCTCGGCATCGACATCGAGCACCATCCCGGCGGCACCTCGTTCGGCTAACGCCTGAGCATTATGCCGTTGATGGTCTTCCGCTACATTGGGCGACGGCACAAGTATCGATGGCTTGCCAAGCAACTCCAACTCGCTTATCGTGCCGGCGCCGGCGCGCGACACCACCAGGTCGGCGGCACAATAAGCCGCTGACATATCGGCGATAAACTCTGTCAATATAACGCTTGCAGGCATCTTGCCGGCTACGGCCTCGGCACAACGACTACCGTCGCTCGCTCCGCATTGCCACATAACCTGGAATGGGGCCTGTGAGGCAGCTCCGCTGTTGATTGCACCTATCATCGTGTTGTTCAGCGTGCGGGCACCAAGGCTACCGCCTATAAAGAGCACCAGCGGCTTTGACGGGTCGAAGCCACAACGCTCTTTCGCCTCTGCCTTGGTCATTCCGGGCTCCAACAGCTTTTTACGGACAGGGTTGCCCGTCATTACGATTTTGTCTGCCGGGAAAAATTTATCCATATCGGGATAGGCCACACAGATACGTTCTGCCTTGGCCGCCAACAACTTATTCGTAACTCCGGCATACGAGTTCTGCTCCTGGAGCACTGTCGGAACACCCATTTTTTGTGCTGCTTTAAGCGTTGGACCACTGGCATAACCGCCAACACCTATTGCCACATCGGGGCGAAACGTTCGCACTATCTTATGGGCCTTGCGCATGCTCCGAAAGAGCTTTATAGCAACACCGACATTGCGCCATAGATGGCGGCGGTCGAAGCCACTTACCGGCAAGCCCTCTATTTTATAACCGGCGGCCGGTACTCGTTGCATTTCCATGCGGTTTTCGGCCCCGACAAATAGTATTTCGCAATCGGGATATTCTCGTTTTAGCGCATCAGCGATAGAGAGAGCCGGGAATATGTGGCCTCCCGTACCTCCACCGCTTATGAGCACTCTTTCCGGGCGTCTTGTCGCGGTTGTTGTTTTATTATCATTATGCATAAGTCTTATTCATTAACAGTGCCTACTATCGATGGATTGACGCCGCGGGCATCTTCAGGAAGGATTGCCTGCTCTTGTTGTTGCTTATCTTTTGTATCGGTAATACGCACTGCGTGCCGCGATACACTCAACATTACACCGAAAGCAAGCGATGTGGCTATCACTGATATACCACCCTTCGATATCAATGGCAACGGTTGGCCCGACACAGGGAACACCCCCGATACAATAGCCATGTGATAGAGGGCCTGGAATACTATTACAAAGGCGCAGCCCATGACAAGGATACCGGGCATTGTATGCTTGAATTGCATGGTCAATTTAGCACTGCGCCCTAATATCCATAAATAGCAGATGAGGATGCCAATACCTACAAAGAGTCCCAATTCTTCTATGATGATTGCATAGATATAGTCGGAGAAGGCAAGCGGAAGGCGAGCATTTTCTCGCGAGCGGCCAATACCTACCCCGAAAAGGCCTCCGTGTGCCTGGGCGATATAACTCAACTGTTCTTGCTGGTATTCTGTAGAGAACTTTTCTTTGTGTTTATTTCCGCTGAGATGGCGCTTGATACGCGCACGCCATGTTATACCACGCCCGCGACCACTGTTGTCGAGGCTGTCGGTCTTATTGAGCAACATAACCTGCTCTTGATACGGCGTCATCTTGTCGTCGCCTTTTGAATACATTTTATAGGCCACGGCACATCCTGCTATTGTAACACCTATCACTAAGGCTATGCTAAATTTTCGCATTCCCATTCCGCCTACAAGCATCATTGAATAACAGATGCACACCACCACGATTGTGTTTGAAAGTCCTTGCGAAAATAGCAACCCGGCACAGATGCCCATAAATGCCATACACATCCACAAACCGCGATTTGTAACGTCTCGACGACTCTTTTCTTGATTCTTTGTAAGAATCCAAGCAGTGCCAAGAGCGGCACCCAATTTCATGAACTCGGCCGGCAAGATTACGATGCCGGCGATACGGATTCCGCGCATCGCACCGTTTACTTCAACGCCGACAAAGCGTACGGCTACCATCATGGCGATACTAAGCACTACAAACGTGGGTATAAGCATATAGATATAACGATAGTGTATCTTCTGCAAAACCAACATCATTACCAATCCGGCTATGATAAACCATCCGTGGCGTATTATCGGGCCGAAGATGCTGCCGTCGGTAACCTCTTGTATCGATGCCGAAAACAATTCGACAACGGCAACAAGGACAAGAAGTATATACGTACCCCACAAATGGTGGTCGGTACGAACGGGCGTTTTAGCCGCTACGGTTTCGGGCTGAATCGTGTTTGCGCTATCCATTTTGTTGTCTTTTTTATCGTTTTATCTATTTTATTGCTTTTACGGCTTCTTTATACTTTCGCCCGCGGTCTTCATAACTGCTAAAAAGGTCGAAACTTGCACAGCATGGCGACAACAACACCGTGTCGCCGGCCTTTGAAAGGTTGTGGCAGGCTGCCACTGCATCTTCAAGCGAGTGCGTGTCGGCGATAGTTGCTACGTGGCTACTAAAAAATTCAACTATTTTGGTGTTGTCTTTACCCATCGCTACTATTGCTTTCACCTTTTCTTTTACCAAAGGAAGTATCTCGCTGTAGTCATTACCCTTATCTTTACCGCCAAGTATTAGCACCGTCGGTGTGGTCATGGCTTCGAGGGCGTAATAGCACGAGTTTACATTTGTTGCCTTTGAATCATTAATCCATCGCACGCCATCTATATCGGCAACAAACTCCAGGCGGTGCTCAACGCCGCTAAAATCGGATAATGCGACGCGTATAGCCTCTTTGCTCACCTCGCATACGCATGCCGATAAGCCGGCGGCCATTGAATTGAACACATTGTGAAGGCCGTTTAAGGCAAGGTCGGCACGCGGCATCGACATTGAAGTGCCGGGGGTGTTGAATATAAGCTTATTTTCTGCATTAATATATGCTTCCGACCCTTCTTCGTAGTGCTCCGAAAATGGCAACATACGCGCTTCGGTATTAATATGGCGCAACTGCGCGCTTATCACCGGGTCGTCTTTCCAAAAAATGAATGTGTCGGTCGGCGTCATATTTTGCAAAATACGGAATTTTGCATTCACATAGTTTTGCATCATATAACCATAACGATCCAAGTGGTCGGGAGTAATATTGAGTAACACGGCTATATTAGCCTTGAAATCATACATATTGTCTAACTGAAAGCTACTCAGCTCCACCACATACACTTCATGGGGGTCGCGAGCAACTTGATAGGCAAGACTTTTGCCTATGTTACCGGCCAACGACGCATCTATTCCACCTCTTTGCAATATGTGGTGTATCAGCATTGTCGTTGTTGTCTTTCCATTCGACCCTGTTATACACACCATCTTGGAGGTGGTGTAACGGCCGGCAAACTCTATTTCACTTATTATTGGAATATTCTTTGCCTCTGCTGCTACTACGATAGGAGCCTCCGAGGGTATGCCCGGACTCTTAACTATCTCATCTGCCGACAGTATGCGCTCCATTGTATGCTGTCCTTCTTCAAAGGGTATAGACTCGGCTTCCAAGCACTCGCGATACTTTGTGGCAATCGTTCCGCTATCGCTAAGAAAGACTTCCATCCCTTTATCTTTAGCCAACACAGCGGCGCCGTAGCCACTCTCACCGGCTCCCAACACCACAATTCGACGCCTCTTTGACACCTTGTTATCCATTGTTTATCTGATTTTTAGCGTTACAAATGTTATGGCTGCAAGTATTATTCCTATAATCCAGAATCGTGTTACTATTTTCTGTTCGGCGATAGCACGTTTAGGCCGTTGTATTAACGCATTTATCGTTCCTGCATCTTTCTGGTAGTGGTGGTGTAGCGGTGCCATCTTGAATATGCGACCACCGTGCGTCTTCCTAAAATAAGCCACTTGTATCATCACCGACAGGTCTTCGATATAGAACAACGCACACAAGATTGGCAATAACAATTCCTTATGAATCAATATTGCATAAACGGCAATTACCCCGCCAAGCATCAGGCTACCGGTATCGCCCATAAATACTTGTGCCGGTGAAGCGTTATACCATAAGAAGCCGATTAGAGCTCCTATAAACGCTGCCATATACACCACAAGGTCCTCACTACCTGGCACATACATAATATTCAGATACGACGAATAGATTATGTTGCCGCCAAGATACGCCATTGCAGCAAGGGCCACGCCGGAGATTGCCGAAAGACCCGCCGTCATACCATCGAGCCCGTCGTTTAGGTTTGCTCCGTTACTCGTTGCCGCAACAAAGAACATCGTAATTATGAAAAACACAATCCAACCGCCGGTCTCGGCATAGTCACCAAGCGCACTCGTTATCCACGAATAGTTAAAGTTGTTGTTTTTAACAAAGGGGATGGTCGTTTGCGGCGATTTCACCGTTTCGTTTTCATAGACAACCTCTTCCACCCGTTGTGTCTCGTCGCTTATTATTTCCGAGTTGCGCACAATTGTCATATTGGGGTTGAGATACATCGTCACTGCTACGATAAGGGCTATGCCTACTTGTCCGATAATCTTATACTTACCCTTCATGCCATCTTTGTTGTGCTTTCGTAATTTCAGATAATCGTCAAGAAATCCTATCAGACCCAACCACAAGGTGGCGAGCAACATCAACAACATATACACATTGCTCAAGTTACCGACAAGAAGACACGGCAATACTATCGACGCTATTATTATCACACCGCCCATTGTCGGAGTGCCTTTCTTATTGATCTGTCCTTCAAGGTCGAGGTCGCGAATAATTTCACCTATCTGCATTTTCTGTAAGCGGTGTATAATACTACGACCCACAAATATTGCCATAAGCAACGCAAGCACAAAAGCGGCGCCTGAGCGGAAAGTGATATAACTCATCAATCTCACGCCGGGGAAATTCGTATCCTGTAGCAGGTTAAAAAGAGCGTATAACATTGATATTCGTTGATTTATTTTGTGTAATTCTATTTATTAATACCGAAAGCTCGGCATACTTCTTCTCTATCGTCGAAGTGGTACACTTGCCCGGCTATCTCTTGTGTCGTTTCATGACCTTTACCCGCAATCAAGATTACGTCGCCGGGGCCTGCGAGTTCGACTGCACGAGAGATTGCCGCCCGGCGGTCGACGATCGTTTCGGTCCGCTCAAGTTGATATGCGTCAAGCCCTGATAACATATCATTGAGGATGGCTACAGGGTCTTCATTTCGAGGGTTATCCGATGTCAATATCACCACATCGGAGCGCTCGGCTGCCGCGCGCGCCATAAGAGGTCGCTTGCCATGGTCGCGATTACCTCCGGCACCACACACGGCAATCACCTTGGCGTCGGGAGCCACTTCGCGGATGGTGTCAAGCACATTGATAAGGGCATCGGGAGTGTGCGCATAATCTACAATAGCTGTAGCACCCGTGGGTGAACGGAATGGTTGAAAACGACCGGCCACCGGCATCAGTTTACTTATGTAAACAAGCGTGTCGTCTTTCTTAACACCAAGAAGGAGTGATGCGCCGTACACTGCTGCCAAGTTGGAGGCGTTAAAGTGTCCGACAAACATGGTTTCAACTTGCGAACCATCGAAGTCGAGCAACATCCCATCTATCCTATCTTCAATGATTTTTACTTTATAATCGGCCAAATCGCGGGTTGAATATGTAGCCTTAAATTTCGCCGGTGTATTTTGCAACATCACTCGGCCATGGCTATCGTCGGCATTTACTAATGCAAACGCATCGGCCGGCAATTTATCAAAAAACGATTTTTTGGCTTGAAGATACGCATCGAACGTCTTATGATAGTCAAGGTGGTCGCGAGTAAGATTGGTGAATATACCACCGGCAAATGTTAGGCCCGCAATACGATGCTGGTCTGCCGCGTGGCTACTTACTTCCATCGACACAAAAGAGCAACCGGCATCGGCCATTCGGCGCAACAAGGCATTTAAGACCACCGGGTCGGGGGTCGTATGGTCGGCTGCGACAGCCTCGGTGTCTATCATATTCACAACTGTCGACAAGAGCCCGGCCTTGAGACCTCGTTGGCGCGCTATTTCATATAGCAAAGTGGCGATTGTGGTCTTGCCGTTTGTTCCTGTTACGCCTACGAGGGTTAACTCTTCCGACGGATCACCATAAAATCGCGAGGCAAGCCGTCCGAGCGCCTCTCTACTATCTTGCACAAGCACAACCAACACTCCTGCCGGAATTTCTTCGGGATAGTGCTCTGCAACTATGGCAACGGCGCCCGACGCTATTGCCGACGCGATATATTTATGTCCGTCGACACTTACTCCCGGCACTGCTACAAACATCGAGCCGGCTACAACTTGCCGCGAATCGGCTGTTAACAACGCAATCTCAGTATCGGCCGACAACATACCTCGGCGCTCCTTTATCGTTATGGCGTCGAGCAAGCCGGCGAGGCTCACCTTGTGGATATTATTCATTTTGTAATCAGAGTCCATTTTCATCAATTATATCTCAATGAGAGCTTAATTTTTGTTCCCGGCCCAGCCTTACTGCCGGCTTCGGGGGTCTGCGACGACACATATCCCACGCCGGTAAAATCGACTGAATAGCCGGCACCCTCAAGCCTTTCGAGGGCCTCGCGAAGACTTACGCCCTTCACATCGGGCACTATATTCTCTCCGCCAACATCCGATGGTTTTTTAATTGCTCTGGTTTCACCAAGCAGCAGGTCGGAGTGTAGGGTGGCATTTCGTTCGTTGTTGAATGATGAATATACCGTAGGCCCTTTCTTAGTCCCGGGCGCCGCTTCTGCAAGGGTAGGATCATCACTTAACATACCGCGAGCATACAGCTTGAGGGCTACATTCTTAAGCACCATTCCCGAGCTTACTGCCGGGCCGCGATAAGGCACTTTCGGGTCGCTGATAACTACGATGCAGGTATATTTCGGATTTTCATACGGGAAGAAGCCACAGAATGTAACACGGTAGTGTCCTTCGAGATATCCTCCCTTGAATGGTGGTAAATCAAGTTTATTCCCGTCTTTATCATAACGCGGTCGTTTGTCTTCAAGTGCAATTTTACATGTACCTGTTTTGCCGGCAATCTCTACGACATCGTTTTTCAATACTTTTGCTGTGCCGCCTTGCTCCCACACTACTCCATGCATCATTTCTCGCAAGATGGCTGCGTTCTCCGACGACATCATCCTTTCTCTAACATACGACACCGGCATCACCGAGTCTCGACCATCGGGCGTACGCAACCCTTTCACAAGGCGCGGGCGAACGAAACGCCCGTCATTAGCCACGGCATTGTAGAAAGCACAGGTATAGAGCGGCGGTATCATTGTACAATAGCCAAACACCATGCGCGACATATCGAGCTTGCCCCCCACATTATTTTTTACCGTAGGAAATATCGGACGTATCTCGCGAGCTATTCCCGTGTTGAGTTTGTCGAAGAATCCGAGCTCGGCAAGGTCTTTTTTGAATCTGTTCAAGTCGCTGTCATAGTGTGGCATCGTCATCTTCACCATGCCTATATTAGACGAATATTCTATAAATTTACTTACTGGCAATGACCCCGGAGAGTGCGTATCGGAAATAGGGCGACGGCCCAGGTAGGCAAAACTTCGACCTATGGGATATTCTCTCGTGATTGGCTTGGCAAAGCCTTTCTCAAGGGCAACAGCCATTGTCATTACTTTCATCACCGAACCCGGTTCATATGGCAATACAGAACGATTAAGCGCTTCTATATATCGTGGGGTGCGCGATGTGGAGTCGCGCTCAAGGTTGGATATGGCTTTTATATCGCCGGTAGCCACTTCCATCAATATTGCAGTACCCCAATCGGCCTGAGCGGATATCAGCATCTCACCCAGCTCCCCTTCGAGGATATCCTGCATCGTAATATCGATTGTCGTTGTTACATCATATCCATTGATAGCGGGCACTTCTTCGGCATAACGCGTACCGCGTGTCGAAACTACTTTTCGTTTTATTCCGGGCACTCCGTACAGCAGCGAATCCAAGGCGCATTCAAGACCCGAACGACCATGTATTTCCGGATTATCCACCACCTGGCCTACTCGTCCGATACTCAGGCGTGCCATGCGGCCAAAGGGATAAGACCGCTTCATCACCATATCGGCTTTGAGACCGGTGCGGTTGCTGTTTCGCCCAAATGCACGGAAGAATGGGAAGTTTTTGACTTTGTTAAGCATTTCTTCCGGAACTCCTTTGGCTATCACAAAATTACGCGTACGTTTGTTTTTCGGGGGCTCTATCGCATTTTTCAGTCGACGAATCCACTCCTCTCGAGTATATTGAGGAAAATATACACTCAATGAATCGGCTATATAGGGTATTGAGTCATTGAACTCCAATATCTTGAAATTAGTGGCCCGGAAATCTATCATTATATCTTTGTAATATAGATTCGTTGCCAAGATTGAGCCATCCGACGCCAAGATTTCGCCACGATGCGGTGACACTATTACCGAATCGGCCAAGGTCGATGCTGCCATCTTATTCCAATCCGAGGCATGGATTATCGTTGTGCGAACCAGCATCACAACGATAGCAAAAGCAAGGAGCACGGTTATGAGAAATATAACCACGAAGCGCCCTATTACAAATATCTGATTAGGCCCTACGTTCTGACTATTGCCACGCCGCGACGGGCTCGGTGTTGCAGACATATCTCTTGTGTTTTTAGTTTGGTGTTACTATTTCAGGTCGGCGATCAGGTATGGTGAGACCAAGCTTTAGCGAGTCGACCAAATGCATCATTGCCGATTCGCGCGTAAGTGTCATATAGCGTGAGCGCTCTTTCTGTTTCTCGGTGCTTATCACGTTTATCTCTTGCTCCAATCGGTCTACTGTATTTTGACTCGTAGCACACTCGAAACGAAGTGCTATTATAGCGATGCAGCTCAACACGACAAATGCTGTGGGGAAGAAATGCCGCATAAAAAACTTACTCGACACCGCATCACCCTGGATTACGGTACGTGCCGTTCGACCCACCTTACCTAAGACATTCGACCACTTCATAACTTTATTTCTATTTTTTCGGCAACTCGCAATTTCGCGCTGCGACTACGCGGATTAGCCTCTATTTCATTTTCATCGGGAACTATCGGCTTTGAACCACACTGCCGTATCGGCGTCGAGGTGCGCCCATATAAATCTTTTTCTATTTCGCCATCGACCCGACCACTTCTCATAAAGTTTTTCACCATCCTGTCTTCAAGCGAGTGGTAGGTTATCACCACAAGGCGACCGCCCGGTTTTAGCACGTTTACGCTCTGCGCTAAAAAACGCTCCAAGGCTTCCATTTCGCCATTGACAGCTATTCGCAACGCTTGGAATACCTGGGCCAACTCTTTCTTTTCGCGTGCAGGATTAACAAAACAACTCGCTATCTCTACAAGCTTCCCCGTAGTCGATATCTCGCTCTTTGCCCGCTCCGAAACGATAGCCGAGGCCAGTCGGCGAGCTTGTTTAAGTTCGCCATATAGCTTGAACAAATTCGCCAAGGCCTCTTCGCTATACGTTGCCACAATATCGGCTGCCGTATTCGACGATGAAGCATTCATTCGCATATCAAGAGGGCCGTCGGCACGAAACGAAAATCCACGAGTAGCGTCATCGAAATGATGAAATGAAACGCCCAAGTCGGCCAATATACCATCAACCCTACCGGTAACGCCGTAGTAATCGGTATAATTTTCCAAATAACGGAAATTGCCATGTACGGCGGTAAAGCGATTGTCGGAAAATGCCCGCTTTATTGCATCATTATCTTGGTCAAGTGAATATAGATGTCCGACCTCTGTTAATCGCTCTACTATGGCTCGAGAATGACCGCCACCGCCAAGGGTCGCATCAATATATATCCCGGCACCATTGATGTTAAGCGCTTCGAGGGTCTGAGGCAAAAGAGCCGGTATGTGATAAACATCTTGACTCATAGTTTGTTACGGGGAGTATTTGTCGTTTGAATGATTCTATAACTTTCCGAGTGTAAAGTTACAATTTTTCGCCCCCTATTTGCAAATACAAACAGATATTTTTTGCAGCTCCTCCCCAAAAGTTATTAACATTCAGTCAGAGCAGGTTCTCGCCATGTTTTGGCACACCACTCCCTATGTTTGCATTTGTAAATTATATGAGCTTACCCCCCTCTTCTATGGGCATTGTCCCCTCCCGCCTACTTTTCGCTATCCATAGCCCAAGCACGCCCGTCGACATAGCGTTTTTGCCATGCAAAACCCAGCGATAAGAAGTCTTTCTTCTCATTGTAATACAGCTGATAAGCTGTTCCGCTAAGGCTCATTAGCGCGTAGATCATATTCGCCGTCGATATCGGATAATCTAACGCGGCTTCCATTTGTTCTACTATATCGGCATTATTCTGCCTATATGCACTATTTGCATATATAATAAACGGGACTTCGACAAAGTTTTCATCGCGGCCTACAAAATCTTTGTCATCATAAACACACTCTCCATGGTCGGAAAAATATATAAACAATGTCGGAGCGGCCAAGGTGTAGACTGCTTTCAGCATCTCACCCAATATAAAATCGGTATGTAATATTGAATTGTCATACTCAGCTATCGTTTGCGCTTTGGCTTTGGTCAACCACTTGTCACCCTTCTTAATACGTAGCACATCTTCGGCACCAAATATACTGTATTCTCTCGGATACCTCTTAGTATATTTTACATGCGAGCCTAACAAATGAGTTATTATCAACTTATTCTCGGCATCGTCTGCTACATACTCCCTAAATGGTGGCAAGACAACCTCATCATAATTCACATTCATCCAGTCTTCAACAGCTGCCACCCCTGCATAATTTATAACATCGGCCGATTGAGCGATAGCGCCGGACGCATCAGCTAATAAACCTGTTTTAAATTGATTTGAAAGATAGTAAGTTTTATACCCTGCAATTGAAAAGAGGTCGATTAAAAGGGGATATTTATACCATTCTCCGCCATCTACATTATCTTCCTCAAACGACAGTATGCGCTCCATATTAAAAGCCGTTGAGGTCGACGACCCGAGGGCATTGCTGTATACAAACAACGAATCTCTATACTCATCTAATCTTGGCGTTGTTTTAAGCGGATAGCCATATATCGAATGATGGTTTCGCGAAGCAGATTCGCCTATCACTATTATTATATTATTCGCCCTCCGCATTGATGTGACCATCTCTCTATCAGGAAATTCACGACGCATATTCACCAAATCGCTAAATTCCTTATTCATTTTATACACATCATACGAGTACTTCGGTATGCGCAGGGTCATAAACGTTGATGTGCGACCATAGCTACCAACAAACAACCACACCACAAAAAACACCGCTCCGACGATTGTGGTTGCATTCGTTAACAGCAGATATGCACGACGTTTCATCTTCGAGAGGAGGAAATAGAGTAGCAGCGACATTACAAGCCCTACCCAAATGAGATAATTACAGGCGAGCGACGGTAGATTCTTAATCGTTTCAGAACAAAATTCAGCAGCTTCCGACGGATTGGTTTGGCTGATTACCACCATCAACTTTCGCGATACTCCAAAGCCGTAAAAACAATACGACAGCGCGTTTACAATCGAAACGAGTGCATACAATACAAATCCGGCCCACGCGATACTTTTAATGAATGCTTTCCTGCGTAGTAAAAGACCCATAGCCACTGTTATGAGGCTCGCCTTGAAAGCTCCAAGGCTAATCATCACTATATAGCGCAATCTTTGGGGCATCTCAAACATTGGCGATAAAGTAACATCTGCAACACTCAACATCGACAAGACAAAACTAACGAGCCACAATCCTCTATGCGTTGCCAATATTGGCAACATCAATTTTAGTAGCCTCCGTAATGCCTTTATCAGCTGTTTTATCTTACTCATTTTGCAGTTCTTAATTACCTGCAAATTTAACTCATTTAGTCGATTATACAAACTCTTATCACCGATTATATTTATACACATCGCTTTCCTTTCTTATAATTTGTTAATACTTTGGCGGGTTTGCTGAAAATGGCTAACTTTGCTAATAATTATTTCAGTTCACGAATATGAATAATACAGATTTCGACCGCCTGAGCTATGCTCTCGGTCTTAGCATGGGCCACAATTTCAAAGGCTCAGGCATTGAAAATATAAATGTACAAGACTTTGCCGACGGCGTCGCCGCTGTTTATCGAGGCGAAAAGCCTAAGATGTCTTTCGACGAGGCAAAGACTGTTATTAACGAATTCTTTACTGCTCTGCAGGCTAAGCAGCAAGAAGAGGCAACTGCCATGGCTAAACTCAATGAAAAAGCCGGAAAAGACTTCCTCGAAGCTAATGCAAAGCGCCCGGAAGTTACGACCACTCCTTCCGGCTTGCAATACGAAGTCCTTACAGAAGGATCGGGGGCACAGCCTACGCCACAAGACACCGTTGTTGTCCATTATACCGGTAAACTTATCGACGGTACTATTTTCGACTCCAGTGTCGACCGCGGTGAACCCGCTACCTTTGGTGTCACTCAAGTTATTTCAGGGTGGGTCGAAGGGCTACAGCTGATGAAGGCAGGAGCCAAATGGCGCCTTTACATCCCTTCCAACTTGGCATACGGGCCGCAAGGCGCCGGCGGGGTGATTGGACCCAACCAAACCCTTATTTTCGATGTTGAACTCCTCGAAGTTGTAGGAAAATGATAAAACGCACCTTTTGTGCTATTATTGCTCTTGTGGCAGCTATGTCTTCGCTGTCGCCTAATGTTTTTGCCGACTCGGATAATAACGACAACGCCATTGTGGCGGTTTTCGTTGCCTCAAACTTGAAATTAGCGGTCGACGATGCTATCGCTACTTTTATTCGTTCGGGCATAGATTGCGACACCGCCGTTGTCAAAAAATTGGTTTTGGAAGAGCTTGCCAAACCATATAACTTGGAAGAACATCGCAGGGCAAATGCCGTTATTGAAAACAAAATGGCACTGAATATTGCCAATATGTCGCAAAAACTACTCTCAGATGCAACGACTCATAGCAACACTACAACCTTGCCCGATGGTCTCGTCTTCGAGATTATTAGCGAAGGGATTGGACGCAACCCCTTGCTTTCCGATACTGTTGCGATAAAATATTCGGGGTTCCTCCCCGATGGTTCTTTATTCGACAGAATTGGCGACGCTGACGAACCTCTCTCTGCACCTGTAACAGAGCTCACCGCCGGAATGGCCGAGGCGCTGACGATGATGAAATGTGGTGGACAGTATCGCGTTACCATTCCCTCTGATTTGGCATATGGAAAAGAAGGTATCCCTGGTATTATTCCGCCGGATTGCGCTCTACAATTTGAAATTCAATTATTAGAAATAAAATAGCATTATGAAAAAACTAATCATGGGCGCTTGCGCCCTCTTCGCTATTGCTGCTACTTCTTGCGGCAATTGTGGCGGCGACAAATGCGAAACGTCTGCCGACTCTCTATCTACTGCTTACGGCAAGTATGTTGCCACTGTGCTCTTTGATGAATTATCACGCTTCGAAGACAATGCGCTCGACAGCAAGACCGACTTCATTAAAGGTATGCAGATTGTATTTGCTGCTAATGCCTCCAATGAAACTCGAATGGGTATGCAAGTTGCCCTCCAGATGCTCGGAGAAATTCAGCAAATGGAAGAAGGCGGCTTTGAAATGGATAAAAAAGCTGTCCTCAATGCGTATAAAAATACTTTCTTAGCTGATGGATTGGAGTTTGACCAGATGCAAACTACTTCTTCTGAATTCCAACGTCTATATTCTAAAACACGTGAAGAAGCGGCCAAGATTCAAGAAGAAAAAGATGCCAACACCCCCGAAGCCATAGAAAACGAAAAAATCGCCGAGCAATTCCTGGCTGAAGTTCGCGCTGAAAACGACAATGTTAAGGTATCGGAAAGCGGCCTCGGGTACCTCATCGAAACACCCGGTGAAGGCGAAACTCCATCGGAAAATGCTACTGTAACTGTTCACTATACAGGAAAACACATCAACGGGGAAGTGTTCGACACCTCTGTTGAACGTGGCCCGGCCAAATTCAACCTGCAAGGCGTCGTTCCCGGTTTCCGCGAAGGTCTTACTCTCCTCGCAAAGGGCGGAAAAGCTACTCTCTACCTCCCCGGCAAACTTGCTTATGGCGCCAAAGGGCAACCCGCAGCTGGCATCGCGCCTAATGAAATGCTTATATTCGAAGTTGAACTCATCGACTTCTCTGAATAACTTAACTGAAGGCTTTAACCGAAGAGGGCGTCTCTAAGTATCTGAGGCGCCCTCTTTGTATAGATATTCCTTTGAACTATTAAATATATCTCAGCCTTCGTTTTAGATTTACTGCTCCGCTCAATTATTCTACCTACAACCATAAATGCTTAATCTACCTGATGTATTATAAAGCGGCCGATTATAGCGTTGTCTTTCAATGACAACCACGACATAGAGATTCCGGATACCAATCTCACTACCTGTCATACTACAAAAAAACGGGGCGCACCATAGCGGCACGCCTCGTTTCTATATTACATTGTCTAACTTATTCTCCTACCGAAGCTACGAAATTGAGCGAACGGTTGTCAACTTTGTTCTTGCCTAATAGCAATGGCAGCGGGGTTGGACGACGACCTAAACCGAATGTCTGTGTGAAACGATTGCCGTATTCTTCTTCGTTGAACGGACGGTTATCGGTGTTCACGTCACGAACCTCAAATACCATAACACCGCGAGTACCTTTCAACGGTCCTACGAGTTTGTTGGGCTCTGCGGCGGCAATAGCACCTTGCAACTCACTTTCGTTCACACCTACGGTGAGAAGTGCCGGTGTTGTTATATTAACATTGCCTTCTGCAACCTCTACACCCATAACTTCGGCATAACCATCAAGGCTTTCAGCCTTGCCTGCATAGTCGGCCAAAAGTTTATCGGCTTTCTTCAAGCTACGTGCCTGAGAGGTTAGCATGGTGTTTATAGCTGCGCTTGTATAGGGCAGATAATTCTTATATACATCAACAACAGCAACAGCGATGAGGTAGCTCTGCTTGTCGTCTTGCATCATCGGTGATACTTGACCTTTCTTTGCATCCATAGCCCATTTTACGAAACGGCGGCTGTCGCGGGCGTTGCCGATACCGGGCGACGAAACGCTCACCTGGTCGGTGAGAATCGAGTAACCGGCATCTGTTGCGTTTTCGGTAAACTCTTTTGCTGATGAGTTATTGCTTACAAACGTACGCAAATCCGACGCAAGTTGTGAAAGGGTTTCCTGCGAGGGGTCTACGGTATACTCAATCATTGCAATATCGTAGTATTTAACGGGATTGTGGCGCTTGTTAACCTTATAAATAGCGCTTATCGCCTGCCCTTGTATTGAGTCGGTGAACACAAACGGTCGACCGATTGCTGCATTGGTCAACGCTTCTTTGATGCTTTCACTAACACCAACACCTTCAAGTGATGTCCAGACGCTATCCTGTGCGTTGATTGTAACGCCGTCGCTATGGGAAGCAAACAAGTCACCACCTTGAAGTATTGTTACAAGGCTATCAAGGCTTACGCCTTCGACTGCACTCAGCATCGACACATTGATTGAGTCGATACCCATTTTCACGTCAAGCAGTTTACCAATGCGGTAATTGTCGTTGTTGCGTTCTATGATTTTAGCCTCACCAACTTCGCTTTCTTCAACAAAAGAGCGAAGACGATTCTCGGTAATAACCGAAAGAGGACGATTAATAGTGTTTACTACAAAGCTGGTGTTTGATGCAACGGCTTCAACTCCCGGTTGCTCATTAAGACCGGCGATAGCTTCTTCTACTATTTGTTGGCCTGCAATGCGATCGGCCTGTGAGGGCTCGATTGTTACATAGATGTAATTGACTTCGCGAGTTTCTTCATCTATGCGATACATCTGCTTTTGCGACTCCCAAAGGGCTTTTACGTCTGCTTCGCTAAATTCGATTTCGTCGTCTGAAACAGTTGCAACATCTTTGTTTACGTATGCCACGTGTTTTGTTGTTGCATTGTCGTCATAAAAACTTTGGGCATCAAGCTTATTATAAGTAAAGAGACCCATAACGAGGCTCATAAACTTCTGATTGAGAAGAGCTTCCTCCAAATCTTTCTGTTGAGCGTTCCAGATTTCGCGAACCTGATCGGCTATTTCGGGGGTCAAGCCATACTTTGCAGGGTTTTTCATTGCATCGTACACTGCGCGGCCCGACATTTCAGGCAATTGAAGTTGCTGTGCAAGATAGCCTATCGTTTGTGCCACAGCCGGGTGGGGGGTATCTCCTGCCATTCCTTTAGCCAGTTCGGCATCTGTAACACGGATTCCGAGATCGCTATATTCTTTTTTAAGTAGTTGCTCTACAAGAAGCGACTGGATTGCATTTTGTGTTATGACATCGCTGCTATAGTCTCGGCCCTGATTACGCAGTTGCTCGCCAAGTTCTGTGATACGTTTCTGATAGTCTTGATACTCTACAGTTACGCCACCAGCTTTTGCCACTGTGGTGGGATGTCCGAAATAGGTACGACCCGATGTCAAGAAGTCGCCCAAAATGAACGCAAGCAGTGCCACAATGATTATTACGAATAATAGCACCGACTTGCTTCTGATTTTTTCTAAGGTTGCCATTGTATATTTAGAGGTTTTATTATTTCTTGGTAAAAGCGCACAAAGATACGCTTTTTTTGCCATAACTTCAAACCTATTAAGAAAAAAGTGCGCGATATCGCTAAAATAGCAATCGAAATAGCTATCGGGAGGATGAAATCGTCAAATCTGCAAATACTGTGCGGGAAATCATACGATAAAAATACACACAAAAAGAGCCCTCGGAGACAGATGTCTTCGAGGGCTACAGGGGGCGGTTACCTACTTTCCCACTTTCGCAGTATCATCGGCGCGGCAAGGTTTAACTTCTCTGTTCGGAATGGGAAGAGGTGGA